>JAFATA010000020.1 GCA_019244165.1 Pseudonocardiales bacterium | reverse complement strand
GGCGATGGCACCTACCGCTCCCGGATCGCGGAGCCCGCCCTCGCCCAGCGGATGCGCCGGAGGGGCGCTGAGCTCGCCGACATTCCCGGTATCGACGTCCGGGTGATCGAGTACTCGGTGGCCGCCGAGGACACCAGCGAGGTTTCGACCACCTTCGTCCTAGTCACCGACATCCTCGACCCACAGGTCCTCACCGCGGAGCAGGCCGCAGCCGCCTACGCGCGGCGCTGGCAGCTGGAGACCTGCTTCGAGGAGCTGGAAACCTCGATCCGGGGTGGCGCCGCCGTGATGCTGCGCTCCAAATCCCCACCATTGATCCGCCAGGAGATCTAGGCGATGCTCTGCTGCTACCAGGCCATTCGCACCCTGATCAGCCACGCCGCCGACACCACCGGCCTCGATCCGGCCCGGATCTCCTTCACTCCCACCCGCGACGCGATCCGGGGCCGCATTAGCGACCCCGGCTGTTTTCCCCCTCCAGACCTTGACGAGCTCCTCGCCGAGCTGACCTTCGAGATCACCCTCCCCCGCAACCTCGTCCCCCCACGCCCACACCGCCGCTACAAACGCGAGACCAAACGAGCCGGCGGCCGCTACAAGACCCGCACGCCAGGCGAACCAGCCCGACTGATCCCACTCAACATGATCAAATACTGGCAGCTACCAACTCCCACTTAACTTAACGCCATTGGGGTAAGGCCGCGCTCCTCACAGGGGGCAGCCGGGAATCGGCCGGACGATCGCTCTGCGATTAGCGGGCGAAGGCTGCTCGGTGGGGATCTGTGCCCGCAACACCGAAGACCTCAACCGAGTCGTTCAGGAGGTACAGCGGCAGGGCGTGACTGCGTGTGGCGTCGTCGCGGACGTAAAGCGGGAAGGGGATATCGAGCACTTCGTCGAGGAAGCGGCCGCCAAGTTCGGTCGGGTCGATCTGCTGGTGTCGAACGTGGGCCCGTACCTGGGAGGCAGGCTAGTCACGTCAACGCCGGATGATTGGCGGGAGGCGTTCGATGTCCACGTGATTCATGTCGCGCGAGCGATCCGGGCCTGCGTGCCGCATATGAAGGAGGCCGGCGGTGGCGCAGTGGTGATTATCGCCTCGATCTCCGGCTGGAAACCCGCGCCTCGCCCGCAGTACGGCGCAGCCAAGGCGGCTGAGATCTACCTCGCCCTGGAACTCGGGCGCGAGCTGGCTGCCGAGGGAATCCGGGTGAACGCCGTCAGCCCAGGCTCGATCCTGTTCCCCGGTGGCGGCTGGGACTCCTTGCGCGATCGGGATCCCAAACGCTTCGCGGAGTTTATCGAGCGGGACTTCCCATTCGGCCGACTCGGTACGCCCGAGGAGGTCGCGGATGTGGTGACGTTCTTGCTCTCTGAGCGGGCCAGCTGGGTCAGCGGCACCCAGATCTGCGTGGACGGCGCGCAAGGCCGCCCCACCGCCTCTGCGTGGTAGGGGCGAGGAACCCGCTAGCGTCCAGGGGTGATGAGCCAGTACGTCGTCGCGATCGATCAGGGCACCACGTCCACCCGCTGCATGGTCTTCGACCACGACGGTCGGGTGGTCAGCGCGCAGGCACGGGAGCACCAGCAACACTTTCCCGCCCCCGGCTGGGTGGAACACGACCCGCGGGAGATCTGGGCAAACACCCGGACGGTCATCACGGAGGCCCTGGCCAAGGCCGACCTGAGCGCACGCGACATCGCTGCGGTGGGCGTCACCAACCAGCGAGAGACCGCCGTGGTGTGGGACCGGTTCACCGGCGAGCCGGTGCACAACGCGATCGTGTGGCAGGACACCCGCACGGCCAGGTTGTGCACCGAACTCGGGGGCGAGACGGGCCCGACGCGCTACCAGGCTCGTACCGGGTTGCCGTTATCGACCTACTTCTCCGGTCCCAAGATCCGCTGGATCCTGGAGGAGATCGACGGGGCCCGGCAGCGGGCCGAGGCGGGGCGGCTGTGCTTCGGGACCGTCGATACCTGGTTGCTGTGGAACATGACCGGCGGAACGCACCTCACCGACGTCACCAACGCCTCCCGGACTCTGCTGATGGATCTGCAGACGCTGTCCTGGGACCACTCCGTCGCCGAGGAGATGGGCGTGCCGGCTGCGATGCTGCCGCGGATCCGCTCCTCATCGGAGATCTACGGCAGGGTCACCGAGCCCGCCGCGCTGGCCGGGGTGCCCATCACCGGCGTGCTCGGTGACCAGCAGGCGGCCACGTTCGGGCAGGCGTGCCTGTCCTTCGGGGAGGCCAAGAACACCTACGGCACCGGTAACTTCCTGCTGCTCAACACCGGCACCGAGCCGGTGCGCAGCCATCATGGGCTGCTCACCACGGTGTGCTACCAGCTCGGGGGGCAGGAGCCGGTGTACGCGTTGGAGGGCTCGATCGCCGTCACCGGGTCGCTGGTGCAGTGGTTGCGGGACAACCTGGGCATAATCTCCTCAGCAGCGGAGATCGAACCCCTAGCGGCTACCGTGGCGGACAACGGCGGGGTGTACTTCGTGCCGGCCTTCTCCGGGTTGCTCGCCCCGCATTGGCGCTCCGACGCCCGGGGCGCCATCGTCGGCTTGACCCGTTACGTCAACCGGGGGCATGTGGCCCGGGCGGTGCTGGAAGCCACCGCGTTCCAATCCCGGGAGGTGCTCGAGGCGATGAACGCCGACTCCGGGACCACGGTGAGCGCACTCAAGGTGGACGGGGGAATGGTCGGCAACGAGGTACTCATGCAGTTCCAGGCGGACATCCTCGGGGTTCCCGTGATCCGCCCGGTGATCAGCGAGACCAGCGCGTTGGGTGCTGCCTACGTCGCTGGCCTGGCGGTCGGGTTCTGGTCGGGGACACCGGAAATCCGCTCCCACTGGGCGGAGCACCGGCGGTGGGAGCCGACGATGCCCGCCCAGCGACGCGAGGATCTTTATGCCCAGTGGCGCAAGGCGGTCACCCGAACCCTTAACTGGGTCGACGGCTGACCGTACGGCGCCGCGCCAGCGCCACGCCAGATCCGGCCATGGCGACCGTGCCGCCTACGGTGAGCGCCACCGCCAGCACGCTCACCTCAGCCTGTGGCACCGCTCGACTGTCCGTATTGGCGGTTTTGGCCGCACCGGCAGTGTTGGCCGGCGTGTCGGCCATGGCCATCGGAACAGGACCCAGCAAGGCCGCGCCAGCGATCAGGCCACAGACGACGATCCGCATCGCAACCTCCTCATGCCAGCCCTACACCTGCTAAGACGCCTGGGCAGGGCGAGAGTTGCTCAGAGGGGCAAGGACAGCGGCGGGAACGCCAGGACACATCGTGTGGCGGCTACGCTATCGCGCGTGCCGCTTTACGCCGCCTATGGGTCCAACATGGACCCCGCCCAGATGATGCAACGTGCGCCGCACTCGCCGATGGCAACGACCGGGTGGCTGATCGGCTGGCGGCTGACCTTTGGTGGCGAAGATCTCAGCTGGGAGGGTGCGCTGGCCACCGTCGTCGAGGACCCCGCCTCCCAGGTATTCGTCGTGCTTTATGACATGACTGCCGAGGATGAAAAACTGCTCGACAACTGGGAGGGCGGCGATTTCGGGTTGCACAAGAAGCTGCGGCTGCGGGTGCACACCCTGGAGGGCGCGGTGCTTGCCTGGCTCTACGTGCTGGACGCATATGAGGGCGGGCTGCCCTCGGCGCGCTACCTTGGCGTCATCGCGGACGCCGCCGAGGCGGCCGGCGCCCCCGAAGACTACGTCGCCGAACTGCGCAGCCGCCCCTGCGCCGGCATCGGTCCCTAAGGCGACACGCGTTGCATCAGCCGCTGCCGCTGCTCGTCGTCGGTCGCCGCCGCCAATCCGGTCAGGGCCAGGGCAAGCGCCCCGTCGCACACCGCGCGGTCCGCTGAGGGTGTGGCGCACGCTGCAGCGAACTCGGGCTGGTGGTTCACCGCCTCCCCGCAGTCGATCGCGATGGTCGGATGGATCGCCGGCAGCGCCTGGGACACGTTGCCCATATCGGTGCTCCCGGAGCGGCGCGCTCGCTCCTCCTCGGGGCTCAGCGGTGAGCGGCCGAGCCCGGTGATCGCCACCCGGTAGGCCGCGGCGAGCCAGGGGTCGGGAACGAGCTCGGTATAGACGGGAGAGCACTGGGTCACCTCGTGGGCGCATCCGGTGGCCAGTGCCCCCGCCTCGAAACAGGCCCGGACCCGGGTTTCCAGCTGGTGCAGGGATTCGACGTCGGGTGCGCGCACGTAGTACAGCGCCGAGGTGTCGGCGGGGACGACGTTCGGCGCGGCACCGCCGTGGGTGACGATGCCGTGCACCATCTGCTGGGGCTCCAGATGCTGGCGCAGCAGACCCACCGCCACTTGGGCGACGGTGAGGGCGTCGGCGGCGTTGCGACCCCGGTGCGGCGCGCGGGCCGCATGCGCCGCCTTGCCGGTGTAGCGCACCGCAAGATCGGTGATGGCCAGCGAGGTGGACGCGCAGGTCTCCTCCGGCGCGGGGTGCACCATCATCGCCATCGCCACGTCGTCGAAGACCCCTGCCTGCAACAGGAGCACCTTGCCCCCACCGGACTCTTCGGCCGGCGTTCCGATCAGCTTGATCGTCACATTCAGCCGATCGGCGAGCTCGCGCAGCGCCAATGCCGCCCCGGCCGAGGACGCCGCAATGATGTTGTGCCCGCACGCGTGGCCCACCTCGGGCAGCGCGTCATACTCCGCGCACAGCCCGATCACCAGCTCACCCGCGCCGTAGGTCGCGGTGAACGCGGTGTCCAGGCCCGCCACGCCACGCTCGAGGGCGAAACCTTCGGCCTCCATCAGGTTGGCCACCTTGGCGGCACTGCGGTACTCAGCGAAAGCGAGTTCCGGCTCGGCGTGGATGCTGCGGGACAACGCCCACAAGTGATCCGCATGCCGTTCCACGGCTGCGGCAAGGATGCTAGCCACTGTGCTCACCCTGCAATTCTGCTCTCATCACCGCCTGCCAGGCCGGCTCAGAACGTCTCGGTGGGCACGTAGGTACCCCAGACGTCGCGCAGCGCGTGGCATACCTCGCCCACCGTGACGTGGGCGGCAAGGGCCCGCTTCATCGGGTACAGCACGTTGCTGCCGACGTCCTTGGCAGCGCGCCGCAGCTCACCCAGGGCGCGCTCGACCTCGGCGGAGGATCGTGACGAGCGCAGCGCGGCGAGCCGGGCCCGGGCACTTTCTTCGACCGCCGGGTCCACGCGCAGAGGCCGGTAGGGATCCTCGGCCTCCAGCCGGTAACGGTTGAGCCCCACCACCACCTGGTCGCCAGAGTCGATCTCCATTGCGGTCTGGTAGGCGGTCTTCTCGATTTCCGACTTCTGAAAACCCGCCTCGATCGCGTGCACCGCGCCGCCCAGTTCGTCCACTTTCTCGATGAGGGCCACTGCGGCGGCCTCCATCTCGTCGGTCATCGCCTCGATGGCGTAGGAGCCGCCGAAGGGATCCACCGTGGACGTCAAGTCGGTCTCGTAGGCCAGCACCTGCTGGGTGCGCAGGGCCAGCCGGGCGGCTTTCTCGGTAGGTAACGCGATCGCCTCGTCGTAGGCGTTGGTGTGCAACGACTGAGCACCACCGAAGATCGCGGCGATCGCCTGCGCGGTGACCCGGACCAGGTTGACCTCGGGCTGTTGCGCGGTGAGCTGCACACCGGCGGTCTGGGCGTGGAACCGCAGCATCCGGGACCGGGGATGACGCGCACCGAAACGCTCCGCCATCAGGCGAGCCCAGATCCGCCGGGCGGCCCGGAACTTGGCGACTTCCTCCAGCAGCGTGGTGCGGCAGACAAAGAAGAACGACAACCGCGGCGCGAACTCGTCGACGACCATCCCGGCATCCAGCGCGGCCTGCACATACTGCACCCCGTTGGCTAGCGTGAAGGCGATCTCCTGCACAGGGTTCGCGCCCGCCTCGGCCATGTGGTATCCCGAAATCGAGATGGTGTTCCACTGCGGAGTCTCGGCCTTGCAATACGCGAAGATATCCGAGGTAAGCCGCAGGGACTGCGCCGGCGGGTAGATGTAGGTGCCTCGCGCGATGTACTCCTTGAGCACGTCGTTCTGGATCGTCCCGGTTAGTTTCGAGCCCGGCACACCGTGTTCTTCGCTCACCAACTGATACAGCAGCAGCAGCACGCTCGCCGGGGCGTTGATCGTCATCGAGGTGGACACCGCGTCCAGCGGGATTCCCGCGAACAGCGTCCGCATGTCTTCGATCGAGTCGATGGCCACGCCCACCTTGCCCACCTCACCGTGCGCGATCGGCTCGTCGGAGTCATAACCCATTTGCGTGGGCAGGTCGAAGGCCACCGACAAGCCGGTCTGTCCGGCCCGCAGCAGCTGGTGGTAGCGGGTGTTGGACTCGGTAGCGCCGCCGTAGCCAGCGTACTGGCGCATCGTCCAAGGACGCTGGGTGTACATAGTGGGATACACCCCGCGGGTAAACGGGAACTCCCCCGGCTCGCCCAGCCGCTCGGCCAGCCCGGCCGCGACGTCCGCCGGGCGGTACACCGGCTTGATCGCGAAATCGGACTGTGTAGTTCTCTTGCCCACCATCTCAGGTCCGTTCGATTGAAGAGCGTGCATGATCCCGATTGTGTGCCGTCAGCGCCCAGTCTTGTCGAATGCCCAACGAGTAAGCGGTCTGCCAGGCGGGCATCATGGGGGCCGTGACCAACGCCTCGCCCCGCCTGGTGGCGGGTCGCTACCGGCTCGGCGCGGTGCTGGGCCGGGGCACCATGGGCACGGTGTGGTCAGCACACGACGAGGTGCTCGGACGGTCGGTCGCAATCAAGGAGGTGCTGCTGCCGCCGGGCATCCCGCAGGCCGAGGCGGACACGCTGCGGGAGCGTTCGCTGCGGGAGGCCAGGGCCATCGCCGCCCTGTCGCATCCCAACGTGGTGACCCTCTACGACGTGGCCCGGGAGGGTGGGGCGCCCTTCGTGGTGATGGAGTTGGTGGCCTCCCGCAGCCTGGCGGAGCTGTTGCGCGACGGTGCCCTGCCGGGCCACCGGGTGGTGGCGATCGGGGCCGCGGTGGCGGCAGCGCTGCAGGCCGCGCATGCCGCGGGCATCACGCACCGGGACGTCAAACCCGGCAACGTGCTGATGGCTCACGACGGCCGGATCAAGCTCACCGACTTCGGGATCGCCCGCAACCAGAGCGATCAGACGTTGACCGCGACCGGTCTGATGCTGGGCTCCCCCGCCTACATCGCTCCCGAGATCGCCTCCGGCGGGCCGGTCACCCCAGCATCGGACCTGTGGGGGCTCGGCGCGACGCTGTTCGCCGCCCTCGAGGGCAGGCCCCCCTACGACGGGGGCACCGCGATGGCGACGGTCGCCTCGGTGGTGCAGGACGAGGTGCCCAGGCCCTCGTGTTCCGGACCGCTCGCCGAGGTGATCAGCGGGTTGATGGTCAAGGATCCAGCTCGCCGGATGCCGCTGTCGCGGGTGCGCCAGCTGCTGGGTGCACCACCCGAGCCAGCCGACCCCGCGCCCGTGGTGTGCCCCCGCCCCCACCCGGTCACCGTGACCGTCACCACGGCAAGCGCGGCAAGCGTCCCCCCGAGCGACCCCCCCGGAGGGCGGCTCGCGGCCGACCCGGGCCCGCTGCCCTTTGCCGTTCCCTCCGGTGCGAAGCACCCGATCACGACGCGCAGGTTCGCCACCACCCGGGCTCGGGGCATCGCAGAGCGAGCAGTGCTGTGGGCGTTGGCGGTGCTGCTGTTCGTCGGCGCCGGCCTCGCCGGGTTCGGGGCTGTCCGCCTCGCCAGCGGCCGAGCGGCGTTGCCTGACCTCCGAGCCCGGGCCACCGTCGGGACGAGCCCCGATGACGGGGTGCTGACACCCCGGGTGCTTCAGATCACCGAACCGAACGGCGCCCAAGGCGCCCGGTTCACGGTCATGGTGCCGCGGGGCTGGCTGGAGTTCCGGGAGCAGCGGGTGCTCGGGACCGCCTTCGGCACCGTGCTGCGCTTCGTCTCCCCGGACGGCTCGGAGGTGATCGCTGTGGAGCGGGTCACCGGCAGGCTGCCCGGCAACAGCGTGGACCAATACCTGACTACCTACCTGCGCACCCTGGCACAGGGGGTGCCCGAGCTTGTCGAGACCCAGCGGCAGCGGCTGCCCGGTCATGGGCTGGACGCCACCTTCCGCACTCAGGAGGGCCGCACTCAGGAGGGCCGGACCCAGGAGGGCGGCGAGCTGCGCCGCACCACCTATCTGCGGCTGGTCGCGACTAGGGCGCAGTTGTGGGTGGTTTCGGTCACCGTGCCCACCGAACGAGAGGGCGCTGGGCGTACGAGGCTGTTCGAGCCCGTGGTGGCGGGATTCGCTGAACTGTAGATCACAGGCAGCTGGGGCGCCTAGGCTGCCGATCGTGACTGGCCCGGCGCAGATCGCCCGAGATGCCGCGTCGGTGCTCGCCCAGCGCACCGGGGAGCCCACGCACGACATCGCGGTGGTGCTGGGTAGTGGCTGGGGCCCGGCGGCCGACGTGCTGGGCGCTGCCACCGTCGAGATTCCGGTCACCGCGCTCCCGGGGTTTCGCGCACCCCAGGTCAGCGGGCACGCCGGGACGGTCCGGTCGGTGCGCCTGAGCGGCTTCGGGAATGAGCGTCGCATCCTGGTGCTGCTGGGTCGTACGCACAGCTACGAGGGCTATGGGGTAACCCAGGCGGTGCACGGGGTCCGCACCGCTTGCGCAGCGGGCGCGCGGGTGGTGGTGCTCACCAACGCTGCCGGCGGGATCGCCGAGGGGCTTGAGGTGGGTCAGCCAGTGCTGATCTCCGACCACCTCAACCTCACCGCGGCCTCCCCGCTGGTCGGGCCGCAGTTCGTGGACTTGACCGAGACCTACTCGCTCCGGTTGCGCACGCTGGCCCGCGAGATCGACCCGAGCCTGGCCGAGGGTGTCTACGCCGGGATGCCCGGCCCCCACCTCGAGACACCGGCGGAGATCCGCATGTTGCGCACGCTGGGTGCCGACCTGGTCGGGATGTCCACCGTGCTGGAGGCCATCGCCGCGCGGGCCGAGGGCGCCGAAGTGCTCGGGATCTCGCTGGTCACCAACCTCGCCGCAGGTATTGCGACGGTACCGCTCAGCCATCAGGAGATACTCGCCAGCGCCGCCCACGCCGCGGTACGGACCGGCGAGCTGCTGCGGGAGCTCCTCCGCCGGGCATGACGGCCTATGCTTGTCCGGTAGCTCGACCGAAACTGCACGATGATGCGTTGCGGGTCCGTCTGCTGGACACCGCGGCCTCGCTGCTCACCTTCGAGGGTCCGGACGCGCTGTTCGGCGGCAAGCCGGGGATCCTTCAGGGGCTGTTCATCGAGGCGTTCACTAGGTTTGCCGCCGAGCTGGACACGGTGATCCCCTCGTACGCGCACGCCAAGGCCACGTTCACGCCGCTGCTCGACACGGTGCGTAGGGCGGTTGCGGCGGGCCTGCTGCGGGAGACCAACCCTTACCTGATCGCCACCACGCTGTGGGCCACCGTGCACGGCGTGGTGTCCCTGGAACTGGGCCGCGCGGTGCCGGAGCGGGCCGGAGATCCCGCCGGCTTGTTCGAGGCCGCGATCCGCGCCACCCTCGACGGCTGGCGACTACGGCCCTAACCCAGGGATTACGCTGCGGCGCATGGCTGCGGATATCGTGCCGATCGAACTCTCTGTGACCGCTGGTGACCTGGTGACGCTGTGGGCGCCCTGCTGGCGCGAGGACGGCGAGGAATGGGAGGCATTCCTCGGCGACGAGGAGCATCTCGTCGCCTTCACCGAGGTTGCGGCGCTGGTCGGTTTCGTGCGCACCGCACACGACCACGACCTCATCGACCACCCGTCCTGGGCGCTGGTAGCGGCCTTACCCGCGCCGGAGCTGCAACCTGCGGAGTACCACCGCTACGACCTGGTGGGGGTGCCCGAGCTGGTGGCGCAGCCGCCGGATACCTGGGTGATCGGTGAGCTCGCCGACGTGGTGTCGATCGTGCGCTCCCTCGCTGATGTCTGCGGCTTGGAGGTGGTGCACGACGTGCTCGACTCCACCCCCGGGTTCAGCATGCTCGACGGCGGCATGCTGGCCTTCGGCGGTCGGGAGGGTGCGCGGCGCTGGGACGCGCTATGCACCGTGATCGCGCAGCGGTGGGACGAGGTGATCGACACGCTCGACGGGGTGATCCACAGTCCCGACGTTAACGAGGCGGCGCTGCAGGCGGCGGAGACCGAACTGTCGCAGTCCCGCTCTGTCCTCGAGGAGCCCTCTGTCCTCGAGGAGCCCTCCGCCCTCGGAGAGCGGGAGGTGGCTCCGGCGAGGGCCGGTGATCCCGCGCTGGCCTTCTGGTCGGAGGTCGGCATCGACCCGATCCGGATCATTAGCGACCTGGGTGAGCACTACACGCTGCGCTGCTACCTCGACGACGCACCGGTCTTCCTGGGTCGGGACGGGCGCATCGACGTTTTCAGCTCGCCGGGCTCGCTGGTCCGCTACCTCGCCAACAACCGCGAGGAGCACGACTTGGACGCGGTGTCCACTTGGCCGCAGGTGATCCAGCGGGCGCAGGAGCGCGAACTGGAGGTGGCCCTCGAGCGCGGCAATAGCTACCGGCTCGACGGCCTGGCAGACGACCTCGCTGGGGGCCCCGAGACGGTGGATCCCCGGCAGCTCGAGCTGGCTGTGGAACTGATCACTGACGCCGAGCGGTGGGCTGGGTCGGACGCGGCGAGCAAGGCGTTGACCAGTTCTGAACCGCTGGGCTGGCTGGTGTCCTTCCTCCTGCGCCCGGACCCGACCCGGCTGGCGCCCAGCGCTCCCTTCAACGCCGAAGTGGCCGCCTGGCGGGCCCTGGCCGGTGGTTTCGAGGACCGGCTGCACGTGCATTAGCCCTCCCCGCGCGCCTCACGCCGGCCAGGATGGCTAGGATTCGCACCCGCCAGGATCGGTTCGTTCCCCAGCAAAGGCCAACGCCCGTGACTAACCCAGCGACGCAATCCTTTGATCGGATGCGCAGCATGCTCCTGCGTGCCGCCGAGATCCGCGACAGCGAGCAGCAGCAGATCTTCGACGCGCTGGACGAGATCCACGCCCGGCTGGCTCCGCTGGAGTCGCTAGGTTCGGTCCGCAAACGGCTGGCGGAGTTGCCGGACCGCACCGAGATCAGCGTGCTGGCCGAGCGGCTCGATGAGGCACTGTCGAGGCTCGAAACTCAGGACAGCGCCATCGCCGCGCTGTCTCGCAGCATCGAGTCGATCGTGGACAAGCTAGCCACCCCGTTCGCGGAGCTCGGCGGGCGGCTGGACGGGATGGCGGGCCGGTTCGAAGGCGTCGCCGGCCGGATGGATGGTCTGGAGGACCGGATCGCTGGGCTGCACAAGCGGATCGACGACCTGGAGCACCACCTCGACCGGCAGGACACCAGGCTCGACGGCCTGCCCGCCGCGGTGCACGGGCCGGTGCGGGAGCAGATTGGCGCCGCTGAGACAGGGTTGCGGACCCGGTTGGACGTGCTCGAGGCGGGCATGCAGGAATCGCTGTCGAGTGCCCTGGAGTCGATCACCCAGCGGCTGGACGTGCTGTCCGGCGGGCTGGGTACGCTGGAAAGCGCGCTGGCCCACCGCCCCGACGTGGACTCGCTGTCCGGGCTGGTCCGGCAGGCCAACGAAGAGTCCGAGTTGCGCTACACCGCGCAGCTGGACGAGGCGATGGCCACCTTCGCCGAGATCATCATGGGGGGCGGCGTGCCGGCTGCCCCGCCCCCTGCCGCACCGCCGCCACCACGACCGGCTCCGCGTCGGGTTCGCGCTCGCCAGTCTAAGCCGGTGGAGGCCGAGCAAGGCGGCGGTAGTGATGGCGTCTTGGCGGACGCCGCCTCGCATTGAGTCCGATAACCCTGTTACTCACTCATGCCTCCCGCTCCTTCCGGGTGGTGGGCGTCCTGATTGCTGCTCTCTGCTCCATAACTCTGCTCGGCGCCGGGCCCGCCGCCGCCTACCCCGTCGCACAGTCCACCTGCTCACCACAGATCGCCCCACCTCCGCCAGTGGACTCCTCAGAGGCCCCGACTCCGGGCACCCTGGCTCCCCCGCCGATGCCAGTTCCCGACCCTCCCGTAGGTGGGCCACGGATGGGCGAGTGCGGGCTGGTGTTGCCCCCCGGAGCGCCCGCCCCGCCCCCGGGGATCACCTCGATGTCCTGGTTGATCGCCGATGTCGACTCCGGTGAGGTGCTCGCCGCCAAGGACCCGCATGGGCGCCACCGCCCGGCCTCGACACTCAAACTGCTGACCGCCCTCCTGGCCGCCGACCAGCTTCCCCCTGACCAGGTCGTGGTCGCCACCCAGGCCGACGCCGACCAGGATGGCAGCCGAGTGGGCCTGGGCCCCGGCGGCCGCTACACCGTTCGCCAGCTGCTCACCGGTTTGCTGCTGTCCTCCGGCAACGACGCCGCCCATGCCTTGGCCGGGGCGCTCGGTGGGGTAGCGCAGACCGTCAAGCAGATGAACGAGCTGGCCGCGAGGCTGGGCGCGCTGGATACCCGAGCCGCCACCCCGTCGGGATTGGACGGGGTGGGCATGAGCGCCTCAGCCTACGACCTGGCGTTGGCATTTCGTCAGGTACTCGGCCGACCGCTGCTGGCAGAGCTGCTGGGCACCCGGCAGGCGAACTTCCCCGGGTACGGCAACCGGCCGGGGTTCGTGGTCAGCAACGACAACAAGCTGCTCAGGACCTACCCGGGCGCGCTGGGTGGCAAGACCGGGTTCACCGACGACGCCCGACACACCCAGCTCGACGCCGCACAACGCGGCGGGCGGCGCCTGATGGTGGTGCTGATGCGGGGCGAGCAGCGGCCGGTGTCGATGTCGGAGCAGGCAGCCCGGCTGCTGAACTATGGGTTCGCCCTGCCCTCCGGGAACCCGGTCGGGCAGTTGGTGGACCACGCTGAGTCGCTTGCTCCCGGTGCCCTGCCGCCGCAGGCAGGTGCGCACTCTGCTTCCCCGGGTTGGGCTTCACCCGGTTGGGCTTCCCCCGGTTGGATCGGCCGATCCCATCACACCGGCGGGCTGCTGCCAGTGACGTTGTGGCTGGGCCTTGCGGTCACCGTGCTCGCCGTACTCGGTGCGCTGGTAGCCCGCCAACGCCACCGTTAGGACCGCGAACGCTGGGACCTCGAACCCTGACGGCGGTTGTGACGGCGCAGAATAAACGGCATCCTCATCGACTCCCATTTAGCGCCCAGGCCCATCTTACTCGCCCCCGCCAAGCGTTCTTCAAAATGAATAGGCAACTCGACGACTAAGTACCCGAGATTCGTACATCGGTAGTTCATCTCAACCTGGAAGCTGTATCCTTTGCTGTACAAGTTGTCCAGGCCGATCTGAGCGAGCACGTCCGCCTGCCATATCTTGAAACCAGCCGTGGCATCCCTGATGTGCAACTTGAGAATCGCGTTCACGTAGAAGTTCGCGAACGCGGAAAGGAACCGTCGATTGCGCCCCCAGTCGCTGCTCAGACTCCCCCCGTGGATGTAGCGGCTACCGATGACCACGCCAGCGTCGAGCGACAGCAGGGTCCCGAGCATGCCGGGGATCGCCTCGGGAGGATGCGACAGGTCGGCGTCCATTTGCGCGATGTAGTCGAAGCCCCGTTCCAAGGCGACAATCATGCCCGCGGCGTGCGCCCGCCCGATACCGGCCTTGCCCGGCCGGTGTAGGACGACCATGCGATCCTCGCCCTGCCGGTTCTCGGCCGCCGCGAGGTCATCGGCGATGGCACCGGTGCCGTCGGGCGAGTTATCGTCGGCCACGATGACCGTCAGCCGGGGCAACGGCAGTGCGAACAGATGTTTCACCAGAACGGGGAGGGTATCCGCCTCGTTGTAGGTCGGGATCACGACGGCGAGTTTGCTACGGCTCCACTCCGGGGGCAGCTCGGCGATGCGGGGACTTGGGCTCACGGGTGAGAAAAATACACTGGTGTCACAGGGTGAGGTCTGTTAGCTCGGACGTATCCTCCCGTCCTCACCCTTGGGCGAGGAGCGCTCTGCGGTATCTCTGCAGGGAGCGAGTAAGGCCGAGAGCAGGGTCAGCACCGCAGCCACGGTGAGGACGAAGATGGCGGTGTTCGGCGCATCGAGGAAGGAATGCCCACCGTCGCCGAGGGTGATGGCGAGGGTGACGAGGGCAACACCCAAGGCGGTGCCCAGACCACGGGTCATGTTGAGCAGCCCACCACCGGTGGCAGCAGACTGCGCCGGGATAGCGCTCATAACCAGGGTGTTGTTCGCCGGGGTGAAGATACCTAGGGCGACACCCAGCAGGGCGAGCGTTGTCAGCAACATGCCGGTAGTCGGTGACATAGCCAGCATCACGAGGAGGACGGCGAGGCTCGCCGAGGCGCCGAGAATGGCTCGAATGCGGTCGGTCCAGGAGTGTGGCAACACCCGCTCAACCCCGACCGCGGCAAGGGCGAACCCGGCGGGTAAGGCGGTGAGCACCAGCCCGGCATACAGGTCGGAGGCGCCGTCGTCGGTCAGGACGACCGGGACCAGGACGAGCGGGCCAAACAGCGTGAGGTATCCGCAGAGGGCACCGACCAGACCGGTACTGACCGCGCGGTTACGGAGCAGGGAGAGCTGGATCAGCGGGGCGGCGGCATGGAGTTGGCGCAGCACGAAACCCATCGCCGCGACAACCGCGACACCCAGCAGCACGGCAGCGGCCCACGTAGGGAGCGACAGCCCCGAGACGACCGAAATCGCGAGCAGCAGGCTGGTGGTCGCTGTGGCCAGCAACAGCAGCCCGAACCGGTCCAACCCCACGGTGGGAGCGCGGCGCTGGGTGCGGGGCAGCAGGTAGATCCCGGCGAGGACGCCGAGGATCCCGACAGGGATATTGATGTCGAACACCCATCGCCACCCCACGCTGGACACCAGCAGCCCGCCGACGGTAGGTCCCAGCGCCAGGCCGATGGCCTGGGCACCAGCCTGGACCCCCAGGGCGGTTCGCATTCGATGCGCAGGCGCGCTGGTCGCGACCAGCGCGATGCTGTTGGCCTGCAGCAACGCCGCGCCGATGGCCTGCGCGACCCGGGCACCGATGAGCACTCCCAGGGACGGCGCCAAGCCGCACACCCCCGACATGACGGTGAAGACCACGAACCCGTAGAGGTAGCTCAGCTTGCGGCCATGGATGTCTGACAGGCGCCCCACCGGGATCAGCAGGGCGGTCAGGGCCAGCAGGTAGGACAGCGACACCCACTGGACCCCGGCTAGTGACGCGTGAAACTCCAGCCGCAGCGGCCGGTAGGTCAGGGTGACGATGCTGGCATCGAGCTGACCCATGAACGCGCCGAAACACACCGTGACCACGGCCAGCCACCAGGCGTGTGGCCACTCGCGCAGCCGGGCAGGGCGGGGTCGCTCTCGGCTCAGAACGTCCAACAACCCCGAGACGGTGCTCATCGGTCTACGACGATCCGCGAGTCGAGGGCCTGTGCGTCGAGGCCCTGGGGCTCAGTGCACATGGGTACGAACTCCTTATCATCGGCGCTCCCGCCCGGCGTGGCGTCGTCGAGCCGAGGGAAGGTGCCCAGCGAGCTTCCCCGAGCGCCGCGAGTCCGGACTGAACGCGCTCCCCGATCGGGGGCCCTCCGTTCGATGTACCTCCTACTCAAGGTAACTCTTTGCGGGATACTTGACGCTTTATACACACGAACGAGTAGAAACTACCTTCACAAGAGGGGGTTAGTCGCACTGAACGCTACTGATCCCCCACGCGACGTGAGTTCGGCGAGCCCCGGTGCACGGCCCCGCCTGCCCACGGCTGGCATGCCCGCCCCGCTAGCGTGGCGTCTCGTGAGCAACAACGGCCCCGAGGTTCGGGCAGGGATCGTGGTCACCGGAACGGAGCTGCTGGGCGGCCAGATCACCGACCGCAACGGCCCGTGGCTGGCGGAGCGGCTGGGTGAGTTGGGCCTGGAAGTAGCCTATCTGATCTGCGTCGGGGATCGGCCGACGGACCTGGCCGCGGCGCTACGATTCCTCGCCGATCAGGGCATCGGCCTGATCGTCACCAGCGGTGGACTGGGCCCGACCGCGGACGACCTGACCGCCGAGGTGGTCGCTGGGCTCGCCGGAGTGGAGCTGGAGCTCGACGAGACGATGGAGCGCCAGATTGCCGCGATCCTCGCCAGGCTCCGAGGGCTGGCGCGCTTCGACCCGGAGGCGCTGCGGGCGGCGAACCGCAAGCAGGCCCTGAAACCACGCGGCGCCCGTGCCCTCCCCCCGGTGGGGACGGCACCCGGACTGGTGGTCCCCGTCGACGGCGGACCCACGGTGATCGTGCTGCCAGGACCGCCCCCAGAACTGCAGGCGATGTGGCCTGCGGCCCTGGCCACCCCGGCCGTCAGAGCCATCCTGGCGCGCACCACGCCCTTTGAATCTGCGCAGCTGCGGCTGTTCGGGTTACCCGAGTCGCAGATCGCGGCGACCCTGCAGGAGGTGAGCGCGGCGCTGGACCTGACGCCGCTGGAGATCACCACCTGCCTGCGGCGCGCTGAGCTCGTGATCGACATCCGGCACCGGCCTGGTGCCGAGGCGATCCGCGATGCGCTCATCGAGCAGCTCCGCGCTCGGCACGCCCGGTACTTGTTCTCGACCGACGGCACATCGCTGGACGATCAGCTCGCCGAGCTGCTGCGGGGGCGACGGATCGGGCTCGCGGAATCGTGTACCGGCGGGCTGCTGGCCGCCCGGCTCACCGAACGGCCAGGGGCGTCGGACTACGTCGCCGGCGGTGTGGTGGCCTACTCCAACAGGGCCAAGACCACGCTGCTCGGCGTGCCCGCGCCGCTGATCGAGCAGCACGGGGCGGTGTCACCGGAGGTGGCCCGGGCCATGGCCGAGGGGGCCCGGGACCGTTTCAGTGCCGATGTCGGCGCCGGGATCACCGGGGTGGCCGGTCCGGGTGGGGGCACCGATGCCAAGCCGGTCGGCTACGTGTGCATCTGCGTGACCACCAGCGACGGCGCGGTCCGGGCCAGCGAGGCGGTGGTGCCGGGCAACCGCGCCGAGATCCGCGACCGTTCAGTGACCGTCGCGATGCACCTACTCCGGCGGGTCTTGACGGACCCAGCGTGATCGCCCTCGGCTACCGGTCGATCGCGTGCCGGCTCGACTTGCTCTTCACCGCAGCGTAGGCAGCCGAGCCGACGAACAGCACCGCCCCAATCACCAGCGCCCAGACCAACAACGTGAACGCGGCCCCGAGGACCCAGCTCAGCACCGTGAACCCGATCCAGATCAACGCAATGATCCCGAGCACCTTGATCACGGTTTGCATGGTGGTCTCCTTAGCACGTGTAACGGGCCCAGGGGGAGGGCCCAGAGGAAGGGCACTGGGGGGAGGGCGCTGGGAGCTAACCCGCCGCTCTCCAGTACACACCCCGCACGGGGCGAGGCGCATCGGGGTAAAACCCGTACTGAGCTAGTGGTCCCGCCCAACATCGAGGCGGGGATCAGGTGGGGGTGCTCGTCTGCGCGCTCACTGCGGCGAGGCCGGCCTGCTGGTGGCCCTCTGGCACCTTCGCCGGTGCCGCCGCCCACGCGGTGAGGAACAGCAAGAACCGGGAGATGAAGTAGGCGAACACCATCAGTCCGATCACCGGACCGAACAATCGGCCGGTGGGGCTGCTGGTGACGCTGTCCAGGTAAATGGCAAAGGACTGCTTCAGGATCTCGAAACCAATCGCCCCGAACCAGGCTGCGCGGGTCGCGCTGCGCAGCGGCACCGGCTCGCGTGGCAGGCGTGCAATCACCCAGAGGAACACCAGCCACATGCCGGCCACCGAGGTCGCCACGGAGAGGGCGACCAGCACCAGCCGTGCCCCGGGAAGCTGCCCGAGGCCCAGCGCCTTCAGCACGACGCTGGCGAACGCGGTGCCGACGCCGGTCAACGCGAAGGACGCCATCAGCGCTAGCCCCAGGCCGAGCAGCGCCAGCAGGTCGAAGATCTTTTTGCGAAGGAAGCCCACCAGCGCGGGCGGCTGCTTGTCCTGGGTCGATGTCTCCTTGGTCGATGGTCCCTCTGTTGGTAGCCCCTCTGTTGGTAGCCCCTCTGTTGGTAGCCACTGGGCGGTGAGCGCCTCGCGAAGGTTGTCCATCCAGCCCAGCCCGGAATACAGCGCACCGAGCAGGCCCACAATCCCCACGCCATCGCGGGACTTGATCGCCTCGTTGATGACCTGGCCGAGAGTTGGGCCCAACCCGGCAGGCGCTGAGGACCGGATCTGATCCTGCAAGTGACTCAGCAGCTCCGGGTTGCCAGCGAGCACAAAACCTGCGACCGCGAAGACAATCATCAACAACGGCACCAGGGAGAGCACGCTGAAGAACGTGATCGCCGCAGCGTAGTAGTCACCGTGACGGGCAGTGTAGGACTGCCCAGCGCGCACCAGGCGGTCCAACCACGGGTAGCGTCGCCGGTAGCGTTGGAGTAGACCCGGCTGCCCGCCGGTCTGCTGTGGGCTAGTCCCCCGCATGCTCGCCTACGCTAGTCAAATGATGCACGTTCGGCCTCTCGCCGGCGGAAAACCCACCCGGTGGTGCCTTCCCCGCCGACCGCGTGGGAGATCCTGGACATCCTTCGCGTATCACCTGACCACGATACGCCAGACCCGTCTCCATTGGTTGCCGCAGCCACCCCTCCGCTCTGAGATCACGGTTTGTGTGCGTTGGGCGACACATTCTGTCGCCCGCGGCTCAGGCTCGCTACACAGGCTCAAGCTGGGGGACCATCAGCGGCAAGCGACCTACTGACAGCACATGAGACTTGCGAGGAAGCTGCCAGTTAAGATTTTCAGTGTGGTAATTCACAAGGAGCGCATCAGGAACTGGGCCGCCCTAAATCCACGAGACGTCGCTTGGGAATTCACCTTGCCGCACTCTGTATAATCCCTGAATTGTATAATGCCTGAGTTGCGACGTCTGACGCAACTACCGACTGTGGTGTGTCGACCACGGAAGATGAGCGCCATCGAGATCTCGTGGCCTAGCCGCAGTCGCTACCCGGCCTCGGATCGAGGTATTCTCGCGCGGCCCAACGGTTCGGGCCGAGTTGCCGGTAGCCGTCGCGGACGGTCCGGTCGGCCGACACCACCTCCCCCTTGGAGTAGATCTGCACGACCGGGGCGTTATTGTCGGGACTGGACCGCACGTTGAGCGTGTCCGCGGTGACCGTTACCGTGCACGGCCCCGAGGCGCCGGTTCCCGTGCCGCTGCCCCCGGTCGTGGTCTGGCTGTTGTGCGCGGAGTACACCAGGACAATCGCCACCAGCACGGCTCCCCCGGCGACCCACTTCTGCCTTGTCGTAGCCACCTGTCACTCTCCGCCGTCACGATCTCATTGCGGGATGAGGTAATGCTTCAACGCTCCATGGCGTGCCGCAACCCTGCTTCGAGCTCGTCGAGGAAGTCCTCGGTGGTCAGGAAGGGGGTTGTTGGGCCGATCAGGAGCGCCAGGTCCTTGGTCATCGTGCCGCTTTCGATGGTGTCGATGCAGACCCGCTCCAGGGTCTGTGCGAATCGAATGACCTCGGGAGTCGTGTCCAGCATGCCACGGTGACGCAGAGCTCCCGTCCAGGCAAAGATCGACGCGATCGGATTGGTCGAGGTGGGTTTGCCCTGCTGATGCTGCCGGAAATGCCGGGTGACGGTGCCGTGCGCGGCCTCCGCCTCGACGGTCCGGCCGTCTGGGGTCATCAGCACGCTGGTCATCAGGCCCAGTGAGCCGAAGCCCTGCGCGATGACGTCGGACTCCACGTCGCCGTCGTAGTTCTTGCAGGCCCAGACATAGCCGCCGGACCATTTCAGGGCGGCAGCCACCATGTCGTCGATCAACCGGTGTTCGTAGGTGAGGCCGTGCTCTTCGAAGTCGGCTTTGAACTCCGATTCATAGATCTCGGCGAAGATGTCTTTGAACATGCCGTCGTACGCTTTGAGGATCGTGTTCTTAGTCGACAGGTAGACCGGGTACCCACGGGCCAGGCCGTAGCGCAGCGACGCCCGAGCGAAATCCTCGATGGACTTGCGGTAGTTGAACATCCCGAGCGCGACACCGCCCCCCTCATCGAAGTACGCCACCTCCCTGACCAGCGGCTCGCGACCATCGTCGGGCATATAGGTGATCGTCACGGTGCCCGGCCCCGGAACGGTGAAATCGCTGGCCTGGTACTGGTCGCCGTGCGCGTGGCGGCCGATGACGATTGGTTTTGTCCAGTGCGGCACGAGGCGGGGTACGTTGGCACAGACGATCGGTTCCCGGAAGATCACACCACCGAGAATGTTGCGGATTGTCCCGTTGGGCGAACGCCACATCTTCTTCAGACCGAACTCCTCGACCCGCGCCTCGTCGGGCGTGATGGTGGCACATTTGACGCCCACCCCGTGGTAAGCGATCGCGTGCGCGGCGTCGACGGTGACCTGGTCATCGGTGGCGTCCCGGTGCTGGATGCCGAGGTCGTAGTAGTCGAGGGTGAGGTCGAGGTAGGGCAGGATCAGCTTGTCCTTGATGATCCGCCAGATGACCCGCGTCATCTCGTCGCCATCGAGCTCGACGACGGTCCCCACTACTTTGATCTTGCCCATAGTCGGGCACTCCTCTCCACTCGCGCGCTACCAGGACCGGCGATCAGGTCAGGTGTCGTCGTCCGGGCCGCTCTGGCCTTTCCTGATGCCGCGCATGGCGGGGAAGAGAACGACTTCCCGGAGGGTGGGTGCGTCGGTGAGTAGAGCGACGAACCGGTCGATTCCGATGCCAAGACCAGACATCGGCGGCATCCCGTATTCCATCGCTTCGAGGAAGTCCTCTTCCACCATCATCGTCTCGTCATCGCCAGCCTCGCGTAGTTCGGCTTGTTCCGCTAACCGTTGCCGCTGCTCGATGGGGTCCACCAGTTCGGAGTACGACTTGACGATCTCCCAGCCGTTCACGACAACCTGGAACATGTCGAGCGTGGTCGGGTCCTCGTCGTTGCGCCGGGCGAGCGGGCCCAGCTCCACGGGGGGATGCACCAGGAAACACGGCTGGATAAGTTCGGGCCGGACTGCTTTCTTGTACAGCAGGTCGACGAGCCCCGCATAGGACACCGCTTCGTCAACGTCCAGACCGAGCCCGGCGAGGCGTTCCCGCAGCGTCGCCAGGTCGCGGATGGCAGTGAGGTCGATACCGGTTCGCCGGGCAATCTCGGTCCGGTAGTCCAACTCCGGCCAGTCGGCGCCGAAGTCCAGCTTCACGCCGTCGTAGGTGACCGTCCGGGTGCCGAGAACCTCGTCGAGCACCGTGAGGATCAGCTCGCGAACAAAGGCCATGTTGTCGCGGTAGTCCCAGTAGGCCGCGTACCACTCCAGCATCGTGAACTCCTGGAGGTGAGAGGAGTCCATGCCTTCGTTGCGGAAGTTGCGGCCCAGCTCATAGACCCGGTCCAGGGAGCCGACGACAACGCGCTTGAGCAACGTCTCCGGCGAGATGCGTAGGTAGAAGTCCTCCCCTAGCGCGTTGTGCCGGGTCACGAACGGTCGCGCGGCGGCCCCGGACGCGGCTTCCTGCAGGATCGGTGTCTCGACTTCGAGGAAATCATGGTCGTCGAGGAACCGACGGATCACCCGGATGATCTTCGCTCTGGTCCGGAACCGCTCCCGGGTCTCCGCGTTCACCAGCAAGTCCAGATAGCGGCGACGGTAGCGAGACTCGACGTGGGACAGGCCCTGCCACTTGTCCGGCAACGCGCGGACTGTCCGATTCAACACGGTGAGTTCGGACACCGCGACGGTCGGTTCGCCGCGGCGGGTGGTGTAGAGGCTCCCGACAACCCCCACGAAGTCGCCGACCTTGACCATTCGGGACCACTCTTTGAGGGCCTGTTCCCCTAGCTCGTCCTTGGACAGCGAGATCTGCACGCGTCCGCTGCGGTCCTGCAGGTGCCCGAAGATCAGCCCACCCATCCGGCGCCAGAGCACGACCCGGCCAGCCAAACGCACCACGGTCCCCTCGGGCGCGTTGCGCGCGCTGGAGGCGACTGCGTCCGTGCGATAGCCCGACCGCGGAGTCGTCCCGCCGGATTCCTGCGACATCAACACGAGGTCAGCCTACCGAGACGAGGCTCAGCAGGGACGCGGCGAGATCGTGGGCGGCGCAGGGGCGACCGAGCCGGGCGGCCTGGGCGGCCATCCTCGCTCGCAGCCCGGGGTCGCCGATCAGGGTATCGAGAGCTCGGGCGAGATCCTGCGGGGTGGGGTGGTTGCCGAGCAGAGCGTGCGCCGCACCCGCCTGCTGGAGGTAGCGGGCATTGTGCTCCTGCTCGTTGCCTCCGGTGGGCACCAGCGGGATGAGGATCGAGGGCTTGCCCAACGCGGTCAGCTCAGCGAGCGTGCCGGCACCGGAGCGGGAGACCACCACGTCGGCGAGCGCCAGCACATCCGCAAGCTCCGAGCCAACGAACTCGACCACCCGGTAGCGGCCGGCCAGCCCGGTGGGCAACTGCTCAGCGCGGCGCTGCAGCTCGGCCAGCGAGCTGGCGCCGCACTGGTGCACGACATTCGCCCGCGGCAACAGGGCCTCCAGCACCGCCGCAACGAGGCGGTTGACCTGGACGGCGCCCTGCGCGCCACCAGTGACATACACGGTGGGCAGACCGGCGTCCCAGCCACTCCAGTTCAGCGCCCGCACAGCTTTGCTGCCGGCGCCGTGGAGCAGCTCGGTCCGGATCGGGTTGCCCGTGACCACAGCTCGCGCCCGCACCAGCGGCGGCAGCAGCTCGAAGGATGCCGGTGAGGACAGCGCGATCACGCTAGCGCGGCGCACCAACAGCCGGTTCGCCAGACCCAGCCTGGTGGTTTGCTCGTGCACCAGCAGCGCGGCCCCGGCCGATCTGGCGGCCAGCCCCACCGGAAGGGCCACATACCCACCGGTGGAGAGCACCACGTCGGGTCGGAAGGCGCGCACCACGTGGCGGGCCTGCACGACCCCCCGGGCCAGCCGTCCGACATCGCGCAGGTTTTCCCGGCAGATCATCCGCATCGGGTTGGCGGAGCGCCGCAGCTTGCCGGTGGACACCGCGTGAAAGGGCAACTGTTCCTGCGCTGCGACGCGCTCTTCCAACCCACCGGCCGAACCCACGTAGAGCACGTCGAGCTCGACACCCACCCCGGCCAGAAGGTCCCGAGCAGTACGGATCGTCGTGATCGCCGGGTAGGTGTGCCCACCCGTGCCCCCCCCAGTGGCGATCAAGCGTACCGGCCGGCCCCTCGCGGCCAGCCAGTGCAGCGTCTCCTCCGGTATCATCTCCGGTATCATCGTGGGTCGGTGATCACAAATGGTGCACGTCAGCCTGCTTGGCCCGGACGGCATCCGCGGCCTTTCGCAGCTCGGCGAGCTCACTGTCGGTCAGCTCGGTGTGCACCACCCGGCGCACCCCTTGCCGACCCAGTTCGGCGGTGACGCCCAGGTAGACCCCGGAGATGCCGTACTCGCCGTCCACCCACGCGCAGACCGGCAGCACGGCACCGGAGTCCTCGCGCACCGCGCGCGCCATGCGGGCCGCGGCGGCCGAGGGAGCGTAGTACGCCGACCCGGTCTTGAGCAGGGCGAGCACCTCGGCGCCACCGTTGCGGGTCCGGGTGACCAACGCCTCGATCTTGTCTGCGGGCAGCAGGTCGGTCAGGGGCGTGCCGTTCACGGTGCACGCGCTGGGCACCGGGACCATGGTGTCACCGTGTGAGCCCAGCGTCAGGGTGCGCACCGAGGACACCGGCACGGCGAGTTCCTCGACGACGAAGCTGGTGAACCGTGCGGTGTCGAGCATCCCGGCCTGGCCCATCACCCGGTGCCGGGGGAACCCGGTGGCGATCTGGGTCAGCGCGGTCATCTCGTCCAAGGGATTGGACACCACGATGACGACCGCGTCAGGGGCATGCCGTGCAACGTTCTCCGCGACCTGCCGGACGATGCGGGCGTTGACCTCGATCAAATCCATCCGGCTCATCCCCGGCTTGCGGGACAGCCCGGCGGTGATCACGACAATGTCGCTGCCGGCGATCGCCTCATAGCCCGAGCCGTCCTGGCCGGTGGTCTGGCCGACAATCCTGGTCTCGAAGCCCTCAACCGGCCGGGACTGGTTCATATCCAGCGCCAAGCCCTCCGGGCGGCCCTCGATGATGTCGGTGAGCACGACGGTGTCGAACAGGTCGTACTCAGCCAGCCGCTGCGCGGTGGTCGAACCGTAGAAGCCGGCCCCGATGACCGCGACCGTGCCGGAACGTGCCATCCGTGATCAATCCTCTCGTACGACTCAGCTTGCAGCCAGCGGTCCCCCGATGATCGTCAGTGCCACGATCAGCATCATCAGCCCGAAGACACCATAGGTGAGCACGTCCAGGGCCCGGCGGCGGATCCCAAGCAACCCGGTCCGCTCCGGCGGGAGCACCGCCCGCAGCCCCGCGGCGAGCAGCAGCGCACCACCGATGATCACAGTACCTTCCCGCCAGTGGTACTGCGCGATGCGCACCATGCCCACCGCGACCACGGCCATGACCAGGCCGAAGATCAGCTGTGGTCGCAGGCTGGTCCGCGTGCTCATGGTGGGCCGCTCCGCCCGGCGGCCGTGACGGTCTTGTCTCGGGTCGTGTTGCCCGCCAGCATCGTCACACTCACGGGGGCATCCTTGCACTGGCGCCCCGACCGACCGCGGGGACTCACCGGAAGTCGCGGGAGGTCGAGCCCACCCGCAAGTCCAGGGCTGCGGTGTGCTCGGCCAGCACGTTGACCACCCTCTCGGCGATCTGCAGCCGGCCGCGCAGCAGCAGCGCCGGGCAGGCGCGCACGACGGTGCGGTAGCGCACCCAGAAACCGGGGGTGCAGATCACGTTCACCATGCCGGTCTCATCCTCCAGGTTGAGGAAGGTGACCCCGCCCGCAGTAGCCGGACGCTGGCGATGAGTCACCACTCCAGCGACCAGCACCCGCTGCCCGTCTTCCCGGTCCCCCAGCTCAGCGGCGGGCACCACACCCAGGGCGGCCAGCTCAGCCCGGAGGAACTGGGTGGGGAAGCACTCCGGGGATACCCCGGTGGCCCAGACGTCGGCCGCAGCGAGCTCCAGCGCGCTCATCCCGGGCAGTGGTGGAGCGACAACTCCTACCGCAGTGCCTGGCAACCGGTCCGGCCGCTGCGTGGCCACCGCTCCGGCCGACCACAGCGCCTGCCGGCGGTGCGGGGCAAACCGGTTGAACGCCCCACCGGTGGCCAGCGCCTCGGCCTGGGCGGTGCTCAGCCTCACCCGGCGCGCCACGTCAACGATGCTGCGGTAGCGGCCGTGGGTTTCCCGTTCCTGGACCAACCGGGCGGCCAGCGGCTGTCCCACCGTGCGGACCATGGCCAGTCCCAGCCGCACCGCGTGCTCCGGCGCCCCCACCGCGGACGGTTCCAGCCCGGCGTACACCCCGCTGGCGTTGATGTCCGGGCCTCGAACCATGACGCGGTGACGCCTAGCATCGGCGATCAGCGACTGCGGGGAGTAGAAGCCCATCGGCTGGGCTCGCAGCAAAGCGGCACAGAATGCCGCCGGGTAGTAATACTTGAACCAGGCGCTGTAGTACACCAGCGCGGCGAAGCTGATCGCGTGGCTTTCCGGGAAGCCGAAATGAGCGAAGGCCAGCAGCTTGGCGTAGATCTTCTCAGCCAGCTCGCCCGTGATGCCGTGACGGGCCATTCCCTCGAACAGCCGCCCACGGAGGCGTTCCATCCGCTCGGTGGACCGTTTGGCGCCCATCGCGCGGCGCAGTTCGTCGGCCTCGGCGGCGGAGAAGCCGGCGACGTCGATGGCCATCTGCATCAGCTGCTCCTGGAACAGCGGCACACCGAGCGTCTTGCGCAGCGCGTTCACCAGCAGCGGGTGATCGTAGTCCCACGCCTCCTGGCCGTTGCGGCGCCGGAGGTAGGGATGCACCGAACCACCCTGGATCGGACCGGGGCGGATCAGCGCCACCTCCACCACTAGGTCGTAGAAGCAGCGCGGCCTCAGCCGGGGCAGGGTAGCCATCTGCGCGCGGGACTCCACCTGGAACACCCCGACCGAATCGGCCCGGGCGAGCATCGCGTAGATGGCCGGGTCAGTGGGCTGTAGATCTGACAGCTGCACCCGGTGCCGGTAGTGGCGAGCCACCAGATCGACCGCGTAGTGCAGCGCGGAGAGCATCCCGAGCCCGAGCAGGTCGAACTTGACCAGCCCGGCCGTCGCGCAGTCATCTTTGTCCCACTGCACCACCGAGCGCTGCTCCTTGCGCGCCCACTCCACCGGGCAGACCTCAGCCACCGGACGGGAGCAGATCACCATGCCACCGGAGTGGATGCCCAGATGCCTCGGGAACCCCTCCAACTCAGTGGCCAGGGTCAGCACCGGTTCGGGAATGTCGGTCTGGCCGCCGGCCCGTCTCAGCGGCCCCCACCGGTCGATCTGCTTGCTCCAGAGGTCCTGCGTGCCACTCGAGTAGCCCAGTGCCTTGGCCATGTCCCGCACCGCCGAGCGAGCCCGATAGGTGATCACGTTGGCGACCTGGGCGGCGCAGTCCCGGCCGTATCGCTGGTAGATGTACTGGATCACTTCCTCGCGGCGGTCGGACTCGATGTCCAGGTCGATATCGGGGTAGCCATCACGATCCGGGGTGAGGAACCGCTCGAAGAGCAGGTCCATCGTCACCGCGTCGACGCTCGTGACACCCAGTGCGTAGCAGACCGCGGAATTGGCCGCCGAGCCACGGCCCTGGCAGAAGATGCCGGCCCGCCGGCAGAACACCACGATGTCGTGGACAATGAGGAAGTAGCCGGGGAAGTTCTTTCCCTCGATAACAGCCAGCTCGTGCTCGATCTGATGGTAGGCACCGGGGCGTTCGTCGTAGCTGCCATAGCGGGCGGCCGCGCCGAACCAGGTGAGCTCGCGTAGCCAGCTGGCCTCGGTGTGCGTGTCGGGAACGGGGAACGACGGCAGGTCCGGCGCCACCAGACGCAGATCGAAGGAGCATTCCCGACCGAGCGCGGCGGCCCGTTCGATCGCCCCGGGCCAGCGGGCGAACCGCTCGGCCATCTCGGCACCGGAGCGGAGGTGAGCCGTTGCCGCAGCCGGCAGCCAGCCGTCCATCTCGTCCAGGCTGCGCCGGGCCCGGACCGCGGCGAGCGCGGTGGCTAGCCGGTACCGGGATGGGGTGGTGTAATGCGCGGCGGTGGTGGCGACGGTATCCAGCCCTTGCGCCGCGGCCAGCACGGCGAGCGCATCGTTGCGCTCCGCGTCGTCCGCCAAGCCGTTGGCGGTGAGCTCGACGACGACGTGATCCGCACCAAACAGCTCGGTCAAACGGCGGAGCTGCGTGGCCGCAGCGGCCGGACCTGCCCGCTCCAGTGCCGCCCGCACCGCTGCTTTGCGGCAACCGGTGAGCACCACCCAGTGCCCGCCCGCAGCGGCTGCCACCGCGTCGAGGTCATAGGCTGGCCTGCCCTTCTCTTTCCCGGTGATCTGGGCATCACTGATCACCCGGGACAGCCTGCGGTAACCCTCAGGATCGCGGGCCAGCACGAGCAAATGCTCACCCTCGGGGTCGGGTATCCCGTTCTGTGTTGCGGCGAGACCCAGGGTGAGCTCCGCCCCGAACACGGTCTTGACACCCCACTCGCGGGCTGCCTCAGCAAAGCGCACCACCCCGTACAGCCCGTCGTGGTCGGTGAGCGCGAGCGCGTCCAGACCCAACCGGGCGGCCTCCTCGACCAGCTCCTCAGGGTGAGAGGCCCCGTCCAGGAAGCTGAAGTTGGAGTGGCAGTGCAGCTCGGCGTAGGGAGTGCGCGGCTGGGTCTGCGCGGACTGAGCTTGAGGGTTGTTCCAGCCCATGAGGTGGCCCTAGAAGGGCGGCGGTTCGGCGCCGGGCGGGGGGTGCGGATCGGGTTGGTAGTTGTGGGGGTGGCTGGTGTGGGTGTGTCCGGTGGGGGTGGTCCAGGTGATCCGGCCGTCGGGGTGTTGGTCGATATCCCAACTGGTGGTGTGGGTTTTGAGCCGGTGATGATGGCGGCAGCTGGCGTGCAGGTTGTGCTCGCTGGTCTCACCGTCGGGGTACGGGACGGTGTGGTCGAGATCGGCGGTGGCCGCGCGCTGGCCGCAGATCGGGAACCGGCAGTGCAGGTCGCGAGCCCGGACAAAATCGGCCAGCCCGGCCGGTGGGGTGTAGGTGGTACGGCCGTAATCGAGCAGGGTGCCTGAGACCGGGTCGGTCAGCAGTCGCCGCCAGGTCCCCTCAGCGGCGATCTCACGGGCCAGGCCGGCGGGGATGGGCCCGTGACCGAGCAGCTCGCCGGGTTGCTCGTCGAGCCCGAGCAGCATGGTGATCGGCACGATCACCGAGACCAGCGGCTTGCCCGGCCCGGCGGTGGGAGCGCAGCGGTGGCCATGGCCCGCTGGGGGGTCGGGGGCCGGGCTGGCCGCAGCACCGCTGGAATCATTGCTGGGACCCTCAGTGCTGTTGCAATCGCCGCTGTTGCAATCGCCGCTGTTGCAATCGCCGAGACAGTCCTCGTTCATACAGTTGCCAGTGGCGGCGCAGCGTCGTCCCGTGAGCAGTTCGGCGAGAAGGTCGGCGCGGCGGGCGTCCATTCCCCGGGGGTCGTCCGCGCCGAGGCTGCGGGCCAGCCCGCAGAGCCGTTGGTAGGCCGCAGTGGCGTCCGGGGCGGACAGCAACGCCCACAAGGTGGCCATTCCTTCCTCATCCGGGCTGACCACGACTCGCCGGTCCTGGCGCCGTCGCTCGTGCCGATCCTGCGCGCCGTGCGGGTCAATGGCCAGCACCGCTCTAGCCAGCGCAGCCCGTAGCTGAGCGATTGTCTGGGTCTTAGCGCGGGGCAGGACCCGGGCTTCCAGGGCACCGCGCTGCTCGCGTGGCAGCAGATAGCTGGCTTCGGTGATAGCCCGGGCTTTGAGAGTGTCGATCGTGCCGGCCTGCCAGGCGGCCAGGGTTCCGGGCAGGTCGGCCACCAGGGTTTGGGCCATCACCAGCCGCCCGGTCGCGGTGGTGCGGGATAGCCGCAGCGCCAACCCGATCTCGTCGGGAGCGAACTCGCTGGCTGGCGACGGGGTATCACACCGGGCCGCCAGCGGGTGGTCCCCCGGCCGGCGCCGGACGAACTCGGCCAGCAGCCGAGTCTGCCGCGCCAAAGCCCAGGACGCCACGTGGTCAAACCCGATGACCGCGTCGATCAACTCCGCATCCGACAACCCAGCTGGATCAGCACAGCTCTGATCCAGCTCCAGCGCTAACCACCCCGACGGCACGCACTGCGACATCGGTGGTTGGTCGGCGTCCGGCGGCTCAGGAGCCTGGTCAAGCCAGACTGGGTCGAACCAGTCCTCCGCACTGGAGGCACCCGTGAGGGGCGCCCCCTCGGAATCGAGCGTATCGAACACATGTTCGATACTAGCAGATTGCGGTTGTCCTCGTGTTTCGCGGTCACGCGGCGGTGTTTGCCCAGGCCAGTCGGATGGTGTGGATTTGTTCGGGGGTGGCTTCGCCGGGCAGGTCGGCACGATATTGGGCGGCGATGAGGACGCGGCGCAGCTTGGTGAGCATGTCCTGGTAGCTCGGATGGGTCTTGGTCGTGTACCAGTGGGCTCGCCCCCGGCGCTCGGCGACGACCTTCGGTGAGTGGCCGGCCAGGTGGTACCAGACGACCACGAGGGTTTGGACGAGCATGGCGAATGGCGCAGTACGTTCGACGGCCTGTTGGGTGCGGTTGCGGGCCTCGCCGGCTCCAGTGGTGTTTGGCGTCAGCGAAGGCGACCTCGATGGACCACCGGACCGCGTAGCGCTCGATGAGGTGCGCGGCGGGTGTCTCTGGTCGGTGATGACCAACGCCAGGTCGGGCTTGCGCGGTTCGCGCAGGATGAGCACTCGAATGGGTTGGGAGCGGAACACGCCGTACCACAGGCAGCGGCGTTCGTGGACGGTGACAGTCGTGGTGCGGCCGTAGCGGGTCACCATGACCGGCGAACCCGGTGTCGTGGCGGCGAGTTGGTCGGATGTGCCGATCCGCTGGCCACGGACGCGGGGTTGGCCACAGCGGTGCACGGGCCGAGCCTGCGCGGACTCCGGGTGGGTGCCCCAGAGTGCGGCGTGGCGAGGAAGCGGGCCGGTGAGGGTGACGTTGGCTGGCAGACGCCGCAGGGTGGTGCACAGGTAGGCACCGTCGGCGACGACGTGGATGCGGCGGTCACGGCGGGCGTGGGCGATCAAGCGGATCATGTCACGGGCCAAAGCGGGTTTGGTCGGCCCGCCGGGACGCCACAGCCGGAACAGCAAAGGCAGCGCGATGGGGCGGTCCAGGAACGGCAGCTCGACCACCATCGCCGCGACGACGAATGTGGTGCCACGGAAGAGTTTGAGCTGGTCGATGGTCACCTGCCGGTAGCCGTCGTACGCCCAGAAGGCGCCGTGGACGTGGCGGCCGGTACGCCGGAACAGCGTGTCATCAATGGCCACGATCAGCGGCGCGCCAGCGGGGGTGAGCCAGCCCACGACCAACCCCAGCATCGTCAGGCCGAGATGGTCCCGGCTCCAGCGAGCGGTGGCAAAGAACCGGTGCGCCCGGCCGTGATGCCACACACCTCTCATTCGAGCGGCGGTGAACATGCCGCACACCGTCTGCCGCGCAGGAGCTGTGATCAACCCAACCGTGAGCAGAACGAACGTGGCAAGGGGGCGGGTGGTGAAACACGGCCGGAACGCGTCCAACAGGCGATCGAGCGATCTGGGCAGAAACTGCTCAGCCAAGGATCATGGTCGAGGCGCTGGACATGAACGGACGTTGCCGCACGTGCACCTACCACGTTGGCGCGAACACATGGGGAAAGTGCCCGACCTGGTCATTGATAAGCCAGCCCACCGGTCACGTCGGGATCTTGTCCTGGTGCCACGTCGGCTCGACGACACCAGGACCCTGGCACGGTTGCCTCTTGTTAAGGATATTCGTACACTTATGATCATGGATGAACAGCACTTTGCACAGGGCGCTCCGCTGCTCACCAAGGAGGAAACCCTTGAGTTGGAGCGGGTGGGAAGTACCCTGCGCCGCCAAGCGGGCCACACGTTCATGCGTGAGGGCGAGGACAGCGACTTCGTCTTGCTGATCCGCAAGGGCACCGTCAAGGTCATCTCGGGCAAGCCGGAACGGATCATCGCGCTCCGTGGGCCTGGCGAGACCGTCGGCGAGATGGGCGTCCTGCTGGGCAAGCCGCGTTCGGCGACCGTCGTGGCATGGGACGACGTCACCGTGCTGCACGTCTCCGACATCGAATGGCGACGGTTCGTGGACGAGCACCCGCGCGCGAAAGACGCGCTGATCGTTGAGCTCGGCAACCGGCTCGATGAGGCGAGCAAGAAGATCGGCGATTCGGATCTGGCAGTGGAGCGCAGGCTGGCCAAGGCGCTCGCCGAGCTGGTGGAGCGCGGCCTGACCACCACGCACGACGACGGCACGCGCAGCGTGCGCCTAGCGCAGAAGGACCTCGCGACGTTGACCGGTTCGTCGGTGGAGGCGGTGAAGAAGGCGGTCAAGGTTTTCAAGGACAACGGGCTGGTCGACACCGGGCGCCTAGTGCTGTGCATCCGCGATGTCGCCGCGCTCGCGGACGTCGCCGACGGCAAGCCGCTGGCGTCCGGGTGAAGCCCGGTGTCCGCGAACCTGCTCACCGACCCAAACGTGATCGTCGCCGTGATCGCGGCGACGATCGGCGTGGTGGTGCGGGCGTGGGTGTCGTTGCGAATGGTCCACTTGCGCGAGAAGTCGCTGACCGACCGGCTCGCGCGGGCATTGCAGGACAGCAGCCCGCCACAGCGCCCGGAGATCATCCGCGCGCTGAGTACCCTCGCCGATCAGCCGTCCGAAGCCGCGGCCGGGCGGTCGGTGCTCGACTGGCTGATGCTCGTCCGGCGCACACCACCGTCGGCTAAGGACTGACATGCCGCTAGTAGCCCCTGAGGCGGCGCGGGTACGGAGCAATCGGCTGATCCGGGAACTGCGGAACATGGGCCTCGATCCGGATCACTTCGTGATCTTCGGCAGCGCGCCCCTGCTCGCGCACGGCCTGCGTACCCAGGTGAGTGATCTGGACGTCGTGGCGCGCGGCGCGGCGTGGGAGCGCGTTTCAGCCGACGGGACGCCTGCGCTGGGCACTCGCAGCGGCGACCATGTGTGGCAGTTCTGCCAGGGCCGCCTCCAGTTCTTCGAGCACTGGATCACACAGGACTGGGACACCGACGCGTTGATCGACAACGCCGAGATCATCGACGGGCTTCGGTTCGCCCCGCTGAGGGAAGTGCTGCGCTACAAGGAGGAACTGAAGCGACCCAAGGACGCCGCCGACATCGAGGCGTTGCGCCACCATCTGGGCCTACCCGCCGACGCCCTTGCCACCACCGCGGTGGCCAGTGTCCGCTAATACGGGTCATGCCGGCGGCAGGCAGCGTCGCGTGACCAGGTGGTCAAGACACCGCGCGAATTCTGTGCCGCAAAACGGCCGCGTGCACCAATCGGTAACCGCCGCCGTACAACGGGTTCGGGTTGGTAAACGCAGTCAAGACATCCCAACTCAGCACCCTGGTCTCAGACAATCTTCGATGTCAACGGACACATGCGCGTCAACACCGTGCGCTTCGCCCCCTGCACCCGCACCGCCTGGCACCGCCACGCCGTCGGGCAGACCCGGCACGTCACCAGCGAGGAGTACAGCGCCCACTGAGCACAGGCCACAGCGCGGGCCGTCCGTTACTGCTCTCCCTGCTCGCCGCGCAGGAAACGCTCCAGCTCGGCGGCGAGCTCATCGCCGGACGGAAGGTCCGAGAAGTCGGGTGGCGGGGCCACCTTGTCGTCGAACGCGGCCTCCAGACGACGCACCAGCGCACGGTATTCTTCGCTGTTGGCGACAATCTCGTCGATCTGGCTCAACGTACTACCCGCCACGGCATGCAACTCCTCAGCGTCGAGCTGCAGCCCGGCCACCGCTGAGAACGCATCGATGAGAGCGGCGGAAGCCGCGGGGTAAGGGATGCCCGCCAAGTAGTAGGGCACTCGCGCCCACACCCCGATAGCGGGGATACCCGCCGCGGCGAAGCCCTCCTGCAGAGCCGTCTGGATCCCGGCCGGCATTTCGGCGGTGCCCGGCACCACGCCCACCTGCGCCGCCAGCTCAGCCACTGTGGCGATGGCGATGAGGCCGACCGGGCGGGTATGGGGGACAGGAGCCGCGTAGGCGCCGAGCCCGACCACGAGCCGCACTTCCAGCCGCATGGCCAGCTCCACAATGGCCTGCACGAAGGAATGCCACGCCATGTCGGGCTCGGGCCCCACCAGGGTGAGAACACTTCTGCCGGCGGCATCCTCACCAGCCCGCAGTTGGATCTCGGGCCAACTCACCGTGTCAAGGACTCCATCAGAGATCCGCACGATAGGACGGCGAGACCGGAAGTCGATGAGTTCGTCGACATTGAAGGTGGCCAGCACTTCGGTCGGGATCGTCTCGAGAATCTGAGCGATGGCTGCTTGGGCTCCAAGCCCTGCATCGACCCAGCTCTCCGTGGCAAGGAGCAGCACCGGCGAGGACAGCGAGCGGTGGGAGCGCAGCTCGTAGAGGGACGGCATCATCGCCACCCCCTGCGCGCCCCGCGTTCGAGCGCTTCCCTGGAGCTGATGGTCATCTGACCATCTTTCCACCGTCTGGCCAGCGCCGATCTACTCGTAGACTCCCTCGACCCGCCAGTGGCCCGTCTCATAGGCCAGCAACACCGCGAGCGGCTCGGTGCTGGGTTCGACGGGTTCGGCACCGAGCACCGCCTGCAGTCGCGCGCAGCACCGCCCTCCTCCCGGCCCCCACCAGCGCTCCACAAGAGGCCAGGGCCCGGCCCAGCTCAGCACCCGAGGCGGCAGGTTCTCCTCCGCTGCGATCCGGTACGGGACACCGGTGAGCCTCCCACGCCCGTTCACCCCGAGAGCGCGTCCGGCATCGTCAAACACCTCGGCAGGCAACGGATGGGTGGGCACCCGGGACGGGGACGGCGCAGGCAACCGGCCCGGCCAGGGAAAGTGCACATCACGCACCGGGGTCAGGCCGTCTCCCCAGGGCACCAGGCGCACCCGGTCGGTGGGGTCCCGGCCACCGCCGAGCACCCCCATGAGTACCGCCTGGTGCCCCAGCATTCCCTGCACCCGGACCAGTGCCCGGTCGGCCCGCTCGTCGTCTTTCCCCGACTCCCCCCACAGTCCACGCTGCAAGGCCTGCCCGCCGATCGTCTCTTCCGGGATCAGCCGCAGCAGCGTGATACCCGCGCTGGGGCGTGATCCGCGGGAAGTGAGCCAGCCATCCAGCTGCCAGCGCACCCGATCGGCGATGGCGGATTCGGTCAGCGACTCGGTGTAGCGCCACACCCGGTGCAGCTCCTCGCCCGCTTCGGTGCAGGCGCTGATCCCGAGCCGGACACAGGCCAGGCCACGGGAGGCCAGCGCGGTGTGCAGGTGTCCGGCGGCTTCCCGGGAGGCGAATACCGCCGCATCGACCCGCTCCAGCGGCGGGTCGAACCGGCGGGTGACGGTGAGATCGGCCGGTGGGGGACGGCGCAGCGGCAAACGCTCGTCAAGCCCCCGGGCGAGTCGGTGCGCGCGCACCCCGTCGAGACCGAACCGGGAGGCGACGTCGTCGACGGGCAGGGCGGCAAACGCGCCGAGGATGCGCAGCCCCAGCCGGTGCAGCAGGTCCACCAGCGCGGCTCGATCAGCCCCGGTCACAGCGGGCTGGTGCAGCTCGGCAATGCCCAGTCCGGCGAGAAAGCCGACCGAATCACCCGGGGGCACCCGCAGGCCACGCTGCGCGGCCAGGGTCGCGGCGAACAAGCCGTCGGCGATGCCAACCTGGCATTGCACCCCGGTCCGCGCAGCGACCACCTCGACGATCCGCTCGGCCACCCTGGACTCATCGCCGAAGTACCGGGTCGGGCCGCGAGCCGGCACCGCGACCAGTCCGGGACACACCACTTCCACGCCGGGCACCAGCGACTCGACCGCGGCGACCACCGGCTCGAACCCCTGGGCGTCCCGGTCCGGGTCGTCGGCGAGCACGACCAGCTCCGGGCACCAGACCACCACAACACGGGTAGGCACCATCAGCCCGCCGCTCTGATTCCTGGAGTCAGGTCCGGGAGCGCCTGCGCCACCACGCCGTCAGGACCAGGCAGCAGCAAGCGGGCGGTGCGAGGCCGGGCCGCCGCACCCCGGCCGGCTGCACGCACCACGACCTCGCGAGCGCGCAGCCGCCCATATCCGGCCTCAGCGCCGTACCAGGCCTCGACACGGCAGTCCAGCTCGACCTCCGCGCCCGGCCATCGACCGAGCGGGAGCAAGACCGACCCGCGCTGCCGGGCCCTGGCAGCCAGAGATCGCCGAACACCGGGGGGCATCCGGTCGGTACCAGCCAGCGCCACCAGGCCTACCCCGTCGAGCAGAGCCGCAGCCACCGATGCCGGATCCAACCCAGGTCGGGGAACCAGCGCCAGCCGCTGCACCACCACCCCCGCCTCAGCCGCGGCCAGCACGCCAAGGTCGCCGACGCCGACCACCGCGGCCCAGACCCCTTGCGCGGTGGCCGCGGCCAGCAGTGCCAGCAGCAACGCCAGCGAGCCATGCACCGCGACGATCGACCCTCGGCGCAGCCCACGGGGCAGCAGCAGCGCGAGCGGTTCAACCACGGGAAACGGCGGCCGGCCGCCGGGGACGTCGAGCCGCTCCCCCAGCGTCGAGGCAGGTACAACCGGCACCCGCTGCAGCACCAACGCCACACCCGCACTTGCCATACCCGCCATACCCGCCATACCGCAGCCTCCCAACGGGGCCTCCCAACACCTGGATGCCGGCGTCACGACACCGCACCCAGGTTCGCCGCGGGGAAGGCAGCGCAGATATCGAACATTTGTTCGATACAGAGTTAACCCGAACAGCCGGGCGCCGTCAACCCCCTCACATCACGCCCACGCGGGGATCTGGGGCACACTCGACACCGTGACGGGCTTTGACTGGATCTCTCTATGCACCGACTACGGCTACGCGGACGGGTTCGTGGCAGCCTGCCACGGCGTCATGGCCCGGATCGCGCCCGGGGCGCGGGTGCTGGATGTGACCCATGCAATCGAGCCCGGCAATGTGCGTCACGGCTCGGTGGTGCTTGCCGACACGCTGCCCTGGCTGCCCCCGGCGGTGCATGTCGCGGTTGTCGACCCGGGGGTCGGTACGGCGCGCCGCGGGATCGCGCTGGTCAGCGATGAGGCTGTCCTGGTCGGCCCGGACAATGGGCTGCTGGTCCCCGCGGCACAGGCGCTGGGCGGGGTGCGCGCCGCCTACGAGCTCACCGAGCCCAGCTACCAGCTGCCGACGGTCAGTGCGACGTTCCACGGCCGTGACGTCTTCGCAGCGGTCGCCGCTCATCTGGCCTGCGGCGTGCCGCCGGAGAAGCTGGGACCCGCCCTTGGCCCGGCGTCGTTGGTCACCCTGCAGACTCCGGTGTGCCAGGTGGAGGACGATCTGATCCGGGCCGAGGTGCTGACCGTGGACCACTTCGGCAACGTGGCGCTGGCCGCCGGTGCGGCCGAGCTGGCCACACTCGGCCTGCAGGCCGGGGCATCAGCGAGGGTCCAGTGGCCAGCCGGCGCACGGCGGGCACGCTTGGGCAAGACCTTTGCCGACGTGGAGCACGGCGAGCTCATCGTGCTCATCGACTCCGCGGGGCACCTCACGCTGGCCCGTCGCGGCGACTCCGCGGCGCACCACACCGGCCTGCGGCCCGGCGTCGTGGTCGAGGTGCTCAGTGCGCAAAGTGCCGGGTGCCGGTGAGGTAAAGCGGCACTCCGGCGGCCTGCGCGGCGGCGATCACCTCGGCGTCACGAACCGACCCCCCAGGCTGCACCACGGCGCGAACCCCGGCGTCGAGCAGCACCACCAGGCCGTCGGGGAACGGGAAGAACGCATCGGAGGCGGCCACCGAACCTACCGCCCGCCGCCCGGCCCGGCTGACCGCGAGTCGGGCGGCGTCCACCCGGTTCACCTGCCCCATACCGATGCCGACGGTGGCCGCCTGCGTGGCGAGCAGGATCGCGTTGGAACGCACCGCGCGGCAGGCCCGCCAGGCGAAAGCAAGATCGGCCAGAGTCGACCGGTCCACGGGTGCACCGGTAGCCAGCGTCCAGGACGCCGGATCGTCGCCGGGGGCGTCGATCGCGTCCCGAGTCTGCAGCAGCAACCCACCCGACAACGCCCGAAATTCGATACCACCGCGCTCGGGAGGTTCGGGAGGTGAGGCCACCAGCAGCCGGATGTTCTTCTTACGGGCCAGCACGTCCACCGCACCGCTGGCATACGAGGGCGCCAGCAGCACTTCGGTGAACACCTCGCTCACCTGCTCGGCCAGCTCGACGGTGACCTCGCGGTTGGCTCCGATGACTCCCCCGAACGCGCTCGTCGGGTCGCAGGCATGCGCCTTGCGGTGCGCCTCGGCGATGTCCCCAGTGGACGAGACCGCGATACCGCATGGGTTGGCGTGCTTAATGATCGCCACACAGGCGCCGTCGTGGTCATGCGCGGCTCGCCAGGCTGCGTCGGCGTCAACATAATTGTTGTAAGACATCTCCTTGCCGTGCAGCTGCTGCGCAGTCGCCAGTCCCCCCGCCAGACCCCCCGCAGCGGTACCCGCGGCATACAGCGCAGCCCGCTGGTGCGGGTTTTCCCCGTAACGCAACGCTGCCACGCGCCACCAGGAAGCACCCACCCACGGGGGAAACTCGGCATCCCCGGGAAGGGCTGAGCCCATCCAGGACGCCACGGCGATGTCATAGTCCGCGGTGTGCCGGAACGCGGCGACGGCCAACTTCTGGCGCTGCGCCAAGGTGAACCCTCCGACTTGGACCGCGTCCAGCACGTCGAGGTAGACCGTCGGGTCCACCACCACGGCCACCGAAGCGTGGTTCTTCGCCCCAGCCCGCACCAGCGCCGGGCCCCCAATGTCGATCTGCTCGATGCACTCGTCAAAGCTGGCCAGCCCGGCCACGGTGGCCTGGAAGGGGTACAGGTTGACGACCAGCAACTCGAAGGGCGCGATGTCCAGGGCGGCCAGCTGGGCCAGGTGCTCCGGCTTGCGAGTGTCGGCAAGCAGTCCGGCGTGCACCTGCGGGTGCAGGGTTTTGACCCGCCCGTCCAGGGATTCCGGGAAACCGGTGAGCTCCTCGATCCCGGTCACCGGCACTCCCGCGTCGGCGATCACGTTCGCCGTCGAGCCGGTGGAGACAATGTCCACCCCGGCCGCGTGCAATCCGGTGGCTAGCTCCACCAGGCCGCTCTTGTCCGACACGCTCAGCAGCGCCCTGCGTACCAGCCGGCGATCGTCGAGGGTCATGGCAGTGAGACCTTTCGTCCGATGACGGTGCACCCCTGGCGGGCCACCTCGGCAACGACGTCCACCAGCAGCCGCCGCTCCACAATCTTGATCCGCTCGTGCAGCCGCGCCTCGGTGTCATCAGGCAGCACCTCAACGGCACGCTGGGCCAGGATCGGACCAGTATCCACACCCGCGTCCACCAGGTGCACGGTCGCGCCGGTCACCCGGACCCCGTGCGCCAGGGCACGTGCCACCGGGTGCAAGCCAGGAAACGCGGGCAGCAGCGCGGGGTGGGTGTTGATGATGCGGCCGCCGAAGCGGTCCAGGAACGCTGGGCCCAGAATCTTCATGAACCCGGCGGTGACGACCAGATCCGGGGCCTGCGCGGCGACCGCCTGGGTGAGTGCGGCGTCCCAGGAGGCCCGGTCGGGGTGCTGGGCCAGCTCAACGACGAAGGTTGGCAGCCCACGGTCCTCCGCGCGGGCTAGCCCACCGGTGCCGGCCCGGTCCGCGCCGACAGCGACGACCTGGGCAGGATAGTCCGGGCCGGCGGCGTCCAGTAAGGCCTGCAGCAGCGTCCCGGTACCGGACACCAGGACAACAACCCGCGTGGGGATCGGCAGGCAGAGTGCAGGCACGCTTTCCGTTTCTCGCTCCGTCCGCATCAGGTGCAGGAAAACCATTGTGCGGCGGCGGTGGTGGCCAGGCGGCGGATCCGGTCGATCCCCAGTGCCCGGCGGGGTGCCTGCGGTGCAGAGCGCGCACAGCAGTAGTCGCAGGCAAGGTTGCAGTCGAAGTTGGTGTACATCCACAGGCGGGTTCCGGGCAGCTGAGGGGCAGCCAGCTCGGCGAACGGGTCGGGGCGCTGCCCCCGCCGGACGGTCGCCAGGTTGTCACGGAAGTCGACCAACTCATTGCCGGTACAGGCGCACCACGCCGTGACGGTCTGGGGGTCGCCTTCGCCGAGGGGAATGGTCACGGTGGCCCCTGAGACAGCGCGCCCACGCGTTCGACCAAGTCCAGCACCAACCGGTGATTCACCATCGGGGCGGGATTCCCTGTTCTTGCACCGCCGCAAACAGTGAGGCGTACCCGTCGAGCTTCGGGGCAACCCACCGCCGCAGGCCCTCCATCTCCAGGATCGGCCGATGGTGCGGGTTGTCCCAGTCCATAGCCAGGAGCTGGTCGACCCAGGGTGCGGCGCGGTCATCGCCCAGCGTGGGGAGCGCGGTGAAGTTGCAGTGGGAGTAGGTCGGGGACTGCCAGAATGCTTCGAACGCACCGGGCATCAGTTCCTCGCGGCCGATCGCTTCCCAGGTGTTGATGCCGATCGCGGCGGCGTCAGCGCGCTCGTCGAGCACGGCGCGCAGTGCGTCTAGCTCGCTGCGACCGGTGTCGCCGTGCTTGCCCAGGTCACTGTTCATGCGAACCAACTCCAGATCCTCGGTCTTGATGTCGGCGCGAGCGAGGAAATAGAGCGGCAGGATCGAGGCCTGGGCTGAATCCCGGGATCCCAAGGCGAGCCGCCTGCCGCGTAGCGCCTCCAGACCCGCCAGGGCGCTGCCGGAGCGGGCCACGAACATCGTGCGGAACACGGTGTCGGTGTCGCGCATGGCCAGCGCGCGGCAGGCGCCGTCGGTTTGCGCGACGGTCCGCACCCAGGCCAGGTTGGTGTTCCAGGCGATATCGATTGAGCCGGCCAGCAGCGCGTCAACCTGCCGTCCGTAGTTGGAGAACAGAACGAAGTCCATCTCAGCGGGGCTACCGGCGAAGTAGTCGCGCATACCCTCCCAGATGGTCACCACATTGGGGGTGTAGGCGACCGCGCCGATAATGAGCGGCTCGCTCACGTCCGGCCTCCTTTCACTAGCTCACCTAGAACAGGGCTTGTCCGGTAATCGCCTTGCCGTAGAAGTCGTAGAGGACATCGGCGGTGGGAGCCATCACGTGTCCGGCCCGGGAGTCACGGAAGTACCGGTCGATCTGGAGGTGCTCCGAGAACGCGGCCCCGCCGCATACCCGCATCGCGGAGTCGGTGATCCGCAGCGCCGCGTCGTTGGCGGCGGCCTTGACGCCCAACACATGGAGCACCGTGTCCTCGCGCGGCTCGGCGAGCCGGCCGGCGGCTTGGTGGAGGTAGGCCCGGGTGCATGCCAGCTCGATCGACATCTTAGCCAGTTGGGCCCGGATCGTGGGCAACGCCGAGAGGCTCTGGTCGAGGTGCTCCAACCGGGCGGCGCTGGCGTGCCGCACTGCCGCGTCCAGCGCCGCCTGACTCAAGCCGACCGACAGCGCCGCGTTACCGAGGTTGAACCACGGCATCACCGCCTGCAGCATCAGGTCGAACCCGGCACCGACCGCGCCGAGGCGGTAGCTCTCGGGCACCTCGACGTCGAGGGCCATCGGGGCCGAGGCGTTGCCCCGCAGTCCAAGCCCGCGCCACCGACCAGCCACCGTGAGACCAGGCGTGTGCGCCGGAATCGCGAACAGATCGACGGTGTCGGCCTCCGCGCTCAACGTAGAGGTGACGTAGACATCGGCGTGACCGGCCGAGGTCACCCAACTCTTCCGGGCCCGCAGCCGCACCCCCGCGCTGTTGTGCTGGGCCTTCGACACCGGGGCCCAGAAGTGGGAGCGCGACCCGACCTCCGAGAACGCCAAGGAAGCCAATGCCTGACCTCTGGCCAACTGGCTCAACAGATCAGGCAAACCGGGCGGGGGTGCCGCGAGGACCAGCATGGCCCCGCTGATATGCATCAGGTAGATCATGGCCGTCGAACCACAGGCGCCGGCCAGCTCGCTCACCACCTCCACCAGCTGCTGCGGGCCCGCACCCATACCGCCGACCTCGACGGGCAGGGTAAGCCCGAGCAGACCCGATGCGCGCAACGCCGCCACGGGCTCGGTGGGGAAGGCGGCGGCGGCATCGACCTCGGGGGCCGACTCGCGGGCCACGGCAAGAACCGGATCAAGCTGTGCGCTCAGTTCCATCCTCAGATCGTGCCGGTGCTGACGATGGCAGGGCAAGGCACCTGTTTGTCACCTCGCTGGCTCCTCCCGCACACGCCAGCGGCAGGATGGGGGCTGAATGGGAGTAAGACGGTGTGACCGAGAAAGGTAAGCGATGGTTGGCACCACGCAGCAAGTCGAACGGCAGACGGCCTCCCCCCAGTGCTCGCGGGCGGATTTGCCGCACTGCGGATCTTCTTCGGCGCAGTCTGGCTGAGCAACGGGCTGGCCAAAGCTATCGGGCAGAACACCTTCGACTGGGGCTTCTTCCAGTGGTTACTCACCATCGCCGAACTCACCGCCGGCGCGGCGCTGCTGTTCGGGATCGCCAGCCGATTCGGCGCTCTGATCGGCCTGTTGCTGATCGGCCCGATCTGGATTATGCTGCTACCCCGGAACCAGTACTTGTGGGATTACCCGCTCGACTTGTTCCCCCTCGTGGTGCTGACCATCGTGCCAGCCGGCCGGACTTTCGGACTGGACCGCAATCTGGCGGTGCGCTTTCGTGGATGCTGGCCGTCCTAGCACTGCAGCGGCACGTGCGGGATAAGCCGCTCTGAGATCATCGTTTGTGTGCGTACGGCGACACAATTTGTCGTCTAAGGCACATAAAAGATGATCAAGCCTTGCGGCCGGGTTGGCCGACGTCGGCATCGGGTCGCTGTGCCTTGACCGGCGCGCAGCTATCGCATTCGTACGTTCTCAGATGAAGCAGGGCGCGAGCTGTTGGGTCAGGGCTTCCTTGTCCACTCGCCGACGTTCAAGCTTGGCTGGCCGTTATTGAACGAGGTTTTCTACCTCCAGCCGCACACCGTGCTTGGCGACATTCGAGCTCCAACGCTGACCGTCGAGCATCAGCTCATCGAGGTTGATGGTGAAACTATGCCAATCCGCAGAACCAGCAGTGCCAGGACGACGTGATTCGCAGTGTGGCGGACTGGATCAGTTGCCACTGAGCGGCAACACCGCCTGATCAGCGGCCTCGCCACGTGAGGGGGAGGTGTGCAGGGCGGTGGTAGCGATGTGGCGTGCGGTGTCGGTACGCAGGCTGGTGCGCGTGGAGTCGATCCAGCCCTGCACCCTGGTGTAGCCGGCATGCTGGTACTCGATCGCTTGGAGGAGGCGTTCGAGCTTGTCAGCGTCTTTGGCGCAGTGTGCTTCAGGGGTCTGCTGAGAGCATTGATCAAGGTAAGGTCGGGCAGTGTGCGGGAGGTCACCGGTGCGGGTCTCCTGCGAGTCATGCCAGATGGCCAGCAGTGCCGCCCGGGCTGGCTCGGCGCCCTCGATCGTGGCAATGAGCGAGGCGAGTTGAGCGACCCGCAAGCTGTGCTCCGCGACCGACTCCGGGTCCCGGACCCCGGCATGCCACCAGCCGGCACGACGGATCCGCTTGAGCACACCCAGCTCAAACGCGAAACTCGCCACGGCAACAGCGTGATTCTCGTCTGGATCCTCCACGACGGTGACCCTCCCTACCGATCCGCGAAACGGACGGCGTAGCCGATGTCGGACAACTCACGCCGCGCCTCGAGGCTCAAAGCATTATCCGTCGCCAGCCCTTCCACTGCGCTGGCCACGGCAGGTGTCGGGCCAGAATGGTTGGTCGCGGAGGGGCCCGGAGCCGTGAACTCGACGTCACCGACGTTGCGGGGCCTGTTTACGTCGGTGACGTCGAGTTCATGGAGTCCCACCGCACGCTATCCCATGCGCTGGGCGGCCACGGCATCGGTGTAGGCCGCAGCGGTCAGGTCGTGGTCGCTGATGCCCAGCTCGCGCAGCACGCAGTGCACCACCTCCCAGTCCGTGTCCATCTCCTCGGCGTCGGCCATGGTCTCCAGCTCCAGGAACGTCTGGCCGGCCAGCTCGGGCACGGTGACCACCGTAGCGAGCAGCTCCCGGCTCCACGCCGTGAAGCGGTAGTTCACGCAGTGCTTCCCGAATGCGATGACCTCCTCGGCGTCCAGCGCAGTGAGCACCCTGACCACCACCTCGATAGTGCGCACCCGCAGCTCGCACCCCCGCTCGGTCAGCCGGTGGTCGGAATAGTCGAAGTAACGCTCCGCATAAATGGACACCTGGGCGCTCGCGCGCTGATCCAGCGCAGCATACAGCGCCTCGATATCGCGCACGACGGCCTTGAGCTCGACCTCGATTCCCACCGTGCCTCCCGCGTCAGCACGACTCGCCGCGCACCGCTGCGCAGGTCGCCCATAAACCCGCGGAAACCCCGGTGCAGCACGCCATGCGGTGATTCGACCAGTCAGTCCATGGGTGACGTATGTCCTTCAGTCTTGTCGCCGAACGCGGAGACGAACATCGCGGCATCCTTGACTGCCCGCCCAATCCCTTAACGACGCGGCATTGCGCTTAGCCGGCGCTGAGGTGTATGAGTGGGTTGCCTTGCGCCGAGTGAGCGCAGGCGGGGTGGCCCAAGCAGACCACCGCTGGCTAGCCAACGGCCACCGGGTACCGGCCTATATCGCCGGTGCACTCGCCAGATCGCTCGCCACCGGGTTCGTGATCCTGCTCCACCCGAACGCAGGGGGCGTGAGCCGGGCGATCCTCACCGCCAGCGGACACGACCGCTACGAGCAACTCCTCCACCAAGCCTTGCAGCTTCCCGCCGCCCAGTTCATCGCCTTCTGCCAATGACTCATCGACGCCAACTAGTCTATGATCAACTCTCCTGCTGCCGAGTTCGACGTGAGAGCTGCGCGGTGGCGGTCGAACAGCTCTGTGGTCGAACTCGGCGCACGGAGCGCGCCCACGATCAGGCCTGGCGATCTATGGGACACGGCCTATGGGACAACCGCTTAACGGGGCAATCCGGGCTTGACGGCGCGGTGCAGGGCGACGATGCCGCCGGTGAGGTCGCGCCACTGGACGTCGGTCCAGCCTGCGGCAGCCACCCGGGCGGCCAGCGCGGGCTGGTCGGGCCAGGCCTGGATGGACTCGGCGAGGTAGACGTAGGCGTCTGGGTTGCTGCTCACCCACCGGGCGAGCGTCGGCAGCGCGCGCATCAGGTATTCCAGGTAGACGGTGCGGAACACCGACCAGGTAGGGAGGGAAAACTCGCAGACCACCAGCCTACCCCCGGGGCGGGTGACCCGGGCCAGCTCGGTCAGCGCGGCATCGGGGTCCGCCACGTTGCGCAGCCCGAAGGAGATCGTGACCGCGTCGAATACCCCGTCGGCGAAGGGAAGCGCCAACGCGTCCGCTCCGACCAGCGGGACCGAGCGGTGCCGGCCGGCACGCAGCATCCCCAGGGAGAAGTCCGCAGCTACGCACCACGCTCCCGCCTGGGTCAACTCGACGGTGGAGGCCGCGGTACCCGCGGCGAGGTCGAGCACTCGTTCCCCCGCCCTGGCGGCCACGGCGGCCTGGGTGCACCGTCGCCACCACCGGTCCTGACCCATCGAGATCACCGTGTTGGTCAGGTCATAGCGGCGGGCCACCCCGTCGAACATCGTCGCGACATCGCGGGGGTCCTTGTCCAAACCAGCTCTCGACACAGGATCACCCTACGGTTAGTGGCCCTTCAAGTACCGCCAACGCCTTGTGCCGGTGCCGTTAACCGCTCCCAACCCGGCAGACCTGCCCTCAGCCGCCGATCGATGACGGCGCATACACGCCGGGGCCGGTCAGCCACCGCACCTACGCGCCACGCCGGGTTGGCTATTGTTGAGAGCAGTCAACGACTGGGTTGGCGGTCCTTGAAGGGCTACCAACTGGATGGCTTTGGCGGCGGCGCAACCACCAGGTAGCCGGAACCATTAGCGCCCACAGCGCGATCAGGGTGAGTGATGCCGGCCGCACCCCTTGCCTCCAGGTCCGCCCGGCGACCCGCACTCGCTCGGGATGAGCGCTGTCGTACTCCACTCGCACCAGCTGCCCCACCCGCAATCCCGCAGGGTAAGCTAGCCCCTCGTCCGGACGGTATACCTTGCCGTCGGATCCGGCGAATTGCACCAATGTTCGCATCGTCGTTACCACAAGCACCTGAGCGGTGGCGTGGCCGGTATGGGCGTCGATCTTGACATCGTCGAGCGCCGACCCAGCTAGCGCCAGCGTGATGAGCCCGGTCAGCAGGACCGCCGCCGCAGGCAGCACCCACCACATCGGCCAGCGCCCCCGGCTGCGGATCTCACCCGGTGGTCCCACCGGAGACCGGGTAACCACAGCGCTCATCCGGGCAGCGTAGCGGGCAGGCGCGACGGTGGGTCGACGCGCGCGGCGTCCCCAGCGCCCCGGTGTCCCGCAGTCCCTAGGACCCTCCCTAATACCCTGGCGCCGTGACCACCGCCCCGCTGACCGACCGGCTGGTTGTCCGTTCGCGTCTGGTGCAGGGCGGTACCGAGCTGCTCGACATGTTGCCGTCCCCGGTCGGGGTGCTCTCCTGGGTCCGGGGCGGGGAAGGACTGGTGGCCTGGGGTGAGGTGGCCCGGGTGTGTACTGAAGGGCCGCACCGCTTTGCTCGTGCACAGGAGTGGTGGGAATCCTTCTGCGCGCGGCTGGACACCCGGGATGAGGTCGGACTGCCAGGCAGCGGCCCGATTGCCTTCGCCAGCCTCGCCTTCGACGACTCCCCGGGCGACTCGGTACTGGTGGTACCGCGGGTGGTGGTGGGTCGACGGGACGATCAGACCTGGGTCACCGAGTTCGAGACCGGCGGCGCCACGAGGCCGGTGGTGCCGGTGAGCCGCCCGCAAGGTCTGCGTTACTTCGACGGTGAGCTGCCGGTGACCGCGTGGCGCGACGCGGTGGCCCGCGCAGTGTCGCGGATGCGCACCGGGTCGGTACCCGCGAAGGTGGTCCTCGCCCACGACCTGCTCGCGGTCGCCGACGAGCCGCTGGATCCCCGGTTCCTGCTGCACGGGCTGGCCGCCCGGTACCCGTCCTGCTGGACGTTCGCGGTGGACCAGCTGGTGGGCGCGACGCCGGAGTTGCTGCTGCGCCGACGGGGCACCGAGGTGCTCTCCCGGGTGCTGGCCGGAACCACCCTGCCGCATGACGGCGCCCACGCCACGGCGCTGGCTGCCGAGCTCCTCGACTCAGCGAAGGACCGCGACGAGCACCGCTATGCGGTGGACTCGCTGGCCCAGGCGCTGCAGCCGTTCTGCACCGAGCTGGTGGTCCCCAGCTCGCCCAGCGTGCTGCAGTTGCGCAACGTGCTGCACCTGGCCACCGAGGTGCGGGGGGTGCTGCGTCCCGCGGGGCCGCCGGTGCTCACCCTGGCTGATGCCGTGCACCCCACCGCCGCGGTGGGCGGCACTCCCACTCCGGACGCGGTCACCGCGATCGGTGAGCTGGAGGCGATGGACCGCGGACGCTACGCCGGACCGGTCGGGTGGGTGGACGCCGCGGGGGACGGCGAGCTGGGCATCGCGTTGCGCTGCGCCCAGCTCGTGGGGCGCTTCGCCCGGTTGTTCGCCGGTTGCGGGATCGTCGCCGGCTCCGACCCCGACTCCGAGGTCGCGGAGGCGGCCGCGAAGCTGGTGCCGATCCGCGACGCCCTAGAGGGGTCGTGAGGAGGCCCCACAGGTTCCTCACCCGGGCGGCGCGGACGGGCGGGCGGGGGTGAACAGCCAGCTGCGCGCGACGTCAGCAACGTCCTTGCCGGAGACATGCTGGAGGACGGCCAGGAAACCGCGCACCGAACCGTTGCGATCGGCTCGTTCGGTGGCCCAGGCGCGCAGCGCGGTGAAGAAGTCTTGGTCCCCTACCGCCGTGCGAAGCGCCTGGAGTGCCATGGCGCCGCGCAGGTAGACCGCGTCGTTGAACGCCTTAACCCCGTCGCCGGGAGCCCCCGGTGGGATCCGCCAGAAGTCGTCGCCCGCGGGATAGCGGGCGTAGTCCTCCGCTGCGGTCTGCGCTGCGCTGGGGCCGCCGGTGTGTTCCGTGTACAGCCATTGGGCGTAGGTGGCAAAGCCTTCGTTGAGCCAGATGTCACTCCAGTGACGCACGGAGACGCTGTCCCCGAACCACTGGTGGGCCAGCTCATGCACCACCACCGAGACGTCCTGGCCCGAGGCGAAGAACACCGGCCCGTAGACCGGGCGAGTCTGGTTCTCCAGCGCGAAGTGCAGGGTGGGGGCATCCGGGACCACGCCGCCAAGCTGGTGGAACGGGTAAGGACCGAAGATCCCGGAAAGAAACTCGATGATCTCCGGTGTCCGCTCCACCGAGTCCCGCGCCGCGCCCGCGATCTGCGGGTCGAGCTCCCGATCGTAGGCCGCCAGGTACAGGCCGAAGCGGGTGTCCCGGCGGACGATGTCGTAGTGGCCAATCGCGATGAACGCCAGGTAGGTGGCCATTGGCTGGCTCTCCTGCCAGCGCCACCGCTGCCAGCCCGGCCCGGCTGGCTCAGGACCACCGAGCAGGTCCCCGTTGGAGATCACCTGTAGACCGGCGGGCACGATCGTGGTGATCGTAAAGGTCGCCTTGTCCGAAGGGTGGTCGTTGGAGGGGTACCACCAGGCGGCGATCTCAGGCTCACCCACCGCGACCGCGCCCTCGGGCGTGCGCACCCACGGCGAGGGCACGCCGGGTCCGTCCGGCACGCTCGAAGGCACCCCGGCGTAGTCCACCCGCACCGTCATCGGTGCGCCGGCCAGCACGGGCACCGCCGGGGTGACCTGCAACTTGCCCTCGCTCTGATGGATCCAGGCCGGTCGGTCATTCACCGTGACCGCCGAGGCGGGCAACCTCAGGTCGAGATCGAACCGGGACAGGCTCTCGGTGGCCTGGGCGGTGACGGTGGTGTGCCCCTCGAGCCGGTCGGTGGAGGGGTCGTAATGCACGTGGATGTCGTATCCGGTGACGTGGTAGCCGCCGTCACCCGCATGGGGATAATAGGGATCCCCGATACCGTCGGCGCCGATATGCGGCGGGGCCGCGGCAGGCGGTGGCGCGAGTGGCGGTGACGGGAGTGGTGCTGGCGCGGGGGCGGATCGTGAGCTGCGCCAGGGGATAACGAACGCCGCCAGCACCAGCAACGCCAGTGCCAGCGCTAGGCTGATCAGTACTCGCTGTCGGATGGCCACCTCCCGGGACTGATCTTAAGCTCTGTGCCGGTTGGCAGGCTGACCGCCGCCGCCACGGCGGCGCGGATCTGATTGTGCAGCGCGCGCAGCCCGGCCCGCTCGGTGCGCACCTCTACGACGCGCAGCCCCCTGGCAGGGTCCAGGACGTCGGCCAGCTCTTGCGCCGGCACCCGAACGTGCGGCACGTGGTGCGCCGCGCACAGGGCAGCCAGATCAGTGCCGTGCGGGGTGCCGAAGACCCGTTCGAAGACACCGGCGTACTCCGGTGCGCCCTGCTCCAGGAGCCCGAAGATGCCGCCGCCGTCGTCATTGGCGACCACCACGGTCAGGTCTGGGCGGACCTCCTCCGGGCCGGCCAGCAGCCCGTTCGTGTCGTGCAGGAACGTCAGGTCGCCGAGGAAGGCATAGCCCGGCCCGCTGTGCGCCAACGCCGCCCCGGTTGCGGTGGCGATCGTGCCATCGATGCCGGCGACGCCCCGGTTGGCCAGCACGCTCAGGTCACGCCGCGGCCGAGCGGCCAGCGAGACATCCCGGATCGGATTGGACGAGCCGAGTACCAGCAGCGCGCCAGCTGGCAGCGCGGCGACCAGCTGGCGCGCCACCTCCAGGCCGGTGGCGCGGGGATGACCCTGCACGGTAGCGCGCACGGCGGCCTCGGCCCGCGCGTCGAGCTGCTGCCAGTGGGGCAGCCAGTCCGGATCAGGGGAACCGACGCAGCGCAGCGCGGTACCCACCGCGACGGCGGTGCCCGCCACGTCGGTCCACTCGGGGCGGTCGGTGAGGACGGTGAGGGCCACCGTGGGGTCGGCGAGCAGCCGCTGCACCGGCCGATGGAGGGTGGGGCGGCCCAGCACCAGCACCTGGTCGGGTCGCAGGTGTTCGAGCACGGGAGAGCCGAGCAACCATGGCCCGGCCGCCAGCCCGTCCGGCCAGTCGGGCGCGGTGGGTTCGGCGACCAGCGGCAACCCCGGTGGGGCCGGTGGCGCGCCGTGCCCGGCGACCACCAGGGTGCGCCGCCCCAGGTCCAGCTCCACCTCGGCCTGCACCGGTGCCGCGACGGGCACCGCCGTCCAGGGCCGCCCACCCGGCCGCCCCGCCAGTGTCCTCTTCAGGGCCCTGCTCAGGGCACTGTTCAGGACGGCGTCAGGCACCAGCGGCTCGCGCAACGGCACGTTGAGATGCACCGGGCCCGGCCCGCCGCCCAGCGCGCCGCGGGCGGCCGCGACCGCGCGATCCACGGTAGAGCGCCAGTGCGCCTGCTGCTCCCCATGCTCCTGATGGTCGCCGTCCGAGGACACCGCCAGAGACGGTGCCGCGCGCACCGCAGCGCCGAAGAGCCCGGTTTGGCACACGGTCTGGTTGGCCCCGGTGCCGACTAGCTCGAGCGGCCGGTCGGCGGTGAGCGCCAGCAGCGGGACCCCGGCGTGGTGCGCCTCCAGCACCGCCGGGTGCAGGTTCGCCGCCGCCGTGCCTGAGGTGCACACCACCGGCACCGGCAGGCCCGAACGCAGCGCCAGGCCCAGCGCCAGAAACGCCGCGGAGCGCTCGTCGATCCGGACGTGCAGGACCAGCCGGCCGGTCTGCTCGGCGGCGTGCAGTGCAAAGGACAGCGGCGCGTTGCGCGAGCCCGGGCAGAGCACGGCATGGCGCACCCCGCAGCGCACCAGTTCGTCGATCAGCACCGTGGCCAGTGCAGTGGACGGGTTCACGAGTGCTCAGCATGCCGGAAGTCCGTATCCTGCGGCCGTGACCGTCTCTGAGCTGTTTGATCCCGCCGTGTGGCGGGCCATCGAGGGCTTCGACCTCGCCGACATCACCTATCACCGGGCGGTGGCGCACGGCACCGTCCGGATCGCCTTCAACCGGCCGGAAGTCCGCAACGCCTTCCGCCCGGCGACGGTGGACGAGCTGTACCAGGCCCTGGACCACGCCCGGATGACCCCGGACGTGGGGTGCGTGCTGCTGACCGGGAACGGGCCCTCGCCGCGGGATGGCGGGTGGGCCTTCTGCTCGGGTGGGGACCAGCGGATCCGGGGACGGTCGGGCTACCAGTACGCCAGCGGCGAGACGGCGGACACCGTGGACCCGGCGCGCACCGGGCGGTTGCACATCCTGGAGTGCCAGCGGCTGATCAGGTTCATGCCCAAGGTGGTGATCGCGGTGGTGCCGGGTTGGGCGGCCGGCGGCGGGCACTCCCTGCACGTGGTCTGCGACCTGACCCTGGCCTCGGCCGAGCACGCCCGGTTCAAGCAGACCGACGCCGACGTGGGTTCCTTCGACGGCGGGTTCGGCTCGGCCTACCTCGCCCGCCAGGTCGGACAGAAGCGCGCCCGGGAAATCTTCTTTCTGGGGCGGGAGTACAGCGCGGCCGAGGCCTACCGGATGGGCATGGTCAACGCGGTGGTGGCGCACACAGAACTGGAAACCACCGCGCTAGAGTGGGCCCGCGAAGTCAACGCCAAGTCCCCCACCGCCCAGCGGATGCTCAAATACGCGTTCAACCTGATCGACGACGGGCTGATCGGTCAGCAACTCTTCGCCGGTGAGTCAACCCGGCTGGCCTACATGACCGACGAGGCCGTGGAGGGCCGTGACGCCTTCCTGGAAAAGCGAGCCCCCAACTGGTCGCCTTTCCCCTGGTATTACTGACCCCGGCTGAGATCCAGTTGGTCATCATTTCCCGGAGACCTTGACACACCCGATGCGCCCATAAAGCGGCAGGCCGTCACCAGGAGGAACGGAGGTGTCCGGCGTTCTTGGGTCCACGGCCGCGCGGTCACCAGGTCCGGCCTGGCCACCCCGATCGCGTCTTCCACCGTCGGGGCGTATTCATGCACGTCTCGGAAGCCGGCCCCGATGAGGAGTTCATGGTAGGTCGCCGCAGGCCAGTAGGTGTCCACGATCCGCACCCAGGACCCGTCGTTTCGGCGTACCTGGACCGGTATGGGCTGCCCGGCTCGGTAGCGGGCGCCTGGCGTGCCGCGCCGGAAGCCCTCGAACAGCAGCCCGTCCGCATGATCTGGATGCGGACCCAAGATGGTGAACCGGCCACCCGACCGTAGCACGCGCCCGACCTCTGTCACCAACACCTGAAGACGCTCGGGATCCTCGATGCAGTTGAACACGAAGCAGGCCATTGCCGCATCGACAGAACCGTCGCGCAGAAACGGTACCCGGCCATCGACGCTGGAGTGGTAGCTGACCGATGGGTCCGCATGGTGTTTGGCGGCTAGCGCCAGCATGTGCGGTGACGAGTCAACACCGATTACCTGCGCCCCGTACCGTCGTGCGACCCAGCAGCTGAACATTCCTGTCCCGCAGCCGAGATCGAGCACTCGGCTGCCCTGTCGTGGAGCCAGACCAAGTGCCCTGGGCACAAACGGGTAACCCAACATCCAGCTCGCGGCATTGTCCCACGAATGGTAGTCCTCGGCAGTGCTCGGCTCCAGGTATGAGGTCAGCCCACTGGCTGAGCTTTCGACAGGAACGCACATGCAGAGCCCCCAACAGCGACGGACAGCAAGGGAACTTCTCCTCGACTCTACCACAGCCGGAATGAAATAAGTTCTTCACTTGGAGACATTATCGAGCCTGCGACCTGCGACAATGCCGACTTCGGTGGCTTCGTTGCCCGATCGGCCGTGAGCGTTCGACGATCTCGTGCGGGATCGCTCGGCTCCCCCAGCGTTGATCAGATTGAGGTGTCCCGGGGCTGCCTCCGCCCGAGGTCCGCGAGCGACTGCGCCTGCCAGAGGATGCTCCCGTGGTCGTCCGGTCCCGCCGTTACAAGGCGCAACCGCCAACGCCTCCCGCGACAACCGCAAGGCGATCCCCGTCACCGGGGCTTGCGTCATCATCCTCGACGAGACCGCCGCGACTGCACTGTTCGACGTTCTCGGAAAATGGTTGGGGCGGACGTGTCTCTGACTTTGGTGTTCCGCGGAACAGTGGATCAACCTGTCCCGGTTCGACTACACCTAGCTTGCGTGGAAGGACGGCCCCTCACACCGTTCGATGCGCGAGGAACACCAGTTCTCGCCCGGGCCGGTCCGGCGCCCCACGGACCTCGTCCACGGCGAACCCGTGGGCCAGCAGCGCCGCTTCGACTTCGTCGCGCTCGCGGAAACGCAGTGTCGAGTCCGACGTGAGCCTCGCGCCGTCTGCGGCGAAGACCCAGGTCCACCGTAAACTGACCAGTGGCCCGCGTAGGCCGGTCAGCTCGACCCAGCTCTCGACCGTGCCGACCCCGTCAATCTCGCTAACCTGATACGACGTCTCGCGATTCCACTCCTGCCATGCGCGGAAGGCTGGGTCTCGGGTCTCGAACACGAAATGGCCCCCCGGGCCAAGCACAGCCCGCACACCACCCAGCGTGGCCTCCCACTCGGCCGGGTCGATGATTGCCTGGGCAACGTTGAGAGTCATGGTGACGAGGTCGGCGCTCATGGCGGGAAGCGCGGTCGCGTCGCCGTGGATCCAGGTCACTCGGTGCGCGCCGGGCTTGGCTCGCGCCACGGCCAACATGCCAGCCGCCGGATCGACCCCGGTCACCGCCAGACCACGGTTGGCGAGCAGCAGGGCGAACGTGCCGGTCCCGCAGCCCAGATCCAGCACGTGGCGAGCGCCGAGCTCGTCAGCGATCGCGGCGTAGACGTCCAGGTCGCTGCGGTCGGAGCGAAGCGCGTCGTAGATCGCGACCAGTCGCGGATGCTCAAAGATCGCATCGCCCACCAGCCGAGACTAGGACAGTCCCGCGCCACCGTCCCGGGCACCCAGCAGCGCGGGGGCGCACCGGGTACGGTGCTGATCGGTTAAGCACTGTCGGGGAGGACATGGGGACTGCATGCGCTCTGGACATCCCGAACTCGACAGCAGAGCTGTCGGAGAGCGATGCGACGACACTGATGCCGCACTCGGGACACGGGGAGCGGTCGCGCGGTGCGGGTGATCCACCTCGACGGGTCCGTGGAGGCGGTCTGGGAGCTGGATGCCGCGCTGCACAGCATGTTGGCCGGCGGCGAGGCAGTGGCCCCGGTGGGGCCGGGGCAGCCGATCCCGCCTCGGGACCCGGGTCCCGAGGCGGCCGTGCTGGGCACCTCAGGCTCCACCGGACAACCCAAGTGGGTGCAGCTCGGTTCCGCCGCGCTGAGTTCCGCCGCGGCGGCCACCCACGCTCGGCTCGGCGGTGCCGGACGGTGGCTGCTAGCGTTGCCCACTCACCACGTCGCCGGGCTGGCGGTGCTGGTCCGAGCGGTGCTGGCCGGCATCGCGCCCGTGGTGTTCAACCTGCGCGGCGGATTCGACCCGGTCGCCTTCGGCACCCTCGCTCAGCGACTAGCAAAGCAGGCCGAGCGGTGCTACACGGCGCTGGTGCCCACCCAGCTGGCCCGGCTGCTGGACACCGATCCGCACCCCCTCGCCCGATTCGACGCGGTATTGCTGGGCGGTGCCGCCGCCCCGGAGAAGCTGCTGCGACGGGCCCGGAGAGCGGGAGTGCACGTGGTGAGCACCTACGGCATGACCGAGACCGCAGGCGGCTGCGTCTACGACGGGTGGCCGCTGGACGGGGTCCAGGTCCGGGTGAACGGCACCGAAGCCGAGGCCGGAAGCGTCGAGCTGGCCGGCCCGATGCTGGCCACCGGCTACCTCGACGCTCCCCAGCAGACCGCGGTGGCCTTCCGCGATGGCTGGTTCCGGACCTCCGATCTCGGACGGCTCGACGGGCAAGGCCGGCTTCAGGTGCTCGGGCGAGCGGATGACATGATCGTCACCGGTGGGCTCAACGTGGCCCCCGCCGAGGTGGAGGCGGTACTCAGCGGCCTGCCCGGGGTCGCCGCGGCCTGTGTGGTGGGCCTGCCCGACCCGGACTGGGGGCAGCGGATCACCGCTGTGGTGATACCCACTGATCCTGGGCGGCCGCCGGACCCCGGTGCGTTGCGGGTAGCCGCCCGCCGTCTGCTCACCGGGGCGCAGGTTCCCAAGGAGATCGTCCTGTTCGACGCGCTACCGCTGCGGGGCGTCGGTAAACCCGACCGCAGCGCCGTTCGGACCATGCTCGCCGCGCTAAATCCGCGGGATTCCTGACCGGCTGCGGAGACGCTCCGTACCTGTTCACCCACTCTGGGTATAGACGACGGCGCCCGTTGCGGGTTCGGTAGACACCAACCGCCTCACATACCCCATCAGTCCCAAATAACACGCCAGACACAGTGGAAACACTCCTTTCGGGCAGTCAGGAGCACCCCGTGACGCTGCCGGCTCGTCGCTACCGCCGGGTCCGCATCACCGCCCGGATCGCCACCCTGGCCGTCGTCGCGCTGCTCACCGAACTCGCTGGGGCTGACCTCCCAGCCCTTGCCCAAGGCCCAGGCAGTGCGCAAGGCAGAGTCTCTCCGCAAGGCAGAGTCTCTCCCCGGGCCAGCACCACCGCAGCCCCCACCACCTGGTTTGCCCCCCTGGTCCCCGACGGCAACAGCACGAACGTGCGGGGCGACGCTGGTGGGCTGCGTCTGGGCGCCAACCGTGCTGGGCCAGCAAGCATCAGATCCGGCCGGCCGGAAGGTATGTTGCTCACCGCGGTGCACCCGCTCGCCCAACCCAGCGTGGCGGTAACAGCGGAACTCGCGGCCGATCAGCCAGCCGGCTCGGCCGTCGCTGTCGACGTTCGCGGCCCGCGTGCCGACGGGTCGTGGACGGAGTGGACGACAACCAGCCCGAAAGCACTCGCAATACTGGGTGCTGCGGTGACAGGCGTGCAAGCCCGAATCGTGCTGCGCGCTGGCAAAGGTGGGGTGAGCCCCGTGGTGCGATCAGTGCGGCTGACCGCGCAGCCCGGCTCACAAGTGCTCGCGACCCACTCACGCAGACCTCCCAGCTACCGGGTGTTCGCCACCCGTGAAGGTCTGGTTGGAAACACCACAGCCAACGGTCACGTGATCCACGAGCGGGACCACTTCGTCGCGCTGCCCTCACGCCGCGGGCTGGCCCCCCGCGACTCAGGCGATTACACGGTGAAGGTCTGCGCGGACAATGGCCGATGCGAATGGGCGCCGGTGTGGGACGTCGGTCCGTGGAACACCACCGACGATTACTGGAATCCCTCCGACGTCCGCCAGTCTTGGCCCGACCTTCCGCAGGGCCGGCCCCAGGCAGAGGCCGCCTACCACGACGACTACCACGATGGCCAGGACCAGTTCGGCAGGAAGGTACGCAATCCAGCCGGAATCGACCTGGCGGACGGCACGTTCTGGGACGGCCTCCAGCTGCATGACAACAGCTGGGTCACCGTCACCTACCTGTGGACCGAGGGCGTGTGGCCCGCCATCGTGCAGATCCCGGCCCTGCCCGTGCACAGCGGCCCCGGCGAGCAGTACCCGATGGTGGGTCTAGCCGCGCAACGCGCCAAGCTGAGCGTGGAATGTACGGTTGCGGGCCAGCCCGTCACCGGCAACCAGGGCCGCACCAGCCGGTGGCTGCGGATCGGCCCGAAACAGTTCATCTCCGCCGCGCACGTCAGCCTCCAAGCAGTCCAGCAGGTGGTGCAACAGCATGTAATGCAGCAGCGTGTAATGCAACAGGGGCAGGCTGAGCGCTGCGCGACCCCGTAGGGTATGCCCGTGGCGAGCGCGGCCCAGTGGATAGCAGCGGCGCGGCCGCGCACCTTGCCCAACGCGATCGCGCCGGTGCTCGCTGGCTGGGGAGCTGCGGCCGCACTGGGCCCATCGCACTGGGCACCGTCGCACTGGGCGCGGGCGTTGCTCGCGCTGGTCGTGGCGCTGGCGCTGGTGATCGGAGTCAACTACGCCAACGACTACTCCGACGGCATCCGAGGGACCGACGCTCTCCGGGTGGGTCCGATGCGCCTGGTCGGATCCGGCGCCGCCGCACCCGGCGCGGTGCGCGCCGCCGCGCTGGCCAGCTTCGCGGTCGCTGCGGTGGCCGGACTCGTACTGATCATGCTAGCCGAACGGTGGTGGTTGCTGGCGCTGGGCGCAGCGTGCCTCGCCGGGGCGTGGTACTACACCGGCGGACCACACCCTTACGGCTACGCCGGGCTCGGCGAGCTGGCCGTGTTCGTCTTTTTCGGGCTGGCCGCAGTGCTCGGCACCCAGTACGTCGTCGGTGGGCGGGTCACCCTCACCGGTTGCCTCGTGGCCGTCGCGGTAGGAGCGATGTCGGCCGCGGTACTGGTGGCCAACAACCTGCGTGACCTTTCCACCGACTCCGCGACAGCCAAGCACACGCTCGCCGTTCGGCTCGGCGAGCACCGGACCCGAACGCTCTACACCGCGCTGGTGACCGTGCCCTTCGCGGTTACCCTCGGCTTGGCGATCACCCGGTGGGCCACGCTGGCCGGACTGATCGCTCTGGTTGGTGCGGTGCCCACCCTGCGCCGGGTCTGGGAGGGAGCGCGGGGAGCGGAGCTGGTTCCGGTACTGCGGGACACCGCGCTGACGCTGCTGATCTGGGCCAGCGCAACGGCCCTCGCGTTGGCCTGGTAAGCCCTCACCACCTATCCGCGGAGCTCGCGGCGCAGCCGGTCCCGCTCGGCCCGTCGGCGCGCCCCCACCATGGCCAGGCCAGCGTTCACCCGGGCCCGCAACGAGCCCAGCAGCACGATCGACAACGGCAACGCCACGACCACCGCGATCAGCAGCGACACCAGCAGCGGGACGCCAGCCAGGAGTAAGGGCAACGTCAGAAAGGCCACCAGGGCCAGCCGGGCCGCACTGTAGAGCGCCACGTCCCGGGCGAGTGTGGGAGGCCTCAGTGGGTTCTGCGGTGCCAGCACAACCACTGAGCCTAACCGCCTGGCGAGCACCACGTGTGGCCCGACTCGGCGAGCGGTTAGGCCAGACGGGTGGTGTGGGTGTAACGCTTCCAGGCGATGGGTAGCTCTTGACCAAGTGCTTACTTAATGGAGGCCGGTGATGGACACGATCGCCTGGATCGTGGTAGGGATCGCTGCAGTGGCGATCATCGTGCTGGCAGTTGTCGCCGCGAGCTGGCGACGCCGAGCCATGCTGCAGGAACGTTTCGGGCCCGAGTATGACCGCGAGGTGGCCCTCCGCGGCAGCGAGCGGGACGCGGCGCGCCACCTGAGCGACGTCGCTAATCGGCGCGACCAACTCGACATCCGCCGTCTGGAACCCATGGCTCGGGACCGCTACACCCGACGCTGGGCAGCCGTCCAGACCGAGTTCGTCGACCAGCCCGGGCTTGCACTGGATGAGGCGGACCGCCTGGTCACCGATGTGATGCGGGACCGCGGCTACCCGGTGGAGGAGTTCGGGGAACGGGCCGATCTCATTGCGGCCGACCACCCAGAGATCGTCAAGCATTACCGCGCCGCCCATGCGGCCCGGCGAGACCACCATGGCCACCCGGGCACGGTGGGCACCGAAGAGATGCGGCAGGCATTCGTGCACTACCGCGCCTTGTTCGATGAGCTCGTCCGCGGGTGAGCACGGCCGGTCAGTTACCTACGGAGGCAGGATGAACACCCCTCAAGAGCGCGGGGAGCCCGAACGAGAAGAAGGCCTGGGCAGTCGGGTCCGTCGCTTCGTCGACAGCGAGCTAAGCCGCGTCATGGATAAGGACCGCGCGACCGACACCCCCGCACATGATCGCCCGACCGACACCCCCGCACATGACTACGACGCCCCCGCACCCGTCCGGAGGGTGGAGGAGACCGGGCCTGAGCACGGGCCTGAGCAGTTGCCTCGCCACCCACCGGATGAGACCGCCGAACGGGTGGGACTGCTCAACGACCCGGCTGGCTTGCGCGCGCAGTGGCAACGAGTACAGGGTACTTTCGTCGACGATCCACGGCGCGCGGTCGAGGAGGCCAGTGTGCTGGTGAACCGGACACTGCAGGAGATCCACGAGAACGTCACACGCGGTCAGGTTAGCGACCCGACATCGACCGAGGAGCTGCGAGTGAGCTTCCAACGCTACCGCGAGTTCTTCCACCGGCTGTTGTCGGCATGACACGGAAGGAGAAGACAAATGGGTGCGGCGGACAAAGCCCAAAACAAGGTCGAAGAACTCAAGGGCAAGGGCAAGGAGGCGGCTGGGCAGGCGACCGAAGACGAAGAACTGCAGGCTGAGGGCAAGCTTGACCAGGCCAAGGCGAACCTCAAGCAGGCCGGCGAAAAAGTTAAGGACGCCTTCAAGTAACCTGGGTTGCTAGATGAAAGTTGGCCCCCGACCGCTCGGTCGGGGGCCAACTTCCGCTCAGCACGGGTCTGGCGTCTCTCAGCCCCTGCCCCTCGCCTGGTCGCCTGCCTTGCGCTCGGCCGGGGGGTTCTCGGCGGTGGCCGGATCAGGCTCTTCCCCGCCCGCCCCGAGGTTCGACTCTTCACCGAGTTCGTCTATGCGCTTCTTGAGCTCCTCTGCCGACGGCGCGTTCGTCCGGTCTTCAACCATGATCGCTCCTCAAACTGGGTAGGCGACAACTGTGTGAGGAGTACCCCTCGAGCATGCTCGTAAACTCAACTTGCCCTAGGCGACGTCGGGACCGGCCGCGCAGTCGCACGGCCAGCGCGCCGATTTGACACGGTTCATCCCATTACCCACGCTTTACCTCTCCAGAACCGTTCGAGTACCTGGCGCGCAACCTGTCACGATACTCCGGTAGGTCCTAACTGTGAGGTCGACGAGCTTGGGGAGGCCGCGATGTCCCAGCCACAACACACTGAACGTCTGCTCACGCCAGGGGAGGTAGCCGCACTGTTCCGGGTGGACCCCAAGACGGTCACCCGGTGGGCTTCCGCTGGGCGGATCGGCTCGATCAGGACCCCAGGAGGGCACCGACGGTTCCGCGAAACCGAGGTCCGCGCGCTGCTCGCCTCGCTCACCACGTCGGCGCCCCTCGATCGCTCGTCAGACCGCGCTGCTCGTAAGACCGCCGGATGACATCCGGGTGACGCTAGCTCGCCCGTTGCCCCGAAGGCTACTACGCTCGGTGGCGATGGGGAGGAGGTGCTGCCGTGCAGTATGTCATGGCGGCGATCGGCATGACGGCCCTCACCGCGCTGCTGTGGAGGATGTTACGCCCGCAGCGCCCGGCTGGGCGTCCAGTACGCGCACCGGATGACGACCCGGACTTCCTCGCCAGCTTGAACCGCAACCGGCAGCAGCGGGGTGATGAGGGCTGACGCGCATCCCTACCGGTGCGTCCAGCCGCGCGCCCGCGGAAAATCGTCGGCAACGGCCGCGGCAAGTTCCAGGGCGGCCAGCCGCGTGCTCGGACCGAGACGCTCGAGGTCGATTTCACCGCCCTCTTCAAGGTGCTCATCGAAGGGCATCCGGCAGACCGACCGACAGCGGGCCGCGAAGTGGGTGGCAACCCGCTCCAGGTCTACTTTGCCCGCGGTCGGCCGCACCGAGTTGATCACGGCGACCGACCGGGCGACCAACTCGCGGTATCCGTGTGCGTCCAGCCAGTCCAAGGTGGCCGAGGCCGAACGCGCGCCGTCGATCGAGCTGGACGAGACGACGACCAAGGAGTGCGCCAGATCGAGCACACCTCTCATCGCCGAGTGCATCAGCCCAGTCCCGCAGTCGGTGAGCACGATGTTGTAGAAGTGTTCCAGCAAGTTCACCGTGCGCCGGTAGTCGGCCTCGCTGAAGGCCTCGGAGACCGCCGGATCCTGCTCGCTGGCGAGGATCTCTAGCCGGCTGGGGCCCTGCGAGGTGTAGGACCGGATGTCGGAGTAGCGGTGGATCCGGCTGGCGTCACGGAGCAGATGGCGCACCGTGGCCGTGGTCTCCAGCGGGATCTTCTGGGACAGCGTGCCCCGGTCGGGATTGGCGTCCACCCCGATCACCCGGTCACCGCGCAGCGAGGCGAGCGTCGAGCCCAGCGTGGCCGTGACGGTGGTCTTGCCCACACCGCCCTTGAGGCTCAGCATCGCAATCTTGTAGCAGCCGTTCAGCGGCTGGTTGACCCGAGAGATCAGTTCCTGACGCTCCAGCTCAGCGGGGCTCTCCCCGACGTTGACCGCACCCCCCGAAGCGACGAACAGCGCTCGACGCCAGCCAGCGCGCGGGGAGGTGGGAGTCTGTCGAAGTAACTGCGCCGAGGACAGCTCGTGGCCCGGGTCCATCGGTGCTGCGGGCAACCGACTCGAGCCGGACGGGCCACTCATGGGCTCGTCGTGGTGTCCGATCACGTTCGCGTGCCTCCCCTGAACTTCGCTTCCCCCTGAACGCCGCGTCAGATCCCGGCGTAGGAATGTAACCCGGCGACGACGATGTTGACGAAGAACAAATTGAACAACATCATCCCAAAGCCGCCCACGTTGATCCACGCGGCCCGCGGACCGCGCCATCCGGCCGTCGCCCTGGCGTGGAGGTAACCCGCGTAGACCACCCAGGCGACCAGCGCGCACGTCTCCTTCGGGTCCCAACCCCAGTAGCGACCCCAGGCTGCCTCGGCCCAGATGGCGCCTGTGATGATCGCGAAGGTCCAGATGGGCAGGGCGAGGACCGCGGTGCGGTAAGCCAGCCGGTCCAGGCTCGTGCTTGCGGGCAGCCGGGCGGCGATCCGCGTGCTGCCCCCGGTGCCGAGGAGGTACAGCACGCTGGCCACCCCGGAGACCAGCAGGATGCCCGTTGCGGTGGCCGCCGCAGAGACATGGATCGTGATCCAGTACGAGCTCAGGGCCGGAATCAGCGGCGTGGCCTGCGCGTAGAGCACTGTACCGCCCAGGAACATCAACACCACGATGGGCAGCAGCACGAAGACGCCCAGCCGCCTCAACGGCGCAGGGCCCGCGGGAGAGGCGCTGCCCTCGGGGGCATTGCGCTGCCGGTACAGCACCACCAGCCAGCCAGCTACCGCAACGAAACAGACCGCCGAGGTGAACTCGTACATATTGGCCCAGGGCACCCGGCCGATCGCGGCTCCCCGCAGCGCCAGGGAGCTGGCGTGCACCAGCACAGCGAGTCCGGTGAGCGCTACCGCGGACCGACCGATCCGCTCGGCTTTGCTCCGGGATGGCGCGCCGTCTGTGACCCCGCCTTCTGTGACGTTGGTGGGGGGTGGGAGTGTCGCCACCGATCCCGTGCCCTGGGCAGTGATCCGCCCCCCTGCAGCGGTCACCGGGACCCGGCCGGCCGCGTATTCCCCGGCATGCAGGACCATGGCGAACAGGTAGAGCACCAGCGCGGTGCCGTAGGCGAGGTCGCTATAAGACGCCAGCACCGGGTTGATCGGCATCGCTCACCCTCCCTTCTTCTCCTTCTCCTGCCTGCTCTGGCGGTAGCAGCTCGGCAGCGATCCGGTCGAACTCCTCGCCGTAGCCTGCGGCCTCGGTGCGGGCCAGCCCACCCAGCTCGACCACGGTACCGGCTGGTCCGGCCGGGGTGACGCGCACCCAAAGCCGGCGGCGCTTCACTGCCAGGGACAGCCCCAGCCCACCGAGCACCAGCACCGCGAAGCCGAGCGCCCAATGCTGCGCTGGGTCGTAGGACACCTGCAGCGAGACGAACCGGGTCACCCCGTCGAAGCGCACCACCGTGCGGTCGGGAAGGGTGAGCTGCTCACCGGGGCGCAAATCCTGCCGCGCCACCTCCTTGAGCCGCCCAGAGTCCACCATGGATTGATCGATCGAAAAGATGGACTGGCTACGGCCGGAGCTGTTGCCCAGATCGCCCTGGAACACTTCGATCGCGACGGCCGGGTCCAGCAGGTCCGGGAACGCGGAGGACAGCAGCGACCCTCGAAACACCGCAGTCGGCGCGAACAGCCCGGTGATCGCGAGCTGACGGGTACGTCGCAACGCGGCGTCGGTCATCCCGGGCGGGTCGAACTTGGTGGTGCCCTCGGACAGCAGGGTGGCGTTGTCCACCGGTCGCCACTGCACCACGCCGCTGCGCTGCTGCCCATCGGGGAAGGTGACGGTGAAACGCGGCGCGTAACCGTGGCCGATCAAGTACATCCGGGTGCCACCGATCCGCAGCGGGTTGTTGACCTCCAGCTGATACGGATGCCAGGTGCCGCTGCTTAGGTCGTTGGGGCCCTGATAGGCGATGGTGGCGCGGAACTGCTTCGCCTGGCCGGTGCTCAGATACGTCGGAGTGAACTTCTCGACCCGCACGCAGAACGGGGTGAGCGCGGTGCCGTCAACGTCTTGGCCGGGGCGGAACGAGTCGTAGGCCAGCGGGCCGGAGTTGCAGAACTGCGAGCCGTTGGCCAGCACGATCACCTGGCCTTCATAGCCGACCAGCTTGCCGATGGCGAAGGACACCAGGAGCCCCAGCAGGGCGATATGGAAGACCAGGTTGCCGGCCTCCCGCAGGTAACCCCGTTCGGCGGACAGCGTCCGGGCGCCGTCGGGCTCCGCTCGCTCGGCGATCCGCCAGCCCCGCAGCGCTCGCCGTGTGGCGGTGAGGACCTGCTCGGTGGCGGCGTCACACCGGGCGCGAGCGTGGTGCGGCAGCCGGTCCAGGTTCCGGGGGGTGGCTACCGGTGTCCGGCGCAGCTGCCGGGCGTACTCGACGCTGCGCGGCACGACGCACCCCACCAGGGACACGAACAGCAGCAGGTAGATCGCGGCGAACCAGGGGCTGGCGAACACCTCGAAGAAGCCCAACCGGTCCAGTATTGGCGCCAGGGTCGGATGCTGGGCCTGGTAGGTCCGGACCCGCTGCGGGTTCAGCGAGTACTGCGGCAGCAGGGCTCCCGGCAATGCACCCAGCGCCAACAGGAACAGCAGCACCAGCGCGGTGCGCATGCTGGTCAACCCACGCCAGGTGTTACGCAGCGCGGCCGTGACGGCCGTGAGGGAGTGCGCCCGAGTCATCTAAATCGGCGCCTGGAAGCCAGCGACCGGCTCGCGCAGGACCGCGATGAGCTCCGCCCACAGCCCGGTGACCAGCAGCAGGCCGACCACGATGAGCAAGGCTCCTCCGGCCAGCTGCACCCCGCGGGTATGCTCACGCAGCCAGGACACCGCACGCACCGCGCGCCGTGCGCCCAGCGCGAGGAGCAGGAACGGCACTCCCAGCCCGAGGCAGTAGGCGGCCACCAGCAGCACTCCGCGAGCCAGGCCCCGGCCGGGGGTGCCGACCGCCAACGCGGTCACCCCCGCGAGGGTGGGCCCCAGACAGGGCGTCCAGCCGAGCCCGAACACCGCACCCAGCAGCGGGGCACCCAGCAGGTGCGGGGCTCCCAGCCCGGGTCGGGGATGGATCCGCAGATCACGCTGCAGTGCGGGGACGAGCCCGATGAACACCAGCCCCATCGCGATGGTGACCACGCCGCCCACCCGTTGCAGGACGACCTCGTTGCCGACGAGCCGGTCCGCGATGCCGAGCACGGTCACCACGCTGACGGTGAAGACCACCGAGAAACCGAGCACGAACAGCGCCACCGCGCCCAGCACCCGTCCCCGCCCGGGTGTTCTGGCGCCCTCGCCGTCGGCACCGTCGGCACCGACCAGCCCGGTGAGGTAGGCGAGGTATCCCGGTACCAGCGGGACCACGCAGGGCGAGGCGAAGCTGACCGCACCGGCGAGCACCGCCACCCCGATCGCCAGCAGCAGCGGCCCGGAGATGGCAAATTCGGTCAGCCCCACAGCCCTCAGCGTAGGTCGAGGCAGCCCTTCAAGGACCACCAACCCCGCGCCCAGGCGCTCGCAACGGCTCACCACTTCTCACTGCTCTCACCGCGCCGAGTTCGACCACAGAGCTGCTCACGACATGAGAGCTGCGCGGTGGCGGTCGAACAGCTCTGTGGTCGAACTCGGCGGGTGTAGGGCAGGTTCTGTGCCCCTCGCGCGTAACGGGCACAGTGGTCGGGTGCTCGCTCATCGCAGCCACGGCCCGAGAATGTCGAACAGCGCCGTCGCGGCGGCCCTGTCGAGGATGATGACGCACTCGCCGGTGACGTGCGGGTCGAGCACGATATCCCCCTTGTCTTTCTCGGATGGGGGGGTCGTGTCCCGCTCACTCATCGGTGGGTACGTCAGAGGGCGGAACCGGCGCTGACCGTGCCTCGCGGCTCGCGGGGACGTCGTTGGTCACGGTCGACAACAGTGAAAGCGATCAAGCCCATGGTGTCCGACCAGGGCGGACGCCACCCTGACGGGTCACACCGGCAGGCCCGCCCGGTAGGCCATCCCTCCCAGCTCCCGACCCACCGCATCCCGCCGCGAGCGCGCGAGCAGCTCAGCGATCACATCACGGATCCTCGGATCCCGGCGCACCTTGGTGGGGAAGAGGTCCTCCGCCGTGCGCAACGCCAGCACCGCGTCATCACGGCGTCATCACGGCGCCCCCGCAGCCGGGCCAGCGCCCGGCCGTGGTGAATCCAGTAGTGGGCCCGGTTCACCGGGAAAGGGTGACGCTCGGGGTCGACCTCCCGCGCGATGCTGACAGCCTGGTCGGGATCGTCCGCTTCGAGCGCAAGGGAGATCCGGATGATGCCCGCGTCGACTGGACCGAACACAAACCCCAGAGAGTCGGGTTCGCCGGTGGCGCCGAACCGCTCAGCCAGCTCCACGGCAGCCCGCATCGGAGCGCGGCCACATCGCCCGGACGGCCGTTCAGCACGGCGGCCAGAGCGTGGGTCGCGGTGACAAAACCCACCAGAGCGGCGGTATCGGCGGTAATCGGGGGCAGGGTAAACGCGTCGAGTTCGGCCTGACCCAGCTGGACCGCGCCACCGACCAGCAGTGCGTCGGCCACGGCGAACATAGCCATGCCAAGCGTGGTGGCCTCATCGTGCTCCTGGGCAAGACGTCGGATCAGGAAGACTGACCGGCGGAGCAGGTCGGCGGGCGCACTCGCGTGGAAGAGCCACTGCCGGGTGACATGCACGTGCAGGTAGACGGCGAGGTCGAGCAGCTCGGCGTGATCGGCGCCGGTGGCCAGCGTGGTGTGCAGATTGCGAATCAGCCCGGGCAGGTCGGTGGCCACCTCGGCGAACTCGCAGGCTCGCCGCTGGGCGTGGATCCGGGCCACCTGATCCCGCAGCACCGAAACGGGCAGCACCATCCCGCCCGGGCGGTCGGTGTCGATCGCATCCAGCGCTAGTCGCACCGCCTCGGTGGTGGAATCCGTGTGCCCGTTGGCAGGTGCGGGCACCGGCAGCCTGGTCAGCTCGGACGGGGCGATCTGCAGTGCGTTGGCCAGGGCCACGATCTGCTTCAGGCTGGGGGCACGCTCCCCGCGCTCGATCTCCGACAAAGTCGACTTGCTGATCCCGGCTAGCCCGGCGACCACCCGCAGCGACTTGCCTCGGGAGTAGCGGACCTGCCGCACCCGCCGGCCGATCGTGCGCGCCTCGTCGTCAACGTCCACGAGAGCCCTCTCCTCACCGGTCGCCTCCCGCACCGATACCCTGGGACCGTCACCCCAGGGCGAAATACCCCGGTGAGGAGGTAACGCAAGGTTACGCGACGCGCCCTGTGTGGACTCCACCAGAACACCGCTCGACGATCTGGAGGCGGGCACGATCACGTCCTCGACCTCACCCATCGCATTGTTATTGGCGATCGACAGGAGCTGGTTTACCGGTATGATTCCACAACCCGAACCGGGACCTGACGGCCTCACGATCCGGCGGGTCTCCTCCCGGATCGTATACCACAACCAGTGGATGCGACTTCGCGAAGACGTGATCCAACGCCCGGACGGGTCTCAGGGTATCTACTCGTATGTCGAAAAGCCAGACTTCGCGCTCATAATCCCGGTCGAGCGCGAGGGGTTCCACCTCGTGGAGCAGTACCGTTATCCGGTTTCCCACCGATCTTGGGAGTTCCCGCAGGGCACCCTACCCAACGGGGAGGATGCGGACCCAACGGAACTCGCTCGGCGGGAACTTGTCGAGGAGACCGGATTCCGAGCAGGACGCCTGTACCGTCTCGGCCACCTTCATCCGGCTAAGGGCATGAGCAGCCAAGCTTTCACTGTGTTCGTGGCCGACCACCTTGAGGCCGGCCAGCACTCGCGGGAACACGAGGAGCAAGATATGCGCCAGCACTGGTTTTCTCGGGGTGAGCTAGAAGGTATGATCCGAAGCGGTATCGTCACCGACGATTCGACCATCGCCGCATATACACTTTACCTGCTATCTGACAGGGACTGCCCCACCTAAGGGCTGGTCGTCGACGAACTCGTGTCGCAGCTCGCGGACGCGCTCGTCGGATGAGATCTGGTAGAGGCTCGCGATCAGGTCGAATACTGTCGGCAGGTATCGTTGGGCCGGCCGAAAGTCGGCATAGACTCGCCCTTGGAGCAGGGGCGGGAACGAGGACTCTGAGGTTCCATCGAGCAGTGCCGGCAGGACACTTTCCTTATCAGCCTCGGAGCTGATCATCCGATTCCCGATGAGGTCGCCCTCCGCGGCCACAACGAAGGCGCCCATCGGTTGGTTGTTGTCGTACTTGGTGCGGTAGAGCGGCGTGCCGACCACGATGACCCTCCGAGCGCCGGCAATGCGCTCCACGAACCGGGGCACGCTCGCGCCGATGCGGGCGTTCTCCCACCGGTCGAGCACCACGGTGATCCCCGCCTTGCTCAGGTCGGCGGCGAGTTCGTGTTCCACCCAGCGTTCGTGGGGCTCCTCGCCCCAGGCATAGCTGATGAAGCAGTCCGGGGCCGGAATCCCTGCCTGCATGACGTAGGTCTGGAGCCGGAACAGCGCCTGTTCGAACCGCGACCGCTGGCTGGCTGCCTGGCGCTGGGTGTCCCGGTCGGCAGCCTGCGCCCGGGTGAGCTCGATCGGGGTATCAGCCGCGGGCAGCGCGACCCGCTGCCCGCATTCGGGGCAGAACGCGTAGTGGGCGCCCTGGGCAAGCCGCTCCCGCACGACGGCCCGGTTGAGCTGGTGGCTCTCGGCGCACCGCACCACTTCGTAGCGGCGGACGGTCAGCTCGTGGCGGGCCAGGAAGCTTTCGAACAGGCTCTGGAACAGCGTCCGGATCGGCGTCCCCACGGTGGCGTCGAAATAGAGCACGAAGTCCAGCTCGCCCTCGCGTTCGGCCTCTTTGCGTAAACCGCACACCAGACCGTCGCCCACGACGTAACGGGCGTGGTCGCGCCACTGGTTGGTCCGGGTGAACGTGCTGGTGTAGCCCAGCAGGACCACCAGCGAGGCGTAGACGTTCTCCACCGCGCCGCTCACCGTGTATGCGGCTCCTTCGTCCACGGGCTGCTCGTCGGGGATCACCGGTTTCTTGAGGTTGATGAGTTCGGGAAACACCAGATAGGAACGCGCGGTGAGCGGGTCGGTCTCGCGGAAACAGACCGAGTGCGCCAGAAACATCGCGACGGCCGAGTCGAGCAGCACCTCCCGTTCCTCGGCCGATAACTGCGCAAGCTCCGGGAAACGGTAGCCGCCGGTGAGCACCTGCTGCTCCTCCAGCGAGCCCAGGCCCTTCGGGTTGCGCCGCGCCTCTAGGACCATCGACGCGGCGAGATTGTTCAGCAGCACTGGCGCGAGCAGGATCCGCGGCTCGCCGCGCGAGGTGCGCAGCTGCGCAATATAACCATGATTCGATAGGTGCCCCACCGCCGTCAGCAGTTCATCGTCGGTGAACTCGGTACCGGGATACTCCTGCTCCAGGCGCGCCCGGAGTTCGGCAGGGCTGAGGGTTGCCTTCTCGGGGCGGGGCGCCTCCTTGAGTTCCCCCAGAGAGTTCTTGATGCGCTTGAACGTCTGCGTGGTGACCGTCCTCGGCCGCTCGTCCCAGCGGATCGCCGCGCGCATCTGCCCGACCAGTTCGTCCAGACCATCGCCGCGCAACGCGCTGGTGGCCACGTAGCCCGCGAGACCGCGCTCGGCGCAGAACTCCTCGATCTCCTCGGCACTCAGCCGCGGCGCACCGCGATCGCTGCGAGCCGCGACCAGGATGATCGGGCGCTCCCACCCGAGGTGGTGCAGCCAGTACTCGACGCCGCGCAGCGGGTCCTTCTCGTGCGTCGGGTCGAACAGCACGAGGGCCAGGTCAGCGTCATCCAGGTACAGCGCGTGGATCAGCCGGTAGTCGGGCTGCCCGGCGAGATCCCATAGGATGGCCTCGCGCTTGGTTCCGTCCGCTCCGGTACCGCCGAGCTCATCGAGCAGCCAGAACTGCTGGCCGTGCGTGGAGGCGTGCTCCACAAACTCGCCGTGCGCCAGCCGCCACCCCAGCCCGGTCTTGCCCACCCCCGACTCACCGACGAGCACAATCTTCGCTGTGGTGTAGCTGACACTGGGCGTGGCTGGATGCGTGAGAAGGCGGTCGACGTCGAACTCCCACAGGTGCACGACGGAATCGTCACGGCGCTTACCTGCTGGCCCGACCGCCGCCAAGATCGATAAATGCGGATGGAACGCGACGCTTTGCACCAAAGCGCTCGAAACGAACGATGGCAGGACTGCCCGGCACCGTCCGCTCTCGGTCTCCCAAAGGCGCACGGTGCCGTCAGCACTATTCGACGCGAGCACCCGACCATCACCGGAAAACGACAGGGCCAACACCTCGTGGGTGTGGCCCTCAAGGATCGACACAGTGCCGCCCGCAGCCACGTCCCACAATCTGATGGTGCGATCGAAACTCGCACTGGCCAGAATCCCGCCTTCCGGATGGAAGGCGACAGACGTGACCCCTTCCGAGTGCCCGTCTAGCGCGCGGAGGCGCTTTCCGCTCGGGATCGCCCACAGCCTGACTGTCCCGTTGGTGTCACCTCCCGTCGCGAGCATGGCACCCTCACCATCGAAGGCCACGCTGTGAACCGTGGTGTTGTGTGGGCCGATCCGGCACAGCACGGAGCCGGTGGGCAGTGCTCGCAGCGTGACAACGCGCATGTTGTTCGCGCTCGCCACGATGCGACCGTGCGGGCTGAATGCGACGGCGTAGCAGGATTCGCTGGCAAGCCGGTCGTGCAACTGTCCGCTGCCCACGTCCCACAGGGCGGTGCCACCGCTGCCCCCGGTAGCGAGGATGCGTCCATCCGGATCAAAAGCCGCAGCGACCATGGACCCGCGCTGGCGGCCGATGGTGCGCAGGCACGCGCCGGAATCGGTGTCCCAGATGCGGACCGTGCCGTTCCTTGACGGTGTCGCGAGCAGGCGCCCGTCCGGCGACCAGCCGATGTGCCCGATCATCCCCTCCTGGCCGGTCAAGGTGCGCAGTAGCCGCACGCCGTCGGGCAGCTGAGTCGCCATCCCACAAATGCTAATCCGGGGCGATACTCACCGCAGGCTGGCTGTAAACCACCTCGACCAGCGCCTCATCAGCGAACACCAGGCTGGTCAACGACGCCAGCGCGCACTGGCGACGCCGCGGGTCGTGCCAGAGTCGCTGTCCGGCCAGCTGCCGGACTACCACCCAGATCGGCAGCTGATGCGAGACGCAGACCGCTTCATGCCCGGCGGCGTGATCGCGGGCCCGGTGCACCGCGGCGAGCATCCGGGCCGCGATGTGTTGGTAGGGCTCCCCCCAGGACGGCCGGAACGGGTTGCGCAGGGCGGGCCACTTCCGGGGATCGCGCAGCACCGGGTTCCGGGTGCCCTCAAACACGCTGCAAGCCTCGATCAGCCCCTCGTCGATGATCGGGTGCACCCCATGCTGGGCCGCGAGGGGTTCGGCGGTCTGCCGGGCACGCAGCAGCGGCGAGGTGACCACGTGCACCACGTCGTGGTCGCGCAGATGCGCGGCCAGGCGCTGGGCTTGCTGGAGGCCAAGCTCGGAAAGCCGGAAACCCGGGAGCCGGCCGTAGAAAACCCCTTCCGGGTTGTGCACGTCGCCGTGGCGCAGCAGGTGGACGACGGTGCGGCTCACGCCGGTTCCCGTGCCCCGGCGGCGGCCCGGGCGGCGTGCGGCAGCGCTGCGGTAATCACCTCGAAGGCCTCGGTGCCTAGCGCCGCGGAGACGAACCAGGACTCGAACGCGCTGGGCGGGGCATAGACACCGTGGGCGAGTAGCGCGTGGAAAAACGCCGGGAAGCGCCAGGTTTGGGTGCCTTGCACTGCAGCAAAATCCCGCACCGCTGTGGTGGCGGGGTCGGTGAAGAACACGCTGAGCAGCGAGCCCGCGGTCTGCACCAGATGCGGCACGCCTTCGGCGTCCAAGGCCTGGTCCAGCAGCGCGGCCAGCCGGGTGGCCGCAACGTCGAGCCGGGCGTAGACGTCCCGGTCGGCCGCCCGCAGGGTGGCCAGCCCCGCGGCCACCGCCACCGGGTTGCCGGACAGCGTGCCGGCCTGGTACACCGGCCCGGCCGGCGCGAGGTAGGCCATCAGTTCCGCGGAGCCACCGAACGCCGCGGCCGGCAGCCCACCGGACATCACCTTGCCGAAGGTGTAGAGGTCGGCGCTGACCCGCTCCAGCCCGAACCACCCCGCGGCCGAGACCCGGAACCCGGTCATCACTTCGTCCAGGATCAGCAACGTGCCGTGGGCGTGGCACAGCTCGCGCAGAGCGGCGTTGAAGCCGGGATCGGGGGGTACCGCGCCCATGTTCCCGGCGGCCGCCTCGGCGATGACACAGGCGATCTCGGCTCCCCGATCGGCGAACAGGGCGCGAAGGGCGTCGAGGTTGTTGTAGGGCAGCACGATCGTGTCCGCGGCCTGCGCGCCGGTGACGCCGGGGCTGCTGGGCAGCCCGAAGGTGGCGACCCCGGAGCCGGCGGCGACGAGCAGCGCGTCGACGTGCCCGTGGTAGTGCCCGGCAAACTTGACCACCACCGGGCGCCCGGTGACGCCCCGGGCCAGCCGGATCGCGCTCATCGTCGCTTCCGTGCCGGAGTTGACCAGGCGGACCTGCTCGAGGGGGGGGACGCGGCGCACGATCTCCTCAGCGAGTTCGATCTCTCCGAGGGTGGGCGTGCCAAAGGACAACCCCCGCCCGGCAGCCGCTCGTACCGCGTCCACCACTGCGGGGTGCGCGTGACCCAGGATCATCGGTCCCCAGGAGCAGACCAGATCAACGTAGCGGTTGCCATCGACGTCCCACAGGTAGGGCCCCGCTGCGTCGACCATGAAGCGCGGTGTGCCGCCGACCGCGCGGAAGGCCCGTACCGGGGAGTTCACCCCGCCGGGGATCACAGCGCTGGCCCGGTCGAACAGCCGGGCCGACTCAGTGGCGCTCACGCGAGCCGGTCTCCCCTCAGCGCGAGGACCGACCCAGCGTGCAGCAGCAGGAGCCCGGCCAGGGTGACCATGCCGGTGGCGGCTGCCCACCAGCTTCCCTCGATGCGGCGCAGCGCAACGCCGTGGCGCATCGTGATGTGCACGCCGTGATGCCAACACCACCAGGCGAGCCCGGCGAGCACCAGGGCGGCCAACACCTCAGCCACGGTCGCCATGACTAGAAGACGGGGACGCACCTGCCCACCCTGCCAGTTCGCGGCACCGCCCCCGGCGCCACCCCAGGCCCTCAGAATCCGGGGCGGCGGGGCGCGAACCAGGCGTTGGCCGCGGGCAGGAACATGGTCACAATCGCCCCGACAAGAAGCAGCAGTTGGAGCAACCCCGCAACAGACCCCGCTACCGCCACGCCGATCAGACTGAAGATCACGTACAGACCGCCGAGCACGGCCAACACGATCCGCGCCCAGTTACGTCCGGCGCGCATCAGGAACACGAAGAGGAACATGGCGGCCATCACGAGCAGCCACAGAACGACCACGACGATGAGTGTGGTCGTGGCGGTTCGCTCGATCATCGACTGGTCCATTGACGGGTTCTGGGCAACCATCTGATTGATCATCTGAGCCTGAACCTGCCTGATCTGGCTGTAGCTCAGCACGGTACCGATGACGCCGAGGACAAGGGTAGCAACCCAGAGCCCGAAGGAGATCTCCACTTCCTTCGGTCGGGTCCCCCGCGGCAGCACCGGCCCAGTCGAATAGCCCTCCGTCATGCCTGCGACGGTAGCCATAGTGTGCCCACGCCGTCACGGAATTATCGGTGACCACGGGCAACGTGGTCACCATGACCCGAAGAAGCGACATCGAACGACGCGATCCGCCGCCAGCATGGCGCCGTGAGCCGGGCGCAGCTCCGCGAAAGTGGGATGAACGCGAACACCATCGGCACCTGGGTCCGCCGTGGCAAACTGCGGCGGGTCCCCCCCGGCGTCTACGCCGTCGGCGTCGTGTCTCTAGCCACCCGGGCACATGCCACGCACCTCTGGCAACCGGAGGGTGTGGTGAGCCATCTCGCCGCAGCCCACTTGGGGAAGATGGCGGTCGATGAGCCTGCGACTATATCATTTCACCGTACCGCTGAGCTGTGCACGCACGTCGCCCGTGCCCTGGCTGCGGCTGTTCCGTCGAGAGACTCCCCGCACCCGGCGCAGCACCGTCGGCGGGTTGCCCGTCACCGACGTGCCTCGCACCGTCTTCGACTGCCTTGCGCTGCTTGACGACGCTGCGTGCGCTGCCCTGCTCGACCACGCCACGGCGACGCTGACCTCAGACCGGGCACTGCGGGTGCGTTACCTCGAGGAGATCGGACATCGATCCTCGACGAGATCGCCGAGGTGGTCGCCGGGGCAAACCAACCGATCCCATGATCGCCAAATCTGAGCCATGGCTGTGCACGGTTGCACGGCTACGCCTCAGTTTCGGCGATCATGGTTGCCGTCCCCGCCAGGGCAACGCCCCGGAGCCACGCTGGACAGTCGGAATCCGGGTGCGGGCGGTCAGCGCAGCCAGCGGGCGGCCGGCACGGCCCAGTAGGTCAGCACCAGATCGGCGCCAGCCCGGCGGATCGAGGTCAGGGTCTCCAACACGGTGCGCCGCCGGTCCAGCCAACCGTGGGCCACCGCCGCCTCCACCATCGAGTACTCGCCCGAGACCTGGTAGGCGGCGACGGGGACGTCGGAGACCTCGGCGACAGCGCGCACCACGTCCAGGTAGGGCATCGCGGGTTTGACCATCACGATGTCGGCGCCTTCGGCGAGATCCAGCGCCACCTCGCGCAGCGCCTCGCGGGCATTAGCCGGATCCTGCTGGTAGGTCAGGCGGTCCCCGCGTAGCTGGGATTCCACCGCGTCGCGGAACGGGCCGTAGAACCCCGAGGCGTACTTGGCGCTGTAGGCCAGGATCCCGGCGTCCTGGTGGCCCGCACCGTCCAGCGCCGCCCGGACCGCTCCCACCTGGCCGTCCATCATGCCGGACAGGCCGACCAGGTGAGCGCCGGCCTGCACCTGTGCGAGCGCCAGCTGCGCGTATACGGCCAGCGTCGCGTCGTTGTCCACCCGGCCGGCCGCATCCAGCAGGCCACAATGCCCATGATCGGTGAACTCGTCCAGACACGTGTCAGCCATGATCACGATGTCGTCGCCGACCTCGGTGCGCACGTCGCGCAGGGCGGTGTTGAGCACCCCGTCCGGGTCGATCCCCCCGGAGCCGGTGGCGTCCCGGAGAGCGGGCACACCGAACAGCATGATCCCGCCTAACCCGGCGGCTACCGCCTCGGCAGCAGCCTTGCGCAGCGAGTCCCGGGTGTGCTGCACCACACCAGGCATGGCCGGGATCGGTACCGGCTCCGCGATGCCCTGCTTGACGAACACCGGTAGCACCAGCTGGTGCGGGCCCACCGTCGTCTCAGCAACCAGCCGGCGCATCGCGGCTGTGGCGCGCAACCGGCGTGGCCGGCTCGTCGGGTAAGACATGGGGCCTCCGGCCCTTGTGAGTGGCGATGCGAGTGATAGCTCGCATCGCCACTCACGGGTTATCCACACGTTAACGGCGGCGGCTTTTAGCTTTGCGGGGTGGGGGCAGGGCACCCTCGGCGCGGAGTTGGGCAGCGTGCTCGGCCAAGGCGTCGACCAAGGGGCCGACCTGTGCCACCTCGGGCTGCACGTCCACCCGCAGGCCGAACTCGACCGCGGTCTCTGCGGTGGCCGGGCCAATGCAGGCGACGATCGTGCGGGCATGCGGCTTGCCCGCGATACCGACCAGGTTGCGCACCGTGGAGGAGGACGTGAAGCACACCGCGTCGAAGCCGCCCGTTTTGATCATTTCGCGGGTCTCGGCGGGTGGCGGGGCGGCCCGCACCGTGCGGTAGGCCGTCACGTCGTCGATCTCCCAGCCCCGCTCGCGCAGCCCGGCGGCCAGCGTCTCGGTCGCGATGTCCGCACGCGGCAGCAGCACCCGGTCCACCGGATCAAGCACATTGTCGAAGGGCGGGAAGTCGGCGAGCAGCCCGTCGGAGGACTGCTCGCCCGAAGGCAGCAACTCCGGGACGATCCCCATCGAGCGCACCCGCTCCGCGGTGGCTTCCCCCACACAAGCGATCTTCACTCCGGCGAAGGCGCGGGCATCCAGCCCGAATTCGGAGAACTTGTCCCACACAGCCCGGACCGCGTTGGTGGAGGTGAACACGACCCACTGGTAACGGCCGTCGACCAGTCCCTTGACCGCGCGCTCCATCTGCGCGGGGGATCGGGGCGGCTCCACCGAGATCGTCGGGACCTCGATCGGCACCGCACCGTGCATCGCCAGCCGTTCGCTCATCGCCCCGGCCTGTTCCTTGGTCCGCGGCACCAGCACCTTCCAGCCATACAACGCCCGGGACTCCCACCAGGACAGCTTTGCCCGCTGCTCAACCACTGGGCCCACGGTCGCCACCAGCGGCCCGGCAAGTGCCCCGGTGTCACTTTTCAGCGACGCCAGCGTGGTCTCCACGGTGTGCTGGGTGGGCATGGTGCCCGCGGCGGTGATCGCCACTGGAGTGTGGGAGGCCAGCCCGTGTTCGATCAGCGCGCCTGCCGCCTCGGCCAGGTGGGAGGCGGTGGCGTGCAACACCAGCGGACCCGACGCCACGGCCAGGGATGCCCAGTCAACGCCCGCGCGGACGTCGGCTTCGGTGTGCCCAGAGCCCAGCGGTACCCCAGCGAAGGCCGGTACCGCGGTACTCAGCGGCACGCCGGGCACCACCTCGAAGGTCGCCGAGGCGCGGGCCACGGCCAATGCCTCGGCGACCACAGCGTCGGCGGTCAGGGGGTCACCAGAGACCAGGCGCACCACGACCCGCCCGCTTTTGGCTTCGGTGACCAGATCCTTGGCGACCTCGCCGGGCTCCCCCACTGCCGGGCGCACCTCGGCACCGCGAGCGGCCAGCGCGAGCACGTCGGCGGGCACGTCGGGATCGGTCACCACCAGCTCGGCGCAGCTCAGCAGGTGCTGCGCTCGTACGGTGAGCATTCCAGCATCACCGGGGCCGGCACCCACAAAGGCGATCCGTCCGGTGGTCTTGCAGACACGGCTCATGTACCTACTCGTTTCCCATCGGGCCACAGTCCGGGCCGCGCAGCGCTGAGTCCGCACCCAGCGCGCCAGCATCCGGGTTTACCAACTCGGCGCCACCGTGGCGGCCAAGTTGCTCGGCATCGGTCGTCTCCCCCGACAAGATAAGGCTCCTCCTGCAGAAATAAGCTTCCCCCGGCAAAGGCAAATTAAGGCGTCGTGGCGGTGTCGCATAGCCATCACCCGGCACCAGAAAAATCGGCAGCAAAATCAGCAGAAAAGTCGGTGCGGCCGGTCGCGGCGATGGCTGCGGCGGCTTGCGGGTCCAGTTCGAACAGCTCGCGCAGCGCGTCGGCGTAGGCTTGGCCCCCACCGGCCTCGGCGAGCTGCTTGATCCGCACTGTGGGGGTGTGCAACAGCTTGTCCACTACCCGGTGCACAGTCCGGGCTAGCTCATGGCGCACCGCGGCATCGAGTCCCGGCAGCCGGCCGTCCAACCGCAGGAGCTCCGCGTCCACCACCTCGGCAGCCCGCCTGCGCAGCGCAGCAACCGTGGGGATGACCTCCACGGTGCGCTGGGCCACCAGGTATGCGCGCACCTCCTCGGCTACCAGGCGCCGGGCAGCGCTGAGCGCGGCGGAGGCCGTGCCACGCTGCTCCAGCCGGCGGGCCACGGTGGTGAGATCCAGCAGGGTCACGCCGGGCAGCTTGCCCACCCCAGGCTCGACGTTACGGGGCAGCCCTAGGTCACACACCACGAGCCGGCGGTGGCCCCGCGCTTCGGTGATCTGTTCGACGCTGAGCATCGCGTGGCTCGCGCCGGTGCAGCAGATCACCACGTCCACTGCGGGCAACACGGCGCTCACGCTCTCCAGGCCGACAGCGTGAGCGAGGATGCCCTCGGCCTCGCACAGCGCGGCCAGCCGTGCCGCGCTGTGGTGAGTGCGGTTGGCCACCACGATCTGCGCCACCCCGGCCCGCCGCAGCCGCGCGGCGGCCAGCCCACCCAGCGAACCGGCGCCAAGGACCAACGCCCGTCGACCAACCAGACCCGCCGCGGCAAGGCCGGCGTCCTCGGGCCCCGCCGCATCGAGGTCTGCGTCGGTGTCGGTCAACGCAACCGCCGCCGCGGCGAGGGCTTCGGAGACCACCGAGGCACCTGCGGCGTCGATGCCGGTCTCGGTGTGGACCCGTTTGCCGACCCGCAGCGCCTGCTGCACGACCTCGTGCAGGGTGCGCCCGATGGTGCCCGCCTGTTCGGCACCAGCGTAGGCGGTGCGTAGCTGACCCAGGATCTGCGGCTCTCCGACCACCATCGAGTCGAGCCCGGCAGCTACCGAGAACAGGTGCTCCACACCGGCGGGGCCGTAGTGCACGTAGAGATGCTCGGACAGTTCATCCAGCGCAGTCGCGGACTGGTGCGCCAGCACGTCGGTGATGTCGGCCAGCCCACCGTGGAACGTCCCCACCACCGCGTAGATCTCGACCCGGTTGCAGGTGGAGAGCAGCAGCGCCTCCGCGACGTGCTCGCGCTCCAGCAGTTGGCCCAGGACCTTGCCGGCGTCCGCAACGGACACCGCGGCTTGCTCCAGGACTCCGACCGGCGCGCTGCGGTGGGACAGCCCGACGACCACAAGACTCATCGGCCCACCGCAATCGAATCGACCGGTTGCGCCACCGGAGCCGCTCCGGCGCATCGACGGGCCTGGTAGAACGACAGGATCTGCAGCTCCACCGCAAGGTCCACCCGGCGTACCTCGACGTCCTCGGACACCTGCAACACCACCGGGGCGAAGTTGAGAATGCACCGGACGCCGCCGGCCACGAGCAGGTCACACACCCATTGCGCGGCGGTCGAGGGGGTGCAGATCACCCCGATGGTGACCTCCCGTTCCTTACACACCGCAGGGATGCTGTCCACGTGGTCGACGGGCAATCCGCCCACCGGGACCCCGATCAGGTCCTCGTCCAGGTCGAACAACGCCGTGACCGGGAAACCACGGTCGGGAAAGCCCCGGTAGTTGGCCAGGGCATGACCCAGGTTGCCGATGCCGACCACGGCGACGCTGTGGTGCCGGGTAAGCCCGAGGAGCCGCTCAATATGTTCCACCAGCCGCGCTGTGTCGTAGCCCACCCCGCGGGTGCCGTAGGAACCCAGATACGACAGGTCCTTGCGCAGGGTCGCCGAGTTCACCCCGGCCGCCCCGGCAAGCTCCTCGCTGGACATCGTGCTCACGCCGTGCTCGATCATTGAGGTGAGCACCCGCAAGTAGACGGCGAGGCGGCCGACTGCAGCCTCAGGCACCGCACGGTAGGGAAAGTCGTCGACCCGGGTACTGCACCCGCCGTGCTCGTGCACCGTCACGCTGGGCTTCCTTTCGGATCTCGCATTGGTCGGATCTCGCACAGGCACGCCGGAGCTGCGTGCCCCGGTCGGATACATTGTCCTGCCAGGCGTCCACGGTAGCGGCTTGTGAACTCAGGAACAAAGTTGCGATCTTCGAGGATGATCATCACGGGGTAAGGTGTGCGCGCTCAACGCCGCCGTGAACTCGACCTCACCGACGTTCTGGTGCCGTCCGAGGTCCGTCTCGTCGAGTTCACGGCTCGGAGCCTCGCCGAGCCTCGCCCGCTCGTCTCACGAACACGGTGGCGTTCTTGGTCGCATGCCGCAGGGGCTGCTCACCCTCAGCGGTGAGCAGCCCCTGCCCGGACTTAGTAGACCAAGCCGACCTCCAGCGCGGCGACCGCACAGTGCCTCAGCGTCGACACGGTGCGTCACATCCGACCGTCACTGCCGCGGCACTGTGCTTAACGAGCTGACCCCCGCGCGATCTTTCCAGCCTGCCGCGCCGGCCTGATCAGGACGCCGGCGGCGTCAGCACCTGCCCGATCACGAACACGGTGGCGTTCTTCGTCGGGATGTTGCCGCACAACACCGGCGCACCGTTCACCGTCGGTGCCGCCGCGGTACCCCCAATCTGGATCTTCCCGCCTTCCAGGGTGTCCACCGTGCCGGCCTGAACCAAGCTAGCGGCGTCATAGCGCTGACCCACCACGTGGTACTTCAGGATCTTGGCCAGCTGGCTGTCCGGCGAGGCCACGTTAGGAGCAGTGGTCAACTGGGTGAAGCTACCCGGGTTTTTAGCCTGTAGCTCGTTGAAAGCAGAGTCGGAGGGGGCGAAGACGGTCAGCGCCGGAGCGCTGTCCAGGGTGTCAGCCAGTTTGGCGGCGGTGACTGCAGCCGTCAGAGAGGGTTGGCCTGCAGGCGCGCTCAGCAGCGGGTTGTGGCTGGCTGCGGTGGCCACTGGGTCATTGGCCATGGCCTGCGCTGAGCCGGGACCCTGCTGGGGCACCTGGCTGCACGCCGGACCGAAGATGTCGCTGATCTTCGTGACACCGGTGCCACCGGGCGCCGGCGCTCCAGGGCCGGGTGCAGCCGGCTGGGTGGCTGGTGCCGGAGCTTGGCTGGCGGGGGCTGGCCCCTGTGCACTGCCGCATGCACCAACCACCGCAGTCACCGCCGCCATGGCACCCACCGCAGCCAGCCGCTGGATCTTCCTCACTCGATCTCAACTCCTTACTCGTACTGTCCGGTCTGGATCATCGCGAAGGGGGGGTGCCCACCACCCGGCGGCCGAAACGATTACCGGGTCGAGGTATGCGAAATCGTTACGAAACAGTGCGGAACCATCAGACAAGCCCGACAAACAGACATAAGGACCGAAACATGCGTCAGGGGCGGCTCCTTCCCTGGAGCCGCCCCTGAGGAGTGCTGGCCGCCTCGGCCTGATCAGGACGCCGGCGGCGTCAGCACCTGCCCGATCACGAACACGGTGGCGTTCTTCGTCGGGATGTTGCCGCACAACACCGGCGCACCGCCCACGGTCGGTGCCGCCGCGGTACCACCGATCTTGATCTTCCCGCCTTCCAGGGTGTCCACCGTACCGGCCTGAACCAAGCTAGCGGCGTCATAGCGCTGACCCACCACGTGGTACTTCAGGATCTTGGCCAGCTTGCTATCCGGCGAGGCCACGTTAGGAGCAGTGATCAACTGGGTGATGATGCCGGGATGCTGGGCTTCCAATGCCTGAAACGCCGAGTCAGCCGGGGCGAAGACGGTCAACGCTGGAGCGCTGTTCAGGGTGTCAGTCAGGTTGGCAGCGGTCACGGCTTTCGTCAGGGTCTTCAGCAGCGGGTTGTTGCTGGCTGCGGTGGCCACCGGGTCGTTGACCATCCCCTGCGCCGAGCCGGGACCCTGCTGAGGCACCTGGCTGCACGCCGGACCGAAGATGTCGCTGATCTTCGTGACACCGGTGCCACCGGGCGCCGGAGCCTCAGCACTGGGCTCAGCCGGCTCGGCGGCTGGCGCCGACGAAGCTTGACTCCCGGTGGTTGGTGCCTGCGCGCTGCTGCAGGCACCAACCACGGCGGTCATGGCCGCCATGGCACCCACCGCGGCCAGTCGCTGGATCCTCTTCACTCGATCTCAACTCCTCATCTGCCCGGCCGGTCCGGGCCTCACAGGTATTACTTCGGTAATGCACGGCAGCAAGCTCATAGTTTGCAGATTACGAAAAGGACACATTTGCCCTGTACTCAACGCGTCCTCTCAAAGGACGGTGAACTGTACCGAATGCCACCCCGTGGCGCCGTCCGGGATGGGGGCGGCCCGGTCCGCGGTCTGGGTGTACCCCGCCTTGTCCGTCGCCCGGACCTCGGCGACGTGGTTGCCGGGTTCCCACCGCCCCCGCAACCGGAACATCCGCCAAGTGTCCATAGTTGATCTCCGCGGACAGCTCCGCGCCTCGCCACTCACCGTGGTCGAGACGCACCTCGACCTTCTCGATATCGGTGATCCACTTGGTCCCAGACACGAAACCGTAGAGCCCAGGGACCAGCCTCCGGACCGGGAAGCCATGCAGCCATCGACAGCAGTCCCACCAGAGTTGCCCGGGCGATGGACGACAACCGGGGCGCCGGCCCTGCCGGCACCGGCAAGGGCAACCGGGTTGAGGTCATGCCTGCCCGTTCGGGCCATCACCGGCGAGAGGTTCACCGAGAGACCAGACCGTGATGGTGATCACCGGGTCAGTGCGGCCCGCAAGCGAGCCTCCCGCACCGTCCAGCAGCTGTGTTCCTGGCCATCAACGAGGATCACCGGGACCCGATCGCCGTACTCGGCCCGCAGTGACGGGTCCGCGTCCACATCGCTGGTCTGCCACGGAACGCCCAGTTCGGCGCAGATTCGAGCGAGGTCCGCCCGGGCCGCCGCGCACGCATGACAATCCGAGCGGACGAGCAACGTCACCTCATGGCGCATCTCATCAGCCTGCCACCACACCTCACCCGCCTGCCAGCGGCGGGGACGACGGAGGTGAGCGCGCGCTGCGTCCCCAGAACGCGACTCTCTGCCACCGCGTACCGTGTCGCCGTCGTATGCTTCCGCAACGCCTTAGGCGACCGTTAACGCGAACGGTCGGCACGAGCGGACGAGGAGTGGCTCATGCCGCAACCGAGATGGTCCTCAGAACGTCAGGGCCCGATCGCGTGAAGTTCGCCCGCCCCAGCACCCAACCGATCCCCGATCCCAGCGCCACAAATCCCAGCGCTGCGGATCTCGATCAAGCCACCGGAGGCGCCAGCACCACCGAGGCCGCCACCGAGGTCGATACCGCCGCTTGGGAGCTTGTCGCGGCCGCCCAGCAAGGTGATCAGAATGCCTTTGGCCAGCTCTACGACCGGTATGTCGATGTAGTCTTCCGCTTCGTGCTGTTCCGGGTGGGTGATCGCCCGCTGGCCGAAGACCTCACCAGCGAGACCTTCCTCCGAGCGCTGCGCCGGATCTCCTCCGTGAGCTACCAGGGTCGCGACGTCGGGGCCTGGTTCGTCACCATCGCCCGTAACCTGGTCCTTGACCACGTCAAATCCAGCAGGTACCGATTAGAGATGACCACTGCCGACATTCTTGACTCCAGCGAGGACGATCGAGGCCCCGAGCACGAGGTAGTCGAGGAGGCCACCGCTACCGAGCTCAGGCGCTGCATCGCCCAGCTGGGGCAGGATCAGCAGGAGTGCATCATGCTGCGCTTCATGCAAGGCCTGTCGGTCTCGGAGACCGCGGCCGTGATGGGCCGCAACGAGGGTGCAGTCAAGGCGCTGCAACATCGCGCGGTCCGCAGGTTGGCGCAGCTGTTGCCCGAGGGACTGCGATGACTGTCGCTGCGATGACTGTCGCTGCGACGATTGTCACAGGCACACCAGGCAGGTCGGGCGTAACCGCCTGGACGGCCGTTCGTTGCTCCCAGCGAGATGGCCCCAGGGCCCGAAGGCGGTGAGGACGACGCGCGCATCCGGAGGTCGCAGCAGCGACGAGCACGAGTGGCAAGACTGTGCCCGCACCGTAGATAGTGGTCGGCACGGAGTCTCTGACCCCACCGTGCGGCATGAACTATCTGTCGTCACGGCATTGCGCCAGGTGGGCGGCACGCTGAGCCCGACTCCGGAAGAACGAGATCGGATGCGCCAGCGCCTCATGGCCGAGTTCTCCTCTGTGGTACATGAAGGCAACAGCCCTGTCATGCCGTTGCGGATCACGCAGCATCGTCGCCGGGTTGCGCACCAGACCCGAGGACGGCTGCTGGTGGCCGCTGCGGCAGCACTGTGCCTGCTGATGTCGCTGTCGGGGATGAGCGTTCTGCTGTCTCGCGATGCGCTGCCCGGTGACGCGTTGTACAGCTTCAAGCGCACCACCGAGTCGGCCGAGCTTGGGCTGACCTTCGGTGAGCAGCCTAGGGCACTGAAGCATCTGGAGTTCGCCAGCGATCGAGTGAACGAGATCGAGGTCATGGCGAACCAAGCCGAGGCTGCCACTAAGCGGGCCACGAAACAGAGCGCGGCGGGGCAGAGCGGGTTCCTTCGGGCTCTCGATGACTTCGACTCCGATGCGGCCGCAGGGGCGAGGCTACTCACCAGACTGGCCCTGAGCGGCAAGCCCAGCAGTCTAGGCGAACTGCGCAGCTGGGCCGAGCAGCAAAAGGCTCGGTTGGTGACCCTCCGGGCGGCGTTGCCGGCGCTGATCAGTGCCCGGGTGGATAGCACGCTCGGTCTACTCGATCGGATCATCGCGAGAGCTAACGCCCTGAGTGGCCGCTCCAGCTGCGTCACGATCACCTCCGGTACCCGCGACGATCTCGGTCTGTTGCCCGCTAAGGGTGCCTGCCAGCCCTCCCCGGTGAGCGGCAAGTCCCCCGTGGTGCCAGTGCCGGACGTGACATCTGCGCCATCGGTGATCCCGCCTAACGTGGTGATCCCCAACCCGCTGCTCCATCCGCCGTCGGTGAATCCGGTCCCGGCTCCCAGTCAGAACGGTTCAGGCACTCGCTCCGACTTGTCGCCCACGCGAAGCCCCGGTGGCGTGTTGGCCAACCCGAGCCAGCCCGGGGCCACGCCGTTACGGCCGCAGACCTGGGGACACCCCTTGCCCGGGCATAAGCCTACCGTTCCCCTACCGTCGATTCTGAAACCAGGGCTGTTGCCTCACGGCTAGTTCTCAGTTCAACGCCGCTCACCGTCTTGTCGACAAGTAGATCCTCACTGTTTGGTTGCTGAGGAGAACTCATCACGGCACTCTGAGAATCGGCTTCCCCTTCAGGGGGCTGATGAGGAAGGGCCACCGCTCCGATGTCAGGGCAAGATCCAGCGCCACGATGGTGCCCTCAGGATGCCCGAGACGAGAAAGTCGTCCTGGATCTCACTGTGTCGGATCTCACTGTGTCAGATCTCACTGGAGCTGCTTTCTTCGACGTCGACAACACTTTGATGAGGGGTGCGTCTATCTTCTACTTCGCTCAAGGTCTGGCCGCGAGGAACTTCTTCCCCCCCGGAGCGCTCGCGTCCTTCGCCTGGCAGCAGCTGAAGTTCCGGGTAGTCGGCAAGGAACTGAGCCTCGCAAAGATCCACACTGGCCGCAAGCAGATGCTGGCATTCGTGACGGGGATGTCTACCCAGCGGTTCGTCGAGCTCGGCGAAGACATCTACGACGAGCTGATGGCCGAGCGGATCTGGTCGGGGACGCTGGCGCTGGTCCAGACGCACCTCGACGCCGGACAGCGGGTGTGGCTGGTCACCGCGACTCCGGTGGAGCTGGCCACGATCATCGCCCGCCGGCTCGGCCTCACTGGTGCGCTGGGCACTGTGGCGGAGACCGTCGACGGGGTATACACTGGTCGGCTGGTCGGGGACATTCTGCATGGAGCGGCCAAGGCGCAGGCGGTGCGCGCACTGGCCCTCCGAGAAGGACTCGACTTGCAGCGCTGCACCGCCTACTCCGACTCAGCCAACGACGTTCCCATGCTCTCCGTGGTAGGCACCGCAGTAGCGGTGAACCCTGATCCTGACCTTCGGGAGATCGCCCGGGCGCGGGGCTGGGAGATCCGGGACTTCCGGACTGGCCGCAAGGCCGCGAGGATCGGGGTGCCTTCGGTGCTGGGCGTCGGAGTGGCAGCGGGTGCGGTTGCCGCACGACGGGCCTACCAACGTCGCTCCCGCCTCTGATTCGCGTTCGGCCACAAGTGGCCTCACCTCAGCCGAGGAAGGGGTTACCGCGCTGGGTGAGGAGCCGGTCAAGCGTCTGCTGGATGGTCTCACGGATCTGGTCGGTGAGAGCGATGACCAACATCGGATCTTCGGCGGAACCCGGCTCGTAGGCGTCGGTTCGGACCGGCTCGCCGAACTCGATGTACCACTTGGACGGCAGGGGGATCATCCCTAGCGGCCCTAGCAGCGGGAAGAACGGCGTCACCGGGAAATACGGGATCCTGAGCAACCGAGCCAGCGGCGTCGCCTCGCCGATCATCGGGTAGATCTCCTCCGCCCCCACGATGGCGCAGGGGATGATCCTCGCTTGGGTGCGCAACGCTGCGGAGACGAACCCGCCGCGCCCAAAACGCTGCAACTTGTACCGATCACGGTAGAGCTTGCCGATGCCTTTGAACCCCTCCGGCCACACCCCCACCAGCTCGCCGGAGGTGAGCAACCGCTCGGCGTCAGGGACACACGCCAGGGTCTGACCCGACTTGCGCGCCAGCGGGCCGAGCAGCGGGGCGCGAAAAACCAGGTCAGCGCCGAGCATGCGCAGATGCCGTCCCGCCGGGTGTGCCTCGTGCACCGCCACCGCGGTCATCAGCGCATCCAGCGGCAGCGTCCCAGAATGGTTGGCGACCACCAGAGCGCTGCCCTCAGCAGGTACGTGGTGAATGCCGATCGTCTGCACCCGGAACCATGAGTGGTACAGCGAGGCCATCAGCGGGAGCAGCACATGGTCGGTGAGGTCTGGGTCGAAGCCGAACTCATCGACGCGGTAGTCGCCATGCAACCGCCTGCGCGCGAACGCCAGCAGGTCAGCCACATCCCGATGCCGGGGCACTGGTTACCGGGACCCGGTGGCGAACCCAGGCAGGCATCGCTGCGCCAGCGCTCGGCCACGCGCGTAGTCGTCGAAAGCCTGGGCGGTGGTCCACCGGGGCACGAAGCAAAATTCGGTGCGCAACCGGGTCGTGTCGAGCACGCGGCCGAAGCTGAGGAATTGGATGTGTTCCAGGGAATAGTCAGCGAGCTGGGCGCTGCACAGCAGCCGCCCCAGGGTGGCCGCAACCGGTCTAGGCAGCGGGATGGCGATCCGACCCATCCGTCGAATCGCCTGAGAAACCAGCAGCACCCCGTCGCCACCGACATTGAAAACCCCCGGTAGCCGCTCCCGGGTAGCTCGCTCCAACACTGCCAGTGCGTCCTGCTCGTGCACCAGCTGCATCCGACCGTCATAACCCAGCACAGTGGGCACCACGGGGAGCGAGAAGTACCTGCTCAGGACGGTGTCGATGCGTGGCCCAAGGATGTCGGTGAAGCGCAGCACCGTGACGTCCACGTCCTCGCGCCGCCGAGCGAAAGCACGGACATAACCCTCGAGCTCCACCGCGTCCTTGACGTACCCCGAGGCCGGGACCCCCTTCGGCTCGTCACGCTCAGTAAACACCGCCTGAGCCAGGGCGCTTGCCCCATACACCGCACCAGTGGACGTCACGACCAGCCGGGTTACCGCCATCGACTTCTGGCAGGCCGCGAGGAGCTGCATGGTGCCGATGACGGGGTGCTCCCCAGAATCACGCGGGTAGTCACTCAGCACGGCATGCACCACGGTGTCGACCTTGGCCGTAGAGATCACCTTGGCGATCAACGGGTTGCGCAGATCAACACGGACAAACTCGGCGCGTCCCATCCGTCGCAACAGGTCGCGACGCGGCGGCACCGTGTCCACCGCAAGAATGCGGTCGATCGTGGAATCAGCCGCGAGCCGGGCCACCAGCTGACCACCGGGGAAGCGGCTGGCCCCGGTGACAAGGACCGTGGACGACGGCATAACTCTTCCTGCGTCCGCACCATTTGGGGCAATGGTGCCAACGTTACTTCTTCAGCTTGCGGCGTTGCACCCGCGTCTTGCGCAGCAACTTACGGTGCTTCTTCTTCGACATGCGCTTGCGGCGCTTTTTGATCACCGAGCCCATGCTCGGCCTCCTCGCTGGTCGTGGACGTACTGCGAAGCGCCCAGCTGCGGGCGCGCATGGCCGCCCAGCTTAGCCCTGATCGAATCCGCGACCAGCACCCGACCCGGCCCTCATCCCGCGTCGAAGTAGGAGTTCTCCAGGTAACCGTTTACCGCTACCTCCGGAACCCGGAAGGAGCGCCCCACGCGCACCGCGGGTAGCTCGCCCGCATGTACCAACCGGTAGACTGTCATCTTGGATACTCGCATCATCGCAGCTACCTCGGCGACCGTGAGGAACTGCACCTTGGCAGGCCCGGCTTGCTCGTCCATCCGCATGGGTCATCGCGTCCTCACCACGTCGCGCGCCGCTGGGCTTCCCCACCCGCGGTCCGTGACGCAACTGTTCTGCTGAGGGTAGCGGGACTGGTGGTGGCCGTGCGACTCCTATCGGTTGTTGTTGGCATCAGTTGTGGTGGGTGGTCCCGAGTTCGACCGACCGCTCCCAGGCCGCCTCGATGGCCGCCAGGACAGCCGCGCGCACCCCGTGCCGCTCCAGCTCCCGGATCGCCATGATCGTCGTGCCCCCGGGGGAGGTCACCGCCTCCCGCAGCAGCACCGGATGGTCCCCGGTGTCGCGCAGCATCCGGGCCGCGCCCACCGCGGATTGGGTGATCAGTTCCGTCACCGTCGGGCGGGGCAACCCGAGCATGATCCCGGCGTCGATCATCGCCTCGACCAGGTAGAAAAAGTAGGCGGGGCCGGACCCGGACAGCGCGGTGACGGCGTCTTGCTGACTTTCTGGAACCCGGACCACCTTGCCCACGCTGCCGAGCAGCTCCTCGGTCAGCTCCAAGTGCGCCTCGGTGGCGAAGGCCCCGGCGGATATCGCGCTCATTGCCTCGCCGACCAGCATCGGAGTGTTGGGCATCACGCGCACGACCGGTACGCCGTCAGGCAGCCGACGCTCGTAGAGCGCGATGGGCAGCCCGGCGCACAAGCTCACGATCAGGGTGTTCGAGCCGATCAGCTCGGCGAGCTCCGTCAACAGCGGGTCGATATCCTGCGGCTTCACCGCGACGACCAGGACCTCGGCCTTACCCGCTGCGGTGGCGGTATCGACCGCGCGCACCCGGTAGGTCTGCTCCAGGTGGGCAGCCCGGTCGGGGTAGCGCTCGGTGAACATCAGGTCATCCCGGCTGCGACCGGAGTTCAGCAGCCCGGATAACAAGGCCTCGCCGATCTTGCCGGCGCCCAGAACGGCGATCACAGTCATGACGGCAGGGTGCCACACCAGTCTCCCCGGTACTCAGCCGCCGGTCACCACAGCGCGGAGGAAGAAGGCGAGGTTGCCGGGTCGCTCGGCGAGCCGCCGGGTGAGGTAGGAGTACCAATCCGAGCCGTAGGGCAGGTACACCCGGACGGTGTCGCCGGCCGCGACCAGCCGTCGCTGCTCGGCGGGACGTACCCCGTAGAGCATCTGATACTCGAAACTGTCCGGGGGGCGCCCGTACCAGCGGGCCCGCTCCCCCACGATGTCGATCAGTCGTGGATCGTGGGTGGCGAACATGGGATAGCCCGGGCCGGCGAGCAGGACGTTGGCGCAACGCACAAAGCTGCGGGCAACCTCATGAGAGGTCCGGAATGCGAGTTCGGGCGGTTCGGCGTAGGCACCCTTGCACAGTCGGACCCTGGCGCCTGCCGCCGCCAGCGTCCGGCAATCCTCCAGCGTGCGGTGCAGGTAGGCCTGAAGCACCGCTCCGGTCGTTGGCCAGTGGCGGCGTAGCTCGGCGTGTATCAGCAGGGTGGAGTCGGTCAGGGTGTGATCTTCGGCGTCTAGGGTGACGGTGGTGCCGGCCTGCTCGGCGGCGGCGCAGATCCGGGAGGCGTTGCGCAGTGCCAGCACCTCGTTCAGCCGCTGGCCCACCGCGGACAGCTTCACGCTGACCTCGCTCTGGCCGGTCAGGCCCCTGGCGCTCAAGCACGCCAGCAGTTCGAGGTAGGCCTGCACGGCGGATTCCGCGTCGTCCTCGCCGGTGACGTCCTCCCCCAGGTGGTCCAGGGTCACCGCGAGACCGTCGGCTACCAGGGCGGTGGCAACAGCCACCGCCTGCTCGGTGCTCACCCCCGCCACGAAGCGGCTGACCAGATAGCGGCTGACCGGGACGGTAGCGACGAGCCTGCGTACTGCCGGATTGCCGGCAGCCCCCAGAACCAGCGAACGCAGCACAGCAGGCACGCCTCGGATCACCTCACGCGGGCTGGGCAACTCAGCTGGCATTCACGAGCGATCCGGGAATGTCGTCGGCCTGGTCGGTCGCGAGGCGGCGCTGTGCCTCGGCGGCAAAGCTCCGGTGCAGTTCCAGGCCACCGGCGCGGCGGCCGGACCGGCGTGCGACGACGACCGTGGTGCCGCTGCCAGCGAAAGGATCGATGACGATACCGCCCGGGGGGCAGGTGGCGCTGATGAAGAAGGCCGCGAGGCCCTCGGGCATCGCGGCGGTGTGCGCGACCCCGTAGTGCTGGTTATAGGTCTGGGGCACGCTGACCACATTCCCCGGGTCGGCACCGCCATGGCAGTAGGTCGTGGTGCGGTCACGGCCGAATCCTGCCGCCGTGTTCCGCCGGCCGTTGGCGTCCAACCTGCGACGGTCGATTTCGGTCGTGCTGGTCTTATAGGGAACCCGGACTGCGTCCAAGTCAAAGTACGGCTTCGGGCCCCGGGCGAAATGATAGACGTACTCGTAGGCGTCCTTGGTACGGGGCCCGAACCGACCCGGTACCGCGTTAGGCTTGGCCCAGATATAGGTTTCCAGCCACCACCAGCCCATGTTCTGCAACGCGATGACCAGTTGGTAAACATAGGGATGACGCTGACCTTTGAGCGAGCCACTCTTGGCGACCCGGTTTTTGATGTTCAGCACAAGCGAGCCGGACTCGCAGGTTGCCGCATACATTGCTCGCGCGAACGGGAGGAACCACTCGACGTAGCGGTCGGGGTGGATCCGGGAGTACGCCCGGGCGTCGGCGTAGGGCGGCGACGTGAAGAACAAACTGACACTTCCTGACGGCAGTCGCGGGAGCCAGACAGATGAGTCGCCCCAGGTCACGCCGTCCTCGATCAGCCGGGCCAATGCGGCCTGCCCGGTGACTGGCACCACAGGCCCCGGCGCGGGCACCGCTTCCCACCGCACAGGGCCACCCTACCTAGTGTCCCCTCCCCTGCTCCGGCACCGACACGCACGGTTACCGGCCGCAGTGACAGTCCGGCCGGATCAGGGTGATCACGCGCACCAGTGCGGGCGTCGGCGGCGTCGATCCGAACCCGAACCGCACCGGCGGCGTGACCGGGGCAAGCCCGCCTTGGTCAACACCGCCCCAGACCACCCGCGCACCGGCGATCCGGTGCAGATCGAGCGCCGCGTAGAGTTCCTCGCGTCCCCCTCCGGCGCTGCCGCGGGTGCGCACGCCCGGCAGCACCCGGCGCGCGAGGAAGTCGACTGCGGCGATCCAGCGCGGGCTGGTCGCTACCCGGCGCGGCACGGTCCGCAGGAGCCACCCCAGCAGGGGTCGGGCGCCGAGTTCCAACGTGACCTCGACCGGTGGTGCCGCGATCTGCCACCGTCGACCGTGCACCACGGCGCTGAGGCCAACCGTGCGCACCTCATCGAACCGGTAGGTCTCCGCGACGAACCTGGCGACCGTCGGCGTGGGGGCCAGCAGCATCCGGTGACCGTCAGGCTGTTCCACCATGAGGTCGGTGAACGGCCCCAGCGGCGACGACACCCAGTGGCCAACGATCACCCGCAGGCCGGCGGCGGTGCCTACCCCGGCGATCCAGCCGTCGAAGCGAAGGCCACCGCCAGTCACCTGCGGGCGGCGCGCAACACTGTTGATCCGCCCAGCACAGCACCCGCAGTAGCGGCGCCCGCGACGGCGAGCCGCCCCAACGCGGGCAGGTCGCGCCACGACGCGGCGGTCGCAACTGCATCGACACCGTCACAGAACGCCCCGGCGAGGGTCCAGGCCCGCAACGCCCGCTCGTCCCCGCACCAAGCCGCGAGCAGCGCACCAGCACCCAGGGCCAGGTCCCGGCCACCCAGTGCTCGGCCCAGCACAACCCCAGCCGGCGCCGAAGCCTGAGCGCCCCCCACCCACGGCCGCGCCACCAGCGCTGGCCGCAGCAGCGCGACAACGCCGATAGCGACCCGTCCGGTCGCCAGACCCACGCTGCCCAGACCCAGGTTGCCCAGTCGAGCCTGGCGTGTCATCCGTTTCACCTCCACGACGGCCGTGACGGCGCTACCAAGCTTAGTGCTTGAGCGTCGTGGTGAGCATCCACTACCTCCGGAACCCCGGTGATCGGCACCGGCAGGTGGTGGCGTTGTTCCCCAGATCAGCCGCTCCCACGGGCCATCTCCCCTCTGCCTCGTCTGATGCAGTCTCGCTGCATCAGACGAGGTGGCTCTGGGAAGATTCTACATCTTGAGGATGACTTGCAACGGAAACGACCGCGACCGTCATGACAGACGGCGGCATCTTGTTCACTTAGCGGGTTTGTCACAAGTTATCCCCAGATGTAGAAACCCCCAGGGCTACATCACCTAAGGTACGCGAACAATGATCCGTGGAGATGATTCCCGACCTCTGGACGTCTGACATCCTAGATAGTAGGCGGCAAAAGCAGCCGATGAGCGCACTGCGGTGTCGCGCTAAAGACAAGGGGGCACACAAATGGGATGGTTCGAGCGGTTATCCGGCAGCGACAAGCAGGAAGGCGCGCGGCAGGCATCCGTGGTCGAGGAGATCGAGATCAAGCGCTGGAGGGCTCACAATCCACCGCTGAGGTCTGACGAATCACTCGGGTGGGAGGGTTGCCTCCTCACCGGTTACCACCTTCACCCAGTCCCGAAGGACGCGTCCACGGAATACCTCAGGACGCACTTACCCGGCCACTGGGCAAAGATCAACGATTAGTGGGTCAACCCGTGGCTCGTTCCGCGCTGGGCTACCTGGCCGGCTGCTGAGAGCCGGTCGAGCGGACCTACTCCGAGCTGAAGCGGGAACAACGGCTCCACCCAGCGGAACCGGGTGGGGCCGTTCTCTTTTTGGGTCGGGAGCCGGTGCCGCGGCGCTGGGCCGCTGCGGAGGCGGGAAAATGGGGATGATTTGCTGCTGTACGGGGGTCCAGCGCCCCTGAGGAAGATCTCTGGAGAGGGGCTCTGAACTGGTGTGGACCTGCTGGTAGCTTACTCGAACCGCTCTGACCTGCGAGAACAGCTCCAAAAAGCAGTTGTGATCTTGGTAGAGGGAGCTAGGCAGGATGATGAGCCCGGCTCTGGCGCGGATGGTGAGGTGTGCAGCACCACACGCTGGTGGAGCCTGCGAGACCGTTTCTCCCCCAAGGATCTTCAGACGATGATCGACCTCTACAAGTCAGGCACGACGGCCAAGCAGGTAGCCGAGAAATTTGGCGTCAGTGTGCGCAGCGTAACGCGACTGCTGCACCAGTATGGCGTACGTCGTGAACACCGCAGCAACGCATGATCAGCTGGGTTGGGGCGTCGTGCCTGCCAAGAGTCGGTTGCGTCCCAGGGGAACACGACCGCGAACAGTACCCGCATGTTGCCCCTGGCGGTCAGTCCTGATCACAAGCGATCAAGGGGGCGCGGGTGTCCCACTGTCGCGGCGTGGGCGGCCCCGTGGTGAGGGTCCTTCGGAAAACGGTTGAACGTGTTGTATAGCGGTGTCGGGTTGCTCGGCCAGCCACCGCACGCAGGCGACCAGATACGTATTCATGTCTAGCTGGTGTTGGCGGGCGTGAGCCTGAGCGTCTTCCCACAGTTGCGGCGGAGGGCGAAGGGCGCGGGCCGGGTACCGATGTTGACTTCCCACGCCATGAGTATGACACAAGTGGTTGACCACTTCTTCAATGGGTGTCATAATTAAGTGGTCAACCACTTTAAGAGTGGGGATGTCAATTAGAGAAAAGGACCGTCATGAAAACCACTATCGACACCATTACCACCGAAAAAGGACGCCCAGCTGATGCGAGCGTGATCTGGTTCCACCACGTCAACCTGTGGACCTGGATCGGCATGGGCGCCAAACCTCACACCATCACCCACACCCAGGACGGACTGATGGTGGATATCTATCTAGGTGCCGGATTCTGCAAACGACGCCTTGTGATCAAAGTCAACCGATACGATCTCTACGACATCGAAATCGGTCGCATACACCGCCGCACCCTGGAGTGGATTCCCGTAGCCCAAACACGTGACGTCTACGCCGACGATCTTGACCAAGAAATCCGAGATCTCTACGACGCCAACGCAGTCTAACAACCCGCCTCATAGACATAGACGCGATAGTCAGGACCAAGTATAACTCCCGACTATCGCGTCCAGACGGGATAACTACGAACCTCACTCCACAACCCCAGGACGACGACCACCCCAAGCAACACCCACATCAGCCAGACCCCACCCAGCTACCGACATCATGCCGAATACCCCCGACAAACCGCAGGTCACAGATGTGAGTGGACTACTTAACGTGTCAGCATAAGTATCAACAAAACATAGGAGTTAACAATGTCCAGATATCAAATGGTTTGCGAAGCTCACGGACTTACCATCGAACAAGGCAAAACACTCCGAAAAATGGTATTACTAACCACTTTCATGCACGGCTTGTTCGGCAAAGAAAAAGAAGCGGAACTTCGGAGCATGGGCCTACTCATTGACACAAAGGCAGGACGCATGGACAGCTGCGCCAAGTTATCTCGTACAGGTAACGAAATCGCCCAGGAACTCATGACTGCCGAGATTGATGACGAGATTGATGATATGGCAGCCTCCGATTAAGAGGCCACATCCATATCTATAGAAAAACAACGAAGAAAAACCTTAAAAAAGCTCCCTAAAATCTACACGGACAGAAGTTAAAGCAACCAAGAAAACCCACAAACAATACACTTAGGCGACAACGTGAAGCTTTAATAGAAGTCGTAGCAGTTAGGTACCCTCAGTGCAGGCAAAACAGCCAAAGAACTAGGTATTTCCCGCCTCCTACCTATCGCATCCCCAAAAAGGAAATGTCGGTGGCTAAACTTATTTCCATGTCAAAATGGAGAAAAGAGAAAGAGAATGCTAGACACCACCAAAGAAAAAACTACAGCGGCGACCTTCATTCGCGTCCAATATCTAGATCCGAAGCAAAGAGGCTTATTCAGCGATCTTGATCGACGACTGATCATTGCAGCTCAAGACGGGTCCCACAAGGTCGATAGCGCTGCCGTGAATAAGCCTCAAAGAATCCCGAATTTCACAAGGGAACAAATAATGATCGACAAGAGACGCCGAGCTTGCGAAAAGATGGCCGACAAGTTGAACGCCCGGATTATTCGAGAATACGTTGAATATTGTGGCGGGCGCGACTGCATCGACCAACGCCCCACACTACAGCACATGCTCCACGAACTAGACACATTACGCGACATAACTTACCTGATCATCAGTGGCAGCTTGACCCAGTTCACACGACGCCGCAATGAAATGGAAACAATTCTGCAAAAAATCGACGCAACAGGAGCCAGACTCATCACCGCGCCAAGCCCAGATGAAGGCAAACAACGATTATTCAGACTCCTGCAATTACAATTATTGACACGTTACAGGTGATACTTTCAATATTTTTTGGTCATCAAATATAGGCATGGCCATCCTCTGGACAACAGCGCGAACCGCTACACCGCCAACCTTGCCATGAACCACCCCTCGATGTGACTCAGCTCTCCCGGCGGGTTCGCACACCGACACAGTTGTCACGAGAAACCGCAGGTCAAAAATGGTGGTGGGCCTAACGTGTCAGCATAAGAACCGGCCCCTTCTGGTTGAGGGGCCTGGGATCAAGGTCCGTCGGGTGGGTGCTCGTCAGTGGAGTATGCGTGAACGGTTCAGCGCTGAGGATCTTCAGGCGGTGATCGATCTGTACCTCTCAGGTGCTACCAGCTCGCAGGTTGCCCAGCGGTTCGGTATCAGCGTATCCAGCGTGAAACGAGTACTACGCGACCACGGCATACGCAAACACAAGCAACGGTCCCACGGTCATGACCAGACACGGGAACGAAAACCCTGATGACAAGCTGCGCTCGACGAGCTCCTGGGCAACACGACCGACATTCCCGTCACCGAGCACACGACCGACACGCATAGGGTGAGGCTGGTCAACCTCGGGCTGTTCGGATCTGCTCGGGCTGGGCGGCTGGTCAACCACGCGGGGCGTACATGATCACAGCGACACCTGCCAGACAGATCAGCACGCCGATCACATCGAACCGATCAGGCCGGTAACCGTCAGCGACCATTCCCCAGGCCAACGACCCGGCGACGAACACTCCGCCATAGGCGGCCAGAATGCGACCGAACTGCGCGTCGGGCTGCACCGTGGCGACGAACCCGTACAGGCCCAGCGCGATCACCCCGAAGCCGATCCACAGCCACCCTCGGTGCTCCCGCACACCCTGCCACACCAGCCACGCTCCGCCGATCTCAGCGATGGCGGCCAGCACGAACAGCACGATCGAACGCAGAACAAGCACCGACAACCTCTCCAACCCAACGACGAGGCAAACAGGACAACCAGGGCGCAAGCCGGGAACGCGGCGATCAGTCCGCAGTACCGAACACCTCAGCCAGCATCGACGCCGCCTTCGCCGGAGCCCGTACCTCCAATTTCAGCCACCGCCAGCCAGCCGCAGGGTGAACGCGAAGCAGCGCTGCTCCGCCGCGGCAAGTTCGGCGACCTGCCCAGCCAGCTCAGCGACCAACTGCCGACATCATGCCGAGCACAAGAAAGTCTCGTTAGTTCGCACACCACCACAGCCATCACCCCCAGACAGCACGCGATCTCCTGAAACATGAACCGTCACGCAATTCCCATTGTTCCCAGCGGACATGTAGATAAAGCATCAACGGTGAATGCACAACGTGTGATCTAGACGGCGACTACAGATTTCCGTGGGCCAACTCATGCGCGGCGTCGAACAGAGGGCGGGCTAGCGCAACCAGACATTCAATCGTGCCGTGCATGGTGGTGGCCACTAAGCTTCCTATTTCACCGTAGACCGCTGCGTCGATTTCTACCTCTCGGGCAAGTAGCCACAGTTCAACAAGGATGGCAGCAAGCTCTCGGATCATTCCCGCGGTTTCAAGCGCGTCATCAGCATGGCGTTCCCGATCCACCCAACCCTTATGAAGGTTTTCTATGGTCTGGCGCACACCGGCGCGCACTGCCTCGTGGCGACTTATTCCGAATCCTCGCTCGTTCCAGCCGTCAACAGCGTGTAGATGGGCATACGCATAGAGGGCATCACGGAACACATCGGAGCGATCACGTCTACACTTAGCCGCGATGCCGCCGTAGGCATCCCGTAAGACCGGATCAATCCTAAGCAAAATTCGACGCAGCATAAGTGACATCATATCCCAACAAACCCCATACGGTGGCGGGATTCTCGCTAGCAGCTCTAAGTCGATCCGGCGGGTCGATCAACTTCGGTGTAAAACTTTAGGGTTAACATCACACATTCTTATTCAAACTCTACACATTGATCTCAACGAACCATTCAAATAAAGATCAACAGGGAAACCCACCTACCGAAGCTGCGTTGGAGCATCCTCGTCCAACACGGACTCGGGCGAACACGCCTAGTCCACTCCCCAGATCGTAGCACCTTAGCTGGTCCTGATCATCTCCTGCGGTTCGCACGCCGACACAGTTGCCACAACAAAGCCGCAGGTCGCGGGCGGTGGTGGGGCACAGTTACATGGCAGCCCACATGCTGACCAGCGTCGGCACGGCCATCAGTACTGTGCCGACGCCCACGAGGATAAGGCCCCAGAGTTGCAACTTCACCGTGCTTACGGCAATCGAGCGGGCAAGTTCTTGGATGTCGCCGTCGGCGGCTCGAAGCTGTGCTGTCTGGTCGTCTACTCGCGCCTTGAGCTGATCGAGGCCCTCCGCGAAGCGTGACCTGTCGATCGACGCCTGGTTCTCGATGTTGTTTATGCGATGGATGAGGAGCCGGACCTGCTTCTCGACCGGCAGGTCTGTGTCAATCTCCGGGCTTGAGACCACGACGGTTACGCTGTCTGCTACCGCAGCCGACGCCGTGGCGCGCACGCTGACTGTGATACCAGGACGGCGGAGCACGTAGCGAACCCAGAGGCGGCGAATAGCCTGCTTGGCGCGGTGCAGCGCAGGCCACAGGGGAACCTTGGCGTGGTCGGCATAGGTGCGGCTGTACGCCATCGCTGCGCAGATGATGCCCGCGAGCACAGCGAGCAATCCGACGAGCGTGGTCAGGAGGGCGAGCACCCACGCAGTGTCACAGCCGGCGACCGTGATCTCCTTCGCGCCTCCCGCGTGGCGGTGTTCCGGGGGGGCCTGTCTCGACTGCGAGATCAGCTACGTGCGTGGCCTGTGGCTCACATCCCGGCTGGCTGGTCGCAAATCAGCCCAGGTCATCGCCTTCAATACGCGTAGCAGAGGGCGATGAGGCCATAGTCCCTGGTCGTCGTGCCCAGCCAGCGAGGTTCGGCACCGAGCGCTACCTGGTCGCGCCGCTAGGCGAGATCTCGGGGTGCCGTACAGAGCGGAGCGGCGCACTGTGTGCGGTCTCCTGCGCAGATCAATAGCTTCGTGAGATCACCTGTTGAGCGGTTCGGGGCTTCGGCTCCACCGTTGATCTACTACGGCTTCCGGCAAGGATGCCTGCCGCCTGCGCTCTAGCTCCGTCAGATTCACTCAATGTTCGCAGTGTGTCGAGGGCCAGTTAGCTTGACCCCAGCCACTTCGCACGACTAGGCTGCGACCGCTTTTCGCGGTTATTACTGACGCAGCCTAGTCGTGCGAAGTGGCTGGGGTCTTCAGCTTTGCACAGAGCGATCAAGCGCGTCAAATGCGCTGAAGTGATGCTCCGGTCCATTGACCTAGTATATCGCATTTTTGGCCAGGAGGCCAGGAACGAGGAGCATGTGTTCATGATCGACGATGAGACTTTCATGATCGACGACGAGACTGGGAAACCCGATAGTAGTGACGCGCACCCCGAGCGGAAAGGGCAGGAACCGGAGGGTAGCGAGATTAGCCTGTCTCGGCGATGGGTGTACGCCATGCTTGGTGTGCGCTACGGTATGGCGTTGCTGTCGATGATCTGGGTTCTTTTGCCCGATGATCTACGGAATCTGCTCGTCAACGCACTGTCAAGGTAAAAGAGTTCGGCGACCACCAAGAGGCCGGATTCCCACCAGTGAATCCGGCCTCTGGCCTGCTTCCGCGAGCACGGTTAAATAACGGCCAACGTATTCAAGAGGCCAGGTTACTCGAATGTCAGCTCAGAGTTTGCAACGCGGACAACAACTCACCGGACGACTGAGACGCCCTCCGGCGACCCTTCCTTGGCCACGCACTAGCGACCAGCGCTAGTGATCATAGCCAGGAGCGAGACAACCCCACACAAAGGCACCCACCTGGGCGGCGTGGCATCTCTCGCACACGACGCGCCCTGGCTGCCGGAGTGGCAACGGTTGGCCGCATCCTGTGCAGGTTTGCTCCAGGTCCGCGAGTGGAGACTCGATGTGAGGGCGGTAGTTGCATCGTTGAGCGTTGTTCCGAGTGCGATTGAGGTCGGCTTCTACTTGAGTAGCAAACTCGTGTTGCCATAAGTCGTAATGCGCTGCAGAAACAAGAATGACTCCCTGCTTGGTACGCGTATTGAGTGGGACCAGCTCCCCGGACGGTACCTGTTGGGCGATGTCGTCAACCACGAGGCCCCTGATCGGTCGGAAGACGGGGTGCCAGCTGCCGCACCAGTTTCGGCTTCGTGGCTTCTGGCATCCTGGAAGCAGATCAGCGTTCTTGGGGCTGCACGCTACGCGTAAAATCTGCCGCGGGCCGGTCGTCACAGTCCACGCGCGACGAGGCGTCGACCCATCAGGAGACCCGTTGGTCTCGATGTGCGGAACTTTGAACGCCCAGGCTGGCCCTTTGTGATCCGCTGACCAGACCAGGGGTATGCCTTCCTTGTTCGCTTTACTGGTGCGGTTTTTCACTTTCGGTACTGACAGGAAGCTGTGCTGCACCTCGAACCCGACTGGACCTACCGCGCCGTCGATCTTGACGTCGAGTCTCGTGCCGCTTGCAAGAATGACTTCCTGTTCAGCAGGGAAGCCAACATCCTCCGCCGCACGCGAGATGTAATCCTGTTGCCACTGGTGCTGGTCGCTCTTGCCGATGGGTGTTTCGTGGGAGCGGAACTCGCGCCCGATCTTCCCCTTGGCCGAGTGGGCGATTACCCATTTTGTCTTCGCTGGGTTTTGCTTGAGGTGGACCCATGCGCCATGTATGCGCCCGTCGTCATCACGAGCGTAAGCGAGTCGCGGATCGTTGTCATGTTCACGGCACTCAAGGACCCCTGCGCTGCAGTTCTGATAGACCTCCTCGATGATGGCGCGGCTGATCGCATCGATGAAAGGTCCAATCGTGATGTCGGTCCCGGACGGGACGTGCGTCGCATGAATGGCCATGGTCTACATCACCGCTCTCCTAGGCCGTGGCTGGCCCTGTCGGTCGTTCCGCAGCCTCTCCATCGCAGCCCGCCGCTTGATCAGGACTATGAGGTCGTCCTCCACTAGCTCCGCGATTCGCGCGATCTCCGGGGCATCCTCCGTACCACGCGTATCACCGTGGGGTGGTCCCGCGTAGCTGTGCGTAAAATAGGCCATATGTCGGACCTCCGGCGTCCGGCTCGCCCGGTATTGCTCTTGCACGTGCGGTGTCCCTGGGCACTCTTGGGTGTGCGCCGAGCATAGCAGTGGGTGAATGCGACGGTTGTAACTGAGCCACCCGTGTACAACCGTGCTTACGTACGGCTACAAGAAGTGACGCAGGGTTATTCAATCTCGCCACCTCGACCCTGTTTTAGCAGCTCAGAGCCCCAGAGCGGAGCGGCGCACTGTGTGCGGTCTCCTGCACAGATCAACAGCTTCGTGAGATCACCTATTGAGCGGTTCAGGGCTTCAGCTCCACCGCTGATCTACGGCTTCCGGCAAGGATGCCTGCCGCCTACGCTCTAGCTCCGTCAGATTCACTCAATGTTCGCAGTGTGTCGAGGGCCACGCAGCTGGCCGGGGGCCACCAACCGCGACTAGGCTGCGAGCGCTTTTTAGCGGGGTTACTGACGCAGCCTAGTCGCGGTTGGTGGCCCCCGGCCCGCAATTGCGCAGTGTCGGCCTTGCACAGAGCGATCAAGCGCGTCAAATGCGCTGAAGTGATGCTCCGATCCATTGACCAAGTATATCCCATTTTTGGCCAGGAGGCCAGGAGCGAGGCGTATGTGTTCATGATTTTCGACGACGAGACGGGGAAACCCGATAGCAGTGACGTGCACCCCGAGCGGAAAGGGCAGGAACCCGAGGATAGCGAGACTAGCCTGTCTCGTCGATGGGCGTACGCCATGCTTGGTGTGCGCTACGGTATGGCGTTGCTGTCGATGATCTGGATTCTTTTACCCGATGATCTACGGAATCTGCTCGTCAACGCACTGTCAAGGTAAAAGCGTCCGGCGACCACCAAGAGGCCGGATTCCCACCAGGGAATCCGGCCTCCGACCTGCTCCACCCCGGTAGCCGGGAGCAGGATTCGAACCTGTGATCTATAGGTTATGAGCCGCCCAAGTAACCCACGACCGGCGGAACCGGAGATATGGTAAGCCTCTACGGCCATAGCGCGCTAAGCGGGTTGATGTTACCCGTTCCCTAGTAGCCGCGATGCGGCAGTCCCCATATCCGCGCCGGATGCGGTCGAGTCGTGATGCAGCCCTTGACCGTTAGCGTTTTTCGCTTTTTGCCCTCTTTCCTGGATTCTCCTGTAATTTCTGTTAATTCAGGCGAAAAAGTGCCGTTAAGCCATATAGCCTTTCTCCTTCTTGTCGAATTGCTGTATCGGTCGTCCGTATTTATCAATTCCTTCGCTGGGTGGTTCGGTTTCTAGGAACTCTCCGCAGATGATCGAGTACAGGTCGTCCATAGCCTGTTGGGTGCGCGCCGCCTGGAGTGCGGGGGGCGCGCGAGCCTAAAAGTTGTCTGCCCGGTCGTAGAAAACGGTCTTAAGAGGGGTAGACGGTCTTCTTTTTTCCATGATTGATCTCCTCTAGATAGGTAGGGTTTTTGGTCTAGATGGGTAGGGTTTTTGGTTGCAGTTGATGATGCGTTGCGCTGTCCGGGGTTTTGTCTTACTCCCGGCCAGCGCAGAGGGTTTATATGGAGTTACACGGTTACCGATCAAGCTAGTATTGCCTTGTGCGGGGTTCGTTGGGAAAGACATCCGCCCAAGGTGGGGTTGTGGCTGTAGTTATGAGCGACTAATAGTTCCGCCACGATATTGGCGTTGCCGTGGTGTTTTTCATCGGTGGTTTGCAAGAAATTCTTATTGGTGTCATCGGCGGTATCGGCGTCGTCAGGATGGCGGTAGGTCCACTTGCAAGCAGGAGCGAACTAGTGGAGATCGAAGTCACCGTTTTTTACAGCACCAAGGAATATCATCCATCCGGCGTGATTACAGGAAATTATGGGTCCAGGGGGAGCTTTGCTGTCACGAATGAAGATACGGTCGATCGCGGCAGCGACGTCGATGCAGTTACTTTCATATCCGCTGCGACTGGATTTGCGCCACTGGACATTAGACAAGTCCATACCCCAGTTTACCTCTCATATTCATGTGCGATGGAAGTAATGAATGCGGTTGATTGGGCAGGGTCTAGCGCTGTTCCTCGGAGGGTTTCTGTTATTTCACGGAAGGGGTCTACATCGTCTGGCTCGTCAACAAAAATTCCGGAGCGTCTGTGCTCTAGGTGAACTAATGTGCGTGCCTTGCTGAATTCCAGCAGAAGGTATGACCCGTTGAGTCCTGCGTGTTCGCCGCGGTCAAGGGGAATAACTTGCACAGTGACATTTGATCGTTGACTGGCGGTGATGATATGTCGCAGTTGTGCTGCCATGACGTGTCGCCCACCGATTGGTCTCCTGAGCACAGCTTCATCGAGGATCGCCAAAAACTCCGGGGGGTTAGGTTTGCTGAGAAGTGCTTGGCGACCTAATCGAGCCACGACCAGTGTCTCGAGTTCTGATTTTGGCGCACCAAAACCGGTCAGCAATGCGCGAGTGTATTCCGGTATCTGTAATAGGCCAGGGACCAGTGCGAGGCTCACATCTGTGATGCGAATGGCTTCGGATTCGAAGCCGATCAATGCGGTCAGCCGTGGGGGTAATGCGGAAGAGGCTCTTTCCCACCAGCCGGGTTGATCGGCTTCGCGAGCGAGCTCTAGCAGTCGCTCTCGTTCTTGTCCTGTGATCTCATACAGCACTAGCAACGCTGAGACGTCTTCGCTGGTAATGGCGCGTCCGCCGTTTTCGATGCGGTTTAGTGTGCTAGCTGACCACCCCAACTGTTGGGCCACTTTCTGTGTGCTTAAACCAGTTTTATTGCGTAGTTCTCGTAATTCAGCTCCTAGTCCACGGGCACGTACGGTCGCTGGACGTTTAGGCATATCCGCCCATCTCCTCCCTGGCTAGATAGCAAGCCTAAAGCATCGAATCCAGCCCCCTACCACCCGATTGGCCTACACTCCATTGTTATGTTGCAGAAATATGGAAATTTCTCTGCGATGCATGATATGTTTCAGAAATAGTGAGATATGAGTTATGCGGGGAAGGGTCCAGTGCCACGTATAGCTCTTGGCCGATTGAGAGGAAGTACATCCATGAATGTAGATCACGATAACTGCGACCTGGCATCTGTCAGCAACGGTGAAACATTTACCCAATTACTGACACAATACGTCACCTATGCAGCACCCCGCCTGTTCGCCCTTTGTCAAATCCCTTCTGGAGGGGACAACGAGAGCTGGATATTTGCCTGGGGTGCCGCCTTCGACGACAGTTCCGTGCTATTTAACCCCAACGGAAAAATCATCGGAACATTCACCTCTGCCAACAGCGCACTAGATCTATTTTCCCGCACCCAAAAACTTTGTCTTATCTGGGTAGACCCCGCAATGTTCCACCAGTCCGAAAAATCAGCCTTGACCTGCTAGAACACAGTCGGGATAACTTCCGCATGGTCACCGTCTTCGATATCTCCCAAACCGATGGCACCGAAGACAACAAGACTGAAGCCATCACCGACCCAGATGTCGTCCTCCGCGACAGCTTCATCACCCAACTTAAGCGACTGGGCTATACCCTCACCATCATGATCAATAAAGAGATCAGAACAGTCACACTTTCCCAAAGCGTCGGTCGAGATAGCCAGAACGCGGCAGGCGTGAAGATCACCACGGAGAACGCATGATTCGCTCACGGCATCTGCGTGATCGTTCCTCGCCTGAAGGGTTTTTAGATAGCCGAAAATATTTGGCGCCAGCCCCGACCGGAGTGAAACCAGTGCCACACAACCACAGCATACACAAAGGCCCTACACCCGACGCCAACGAGACTACACTCACCACACTTTCCACCATCCACGATCACTCTGCCATGAAATAAGTCACACACTTTTTGATGTAAGCAAGAGAAACATCATGGACATTAACCAAATACTCACCACCGGCGACGAACAAGAACTACACCAGGTATGGAGTCTGCAAAGTCAGCGCAGCACATGGCAAACAGTGATCAACAAATCTGGCGCTCAGGACACCGACCACCAGATCGCCATCCAGGCATTAGATGACTTGCCAGAAGTCACAGCGCTGCAAGCTCTTGAAGCCAACCGTCGCCTCGTGGATCTGCTCATGGGACGCCGCTGGATCGTCATCCAAAAGGCACGGGAAGAAGGAGCCTCATGGAACACAATCGGCAAGGCTCTCAGCATGTCTTGTCAGGCCGCACGTGACTGGTACCGACGCAAGATCACCGAACAAGAGAAGTACCTGGGTGATCGCCACGACGCCACCCGCGCCCGCTTAGCACTCTAACAGAAACACACAGCGCAATACGCGGTGGCTATTCCCGTGTTGTGATCTCGCTATAGTTTTGGATGCACCCGACCACGGCTACTGAGTTCTCGGACAGGTGGCACATTGAGGCTTATTCAAAACCAATTTTTGATCAAGGTTGCGAGGGATGTCAGTGCAGGTCAGGGCACCTAAGAGCTGATCATGTAAGGGGTTTTGAATAAGCCTCATTATGGGTCTACCAAATAAGATAAATGCTTTAGGCGCGGGAGAGTGTTCCGGTGATTTTCCCGCTGGGATTAAATAGCGCAGCACTGTAATCAAAGGCCACATCCCAGGCAAATATCCAGCCCTCGCCGCCCTCGCTAAAAAGATCTTGGCAAAAGGTGAACATGCGGAGTGCGGCATAGGTGACGTATTGTGTCAGCAATTAGGTGAATTTTCACCGTTACCGACAGATACCAGGTCGCAGTTGTCGTAATCTACATTCATGGGCTCCACCCCACATCACATTAAAAAGTTCGATGTCAGCCTGTGCAGCGTCATACAGCTGTTCCGTCAGCATGGCGTGCGTCGAGAAGACTGAAGGTGTCATTCATTAGCTTGTTAAGTCGCACATCGTACGTCCTTCCAGCCACCGGCGATGTACGGCTGCACCGCTGGACAGGGAGTCCTGACACTGCTTGAAGTCAACCCGCCAGTGCGTTACCCGGTCGAGGCAGGGGACTCATATGTTAGTTTGCGAATAGGGCATGTCGTACCTGCCCCTTGATCGGGCCTGATGTGGAGCCCTCGCGAGAGTCCCAGGGTGAGGCGCTGAGGCTTTCATACGTGAAACCATCCCGCATCTTGGAGTTAAGGGTTGTCGAGTCTAGGCCGTAATAGCCGCCGGCTGGTCGCATAATGCGGGGTCTGCCCAAATAAGACAAAGGTTTTGGGTGTGGGAGAATAATTTTAGTGCAGTGTCAGCGGAGCTGAATGTTCCGGTGAATTTTCCTTCGGGGCTAAAGAGTACAGCGCTGTCATCGAAGGCAGCGCCCCAAGCAAATACCCAGCCCTCGTTGCCCTCTCTAAAAGGATCTTGAAAAAGGGCGAACAGGTGAGGCGCCGCATAGGTGACGTATTTTGTCAGTAATTGGATGAATTCTTCACTGCTGCTGACAGACGCAGCGTCGTGACTGTCGTGCTCTGCGTTCATGAATGCGTTGCCTCTCAATGGTTTTCTCAGTCAAGCACTATGCGCGACACCGAGTCTTTTGCTCACACGCCCAGATTTCACTATTTCATGAACGCATCATTTGTTGAAGAAAAATTCTCATATTTCTGCAACATAACAATGGGGTATAGGTCAGTCGGGTGGCAGGGGGCTGGATTCGATGCTTTAGGCTTGCTATCTCATCGAGGAGGATAGGGCGGACACGCCTAAACGTCCAGCGACCGTACATGCTCGTGGACTAGGAGCTGAATTACGAGAACTACGAAATAAAACTAGTTTGAGCACACAAAAAGTTGCCCACCAGTTAGGGTGGTCAGCTAGCACACTGAACCGCATCGAAAACGGTGGAGGCACCATCACCAGTGAAGACGTCTCAGCATTGCTGGTGATGTATGAGGCCACAGGCCAAGAACGAAACCGACTGCTAGAACTCGCGACACCATCATTGAACCTCAACATGTCCCACGATGCCGCGCGGTCGGAGGCTACTGGAAATTGCAGGTAATTGGGCTACAGCGACACGGAACGAAGGAAACGAGGTAACGATGGCGCAGGCGGTGGGTGGACAGGACACGGACCTGGCGTGGTGCGTGGAGAACCGCCTGCACTGGGTGCGCGATGTCACCTACGGCGAAGACCGCTCCCAAATCCGCACCAGAAGCGAAAGAGGCGATGCAACTCAGAAGTCACCCCGCAGCCCCAGGGTCGCCGGCTGCGGTGAGCCCCAAGCAGTTGAGCTCCTTCCGGCGCTGTGAGTTCCCGGCTGCGTAGAGGCCGATCAACGCGTCAGCGGCATGGTGGGTGTTTCCTGCATACAGCTCGCGCCGCAAGCTGTCTACATCGCCCCGCTCGGCCAGCAGCTCGGCCAGCCACCACGCCGCGACCGAATCACCGGCATCGGCCCGCGCCCGCAGCTCCATCACCGCGCCGTCCCGGTCTCCCCGCTCGGCCAGCAGCTCGGCCAGCCACCACGCCGCGTTCCAATCACCGGCATCGGCCCGCGCCCGCAGCTCGGTCACCGCAGCCTCATCGCCCCGCTCGGCCAACAGCCCAGCCAGCGACTCCGCCGCTTCCGAGTCACCGGCATCGGCCCGCGCCCGCAGCAGCTCTATCACCGCAGCCTCAGCGCCCCGCTCGGCCAACAGCTCGGCCAACAGCCCCGCCGCGCCCCAATCACCGGCATCGGCCAAGATCCTGTGGATCGAAACGGTGTAGTTCACGAGTCGGCGGATGGTGGCGTTGTAGCCGATACGGCGCAGGTCGGCAAGCTCCTCGACGCGCCTGGTGGCGGCGTCCCACAGGCTGGCGGGGAGTGGTTCGCGACGGCGGTCATGGATGGCGTGCTGGGCGAGGAAGTCGTGCAGCACGTAGCTGTCCGCCTCATCGATCGTCTCGTCGATACGGATGGGGGTCAGCGCACGCACACCATGGATGTGCTGAGCCGCAGCTTTCAGGGCTGTGGTGAGCCATCCGGGTCCTGCGCCAGTGGCTCGCTGCTCGGGCGTGAGATATCCGGGCACCGCTTGTTCCAGGAATGTCGCGGGTGACGGGGACTCGTAGCCGATGCGGTGGGCGTCCATGGCAGCAGTCAGCACCGCGTGCGCTGGCGTTCCGGCCAGGTCTCTGTAGTGGTCTAGCAGGAGGGGTCCGCCGGCCAGCGTTTGAGTAATCCTCAACTGCTCGCCGCCCGCAGTAACCGCCATGGCGAGCCGTGGGTCTTGGCTCGCGAGCCTGTCCAGTTCGGCGCGCTGCTCGTCGGTGGCGGTGCTGAAATCGTCTGCGACGCGAATCCGCATCCCCGGGCGGATGAGCAGATCCCGAACCTCGGCGTAGGTGTCGGGTTCGCCGGGCTGAGGCGGGCGGGTGAAGGTGTGCCAGTACGGGTCCAGCCACATACTGCCCACGATCACGACCCGATCCTCAGCTGTCCGAGCGGGGGTGCTCAGCACCCGCCGCAGTGCGATGGCCACGTCGCGGCCATGGGGAGGTTGCAGGTAGCGCTGGGTTTCGTTGAGCCACAGCACCGTCCCTGTCACCGTGCCGTCATCGAGCAAAGTCAGCAGTTCTTCGGCGGTGGCCGGATGAACCACCGGCCATCTCGCCAGCACCTCGCGCACTGCCTCGACGCAGGCTCGTGTCTTGCCCGCCGATGACCCGCCGACGAGCACCACCATCAGGTGACCGCAGCCGTCGCGCAGCCGTGCGCGGAGCTTCTGATCGTGATCCCGGACGACATAAGGAGTCAGAACGGTCAACTCTTCACCATCGTCTGCGCCGCTGGACCCAGCGTGGATGGCTGGGTGTACCCCGAGTAGCAGCGGGTCGTGATCCGAGATGGCTCGCCCCCGCCCACCGCGCCGCGCTCGACCCACCGCCTCCCACCACGAGCGCCATTGCTCGGGAGGGACACCGCACACGGCCAGAAAGGTGAACAACTTATTCCGGCTGGGCAAATTCCGACCGGATAGCCAGTCCGATACCGACCCCTTCGTCAGCCGCTCAGGTCCCAAGCCCCGTCCTGCATCGGCACCCGCTCGGCGAGGTGGCGCTTGCTTGATCCGCTGCTCACTGGCCTCCAGGAGCTGGTGGTAGCTGCGGTCACCCTTCACCGCCCGCAGCGCTGTCGCCAGCTGCGGCCTACTCGTGATCCGATCCGGGTCTGGCAAGTTGCTGGCTGATCGAGACTGCACCACCGTCCAGCCACCTCATGAGCCAACCGGGGCCGGCAGGGTTCCGGCCCGGTTCCGGGAAGCGTAGCCCTTCCAAGAGCCGGACGGGCTTCCTGACCAGCGCGCACACCGTAAGTGGACGTCCGGTGGCTCACTCCCGTCGTCGCCGGAACCCGGCCCGCTTCGCCACGGTGCTCACAGGACCCGGCGAACAGCCGAGGTCGGAAACTCACAGGAGAGCGCGATGACTATCACCTTGCCCCTCGACCCGATTGCCGCCTTCGCCACCGAGCATCCCTGGCCCATCGTCACCCTCGTGTTCCTCGTCGGTGTCATCCTCCCGGCGATTTGGTCAACCCGCCCTTGGCGCCGCCGCGCCGCCATGGCGGTGATGCGGATGCTTCTCGACAGATCCCGCCCCCAGCGGACAGCCCCACCCAATCCCTCTCGGCGCGGGTAGCAGACCGTGAGTGTCCGATCGCAGTTGGTGAGAAGTTTCCTGATCGGTTGGTAGGGATGAGGATCGAAGGCGTACTGACCGCGACGACCCCTACCGCCGCCAGCCCGGACACCCTTGTATTGATCCGGGTGCTCCCGCAGTCCGGACACTGCCGTTGATCGGCCAGGCGCGCCAGCAGTTCGAGGGGGATCTGCATGGCGCGGTGTCGTCGGTCACCGACGACACCGCCGGGCTAGGCCGTGTCCAGCCGTTCCGGCAGCGTGGTCGGCTGGAGCTTGAGCGCGCCGGGCCGAGGACCTCGGTCCGGACGATCCACTCCCTCCGCGGATACTGCTCGAATGCGTGGACGCGACCGGAGCGTGCTGACCGAGATCGAACGCGGTGCTTTGGATACAGCGTCCCCGTGGCCATAACGCTCCGTAAATGGGTAGCCCTTGGTGGAGGGGCCAGGGCCGCCGGGCTTCGTAGCTGGGCTAGCCGAGAACTCAACGGGTATAAGGTAGGGGACGACGACTTTCCCGAATGGCGAATCGTCGGCGCTGTCCTCCAAATCGACGGCAAAACTGCCAGAGCGATCATCAAGGGACAGTGCCCACTCCGCATGAGAGTCGCCGCGCCATCACATTTGAAATCGACAACCCCGATTCCGCTCGATCGGTTCGTAGACGAGACGAGACTTTCACGATTTCTCCAGGAAAACCCAGAGGGGCACAACCGCCGCTTGAGCTGTATCTTTGCGCTGATGCGCGGCTGGATGCCGGGATGAAGTACCTACTGTATTCCGCTTCGACAACCCGTTTGCCGAGCAGGCGTTCCCTGACGATCTGCTCGTGCCTGACCTGTAGGAATCGATCATCGTCTGGTGATGTTCAGGTGACGGCTTCAGACTGACAGTCCGCTAGAACCGCCAAGAGTTACCGATACCGATCATTTCCCCGAGTGAGAGGCTGCGAATGTCCATTGTGGTCTGTATGGTGATCGGCCACGAACACGTCAGGTTGCGCTGGTCCCACCAGGGTCGCCAGCGCGTGCCACAGCGCGCACCTGACACGCACCGCGCTTGACGTCATCACCATCACCGGCTAGCCGCACCCGCACTCACCAGCACGAACATAACGGCTAACTATGAGCGCCCCAGCAAGCACCTAGAACGCAACAAAAATGGTATCAGCTCCATTCTTGGATGCCATTTCATGGGACGGGCGATCTATAAGTCGAACTTTCCATGTTGTACTCCCTGAACGAAGTTCTGCCATTGATTAGATGGAAGCACTAAGTTTCCCTTGTTGGGGTTTTGGGAGTCGCGAATGACGACGTGTGTCGAGACCAACGCAACCTCAACGCACGTGCCAGAGCTTCCCTTGCCGCTGCGTGAGCTTTTGCGCCATGCAGCGTTGGCGAGGTTGAGTTTAGTCATGAATTTTTCTCTCCTTCCCTAAGTTCGCTCATGAGGATGCGGATGAATGCGCTTGTTTCTTGTTTACTGAGCGCCGCCTTACGTATGAGAGCGAACGCATCGATTTGGTATTGAACTTCCTCGCTTTTTTCTAGGTAAAGACTGCCCGCTGTACTTTCGATATACACCACATCTGGGTTATGCGGTTCGGTGAAGCTAAGGATATTAAAGGAACCGTCCTGTCCGATGTATGCGCCGGAGGAAAAGGGGACGACTTGGATTGTTACATGGGCAAGTTCAGAACAGTGGATCAAGTATTGAAGCTGGGCACGCATCGTGTCAACGGTGCCGACTTGTCGGCGCAGGGCCGCTTCGTCAAAAACAGCAATGTATGAAGGTGGTTTTTCTCTTCTGAGTATAGCTTGTCGCTCGATACGGAATTGCACATGTCGATCAATATCCGTCTGGGAAGTCGTGGGGCGTCTAGCACTCAGGAGGGCTCGGGCGTAATCTGCGGTTTGCAGAAGGCCGGGAATCAAGGTGTTTTCAAATACTCTCAGCGTTGAGGCCCGATCCTCTAAAGGACCATATTCTCGAAACCACTCGTCTTTCTCGATAAGGTCACTGTAGAGACGCCACCATCCAGGTAATGGGGGTCGTCGAGTCAGGGCAACATATTTCTCACGTTCAGCTCTAGGGACGCCGTAATATTCCAGCATGTCTCGCACATCGCTGGCTGTTGCGCCGACGTGGCCTCCTTCGATTCTGCTGATCTTAGCTGGGGAGCAGTTCATGTAGTCGGCAACATCGTCAAGTTTCTTCTTGGCCTGTTCTCGTAGACGTTGCAGCTCGTTGCCGAGATAGCGGCGACGAAGGGTTGAATCCTTTTTGGTCGCCACTTTGATCCCACCACACCTTCTGTTTTAATCGTGCGCCAAATAGTTTGCCGAAAAGACCGACATGGCACCAAAAAACCTCCAAATGGAGTAGCGCTCGGTAGCCAGATGCTCCTCAATGCGCTATATATGCTATATGCAAACTTGCATAATTAATGATTTCATTCGTCTTTTTGTCTGAATTTAAGCGAAGGGCGCATCGACAATCAGGGGGAGACCAAGATAAACAGCCATATCGGAGGTATCAAAATATGGGTAGGAAACCGCGGTGGAACAGCGAAATCGTCGATGTCGCTGGTGATGATTTGATTCCTGTTATGCGCGCCGGTCATCTTGTTCCGGTGGCGCGTTCTCAGGTTCAGTGGGCGCAGACCCAAGGGGATTATGTTTGCTTGCATGTTCCTGGCGAGAGCTATTTGGCACGCATACCTTTGACATATTTAGCCGAGCGATGGGCGGAGTATGGCTTTGTGTGTACTCATCGCGAGTATTTAGTGTATTTCCCGCTGGTCACCGACCTTTGGAGAGGACCTAGCGGCTACAATGTGCGTCTGGGTTCCGGTCGTGATGCTGTGGATATCCCCGTCGCCCGCCGACGCGTGGAAGAGCTGAAACAACGGTGGATACACCAACGCCAGCATCACGGAAACGAGACCCCACCCACAACCTGACTCTCAATTTTTGACTGTAATTTTTTGGTCCGCGGTGGCGAGTTGGTTTGCGCAAGGAGCGCGGGACTCTGATGGTTTTATGCCTGCCGGATACCGCCGGTTTGGTGTGGTGGCAGGAGTCCGCAGGCTTCTAGTTGTGCATCCAGCGTGGTGACAGCGTGAGTTTTTTCCCAAGGTTGCATTAATGCTCGGGCGGTGTGGAGTTCTTTGGTGAGCCGTGGGGACAAGTGGGCTTGGCCGGCTGCCTGGCCGAGGACGCGGCTGGCTTCAGTGATGTCGTGGGAGAGCACCAGCGCGTGGCCTAACCGTATCTGGCAGTAGGTGTAGCCGCCTATAAAGGTGCGGTCGTATCGTGCTTGGGCGTTGATCGCGGCTTCGACGGCTTGCTGTGGTTTGCCGAGCAGGCAGAGAAAGACTGTTTGCTTACTGTCTAGGGTGCCCTGGTGTACCCAGTAAGCTGGCGAGTCGGGGCCACACCCGTTGGCGCTGGTCAGGAATTTCTGGGCACGGTCACAGGCAGCCATGCATGGCCCGTATTGGCCATCTAAGGCGTAGGCACCGGCTGCCATCTGCTCAGCAAGAGCTTTGAGTTTTACATCATTGGTGCGGGCTGCCAGGCTGCGGGCAGCAGCAGCGGTATCCAACGCCGTGGGCGTGTCGGCACGCATGAATGCGGCAAAGCTGGTGTTGATGGCCGCATAAGCAGCGCATGTGGGGTTACCGGCGTCGTGGCCGGCCTTGCGGGCGTGGACAAAATAGCGCATAGCCTGTTTAGGGTGGCCCATATCGATCAGGTAGCCACCGATCGCCGAGGCTATGGTGCTATCCACCAGCTTCAGAGGCTTGACCATAGTGTCCGGGCAGCCACCCTCCAACAGGCGGCGCACAATCCCGTGCTGGGCTACAACGCTATCTAATACTTCACAGGGTCCGAGTGTGTCTTCCAGGCGTTTGCACTGGGCTAGGCTGACCGCCAGGTTATTGACAACTTTGGCATCAACCCGACGGGGAGCCGCCACAGCGCGCACCAGGCGCGTGTACTCCTCAGCGTCAAGACCTGAGAGCCCGACGGCTGCCAGGACGTACCCGACCAGCTGTATCGCCTGACGGCGACCCATCGACCGTATGAGCTTTGTGACCACTCGTAGCAGCTCCTCGGCTAGCTGGCCATCCACACCCGTCATAGTTGAGCACACACCATCCCCGCTGTCCCCCTGGCGCAACCAGGGTGCAGGCGAGGCGTGGAGGGCATCCAGCTCGGCTTGGGCGTGGCGTTGGCGTACCTGACGCTGGTGTGCCTGATGCTGGGCACGGTAGTCCTGCTCAGCCTCGGCCAGCCTGTGGTACTCAGCCACGAGCGCACCCTCGGCGTGGCATACCTCGTCGGCGATCTTCCATAACGCCTCGGGCATCGTGCGTGTGCCATGTTCGATCTTCGAGACCATACTGCGGGTCCTGCCCAAGGCTTGACCTAGCTCAGGCTGGGCGAGGCCAGCCGCCGTCCGATACATCGCCAGATGAGCACCTAAGCTGCGCCGCAAGGCCGCCACTGTGGCGCGCTCAACGGCGAGGTCACCTGCTTCTACCGTCTCTACCGTCACCTCTGCGGTCACGGCTCCCAACCTTAAAGCAGTGACAACCCACGGTGACACCTCTTGACAAGCTCGACAAGCTGATGCGGGCACCCTCTATCGGCGCTGCGGCCACACCTGCCAACCTGCCGCCTATGCACCTGGTGTCGGGCCGCCGCAACACTGTCCACCACTCCCCCTGGCGGCGGGCGCAAGCACAGCAACGACTGGCTTGCGTGCGTGACATGCCCCCAATACCCCGGCACCAGGTGCCCCCACACGAAGGCAATCACGGTGATAGGGCACCGTGTTGAGACACCACGACATGCCACGAGATACGGCACAAGTGTGGACCAGCCTCGACAAGGGGCGGGTCTGGGGTTGGTGGGTATGAGTGGGATACGTGTGGTTTCTCGTGAATCATGGGGGCATCAGCAAGCCCGCCTGCGCCGTCAACAGCGCCATAAGATGATCACGCAGTTGGTTACCACCTGGCCAGAGCATAAAGATGATCCGTTGATGGTGGAACTGCTGCGTGGCCTGGCGTTAGCGCAATCCCTCGATGACGCCCACCCAATAGACAAACAGGGCCGTTGTCGGCGGTGGTGGTGCACACGACGATGGTTATTTTTTCGCCGGTCATGCCCCACCCGTGTCACACTCTCCTTCTGCGACACCGCCGACACAGTGACACTGTGGTTTGATCTGCTCAACCGGCTACCGAACCTCCAGACGAGCCTGGCCTGCGTGCGGGCCTGGCTAGAACCCAGACCACCCCACACCACCCCAGACAAACCAACCTAAAAACCCTCCCCGATACGGGCAAGCCCATGGCGTGCATGGCCTAGATCGGCCATGTCAAGTTCAGGATGTGGGTGTTTGTGCGGGGTGTTGGGGTTGCCAATCTCTCATGGGTGAGGATGTGGCGCAGGGGCGTAGTTGGATTGCCTCTGTCTGGCTGGTGGCTGAGAGGCAGGCTGCGGGGATTGCGACTGGCTGGAAATAGTCGGTTTGCCCGTTCCGGGCAGCAAGCCATGTCTGGTTATGATCACCGCACGGGGCTAACCATACCGATACAGATCCAGGCTGATAGGTGACACATCGCCCCGATTTGGAACTGACAAGATTGAGGGCAACAAAGGGTGGCTGAACGTCGATGAGACGTCCCCTCCACCTCTGATTCGCGCTATTGTCGCAGCCCCTTAAGCCAAGAACACTACGATCATCGGTGGTGGTGTCTTCTTGGTCGTCTAGACACAGGCCAGAATACATGTTCTTCAAGACAGCACCCGCTGTAGCGGAAGCACTATCGGCGGTGGAGGGTGGGGACGATAGTGGCGCGGGAGGTGATCCGAGAGAAGGCGGCGGTGTGTGTGGTGTTATCGGTGCTGGTCGTGACACAGCCGGCGGTGGAATTGTCTGTACCAGCGGATGCAAGGGCGGGGGTGGCGCAGTGGACATGGCCCTTTGCTGCTGGGGCGGGGCATTCGGCGCGGTGGGCAAAACGGACCCGGTGGCCGATGGCCCCAACGGATGCAATGGCATAGCGATAGTGGGGTGGGAGCCAGCCACCGATGCTCGGGTCATCATGACTGCCCCGCCCAGGGCTGTGGTAATAGCCATCAGCCATGCCACGACCAGACGCCAGTGATGACGATGCGAGGCTGGTGTCGTCTCGGCGGTCAGTCGGTGTGTTGTGCTCTGCAATTCACGCTCGGATTGACCAGTGGCCGTGTCGAGTTCTGGCGGTGCTGCGTGTTCACCCCTTGTGGCGTGGGCAGTGGTGGTGTTGTTTGGCGGCGAGCCAGACGGCCCCGGCGGAGGGGTGTGGATATTGAGGGTGATGAGTTCTTGGGGGCTTAATGCTTCGCGGTCATCGAGGTCAATCAGTGCTGCTGGGGTGGTGGCGTAGATGATGGCCAGCATGGCCAGGGTGGTCGGTGTGGGTTTGACACCCCCGTGGGGCCATGTTTCAAAGTCGCTGATGCGTTTGCCGCTCATCGGGGCCTGATCATGATCCAGCAGGTGATTGTAGGCGACGGCTGCCTGCTCTTGGGTCCATCCAAGGGTGTGTCGCCATGCTTGCCGTGGGCGAAAACCAAAACGCCGGCCCATCTCCACGGCAATCTGCTCACGGGTGCAGCCCTGATCACACATGGCTGTACGGAGCTGGTCGCGTTGCTTTTTAGCCCCCGCCGCCTCCCGCACCACCCTAAATCCCCTCCAACCAACCAGCCGGAGCTTGCCGATCAGCTCAGTGAAACCAGCGTGATCCTACGCACAGGGCAGGCCGCCGAACTCCGGCGGGAGTGTTCGACTACCCCACGGTTTCCCTCTACCTGCGGCAACCGCATTTGTCCACAGGCGTGGAGACTGATCCTCCACAGCTGTGGGTAGCGCTGGCGGCTGTGGGTAGGTGTTGTGCCTGCTCAGACGCCGGGAGCGGCGTGGCGAGGATTGTCCCCAATCCTGGCCGTGTACTGCGCTGCCCCCACCCGGCACAGTGGGAGTCCCCCCGGCATCCCGTTGCCCGAGGCTCGGCTTGCTCGACCGGCGTGACTGGGGCACCGGACACGCTCGTGGGTCTACACACTGGAGGCGACATGCAGGATTTGCTGCAATTCACGGAAAGTCACTTCGTCGTGATCATTGTCTTCGCCCTAGTCATGTTCCTGATCGGTCGAGCCCGTTTATAAGTTCAGGTGATCATGATGCCAGCGCCAGCATGGCCTGCCAGGTGAAACCAGAGACGGGCCTAACCCCTATCGGATGGCTGCAAGTCTGAATTTACTCGCTATGGGTGTTGATGCCCATGACGGCAGAACGCGGGGGGCGGGAATGGTGCTCGGGGCTGTTCTGTGGGCAATACCCAGTCACCGAGGGAGATCAATTCATCGAACACTGGGAGGTATTGTGATGCGCGCTCTGCTTCTTCTCTCGGCCTGCTGTACTGCTGCGGTGGTTGTGGTGGGAATACTGGTGTTGATCACTATCATTGCGGTGCTGGAATGGTGACCATGCCCAGTCCGATGTCGTGCGCGCACTACGGGCGTGCGATGAGGTTGCAAGAGAATGAGGGACTGCGCATTGTTCTTGGGCCAGGCTAGTGAATTGCGCTGCGATTGGGCGATGTTGGGGAAATTTTTTCACTCGGTGTGCTCACCTGCTCACTAGGACGCCATAGCGGTGCCTATAAAGAAGGAGTTTTGTGATGAACACACACAAATATCAACACACCACCGTACCGAGATTAGGCCGTACGAGTAAGAAGAGCGAGGTGGATCAGTTGATGATAGAGGTGAGCAGGTCTATGCATCAGACTGGACGGCTTAGTCAGGCTGTGACTCGGGTGGCCGCGGAGATCAAGTGTCTTGCTGACGTAGTTGATGCATTTGCTGCTGAATACGGACAAGGACCTGCTCCAAAGACTGCACCTGCACCACGATACGTTCCTGACGGGCCATCATCGCACTAATCTGGCGGCGAACCTGGACGAGATCACCCTCATCGGAATCGGTAGCCGGTGGCAGGACTACCGCACGCGATCCGTGACGCACCGCGATAATCCCTTGACGATCCAACACCGCTAGGGCACTGCTGGCGGTGACTTTCGACACCCGATACGTCTGGCACAGTTCCGCCAGAGAGGGCAACTCATCGCCAGGGCTATAGCCTCCAGTGCTGATCTGATGCAGCAGATCAGCAGCGATTTGTTGATAAACAGGTCGCCGTTCCCGCCGAGAGACACCCACAATCTCTATCGTATCGCACAATCCTAGCTAGGTTTCTCAGAACTCTGTCACTCGTTTAGCCTACCGCATTCCCTTTACACCGAGATATCTAGGACTCATGATGAATCCTAGAGCTTCCATCGACGCGAGAAAACGCCGAGCGAGCCACACCATCCCCTACACAAGAAAACACAGAAATTGAGGTGACCACCGATGGCAACCAATGTGTTCGTACCCGACGCCTGGCGCGCCGCCCAAGAACCCGAGGCCATCACCGAAGCACTCACCATGGGCAACCACATCCTTGATGTGCTCAACCAGGCAACCACCCTGATCGACCGCGCCTGCCACAACGTAGAGGCAATCATCGACAACACAACCCTACGATGCCAACCGATCCTAGACCAACTAGCCGGTGAGATCGATCGACTCGCCCCGGTACTGACCCGCCTACGCGCCGCCACTAAGGCGGTGAGGCCATGACCTGGCAACAACACCAACACCGGGTAGAAAGCAACGCTCTACGGCTGGATCGGGCACGAGGAATCCTGGAAAAAGCACACCTGGAGTTCATCCTGCTCGGCGACATCCTGGCCGCATACCGCCTCCAACGCATCATCCACAACGTGCAAGCCGAACGACAACGCTGGCTCTATGCCGTAGGCAGCCCACTCCCATAACAGACAGGTCGCCTTGGTTTGTCCATAGTGGACTATGTGTCCACTATGGACAAACCAAGGCGAGAAGAGGGTTTCTCGCCCCACTTCCCAATTCTCTTACACCGCTTACTCACACAGGTGAGGTTTGTGATTATGCCACGCCAGTTTCGCATCCGAGTATATGGCACACAACGTAAAAACATTGACCCCGCACTGCTAGCCCAAGTCGTGATCTTGTTCGGTCGTCACCTGCACCAACAGCAGGAATGTCGTCAACGACAGCGGCAGGGATCGGCTACAAGGCACACAGGAAAAAATAAGCAGGCCGGTCAGTCACCTCGACGCCCAGAGAAACCAACTCAGGCTGAGCCTGAGATGAACGACACGCCGCAAAGAAACAGCGACAACGGCGGCAGGGCCGCTGGCGGCGGGGGGGCATCATGAGTATCTGGGAGAACATCCTGCTCGCCATTATGATCTATCTTGCGGTGGCTAGCTTGGTGCGCATCGAGGAAGAACACCGTTGGCGAACCTCACTCACAGCATTTCGGTTACAGCTTCCCGCTGATGTGGATACCGAACAGGCAGGACGCTGGATCGGCACCCTTGCGGGGATGGCCAGCTCCCCGTGGTGGCCGTTGAGTATTCCCCGCTGGTGGCCTGTAGGCATGGCACGCTGGCCGGTCACCGTGGAATTGGTCGCCACCTCTGGGGGTGTGCAACGAGTCCTCATCATCCCTGACCGGATGGTTGGGCAAGTACTGGCCTCCTTAGCGGCGGTGATGCCCGGTGTGCGCGCCGAGGAACTATCCAATTATTGTGCTAGCCGACGGTCTGGGTGGCGGCTAGCCACAGAACTCCGCTTAACCGGACGGCGACAATTACTCGACACCCGACGTGCCCCCGACACCGCACGCCAGGTTTTAGCGGCCTTGCAACCGTTAAACTCTGGCGAGCAGATACGAGTGCAGTGGATCATCGCCGCAACCCGCCCGTCCTGGCGGGCACGCCACAACGATCAACGCCGCGACAAGGATCACCCACCCACGGCACTCATCCTACGGTGGCGTACCGCCCATCCCATGCTGAGCGCTACCTGCCGAATCTGTATCGACACCGGCACACGCGTTCGTGCCCGCCACCTCTTAGGCAGGGTGTTTGCCGCGTTGCGGGGAATGAACACCGTAGGTGGCTACCTCGCCCGCCGACGGGGCCGCCCTGGCTGGTGGACAGCCCGACGGGCGACTAGATGGGCTCTACCCCTACTGCGGTGGCCCTTTACCCTGACCAGTCCCGAACTCGGCGCTTTGCTGGGCCTGGTGTCTAGCCATGATCTACTCGGTGTGCCTGGTGCGGTTGCTCGAACCCTGCCCCCCTCACCGGCCACACCCACCGAAGGTCTGGTCATCGCCGCCAGTAACCATCCCGGCACCACACGCACGCTGTGCCTGCAGCAACAGGATCGGCTACGTCACCTGTGGATGATCGGACCCACCGGGGTCGGCAAATCCACCCTCCTGGCCAACTTGATCAACTACGACATTCGCCGAGGCTACGGGGTCATCGCCATCGACGCCCGCGGTGACTTAATCACCGACGTCCTCGCCCGCGTCCCCGACGATCGGGCTGATGAAGTCATCGTAGTGGACCCCACAACCACCGACCACCCCGTAGGGTTTAACCCCCTCGCCAGCCCCCATCAAGAATTAGCGGCAGGGTTCGTGCTGCACGTCCTGCACTCGATCTATGCCGACTCGTGGGGGCCACGCACCGCCGATGTCCTCCGGGCTAGCCTCTTGACTCTCGCTCACGCGCACCCGGTCTGCGGCGGACGCTACACCCTGTGCGAGCTACCCGAACTGCTCACCAATCCAGGGTTTCGCCGCCGAATCACCACACAACCGCTACCAGCAGGGGTAGGAGAGTTTTGGCGCTGGTACGAGAACCTATCGGACCGGGAACGCCTCCACGTCATCGCCCCCGTACTGAACAAACTGCGCGCTTTCACGTTGTCTACACCACTGCGATTACTACTGGGACAGTCTCAGGGTTTGGATTTCACCGACGTATTCACCCAGCGTCGCATCGTCCTGGTTCCCCTCAAAAAAGGATTGTTGGGCGCAGAGACCACCGCGCTCATCGGATCACTACTCGTGGCGGCGGTATGGCAAACCACCCTGGCCCGTGCCGACATCCCAGCAGACCAGCGGCATCCGGTGTGGCTCTATGCAGACGAGTTCCAAGACGTGGTACGCCTACCCATCGACATGGCCGACATGCTAGCCCAAGCCAGAGGACTCGGACTGGGCCTCACCCTAGCCCACCAGTACCTCAACCAATTAAGCCCCGACATCAAAGCTGCCGTGTTAGGCACAGCACGCTCCCAGCTGGTGTTCCAACTCGAATACGAAGACGCCAAATACCTGGCTTCACGTTTCGCTCCGTTGACCGTCCACGACTTGGCTGGGTTAACAACCTTCGATATCGCGCTACGTCCCTGCATCGGCGGCTCCACCCTGGCCCCGGTCACCGGACACACCTACCCCCTACCGGCACCAACCCGCGACCCTGCCCAACTAGCCCAGGCCAGCCGTAACCGCTACGGCCACCCCCGCCACCAGATCGAAGCCCAACTCGCCGCCCGCAGCCACACCCCCGCCGTGGCCAACAGTGCACACCCCAACCGTGTTCCCCTCCCGCACGACAGCCACCCATAACCCCACCAATCTGCACCCATGAACCTAATCAACCACAACTAGCACTCATCCACACGATGGAAAAGATCCACATCATGATCATCAATACTGTCCGGTCGCCTGTCCGGTCGCGTCGAGTACCCCGCCGCGTTTCCCCAGGCCACAGCCTGCGCGGGCACGCCAGGTGGCGCCGACTCGGTTGGTCACCTCACTGCCCACGCACCTTTTTCGTGCTTCTTCTGTCTTTCTCTGGTAGACCGATGACCAACCTTATTCAGCGGGCACGTCTCGTGCCCGCCGCCCGCGCGCTGCCCGCCCGCCACACCACTCCCCTCCCCCACCTAGCCAGGGTGCGTCTGCTCACGGGAGCCCAGCTGGACCGGCTATTGGCCAATCCCACGACAACATCGGAAACCACAGCACGCGACCGGCGCAGGACCATGACCCGACTGGTGAGCCTCGGGTTAGTCACCACCTTGGAGCGCAGGATCGGAGGAGCCAGGGCCGGCTCCGCCGGACACATCTACACCCTCACCCCCACCGGGCACCGATACGTGGCTATCATTCAAGGTCAGCCGTGCCCGCCACGGCGGTCTCGACCGCCATCGACACCCGGTGCCCTGTTTTTGGGTCACATGCTGGCGATCAGTGAGGTTTACGTACAGTTGGTTACCACCAGTCGTGATTGTGATGATGTTCAGCTGATCAAGTTCACTACCGAACCGGCCTGCTGGCAACCCACCAGGGGCGGCCAGTTCCTCAAGCCTGATGCTTATCTCAGGTTGGCCACTGCCACCCATGCTGATTGCTGGTGGCTAGAAGTCGATCAAGCCACCGAAAGCTTGCCCCGGATCACACGCAAATGCCGCGACTATCTCGACTACCTCACCCACAGCGGTGAAGGACCCGATCAAGTCCCACCCCGCATCCTGTTTACTGCGCCAGATGAGCCACGAACCCAAGCCATCAAGCAAGTGATCAAAAAAATGTCCACACAGGAGGTTGATTTTATCAACGTCACTACACACACCAACGCACCCACGTTTTTGATCAACCAGTTGTTTACCGAATAACCACAAACAAGTGTTGCCAACGGGCAACGCTTGGGGTATGAAATCGATAAGGAAAGGACCTGCACTTCTGTGAAGTATAGATCGTTTGGCCACTACGTCACCCGCGCACGGAAGCAGCGTGGCCACTCGATCCGTCACTTTGCCGCACGACCAGGCGTTGCCCCCTCCACCATCAGCCGCCTTGAAGAAGGCTCACGCTCACTACCACATGCTGATCTTGCACTTGCCCTGATCGAGCATCTCGACCTTGACACAGCCACCGCTATCGGGCTGCTTGAACCCTACCAGCGTCTCGTACAGGCAAGCCTGCCCTCGTTAGCCGAGTATCTCGATATCACTACACGATGAACGCACAAGACGTTGCGGAGTGACTATATTGAGCAACTGGGCTACCAGATCACACACCGTAGGAAGAAGGAAACACGTGATGCACGCTGATTCTGACAGCGAGGCTCAAGTCCCTAAAGGTGTGTCGCTGTTGCGGGTTTCCACACTGGCTCAGGTCAACACTGATTATGACCCAGAGGGTATTTCCCTTCCTGCCCAACGCAAAGCGTGTCAACGTAAAGCCGCAGAAATGGGTGTATCCCTGAGTTTGGATGATGAATATATTGAGCCTGGCGTCTCCGGACGCGACGCCAAGAAGCGACGAGTTTTCCAACAGATGATCGAGCGCATCAAGCGCGACCGGGACATCAAGTATGTGTTTGTCTATTCCTTGTCGCGGTTTGCCCGTAACCGCTACGACGACGCCATCATGAGCTCGCTCCTTGAGGAACTAGGCATCACACTGGTTTCAGCAACAGAAAACATCCATGCCAAAACCCCCTCCACCCGCGCCATGCATGGAATGCTGGCCGTCTTCAACGAACTGCGCTCCCAAATGGACGGCGAAGACATCAAATTCAAGATGGGTGAAAAAGCGAGACATGGCGGTACTCTCGGCTGGGCCAAAATCGGCTACCTTAACATCCGAGAAAAATTCGAGGGACGCGAAGTGCGCACTATCGCCCTGGATGAACAACGCGCACCGTTTATCAAGCAAATTTTCGAACTCTACGCCACAGGTCGCTACACCTATGGGAATATCCGCGAAATCCTCACCGAACGCGGACTACGCACCCGGCCTACCAAAAAACATCCCGCCGGCACCCCCATTTCTATCCACACTATCGGTAACATCCTCACCGACCACTACTACTGCGGCTACGTCACCTACCAAGGCGCCGAATACCCAGGACGCCACCCCGCCATCATCACAGAAGAACTCTACAACCAAGTCCAACACGTGCTCGCCACCAACATCCACAGCGGTACACGCCGACGCGTGCACCATCATCACCTCAAAGGGCGCCTCTGGTGCGCTCGCTGTCAACGACGCCTCATTATCGCCAAGGGCAACGGCAACGGCGGCACCTACTTCTACTACCTATGCACCGGACGCCAAACCCAACACTGCAACCAACCCTACATGCCCATCCACGGACCCAACGGTGTCGAGCACGCCGTCAGCAATCACTACAACACCGTCAGCCTCGGCGATGCCTTGCACGCCAAAGCTAAAACAGAATTGGACATCACACTACAGACCGAGCTAGCCAACACCGATGACTTACGTACCGAACTGACCAAACAACTACAGACCCTCGACACCCAAGAAAACGCATTCCTCGAACTGGTCGGTCATCCCGAATGGCCCCAATCCAAACTCACCACCAAAATGCGAAACATCCGACAACAACGCCAAGGAATCCGCGCTCAACTGGCTGACCTTGACACCCGCCTAGACGCCGGTAAAGAAGTCTTCCTCCTCGGCCTAAACCTACTCCGCCAACCCCGACACCTCTACGACCAAGGCACAGACGAAATCAAAAAACTCCTCACAACAGTGATCTTTTCCAAAATCTACCTCGACGCCCAACCAGACGGCACCATCAACGTCACCAACCACGAACTAGAAGAACCCTTCAACACCATCACCACAGCCGCACACCACCGCTACGACCACATCCAAACCATCCCACCCCGCAAGACCCACACGGAACCCCCCAACAACCACCTAGCACTCTGGCAGCCACAACCCCCAACAACAAACTGGAGCAACACCCCCACACAGAGCATCACCCCAGCTACAACACCCCACGACCTACCCAACCCCCTCTTTCACGCCAAGGGTTCGAGTAAGAACCGCCTGGTGGAGCTGAGGGGAGTCGAACCCCTGACCTTCTCGATGCGAACTCCCGGCGCGGGGGTCAGTTGGGGTCGTTTCCGCTCGTCGTGGGCCGCTGGCGAGTGCTTCGGGGTGGTGTTGGTCAGCGTCGTTGCTGTACTTCGCTGCTGTACAGCTATGGACCGTGCACATGCCGGGACTATCCGTGCACGGGCGGCGCGGACCAGGTGCGGGATCTGGTGTCGTACCGGATGAGTAGGTGAGATCAGGGGGCGCACCCGCCCCCTGAGTAGGCGGCCGAGGGCTGGTGTTGTGAGCACCGGCCCACGGCCTTGATCCCCAACCCTAGTTAGGAGGGTGGAGACCCGATGCCAGACCCTACGCAGCTCGACCCAGACCGCCTGCGGGTGGCTCTCGATCACGGTAAGGTAGTGGAGTTGGACGGCGGCACGCTTGTCCTGGACGGCGAGGAGTCCCTCAGCGTGGTGCTACGGCTTGCGCCGTGGCGTGCTCGGTCGGTGGCCCGGGTACTGCAGGAGTGGTCCTCAGTGTCGCAGATCTTCCACCGCTCGACTCGGCCGCCCCTGGACGAGCTGGACCTATCGCGGACGCTGGACCTGGCCGCCGCAGCGCTCGGCGACGGTGACGAAGCGATCTCGCGGTCCGCTCGCGGCTCGCGCGTGATTCCCAACCGGCAACGCTTGGCCGCCGTAGCAATCCTGGGCGAGCGGGAGACGCACCTATCCGCAGTGCAGCGCCTGGCCCTGGTCGATGCCGCCGCCTGGTGGCTCTCGGAACCCAACGGCGGTGCGCAACTGGCCTACGCCCTGCTCGCCGCAACCTGCTCGACGGAGATCAGCACGGAACATGTCTACCTCGCCCTGATCACTCCACCCGACCAACCGGACGACCACGGCGAGGGCACTTCCTCGTAGTTACTGGTTTGGAGAGTGACGGTCGTTGTCCCCGTGACTCCCCGCTGTACTCCGTTGGTCACCGCTGCATCTGGTCCGTTGGTCACCGCTGCATCTAGCACAGATGGTTCGGCTGGTGGCTGGTGGGCACAAAAGCCGCCGGAGGCACAGGATCGTTATCTCAGATCATTTTGGTCTCTTCGGTGTGAACGCGGATTGGCCGTGCGTCCGCATGCTTGGGAGTGTCGTTGTGTGCCGCTGAGCTGCGGCTACGTGCCGGTATGGGTCGCCCCGTACGGACTGGTTGCGTCGCTTCCGCTGACGACTCGCTGACGATGATCATGGTGACCCCTTGATGACCTGCAGCCGGGTGCTTAGCAACTATCGCTTTTTGCTCCTGGCGTAGCCCGACCACACGGCAGCCCGGGGCAAGGCTGAGGTCAACGCGATCCAGGCTGCGGGTGGGTGCCGGGTGGGTGGTGTGTGTTCTTCGGCCATGGTGGTGGACGGAAGATGTACTGAAGGTTTTCTTTTTGCTACGGGGTGTGCTGGGAGGGGTGTTGGTGTCAGCAGCTTGACAAAACTGGTATTGTCTGAAGTGATTCGCGATCCGCCGAGTATTATTGTTTTCGAGAATAGTTGAAGGGATGTTATGGTGCAAGGTGCTGCGCGACGGCGAGCCTACCTCTAACTGACATGTCTCCAGGACCACAAGTTGCTCAAGAGGGTATTCTTACTCTTATTTCGTATCTTGTTCGGCGTCCGGGACGCACGGATCATCGGCTTCCGCTGATCTGGTTGAGCGACCAGGAGCAAGGCGAAAAAGTTCTTAACGAACTGAGCGAAAGTTTGGGGGCTTCGCGCCGGTATGTGGTACCACATGCTCGGGTGAAGGCGACCACCGGGCAACCGCGTGACATTCGCTCGTTGTTGCACAGTATTTGTGGGGAGCTGGCTGCGCCGCGGTTTGGTGGCGAGCGGTTGCGGTTCCGGCACTATGAGTTGATCGAATGGCTGATGGGGTTAGATCTGGTCAAGCTGAGTTCTGAAGATCGCACCAAGGAGATCGTTAAGTGTCTTCGCGGACATCATCGAGGTCGAAGTGAAGATAATGCCCCGGATATTAAGAGTCTTGATTTTGGTCCTCCCCGGTATCAGTTGCTAGTGTGGTTGGTTCTGCGAGTGCTGCCGGAGGCGCTTTTCCGTGCTGCGGTTTCGGGTATTGTTGGTTTCGGGGGCCGGTATCGGTGGTTCATGCGTCAGCAATACTTGGCGCCATTGCAGTCGGTGAACTTTCTTGGTTTCGCTGAGCGGCTTACCGAAGGTGTTCGGGAGCGGGAAGATCCGGACCAAATTAATAAACTGCTGGTGCACGCTTTCCTGCAGGATCTCCGGCGGGCTTACAGTCGCCGGTTGTGGCGGATGGAGGGCTGGAGACGGACAGCGTATCCGGTGGTACTGATCGACAACGCTACGGCGGACTCGGCTGGGTACCGGCTGTTACAGCTTGTCAATGACGTACGTAACGAAACGGGGCAAAGCGATTCGCTGCTGGTGGTGTGCAGCAGTGACGAGGTACCGCAAGCACCGGCTTCGACTTCCGTGCGTCGTGGCGGTCTTGAGCCGGACTGGGGCAGGGGCCGGAGCGGTGATCCTGTCTACCGCGATCCCGTGTACCGGGCGTGGGTCGAGGCGCTGCCCGGAAGTCGCCGTGCCCGTATCGATACTGCGTGGGACTTGCCAATCTCGGTGTTAGCCCGGCGCAGCGGTGACTCTGGTGATTCGGATTGGACTTTCGGGCCGATTGTGCCACGTCCGCCATCCCGGTTAGCCCGACGCAGCGTCGCGGTAGGCGCTGCCGCAATGTTGGTCGCGGCCGGGATCGCAGGAGTGTCATGGCAGTATGGTGATTGGCCGTCCTGCGGACACACTCCGGTGTTCCACGGGCAGGTCAGCGTCCGGAGCATCAACGGTGAATGCATCGGCTATAGTGATGGTAGTTTCCGGTTCAATGACGCGTCGGGCCAGAAAGGCGCTCTGGGTCAAGAAGCGCTGCTCCATATCCAGGGTACAATATTCCAGCAAAACCAGGACGCCTATGATGCGTGGAAGCAGGGAAACTGGGCGCGCCCGTACGTCACCCTTGTCTATCTCGGCAGTTTCACCGGACTGCAAGTGAACCCTAACGAAGAAGCATACTCCGGTGAACGCGAAGAACTGGAGGGGCTCGCGGTCGCGCAAAAAGAAAGCATTAACGAGCCAGCTACGACTAAATCGCCGTTGCTGCGTATCGTGATCGCTAACGGCGGCCATGATATGGAGTACGCCAACGAAGCCGCTGACATGATCGGCAGCCTGGCAGCAAGAGATCCCACTATGGTTGCCGTGATCGGCATGGATGAAAGTCGTGATACCACCGCTCAGGCTCTTGTGAAACTGAATAAAATCAGACTCCCGGTGATCGCTACAACCCTGTCGGCAGATCATATAGGTGAGAACTCACAGCTCTATCTGCAGATGGGTGCGCCGAACATAGATCAGGCGCGGATGATAGCGGCCTACTCTAAGCAGGTGCTAAACGTGCGCGCAGCGCAAGTCTACTGGACCACCGGCGAGACGCCGGGCTTCGGTCAAGACTTCTATGTACATACACTCGTCGATGATCTGAACGCTGCGCTGAAAGAGTCTGGGATCGGAGTCGACAATATCCAGAACGAATATTTTTCTGGATCTTCCTCGTTTCCTCCGGGCGAGTGCGACTATCGAGGCGCGATCATTTTTGCTGGAAGATGGGAAGATTTTTCCAATTTTCTTGGAGGTTTCCAGTGTCCTAGCGACCAGCTTTTGAATGTGATTGCAGACGATTCGGTAAGTCGTTACATGGTGAACCCAGCGCTTCGCCAGGATGCGCCCCCTACCTTACCAGTGGCTTATGTATCAAAAACTTCTCTGATTACCTGCGACTCCTTGCAGGACCCTCGCGATGATCCGGGGAAACGCTTCTATAGCTTAATCACAGAGCAAGGTGGAAAGGAGTCGATTTTTTCGTCTCCACCCTGCAGTCAGGGAAACCGGCAAATCGCCGAAAGAATACCGATTGCGTACGACGCCGCCGAGCTGGTACTCCAAGCAGTCGAAGGCCTGAGTAACGAGCTTCAGGGAAACTCTCAACAGGAGGGCAATGCTCAGCAGGAGTGGGATCCACGGTCTATCGTACCAGTCGCGGTGTACTTGGAGATACGCCAAGAACTTCACCAGAAACCTTTCTTTGGCGTGACCGGCTTAATCAACTTTGCGGACAATGAGCCTGATCCAGGCAAGCCGATCAATAGGCAAATCTCTCTTCTAAAAGTAAACAGTGTTCCCGACGTTAATACTTTGCCTGTGGAGGTTTTCCACTGCGGTGGTCAGGGCCAGGCTAACGATGCTCTACCAGGCAAAGTTGCGACGATGAATCCTGATCGCGCATCGGTCAATGGACTTGATGGATGCGGTCCGGGTTGAGCATTGAGTTATTAGCTTGTTCAATGCGATGACGCCTAAACTCACCTGGTCGCCCGAAGTACAGCCAGGCCCGCCGAGTTCCTGGGCAGCACAAAAAGCGGCGAGAACGTCGCGCCATCCTCGCACAACACTTCGACGCCCAGTGGGCTGCGACCTTCTCCCAGATCAAGATCAAGCGAGTTCATCCAGACAGCAAAGATCTCTTGAGCATCGGTTTCGGCTCGCCATGACCGACCGTGAAGGACCTTAGGCACACAGACAACGAGATCCGCCTTGAGAGTATCTGCGCTGGTCAGCAGCGATTTTTCTTGGTGAGTAGGTGGTGCCCCCGGCAAGATTCGAACCTGCGACACACGGTTGAGGAAGAGCTGAGACTCCGGCCCACGTTCCTGCGACCAGCCACTACAATTCGCGCCTTTCAGACCGCCGAGCGTCACCGCCTCGGCATGAGCCGGTCACACTAGCGATGACCTGCGCGGACAGTGCGCAGTATTTGTCAGCGATCGTCGCCTCGCTGACGTCTCACGGCATGGAGACGGCATGATCTTGAAGCAGGAATTGTGTGCGAGCCCCAGTTTGGAAGGCTGCGCCCACTGGGCCGTCAAAGGCCTCGATCGGTGGTCAGGCCGGGTCACAAGGCTCCGCTGTTGACCGTGGTTGACCGGTGGTAATGGCACGCTAATGGCACACACGAGGTGTTGGCCTGCCGCAGGACTGGGGTAGGGAGTGGGTATCCCGTCGCGTCGGCGAGCTTGATGCGAGTAGGGAAACTCCTCACAGCCTGCACATGCGCCGTCACCGTGCGCGTCTGCGGTGGGTCTGCGGTGGGTCTGCGGTGGGTCTGCGGGGACTAGCGCAATCGGGAGATAGCGGACTAGGGACGGGACCTTTCCCACGGTCGATGCCCTCGGTGAAATAGGACCCGTGACTAACGACAACTGGCATCCTCCATCAGGGATGGCAGCTAAGGAGGCCAACGGTGCCCGAGCGTAGTTCGTCGGTGCCCGACCGGGGGCGATCATCCGATCGGACGTGTCCGTAAGGCGATCCCGGCAACGTGTCAGATGCATCGGGGTCCGATCGGCTTCGCCAACCTGATGGTGAATAAGTTTGATGACGGGTCGATGGTGTTCGACCCTCATGTCACCGGCGCCTGCGTTATCACCGTGGACGAGGAAGGAGCCAGGACGCTGCGGGACCTGCTGACCGCGCGGCTGGGTGAACCGGGTTGTTTCACTTGAAGTCCAACTGGGCCAGCAACTTGGGCGGCATCCTGCGGTAATAACTGGAATAAGAGCTGACCAACACAGTGCGGCCCCGCGTCTTGAAGGCGTTCTCATCGGCCTTGGGGCTCGACCTAAACCGGGGCAGGCACCTTCGGCGACTGAGGTAATGAGCGACCGGGTGAGAAGTGGAACAAGATGCGATGCTGACGTTGGTCGTGTTCGGTGTGATCTTTTGGGCGATCATTCTCGCTACAATGTGCCTACCCGAGATGATCGCCGAGCGACGGTATCTGGCAGCCCAGGAAACGCGCCGATCCAGGCATCGCTTGCGCTCACCCCAGGCCCGCACACAGAAGGAATGAGGATGAGACGCTTCTGCGGGGCTCATGCGAGACGACCACACGAGGACGTTGAGACCAGGGAAACCAATAAAGAATTCGCGTTCGACTTCGAAGGAGTTGAATTCTCGGACGGCACGGTAATCATCAAATGGTATAAACCCTCGCCTTCGCAGCCCACACGGGAATCCTTCCCGAACTTCACAAGCTTTCAGGAGGAATACGGCCATTCCCAATATGGCATCGTGACCTATTGGGTGGACCCGGAACCGGACTCGGTCTGCCCCTGACAGGGTCGAGTGGAAGCGGGTATCCCGTCGCGTCCGCTGGCGGCCCCCACGATCCTCGCACCAGCCCGGGGAGCATCTCGGAGAGGAGGTCCCGCCGGAGGAACCCAACGCCTGAAAAAGCTTGTTTCAGTCGGCGGACAACGCCTTGAGTGCGTTGAGGAGTTGGGTGAGTGTGTCAATTGCGAGGTCTGCGGCGCCGGGCTGGTAGGTGATGTAGCCCCACGGGCCACGCCGGACAAAAATGGTGCGCAGGCCAGCTGTGGCGGCGGGGCGTAGGTCGTTGTCGAGGCGGTCGCCAACGTAAGCGATCTCGGTGGGTGCGTGGCCGCTGATGGCGATGAGTTTGCCGAAAAACGCGATGTCGGGTTTGATGACGCCCCAGTCATCGGAGGTGGCGAGAACATCACAAGGGAGGTTGAGTTCGCGGAGGAACCGGCCGGCGCGGGTGGTCTGGTTGCCGGCGATACCAACAAAATACCCAGCGTCTTTCAGTGTTTGCAGGCAGGGGCGAACATCGGGGTAGAGATCGTTGCCGTTGAGGTACTCGCCGAGACCAGCATCCAGACGAGCCTGCCGCTCGGCGTCGAGGTCAAAGCCGGGGCGGAAGTACTGGAATACCTGGCGGTAGTCCTCACCCCGGGAGATGACCGCGCCGAACATCGCGGAGAAGGTGTGTCGCGGGATGCCGAGCCAGTCGGCCCAACTGCCGTATTCGCATGTCTCATTGATGAGGACTTCTCCGACGTCGAACCAGACGGCGCGGATCGGCGACATGGGCGGTATGTCCTTTCCTGTGTGGCTTCACTGGAGAGTGGACGTGTTGATTCGATGATGAATGCGTGCATCCGTTGCTGGCAACCGGGCGAGGGAAAGAACTTCCCGATGGGATTGTCAGGCTGCGATTCGGAAGAGGTGCTCGTCGAGGGCGCGGAGGGCTGCGCCGTTCAGAGGCGCTGCGGCGGCGCGGAATGCGCGGAGGCGGGCAGCACCAATCGCATAGGCTGCATGGTGCAGGAGAAGCGCAGCATCGGTCGCGTGGGAGCAGGCGGCGGGAAGGTCGCCGGTGTGTAGCTCGGCGGTGGCGAGATCGACCAAGAGCAGCACGCGGTGCCGGCGGGCAGTGGGGCGCAGCTGGCCGAGGGCCGCAGTGAGCGCCTCACGGGCACCGCTGTGGTCGCCAGCGCGTAGCAGGATGTGGCCGGTGGCGGCGGCCAGGTTCGCGGTTCCACTGTCATGGAACCACGCGGGAGCGGAGTGGCCGGCGGGTTGGCTCAGGGCGGCATGGGCGCGTCGAGTGCCTGGCGCGCTGTGGCGTGCTCGCCCCGGTCGGCGTGGGTCATGGCTTCCATGGTGGCGAGCCAGGAGGCGATAGCGGGTGTTGAGCGGGCGTGCTCGGTGGCCGTGGCAAGATGATCCTGCGCGGCGGTGGTCATCCCCTCTGCTGCGGCGAGTTGAGCGGAATAGCCGTGGGCGAGGGCGGTGAGGTGATCATCCCCCACTTCGCGGGCGGCGTCCAGCGCGAGGGCGTAGTAGGCGCGGCCGGACAGGGAGTTGCCGAGGTCCTCGGCGGCCAGACGCCCGGCGAGGACGGCGACCTGGGCCTGGTTGCGCAGCAGCCGCCGACACTCCTCGGGCGTGGGTTCGCGGCGCAGGGCCTCATCGGTCATCCGCAGGTGGGCAGCGACGGGGGTGATCAGCGCGGTCGGGTCTGCGGTCTCGTACAGGTTCTGGTAGCGCTCGGCGAGCTGCTCGAAGTCCGTGATGGTGGCGGTGGCCGCGCGGGCATGGCCTACCGGGTCGGTGGCCGAGGGATCCAGCAGGCCGAGCATGGTGCGCCGGGTGGTCACCGCGTCCTTCCAGGCGTGCAGCAGGTGCGGGGCCAGCGCGGTGCCGGCGGCACTGAGTTGATCGAGCAGGTGCGCGGCGTTGTCCAACAGGGCGACCAGCGACTCATCCTCACCCGGCACAACGCCCCGAGCAGCGACCGGGGCAGGGGCGTTCTTCAGTCCGAGCTGTTCGGGGGTGGCGCCGAACAGGCGGCACAGCAGCTCGCGGTATCGGGGGCTGACTCCTTTGACGCCGCGTTCCCACTTGGCAATCATGTCGGCGTTGACCGCGACGTGCTCCCGATAGAGCATCCACGCCAGGTGCGCCAGACGCTCGGCCATCTCCTGCTGCGTCCAGCCGAGCTGGACGCGGTACTCGCGTAGCCGCGGGCGCTCGGAGTCGGCGGACATGGGAGGAGCCTCGCGGCCAAGGATGTCCGCGGGCTAACAAGCGGGAGCTGTACAAGCAGCACTTGTAAAGGGGGGCTCAGCCCAGCAGGACCGACTGGTGGCGCCAGGCGAGTTTGAGGAGCGCGGCGCCTGCGGCCTGGGTGGGCTCGTGATGGGCGTAGCGATCCACGGTCTCGGCGGTGAACGGCACGGCGGGGACGATTGATCCCTCCGCGTTGGCATCGGCGACGTGGTGAAACAGCTCGTCGTACAGCGGTGAGTCGATTACGACGACGGTGAGGATGTCGGTGGCGAAGGTGAGCGGATCGACCCCGATCCCCAGGCAGAAGGCGCGCACCTGCCCGGTGTGGAGCGCTCTGCTCAGGCGGGCGGCGATGGGCCAGACGTCGTAGTCGATCGGCCCGTAACTGGTGTGGTAGTCCTCGGTCTCGCCGCGTAGTTCTTCGGCGAGTTCGCGGATCATGCAGCGCCACAGAGAGAAGTCGTTTCTGATGTTCCACCGTTCTTCGCCGGCTGGCTGGAAGACGCCGACCGGCAGGACCTGGTACATGCCCCCGGCGTGACCGACCGTGGCGCCATCCCGGCGGTGCAGCGGAAACGTCGCTACACCGGTGGTTCGATCGTGCCGGAGAGTGAGAGTGCTAAGGGCGACGTTCACCGGACGGCGGGCTGGGTCGCAGGGGTCGCCGATGGTGTCCCGGAAATCGGGTGCCGTGATCTCGCCGAGTTTTGCTGCGGTGTACTCGTGCGCGGCGGCGTCACCCACGTCGATTCCGTCGAAATAGACGCCCCGGCTGAACACCATCCTCGGACTTGTGAGCAAATCCGCACTCAGCAGGCGATACGTGCAGCGATTCTCGAAGATTCCCGGCGGGGCCAGTTCGGCGACCACCTCAGAGTACGCGTGGTACCTGCTTCCGTCTGCGCGTACCGGGAGTAGTCGGTGGGCGGGCGGCTCGGTTCCGGTGATTCCGCTGAATCCCGCATCCGGGGTGTAGCGCACCCCGATCTGATGGAGCGGGATCGGGTGCTCCGGCAGCCAATGCGGCGTGCTCAGCAGCGGCGTGCCCACCACCGAAGCCGATGCTGGGTAATCCTGGGCGGCAGAGACGGACAATTCATACCGGTGCTCACGAAAATGGTTGCGGACCCTAAGCCAGCGCTGTTCACTATCGCTGAGCTGCCTACTCAGCGTGCCTCGGCTGTTCACAGGCCGAGGATTCGGTCGCGGTGGCGCCAGGCCAGCGCCAGGCAGGCCGCCCCTGGTGAGGCCATCGGCTCGGAGGTCAACAGTCGCCGTACAGAGTCCTGGGTGAAGGGGACTCCCTCGGTGGCCCGACCATCCCCGATCGCGACGATTTCGCCTTCCTCGTTGTAACGAGTCGCACCCCCGAATGCACGGTTGAACACATCATCGTCGATTACGACTACGGTCAGGATCGTGGCCGCGAGGGTCAGCGCGGCCACCCCGAGACCAAGGACGAACGGGACCACGGTGCCGGCCGCTTGGGCGTCCTCCAGCTGCCGGTACAGCGGCCAGGAGTCGTAGTCAATCGGCGTGCTCCGGGTGCCGTCGTGCTCCGGGGTGCCCAACAGCTCCTCAGAGTACTCCCGGACGATATTGCGCCACAGGTCGAAGTCGTTACGCCGGTCCCACAACCCGACGCTGGCCGGCTGGAACTCACCAGCCGGGATCACGTCATACAACCCCGGGGCAGCGGCGACCTTCGCCGGATCACGCCAGTGCAGCAGGAAACTCGGCTCAGCCGGATAACGCCGCAGCCGGATCGTCAGCGTGGTCACCGCAGGGATAATCGCGCGGCGGGCAGGGTCGAACGGGCCACCGATCAAATTTCGGAACGGTAACGCGTCGCGTAGTGGCTTAGCGGAGTCGGGGACGCCGTTGTGCTCACGAAGACAGGCAATGGCCAGCTCATGACCGAGCGTCTCAGACACGTCGATCTTGTCGAAATACGCCCCCAGCCCAAAACGCAAACTGCCCGCGCTGAGCTGCTCACCGAGCAAGCGGTAGCTCGGCCGGGACTCGAACAACCGCGGCGGATCAAGATGCCGAATAGCTGAGGTGTAACGGTCAAACCGCTGGCCCGGGGCACACAGCGGACGCGTGGCAAGAGTTTCCGGTTCGCACCCGTCGATGATGACGCCGTGCTCCTGCTCATCCAGGATCAGCCGCAGCGACCGCAACTCGAGGGGCTCGTCCGGGATCCATCCAGGGCCGGCGATCAGCGTGGTATCCGCCACCCGGTGCTCTACTGGGTACAGCTCGACCGCCAGCCGCGCCAGCTCGGATCGGTGCTGGTTGAGCCACCGACGTTCCTGCCGCCACCGCGCTTGATCAACCGCAACGGCGGTGTCCAGCTCGGCACGTGGCCGCCCCGGGGACAGCCCGAACTCCTCAGCGGGGATACCGAGCACGGCCACCGCGCGCTGCCGCTGCTCATAGGACATCGACTGCCGGCCGTTCTCGATCTGGCTGAGGTTCTGCTGCGTCATGCCCAACAGCCGCGCCGTCACGCCCTGGTTACAACGCGCGGACGCCCGCCAAGCACGAAGCACAGCGCCGGTGTCGTCCGCCGGCGCGCCGGTCGGTCGGTGAAGCCACTCCCCAGTGGCCGGAATCGCTTCGTCGACGTGGCCGCAGATAGCGCACAGCGCCTCCGAGTTGTACCGGCTCAACGGCGCGCCACACCGCGTGCACTGCCGCACGGCTGCTGATGTCTCGACACTCACCGCTGCCCTCCCTCCGCTGAGGTGATCAGCCTACCCGGCGACCCCGAACTTCGGGACTAGCAACGGACTAGCTCCGGACTAGTTCGCGGACCCCCTGACAGCAGACGTTTCGCCGTTTGATGGGTGTGCGGGTCAAACGGCCCACCCACCATCAATCAGGAGGAAACGCGACATGCAGTTGGAGATCAGGACCGAGGGCGTGGACTTCGTGGTCTCGCGCACCCCGCAACCGAAGAACGACAACGACGGCCGGCAGAAGACCGACCGGGAAACCGGTGAACTGCTCCACGTCACCGAGCTGGTGACGATGGATGAGACGGGCGCGGAGGTCATCAAGGTCACCACCGCCGGAGCACCCAGAGTCACCAAACGGCAACCGGTCACCGTGCTCAAGCTGGTCGCCACGCCATGGAATATCGACGGTCGCGGCGGGGTGGCCTTCCGCGCTGAGGCAATCACCCCCGTGCCAAGCACTGCCGCGAGGGCGGCCACGAGTACTGCTGCGTCGGCGGGTGCCTGATGAACGCCCCGACGATGGACCTCGGCCTACGAGAGAAGCACGAACAGGCCGAGCAGCGCTGCGCGGAAGCGGCTGAAGCTGAGCAAGCTGCCTACCTGCACTGGCAAGAGGCCTACGGCGCCTATGAACTCGCCCGTGATGAGGCCTCCGCCGCCTTGAGGGCCTGGGTGCAAGCCCTCGTCCCTTAACTGCGGCGCCCGGCCGGTCGGGCCTGGAAACCAAGGCCGGCCGGGCGCCCGCTCCACCCATCGATCTCCAGACAAGAGGAGCTGTCATGAGCCTACGACCGGGCCAGTGCGCCCCGGAGCACCAGCGTGGTGAGCGCTGATGGATGCCCACATGATCGCCATACTGGTCGCCGGTGCCGCGGTATTGGGCGTCGTGGTGTGGGTGCTGGCCAAGATCGGCCAAGAGCTCGAACCTTCGTCACCGGTCCCCTTGCCCAGACAGTGCCGGCACTGAATGCACCCAGTCGGGGCGGTGACGCATGATCACCCACCCCTCGGTGCCAAGTTTGTGCAGGCGGCGCAGCTGCTCGCCACACACCTGAGCGACCATGCCCTGTCGGAACCGGCGGCCCTGGAGGTGAACAGCAAGACCCACCAGTCGCGCTCGACCGTGCAGGTGTCCTCCCGGACCCTGGCCGGCATCGCCGCCGAACTGCTGGCCTGGGCCGACACCTTGACCACGGTCACCGTGCAGGCCTGGCGGCCGCCCACTGGTAACCGGGTGCACCTGTCGATGCTCAGCACCCTGGCCGGCCCTGTGGAGCTGACCGTCTACGGCGGCGCCCCGCACGACCCGACCCTGCTCGGCGATCTGGCACCCAATGAGTACCGGGCCGTGACCCTCGGCGAGCTGCGCACCTGGTGTGAGAGGGCGAGCCGATGACCCCGCTCGTCGAACTGCCGCCCCAGGTGGTCGAGGAGATCGTTCGGCGGGCTGGGCGGCCGGACTTCGAGCGTTGGTCTGAGCAGCTGCACCGCTGTGGCTACTGCTCCCGACCAGTGCGGCTGCGCGGCCGGGTCGTCCACCAGTCGGCGGACGGTCGGCGGGTGGGCTACTCGACCGATGCTGAGCCGGACCAGATGCTGATGATCCGCTGCGGCAACCGGCGAGCAGCAGTCTGCCCCTCCTGCTCGTGGGAATACGCCGGCGACATGTGGCAGCTCCTCTACGCCGGCGCTGCCGGGGGCCGCAAGGGTGTGCCCGAGTCCATCCGCTCGCACCCGCTGGTCTTCGCCACCCTCACCGCACCCGGCTTCGGCCCCGTGCACACCACTCGCACCGACCGCACCGGCGGACCCGCACGCTGCCGACCCGCCCACGGCACACCACGACTGTGCAGCCACGGGCGACCAATCTGGTGCACCACGATCCATGGTGAGGATGACCCGCGACTCGGGCAACCACTCTGCCCGGACTGCTACGACTACCCCGCGCACATCGCGTTCAACTGGCACGCCCCCGAACTCTGGCGCCGCTTCACCATCACCCTCCGCCGCGCTCTCGCCCGGACAGCGGGGCTGACCGCGGCCGAATTCGTCCAGCACTGCCGAGTGTCATTCGTGAAGGTCGCAGAGTTCCAACGGCGCGGTGTGATCCACTTCCACACTCTCATCCGCCTCGACGGTCCCGGTGATTTCGACCCGCCACAGATCAGTGTTGATGCGACTGGGCTGGCCGAGGCGATCCGCCAGGCGGCCGCGCACGTGCGGCTCACCGTCGAGATGCCCGACGGGCCCGACCTGGTGCTGCGCTTCGGTAAGCAACTCGACACCCAGATTGTCAACAGCGGCCCGGCCGGCAAGCTGACCCCCGAGCACGCCGCGCGGTACATCGCCAAGTACGCCACCAAGAGCGCCGAAGGTTTCGGCCTCGGCGAGCGACGCATCACCCCCGAGGCACTACCACTGCTTGACGTCCCCGACCACGTAAGCCAGCTGGTCCATGTCGCCTGGCAGCTCGGCGAACACCCCATATATGAGGGGCTGCGCCGGTGGGTCCACATGCTTGGCTTTCGAGGACATTTCGCTTCCAAGAGCCGCCACTACTCCACCACCCTCGGCGCCATCCGCGGCGAACGCCGCGCCTACCGCCAACGCCAAGCCACCGAACACGTCCGCGAACTGCTCGATGAGGACACCACCCTCGTCGTCTCACACTGGCAATTCGCCGGAGTTGGCTACCTCACCATCGGAGACACCACCCTCGCTCTCTCCGCCGCCGCCCGAGCACGCGAACAACGACAAGTCGCCCGAGACGCCGCATAAGAAGAAGGCAAACCACCACCGCATCGGAAGGAATAGCACCGGTGAACGAGCTGCAAGAATTGCGGACCGGACCGCGATTCGCGCGCAAGTGGTACAGCGTGATCGAAGTTGCCGACCAGCTTGGCTATGGCCTGTCCAAGACCAAGCTTCTCATCGCTACCGGACAGATCCGCTCACTCAAAGACGGCGGTCACCGCCGCATCTTGCCCGAGTGGGTCGACGAGTACGTCGCTCGTCGCGTCGCCGAGGCCTGCGCATGAGCACGCCACGAGTCAGAGCCAACGGCGAAGGATCGTTGTTCGCCTACCGGAACGGGTACGCGGCCTATGTGTGGGTCACCACGCCTGTCGGAAGCCGCGAGCGGAAATGGATCTACGGGCAAGACCGGGACGAGCTGCACGGCCGGTGGATCGATCTACAGAAGCAGGCCAAAAGCGGCCCGGTCGCGACGAAGGTCCCCAAGCTCGCCGAGTACCTCAGCTACTGGTTGCAGGAGATCGTGGCACCCAACCTCGCGCCGCTGACATACGCGACCTATGAAACCCTGACTCGGCTGTACATCGTGCCAGGCTTGGGGGGCAAGCGTCTGGACAAGCTCACTGTGCGCGACGTCCAGACCTGGCTGAACAAAGTCCGGAACAGCTGCCAGTGCTGCGCTCAGGGCAAAGATGCACGCCGGCCGGAAAAGGCCCGGCGCTGTTGTGCAGTCGGCAAGTGCTGCGGCGCGGTGCCTTCACTGCGCACGGTCAGCGATCTCCGGACCGTACTCCGGTCAGCGCTGTCCTCGGCGGCTCGGGAGGAGCTGATCACCAAAAATGTGGTCACCATGACCCAATTGCCGGCACGACGCCAACGCAAAAGAAAACCGTGGTCAAGCGAAGAGGCGCGCGCCTTCCTCGAATCAGTTCGCCGTGACGACAACGCGCTGTACGCGGCATACGTGCTGATACTTGTACTCGGCCTACGTAAGGGCGAGGCCCTCGGACTCACCTGGCCCGACATTGATCTCGATGCCGCCGAGCTGACCATTGGTCGGCAACTCCAACGGGTTCGCGGTGAACTGCTCCACCGGGAGACCAAGACGGAAGCCTCAGACGCGACCTTGCCGTTACCATCGATCTGCCTGACAGCGCTCAAGCAGCGGCAAACAGCGCAGAACCGAGCGCGCGAGACTGCGGGCGCGGCATGGATCCAATCGGAGCTGGTATTCACCACTCGCTACGGCGACCCAATTGAGCCACGCAACTTCAACCGGTACTTCACCGCACGCTGCGAGGCGGCCGGAGTCCGGCAGATCACCGTGCACGATGCGCGGCGCACCTGTGCGACGCTGCTCGTCGACCTGGACGTCCACCCGCGGATCGTGATGCAGATCCTGCGGCACGCCCAGTTCGACGTGACCATGGAGGTGTACGCGTCGGCCTCCTCGGCTGCTACCCGGGAGGCGCTCAAGCGGCTGGGGGCGAGCCTTGATGGCTAACAGTCGCTGCTGTACTTCGCAGCTGTACGGATGGATTTTGGGGCGGAAATCGATCACAAAGCCGACCGTGCAAGCCTCTGAACTGGTGTTTCAGACTGTCGGGGTGGCGGGATTTGAACCCACGGCCTCTTCGTCCCGAATGTGCATTTGTAGCCCGGTCGGCGTGCCGCGAGCTGTTACACGAGACTCGTCTATGACGCGTAATCGCAGGTAGAATGGTGTGTAAGTGATGCGGCTCGTGCGACGTGGTGATGGTTGGTGTCATGGGAGGTGTCCTACGTTTCACGGTCAAACGACGGTCAAACGATCAAGCTACTGGAGGTGATCGAGGTGGGGTTCTCGCGGAAGCGGTTGGACCGCAAGGGCAACAAGCGCTACACCGCCTACTACATAGATGTGAAGGGTCGGGAACGCTCAGCGGGGACCTTCTCCAGGAAGGGGGATGCGGACGATGCGTGGCAGCGTGCGGAGGCCAAGCTGGCTGAGGGGAGGATTGGGGATCCTGCGCGGGGTCGGATGACTTTCCAGCGTTACGTGGAAGATACCTGGCTGCCGAACCATGAGGTGGAGGTAACGACCCGGCAGAGCTATACGTATGCGATCTCTAAGCACATCATGCCCGAGTTCGGGCCAATGCGAATGATAGATATTTTGCCTGAGCACGTCCGCAATTGGGTCGCCATGCTCAAGGCCCATGGTGTGAAGCCGGTGACGATCAAGTCGATCAAAGTCATTTTATCTGCTATCTTCACAACTGCTTTTGATGATCAAGTGACTTTCTTGAATCCGTGTAGGGGTGTGAAGACTCCTGCCGTTGTGCGTAAGCCTCTTGTAATCATTACGCCTGAACAGTTTGATGTCGCGTATCAGGCGTTGCCTAATTCTGATGCGCAGCTTCTTGTGGAAACAGACATTGAGAGCGGTCTACGGTGGGGCGAGTTGACCGAGCTACGGGTAAGAGATCTTGATTTTTATACAGGTATTCTCACGGTCAGTCGGGCTGTGGTAGAAGTTAATCCCCGGTTTCATCCAACAGGCGAACGGTTTCTGGTTAAGCCCCCTAAAGACAATGAGTGTCGAAGTTTTAAGCTCAGTGCACAAATTGTTGGCAAACTACAAGTCCATAGAGATGCTAAACAGCTAGAACCTAATGATCTTTTGTTTGCTATTCATGAACAGGGCGCTAGAGCATTAACTCTTCTTGGTGCCGTCCCTAATCCTGACGAGCTGGGGTTGACCTCACCTAACGAGAAGGGCAGGCAGTACAAGCACGGCACTCTTAGTGGCTATGGCGCAGGAAGGTGTCGCTGTGAACACTGCACAGCTGCTTGTAATATTTACCGCGCGAAGCGTCGTGCAGCGGGAAAAGACAGTCCTCGTGCACATCGTATTCGGCAGACAGATGAGGATGGGCACATCTCAGCACAGTGGTTCCGTCAGCAAGTATGGTATCCGGCAGTAGCCGCCGCGGGTCTAGGACACGGCGTCCGCATCCACGATCTACGCCATGCCCATGCCTCGTGGCTGTTGGCAGGCGGGGCTGATTTACAGGTAGTCAAGGAAAGGCTAGGTCACGCTAGTATCGTGACCACAGAACGATACCTACATACCCTGCCTAAAGCCGATGAAACAGCGCTTACCGCACTGTCCACTATCCGCACCCGCTCCACTGCAAGATAAAAACTTATTAAGTAAGTGCCGCATGAGCATCACTACCGACGTGAGCTACTATCACGGTATCGGATGCTAACTTTTGCGGGGTGTAGCGCAGCTTGGTAGCGCGCGCCGATCGGGACGGCGAGGTCGTGAGTTCGAATCCCACCACCCCGACCAAGATCATCACTGGATATCATGAAACTCACGTATTTGCCTGCGTTCTCACGTATCGGCAAGGTTTGAGCATTTCACGACTCTCAATAAGACCTCGCGAGCAAGGCGTCTATAAATCGAAGCTCTCGTGTGTCACTGTCTGGATGAGTCCTTGCCATTGACACGAAGAGAAAACGAGAATTTTCTCATTGGGATTGCGGCTATCGCGAACACCAATGGACCCTCCGATGGTCGCGACTTCGATGCAACCGCCTCCTCCGCTTCCGCTTCCGCTTCCACTTCGAGAGCTTTTCCGCCATGTGGTATGTGGCGATAGCTTTCCCGCAATTTCTGTGTGGTTCATGTTTGTTTGGGTTCCTTTTGTTGCAATAGTGTCAGTGACTCATCTGGTGGTAGTGCGTGTTTGCCGATGGCTTCGAATCGTTGTTTGTAGCTTTGTACTGTGGTTGGTCTTTCGAGGAAGAAAGATCCGGCGATGCCTTCGGTGAGGATGACGTCGAGGTCGTCGGTTTCTGGGAATTCTAAGATGACGAAGGGGCCGTCCATTCCGCGGTAGGCGCCTGCGGAGTAGGGGATGATGCCTATTTCGATGTTGGGAAGGCGTGCCATTTGCATGAGATGGTTGATTTGTTCAGCCATGACTGCGGGACCGCCGACGATGCGGGAGAGGACGGCTTCGTCGATCAGTGCACACAATAGTGGCGGATGGGTCACTGTTAGTCGTTGGATGCGGGCTTGTCGTAGGGCGAGAAATTTGTTGCGTTCGGCTTCTGATCTTTCTGGGCCAACGGCGTCAACTATGGCACGCGCGTAGGATTCGGTTTGTAAAAGACCGGGGATGTAGCTGTTTTCGAATGCCCTGATCGAGGACGCGGACGATTCCAGCCCAAGGTAGCTGTAAAAGTTTTGAGGTACTGCGTTCCACCAGTTATGCCATATGCTGCGTTGCCGTGACTGGCTAGCCAAGGCTAGTAGTTCCTCGCGTTCGTCACCGGTAACACCGTAGATGTCTAACATTTGGCGGGCGTCTCGGCGTGTGATGCCTATTTTGCCTGCTTCCATCCGGCGAACTGTGCCTTCATGACAATCCAAGCACCGGGCGATGTCATCAACGCTGATGTGAGCGGCTTTTCGGAAACTCCGCAGCTTGTTTCCTAGGCGTCGTCTGTAGACGGTAGGGCTTTGATTCGGCATGAGGATTCCTAGCTTAGACCGTTTATGTCATGCTGCCTTGATTTGTTCGAGTTGTAAAAACGTTGATTACCTGCGGCAATGAGTCGCGTATGGGCCATTCGGGTGATAGATACTTGCGCGTTTAATTTGCACGTACAAGTATCGGTTGAAGCGGGGGAAATCAACAGTAAAACGATTTATTTGGAGGCATCGAAAATGGAGCGAGAGCCGGAGGAACCAGAAGAGTCCGAAGGTGAGCAAAAAGAGGGAATCTCCGTCAGGGTGGGACAGCGGACGATCCGGCTGGCCTGGTCAGAAGTGGCTTGGGTGGAAATTGCCGCAGACCGATTGCTGAGAATAACTACCACCACGGGAGAGCACCATTTGCTGCCTGGAGCATTGAAAGATCTGGACGTAGCGGCATCTCAGCACGGCCTGATGCGAATTAACAAAGCGATAACGGTCGCTATTTCTCAGATAAAACAGCTACGCAGACGAAGTAACGGCTACTTCGCGTATCTAGCCTACGGTGCTGGCACGGCGGAGCTTCCTGTGAGCCGGAGAAAAGCACCGGAACTCAAACGGCTGTTGAAAGCGCGGGGCGTACTTGAAACAAGATGGGACTTCATCGCGACTGAAAGATAGGTTCATCAATGGAAGAAATAGTATCACCGCACGCTGCCCACCAGGTGCGACGACTACGATGCTATAACGCCAACGGCGTATTAGAGGACTGCTCAATTGATTGGGATCACAGTAACATCCGAGTTGATCGACAAGTTGCCTCGAAGGACTTTTTTGAACTCACCCCCGAAGCCGCTGCCGAATTTCGCGGTGCACTCGACGAAGCAATCAAAGTAATGAAAGACTCCGGGCGCAGGTGGTCGGTACTGTGCTGTGATAGCAACGGCCAATTAGAAGTCTGCTGGATAGAAACACACCAGGGCTCTCTTCGCATCGGATGCGGCGACACCAACGAACCACTATGGTTTTTTGGGCTCCGCGCAGAAATGATTGACCAATTTCATTCCGCATTCGATCAAGCCCTGGAGAGCGTCAAAACATACAGCGCTACACGAAGCAAAGACACAGCAGACTCGGACGCTGATCTAGTAGAATTATGGTCACCCGGCAACGACACACCTCGCGTTTTCGCCTTATGCGAAGGGATTCCCCCGGCAACAATCGCCCTAGGCATATCCTTCGACAACTGCGCAAAAATCATGTGCTCACGACGCGATACAGGAATAACATTTCCCTCAGCCGAAAACGCCCGCCAAGCACTATCAACACACGGCAACGTCCAACTCATCTGGCCAGACACCCAAGAAACAAGCAAAACCGCATAACCAACTAAACATTCCACTCAGACTGAGCGCGAGGATAAAAGTCCACACGCCTGGAGTTGATCGTCTAGTGTTTTCACAGCGGGTGTGTCTGCCCAGGGTTGCATAAGTGCTCGGGCGGTGTGTAGTTCTTGGGTGAGTCGGGGTGAGAGGCGGGCGTGGCTGGCGGCGTCGCCGAGAACGTGAGTGGCTTCGGTGATTTCTTTGCAGAGAACCAAAGCGTGGCCTAGACGTATTTGGCAGCGTCCCCAGCTGCCTACGAAAGTGCGGTCGAAGTGTGCTTGGGCGGTGCTGGCGGCTTCGACTGCTTGCCGAGGTTTACCCAGCAGGCAGAGAAACAGGCTGCTCTGACTGTCGATGGTGCCGTGATGGACCCAGTAGGTCAGTGACTCAGAGGTAGATCCATTGGTGTGGGTCAGGAAGTCGTGGGCACGGGCGGATGCGCCCATGCACAGGTTGTATTTGCTATCCAGGGCATAGGCGGCAGCGGCCATCTGCTCAGCCAACGCTTTCAGTTGTGGGTCCTCGGTGCGGGCGGCCAGACTGCGAGCAGCGGCAGCGGTGTCCAATGCGGTGGGGGTGTCGCCGCGTAGGAATGCGGCCATGCTCATATTCGCTGCCGCGTAGGCAGCCAGCGCCGGATGGCTGGCCTTATGCGCGGCACGGCGGGCGTGCTCGAAGTAGCCTCTGGCCGCCTCATGCTGTCCCATGTCAATGAGGTAGCCGCCGAGGGTGGCGGCCATGTTGCTATCGAGCAGGTGTAAGGGTTTACGCAGCTGCTCGGGGCAGTCCCCGCCAAGAAGACGACACACCAACTGATGTTGGGCGATCACGGTATCCCACACCTGACACGGGCCAAGCTTGTCTTCCTGGCGTTTGCAGACTGCGAGGGTGACCGCCAAATTCTTGATCACCTGAGCATCGATACGACCCGGTAAGGCCACCGCCTGAGCAACCCGGATGTACTCATCACCATCCAGCCCGGATAAGGCGGCCAGCACCGATCCGGCTAGCTGCATCGCTTTGCGGCGACCCATCACCGTCACCAGCCGCGCGACCACCCCTCGCAGCTCCTCAACCAACACCTCATCGGTCAGCGTTTCTGGAGCCCACACTACGTCCTGACACCCGGTAGACCCCACCCCAGCAGACACCGGCCAAATCTTGCGACGAACATCCAGCCGCACCGACGTAGGCCCCACCGGGCGGGACACCCGGTGGCGTGAAGCCCGGCACTGGGCACGGTAAGCCTGCTCAGCCTGGACCAGCTCGGTATGTGCGGTGATTAACTCACCGTCGGCGTCACACAGCTCATCAGCGATCTTCCACAACTCAGCGGGCATCCGCCGCACACCGTGCTCCACCTTGGAGATGAAACTACGAGTCCGGCGCAACACCTGCCCCAGCTGCGGCTGGGAGATCCCCGCCACGGCGCGCGCACTGGCCAACTGAGCACCAAGCCTTGAGCGCAGCACCTCTAAGTTGGTCCGCTGCGCTACCAGATCCCCCACGTCATCGGTCACGGCTCATCACCTTAGTGGGGGTGACCAGTCAGGGATGACCATGCTGGTAGCCAGAAGGTCACGTCTACGGTCACCCCCACCCTGGCGACGACCGTAGGCGTCTAGCACCTGGTGGCAGGCCGCAGGAAACACCTCCCCCCGGTTTCCAAGCGGAGGCAAACACAGCAACCGATTGGCTGTCTTGCCCGAGGTACCCCGACCCCCTGACACCAGGTGCGCCCAAACCACGGTAACGAGGCGGAGGCGAGACAGTGCGGTCACCCGGTGAGCTGGGGCGCGACGTGAACGGCACCCCAATCGTGGTGGGCACCCGGGTGGAACAAACCGGCACGGACGCCCAGCAAGGTGCGTTGCGCTCTCGACAAGGCCAACAGGGACAGGTGCTGCGCCGCAGCGCCACCCACATGGTGGTCAGGTTCGAGGGAGACACTACCCTGACCCGTATTCGCGCCCACCTGCTGCAAGTGGTGGACCAGTGAACTCCGCTGGCGAGCACCTGACCAGGGCTGAGCTAGCCGCCCGCACCACGCAGGGTAAGCCCACCACACCCCCACAGGTAACCGATACCGGGCCGGTGCTGATGGTCCGCTACCGCGCCGGAGTCATCGGGGAAACACAACGCACCATCCACGCGGTACGACTGCTACCGGCCAACACGTCAGCCGAGGGCACGCTCACCGCCCTGTGTGACACCATCCTGAACCCCGCCGACCTGGACATCGTCGACTTCCGCGACGGCATGCCCTGCATGACCTGCCTATTCCACCTCGCCACAATCACCCACACACCCGACCCGGGCACACCGGGATGAGTGAAGGGCGTCCTTGATTGCGTCGCCAGCCTTTCCAAAATACTGAAACGGAGGACTGGATCACATGGCACGCGGAAACAACGACCAGACGTGAACACGAACCGTTTCGCCGCACACCGCAAATAAAGGTGTCCCAGTCGTGTCGTCAGCCTCTTCAGAATTCTTCTGGTTTCCGCTTGCCGGTGCCCGTCACGCCGTCGATGGTCGTGACCGCAATGTTCGGATAGGAGCACTCATGCGCTGCCTCTGCAACGCCACTCACCCCCGTGGTGCCAGCGGCGACCTAGAATGGCTGTGGCCCACCTGCCAAAAATGCTGGAACGAAACCTGCATCATCGTCGGACTACGCCCACACCCATAACCATCTCGGAAACGAACAGCTGAGATAACACTGTAACTCCAAGACACTTACAGTTGATCACTTGTAGTTGATTCATCGGGACCAGCATCAAGGTTGGCGAGTTTAGTGCGGACATGCTCGGCGTCAGGGTGGCCAAGTCGCTCGAAATTGTTGAGCGCTTGCTGCCATACTTCGCGTGCACCTGAGTGGTTGCCGATTGCGTGGTAGGCGTTCCCGAGGCCAGTAAGGGTGCAAGCTTCAAAGTATTGATCGTGGAATTGGCGTTTTAAATCGAGTGCTTGCTGGTAGTAGCTGATAGCTTCAGCGTGGTGACCCAGGTAGTAGTAAGCAGAGCCAATATTGTGTAGTGTTCCTGCCTCACCGTGACGGTCGTTAACTTCACGGTGAAGGGCGAGGGCTTGCTGACAGCTGACGAGGGCTTGTTGGTAGTCTCCGAGCTGGGAATGACAAGAGCCGAGCAGATTAAGGGCGTTTGCCTGCCCAATCTGGTAACCACCCATGCGATATGAGTCGATGGCTTGTTGGGCGTGACCAAGTGCCTGCCGGTAGTCGCATTGCTGGACGAATACCCAGGCCAAACCCACGTGGGCATCAGCTTGGCCCACTTGATCACCAAGCTCGGTGAAGATAGTCAGGGATTGCTGATGGTGGGTGTACGACTCATCGAAACGGACCAGCCAAGTACAGGCATCCCCAATACCGTGGTGCGCGTGTGCTTGCCCAAGTGAGTCACCGAGACGCCGCGCGGCAGCCAAAGCAGTGTATTGAGTAGTGGCATAGTCCTGCCAATACCCCCGTCGATAAAAGGCATCAGCAAAAGTCCACGGCAGTTGCCAGGCGTGGGCCGTGAATCCTGCATTGTCAGCTAAACTAACGACAGCAACGAGCACAGAGCGTTCGGTCTCGAACCACGTCAACGCCGCCCTGTAATCAGTCAACTTCCCAAGTGTGACCCCAGGCGTAAGCGGGGCCAGACGAATAGGTGCCCGTGGATAGATGAGTAACGCAGCGCTGTACGCCGTATGCAGATAGTAGTCCAGGGCTCGGTGTTGTGCTGCTTGTTGGTGTGGTTCGGAGTCTTCGATGTTGGCTTGTTCGGTGGCATAGACGCGGAGTAGATCATGGAACTGGTAACGCCCAGGAACATGTTGCTTGATCAAGTGCGCTTGGGTTAATTCAATGAGGAGTTGGTGGGTGTCGTGTTCGGGCAGACCGACCAGAGACGCGGCGGCTAGTGTGCTGATGTCGGGTCCAGGATGTAAACCTAGGAGTCGGAAGAGGCGGGCGGCCCTAGTTGATAGCGCGGTGTAGGACCAGGAAAACACCGCCCGAATATCAGTGAATTGACTACCCCCAGTTGCTAGTGCGCCCAGTCGTTGGCGTTGTTCCCGCAGCTGGCCCACTAGTGTACTTAATGGTAAGTGGGGTTCGGCGTTGATGCGGGCGGCAGCAATGCTCAACGCAATAGGCAGCCCCACACAGTAGCGGATGAGCTCATCTACCGCATCTGGTTCGGCCTGGATGCGCTCTGGCTCAATGATTGTGGCGAGTAGTTGGCGGGCTTCCTCGGTGGTCATGAAGTCCAGGGTAATGAGCACTGCTCGGTTGCGGGCAACCAAACCACCAAGTTGTTGACGACTAGTCACCAACACCAGACAGCTAGGGCTGCCGGGCAGCAACGGCCATACTTGGTCAACATCACGGGCGTTATCCAACACGACCAGCAGTCGTCTATCTTCTACCAAAGTGCGGTAGAGAGCAGCTTGATCATCAATCTTGATCGGGATTCTGTCTGCGGGAATCTGAAAAGCATCCAGAAACCCGCGGATAGCTTCCTGTGGTGTTACCGGGATGCCACGGGGGTCAAACCCACGTAAATCCACATACAGTTGACCATCAGGGAATTGGTCGCTATGTGTTCGCGCCCAGTGGAGCGCCAGGGTGGTTTTGCCGATTCCGGCGGTGCCATCAATCGCGGTGATCATCGCCGTGCTTGCACTGTCTTCCGCTTGGTTTAGCTGTGCAGTGAGGGTGTCTAGCTCGTGGGTACGTCCGACAAACTGGGAGATCGTGGCAGGTAGCTGTTGCGGAGTTATCCCTGAGTCAAGAACGGCGCAGGTGATGAGTTCGGCGTTGCTCATGTTCTGTCGATCATGATGGTCAAGAAGTTTCGATATTTTGGTGCAAAATATCTTAGCCAAAACCCCCAGGGTGGGAACGGTAGGTTTAGCCGCCGTTTCACTGACCGGCCATCGCTCAAAATCGCTGATACGGTGTGCAGTCATCGACGCATTGGAGTCCTTGGTCTCACTGTTGTAGCGGTCAGCTACCTCTTGTTGAGTCCACCCATAGGCATGTCGCCAGGCTGTCCGTGGCCGGTCTTTGAACGTGCGGGCCATCGCAGCGGCGATCTGCTTCCGTGTACGGCCTTGCTGGAGCAGCTTCTCCCGCAACTCGGCACGTTCCTGATCCCCGCGCGCCACCTGTCTCCACCCCCCACGACGACGGTGCGTGAGCAGTGATCATAAGCCGCTACAGGGGCTATGACTACCTCATGGAGGTACCCAATTTTGGGTACCTTCCACCCGATGCTCGCGTGTTTCCGCAGCTCAGCACGCACGTGGGGAGGTCATCGGGTGGGTCCCCATATCTGGTATGTGCAGCTGGCGGTCTTGCCGGGCAGGCTCGGTCCCTGTCACATCCGAAGCTTGGGTTCACGAGACGGGCAGCACATCGTGAGTGAAGGCTAGTGATGAAGGCCCGCTTTCTGGTTTGACAATTTTTCGTTCACAGATATCGAGCTGGGAGGGTCCGCGATGCGTGTTGTGGTGTTTCTTTTGGCCTGTTACGTTACTGTGGTCGGCACACTGTTGTTGATCACTATTGTGATGTTGGTGAGTGATGCGGTGGCTGCACCTGGTTTAGCTCGTGATGTGATAGCCGCTACAGCCGGCCAATTAGTCGCGCTGAGCGGTTCAGCATGGCTCGAACGGTGTGCGAGTCGAAGAACCGGACAGGTGCGCGCGGCGCGTTCTGATTTATCACGAGAGCATTAATCATGGCCGCGAAACCCTAAGCGCGCAACATTTTGTGTGTGGGGTAGCAGGTTTTGTTAGGCCGTTTGGGTGTTTTTCGCACTGTTACATGGTGTCAGAGAAGTTTCCGTTGTGCGCTAAGGGTTTTTCTTGTTCGTCTGCTGTCGTGTTGTCGCAATGCGCGGTGTGGCTACACAGGTGACGTCTTTCCGTTGAGCCTTCAGGATGAATTCCAGGGCTTCACCGAAACCGTTTTCGAAAGCGGTCTAGCGGAGCGCTATTCGTTACCACGCAACGAAAAAAGAGAGGCAAGATGACACGGATGCGACAACTGGTTGGGTTATCCACAGTGGACGATTATTCATTCCTATCCATTGTGGACAGCAGAGTTCACCAGGGGCGAGTTTTGGTTCCTCTTTTTTCGCACAGTTTATTTGAACTGTTTGGAGTTGTTTATATGAGGTACTTGTTTCAGATCACATTACGCTGCCGCGTATCGCGTACTTATCCGGTTTCGGTGGTGTTAGTACAGGTTGTGATTGTTCTGTATCCGCCTATCCACCGGGATCCGTCCACTGGTGCCAGGCCGCCGTATCGCCCTCGGGGTTCGTGGTGAGTGGTTGGGATTGGGTGTGGATCATCCTCGTAATATTGTGGGGGTGTTGGCGGTTGACGCATCTGGCTTCGGCGATCATTTGGCGGTACACGGCACGGGTGTGTCGATTGCAGCTGCCGCGTGAGGCCACCGTCGAGCAGGTCACCGCATGGACCGGTCAGGTAGCGGCGCTGCTGCGGTCTCCACGGTGGTGGGATTTCTTCCCCCGATGGCCGATCGGTGTCGAGCTGGTGGCCACCGAACACGGAATTGATCATTTGATTATCATGCCCGCTCGGCTCCGTGCGGCGGTGACAGCGACGTTGGAGGCAGCGTTACCCGGTGCGCGCCTAGAGGATGATCCACCCACCTCTACACCCGGTGCCTATAGGTGGCGTAAGGCTGGCGAAATCCGCCTCCGGGGCAAGCACCAGTTGTTGGCGGTGGAACGGGCAGCTGAGGCTAGCCGTCACCTGCTGGCCGCGCTTCAGCCTCTTCAACGGGGTGAGGTGGTGCGGCTGCAATGGTTACTCGCAGGGGCGCGTGCCCCTCGCGCGGTCTGGTCACCGCAGCGCACAGACCAGATCGTCACACCGTCGTGGCGGGGCAGGAATCAGACCATCGTGCGGGATCGACGCCAGAGGGTGGGGATACGGTGGCAACAAGACGCTCCGGTACTTAGTGCTGTGTGCCGTGTTGCTGTCGCCACGGGTACTCGGCGGCGGGCTTGTGGCGTGCTGCGCGGGGTTCGGGCTGGGTTGCGGGGGCAAAACCGGCCCGGTGCCCGCATCACCGGCCGCTGGCTGCTACCGGGCATTGTGACGGCAGCACGGGTGACATACCGCAGGATCCCCACATTGCGGTGGCCGTTAACCCTTACTACGTGCGAGGCAGCCGGACTACTTGGTTTAGCGGTCGGGCCTCTCCCGCTGCCAGGTGTCCCGATAGGTACTGCTCTTGCTGTGCCCCCCTCCCCGATCGCACCCGATACAGGCTTAGTAATCGGACGGGCTAATTATCCGGGTATCGACCGGCTGTTGTGTCTAGCCCGCGATGATCGACTGCGGCATTTGTGGGTTGCCGGGCCTACCGGCATCGGCAAATCCACCCTGTTAGCTAATTTGATCGGTTATGACATTGCCCGGGGTGACCCGGTGATCGTCATCGACGCGGGCGGCGATCTGGTCACCGATGTGCTGGCCCGTATCCCGCAGAATCGGCATGAGGAGGTGATCCTCCTCGACCCCACCAGCCGCGATCATGTGATCGGGTTAAACCCGTTGCGCAGCACGAGCCCGGGGGATTATGAGTTGGCTGCCGGGTTGGTGTTTCACGTGCTGCACTCGATCTACGCTGCCTCGTGGGGACCGCGCACCGCTGATATCCTGCGCGCCAGCCTGTTGACGTTGACGATGACCCGTGCCCCTGACGGGCAGCATTTCACCATCGGCGAACTAGCCGAACTCTTAACGAATACCAATTTTCGCCGATTCGTGATCACTCAACCATTAACCCCAGCACTGGGCTCATTTTGGTCCTGGTACCAGGCGTTGCCTGACCCACACCGGCTACAGATCATCAACCCAGCATTAAATAAACTGCGCGCGTTTAGTCTCTACACACCACTGCGCCTCACACTCGGCCAATCCGCTGGTATCGATTTCACCCAGGTCATTCAAACCAAAAAGATTGTGTTAGTGCCCTTGAGAACTGGGTTACTGGGTGCAGAAACCGCCGCACTGATCGGCTCCCTAGTCATGGCATCGGTGTGGCACGCGACCCTCGGTCGGGCTGCTGTGCCGAAAGAGCAGCGGCATCCGGTGTGGATGTATATGGATGAATTCCAACACGCCGTGCGTCTACCGATCGATCTCGCCGACATGCTCGCCCAGGCACGCGGTTTCGGACTCGGTTTGACTTTGGCCCACCAATATCTTGGTCAACTCTCTGCTGAGGTGAAAGCCGGTGTGCTGGGCACCACCCGATCACAGTTGATCTTCCAGGTGGAAAGCCCCGATGCCACCGAGCTAGCTCCTCGGTTCACCCCCTTAACCCGAGACGATCTCATGAACCTTGGCCCGCATGAGATCGCACTACGGCCCTGTGTCGGCGGCGTCACCCTGCCGCCGGTTACTGCCACCACCTACCCACTACCGGCACCGAGCAGCGACCCCACCAAGCTCGCCTGGCGCAGCTTGCGCCGCTACGGCATGCCACCGACACAGATTGATCACCAGATCAGCACCCGCTCGGCTGTGATCACCCCAACGTTGGATCAACGATCCAACCGCGTCCCCGAGAAACCCACCCCATGACCACCACGAAGCCGAAGATAGATCATCTTCTTGTGATCATTGTGGTGATCGTGTGTGGTGTCCGGTCGCCCTACCGATCGCGTCGCCATCGCTTGGTGATCGTCGCAGGTCAGCAGCCTATTCGGTGGTTTGTCGGTCGCCGAATGACTGCGGATTCCAGGTGATCACACGTGCGTCGGATCACCACCACCCAACTGGCCGCCCTCGTCGATCAACTCTCCGATCGTGATCACGCCATCCTGGCTGATCTCCAACGCACGCTGGTGCTCACCGGAGCGCACCTGCAACGCCTGCACTTTGATCACGTCAACCACAACTCGCGCGCCCGTGATCGATGCCGCGTCCTTGACCGACTCACCCAACGAGGACTGGTGTCTACATTGGATCGTCGTATCGGTGGGGTCCGTGCCGGATCAGCAGGACACGTCTACACGCTGACCCCCGCCGGGCGACGCTACCTCGCCCTACAACGTGACCAAGCATCGCCACCAAGGTCACGGCGTTTCCACACCCCCAGCGCACCCTTCCTTAACCACGCGCTAGCGATCAGCGACACCTACGTCAGTTTGACCGAGGCCAGCCGCCACCACGAATTCCAAGTCGCCACCTTCACTACCGAACCGGTGTGTTGGCAGCCCACAGAAACAGGCCGCGATCTCAAACCCGACGCCTACACCGTCCTAGCAACACCCACATATCGGGACTGTTGGTGGCTGGAAATTGACCGAGCCACCGAAAGCCTACCCAAAATCAGCCGCAAATGCCGCGCCTACCTCGATTTTTTAACCCATGGCGGTGTCGGACCCCACAATGTGCCACCCAGGATTTTATTCACCACTCCAGACACAGACAGAAGCAATGCGATAAAGAAAGTGATCACAAAACTTGCCAGTCCCGAAACCCAACACGTGATCAACGTCACCACTCATGCCGATGCACCTAAGTTTTTGATCACCGAACTATTCAACCCATAAAAGGAGAATACCGTGCAATCACTGACCTTCAAACAACTCTACGACCTGCCTGCCGTCGTAGACCTCACCACCGCCGCCCGCGCCTTGGGCATCGGACGCACCAAAGCCTACCGACTCACCCGCAACGGACAGTTCCCAGTTCGCGTCATACGCGTCGGCGCCAATTACCATGTACCCACCGCCGAGCTACTCACAGTGTTAGGTGTGACGCCCGTTCCACTACCCAGAACCAGCGCCGAGAACCAACAAATACAGACACCCGACGGTTAATAGTTCAAGTGTCGACATGATTTCAATGTGGTTTTTGATGGGTGGACAACAGGTTTAGGTGGCTAACCCTTCCTGAAGCAATCTCTCCAATTCGACCCCTTGAAGCGTACCGACTTCCACAAGTCGGCGGGCGATAAGTTCGAGCCCGGCTCGATGCTCTCGAAGGAATTGTTCGACTTGCAGCATGACAGCAGGATTGAAGATTCCAAGACTGCTGGAAGTCTTAACGGCTAACGATATGTCATCATGATCCGACGATATATTCGTTGGCACCCACTTTCCGAAGATGACCTTTTCTGCTTGTGGGCCACCATGTAAAATCCACAATCGATCAAGTCCAGATGGTTCCTGGACAAGTCGTGCCCCGCCAGCACCGTTGACACCATCAAGCTCAATCGATCCAACAGCCACACCCCGCGACACAGCCACAAGAGCATGTCCCGCCTCATGGACGGCTGCCCGAGTCTGGTCTGTCTCTGTCAACTGCATGGCGAGTAGCTAAGCATACGTAATCACCATGATCCATCAGGGCACACCAACGACGGTCAAGATCATCACAGAACGCCGTCCCGGAGCTCGGACCTCTGTGCATGATCATCTAATCTTGGTCTGCGACACGGCACCCGAGGGGACGCGGACCAACTAGTGAAGAACATCACACCTTGACCAGATGGCCACGGTCACGACCACCAGGTGACGTCCCGTCCCACGGTCAAATCACGGTCAAACGATCAAGAATGCCGGTCTCCAAGCTAGAGTACGGTCTCTGAGCTGCTGTTTTTGGTCGGGGTGGCGGGATTTGAACCCACGGCCTCTTCGTCCCGAACGAAGCGCGCTACCAAGCTGCGCCACACCCCGGATGGACGCCGCTGAGTCTAGCCGACACCGGCGGCGTGCCAGGCGGAGGCCGGCACTGGGGAGCCGCTGTT
>JAFATA010000083.1 GCA_019244165.1 Pseudonocardiales bacterium | reverse complement strand
TCCAGCGCCGCGCCTTCGAACTACTCGGCGCCCCCGTGCCACTCACCCTCCAGTAGCCAGCAACCGCCACCCGTACACCGCCACTCACAGCTCATCGGCCCAGGCCAGCCCCCTAACACCACTGTCAAGATCAAGCAAGTTCGGTCTTGCGCCCGGGTGAGCGCCCGGCCTTCGCGCGGGCGTGGGCGACGCGTTCGCGGTTCCAGACTCGTTCCATCTCAGCGAACAGCGCCAGCATCATCACCGACATGCGGGCCAGGAGATCCGGGCTCATGGTGTCCACCGGGATCGGGTCGTGCAGGCTGCGGATTCCGATACCGCGCTCGCCGAGCTGATGGATCAGGTTGAGGGTGTCGCGCATGTTGCGGGCCAGCCGATCCAGGGTGACCACGACGATGACGTCGCCTTCGCGGGCGTACTGCAGCACCCCGGCCAGCCCGTCGCGGTGGGTGTTCGCCCCGGTCTTCTTGTCCACCCAGATTTTGTCCCGATCGACCCCAGCTTCGAGCAGGGCCACGATTTGGCGTTCGACGTCTTGGTGGGTCGAGGATGCGCGAGCGTAGCCCAACAGCATGGGACATAGTGTCCCGGAATCTGGCGCCGTGACGTGGCCCGACACACTAGTTGCGGAACTAGTTTTTGGGGACGCTCCGCCGAGGGGTTGGCTGTCCCAGCGGGCGGGTGTGTCGAACCATGGATGTGGGACGGCATCAGGCGAGGTCGACGCGGCCGAGTTCGCGGGCGCTGGGAAGGAAGTCGGCGGGGATGCCGATGCCGAAGAGGTAGGCACGTTCCTTCTCGAACCGGTCGAGTGTCCGGCAGCCGAGGGTGAGCAGGGCCAGAAGCTGCCGCGCGGTGTCGCGGTCCGTACGGGCCAGGGTGATCGCCGCCTCCACTTCGGCCATCGCCTCCTGCCAGGCGTTGTGGTGTGGGAATGGGCCGTGTGGGGATGGCTGGTCGCCGTCGTAGACAGGCCGGTGCGGAGCGGGCCTGAGCGCGGAGCCGAGCCTGCCGCGGGCGGTGATCCGCCCGGAGGCGACCAGCTGCAGCGCGGTGGCGGCGGCATGCAACAGCGCCTCCTGGGTGTCCCAGTCCAGCTGCTCGTAGGGCCGCCAGCTGGTCAGCCCGGCGCGTTCAGGGCGGCCGGCGGATTGCCAGATCTGCTCCAACGTGGTTCTGCCGTGCGTGCTCCGGGTGGTCAGGGCGAGACTGACCTCGTCCAGCAGCGAGCGCAGCAGCCGGAACCACACACCGACGTGGACGGTGCGGCCGGGCAGGGGGACCCGTCCTGTGGTGAGCGCTTCGTGGGTGTAGCGGTCCAGGGTGGCCAGCGGTTCGTCCACCGGTATCGGCTGCGGTCGTTCACCGTCGAGAGCAATGGACGGCGTGAGGTCCGGGGTGTCCTCCAGGCGACAGCGGTGCTCGACGCAGCCGATCATGAGCGGCAGCCGCCACACCAGGGCCTTGCCCCGATCCAGGTCGGCCGCGCAGGCCGGGCACACTCGGTTGAGCCAACGAACGGGAAACCACGGTCCGCCCCAGGTCCTCCAGCGGGATACCTGGTTGGTGCCGGCTTCGCCGGGCGCGAGCAGCACCGAGTTGCCCCGGACGTAGATGTCGAAGGTGGCCTGCGCATCCCACTGCCGCAGGTAGAGCGTGTCGAACAGCCAGGGTTCCCAGCCGGCCAGCGTCATCGCCTTCAGATGGGCGGGCTCGACGCCGGTTCGCTCGGCGAGCGCGGCGAGCATCATGGCCGGTGGATCGTGGTCGAGGTCGGCCGGCACGGTCAGGTCGAGCAGGCCGAGGTTGTGAGTGAGCAGGTCTTTCACCGACAGGTTGTAGAGACGGGCCAGGCGCTCCAGCCACGAGGACAACGACTCCAGCGGGCCTGGCCGCGGGTGCAGCGGCCAGCGCCGGGGCGGGCTCACACCAGCTCGCGCTCGAAGCACCGCCGCCGCTCGGTCGGCCCCGCGTACGGCGCGAGCAGCAGGGTGCGCTGGTTGATCGCTTCCTCACCGGACTCGACCGCGGCGACTGCGGCGTCGGTCAGCAGGTGGGTCAGCTCGCCGATGGTGCCTTCGCTGCGGGTGAGCAGGTAGCCGGCCATCTCAGTGGTCGCGATCGGGGAGGGTCGGCGCAGCGGGAAGGAGGAGGCGAAGCTGGCCAGCAGCGAGCAGGTATCGGCGTCGGCTTCCCAGTGGGGCAGGGTGAGCGGGGCGAACCGGTTCTCCAACTGGTCATCGGCGCGGATGGCCAGGTAGGCGTCCCGGATGCCGACACCGACCAGCGGGATCCGCAGCTCGTTGCCCAGAAACCGCAGCAGGTTCAGAAACTCCCGCCGGGTATCACCCCGGCCGCCCAGGACGTTGTGCAGCTCGTCGATGACCAGCAGCCGCACCCCAGCGGAGCGCAGCAGCCGCAGCACGAGCTGTTCGAGATCGGCCACCCGGTACCGCGAGCGGATCGGCGCGCCCAGCGCGGCCAGCAGCGCGGTGTAGAACCGGCCCACCGAGGGCTCCGAGGGCATCTGCACCACCAGCACCGGAATCTCCTCGAAGTCCGGGTGGGAGATCGGCGGATGAGAGCGCCGGAACTTCTCGATGATCATCGATTTGCCGTTGTTGGTCGGCCCGATCAGCAGCAGGTTCGGCATCCGCTGCTTGACCGGCCAGGAGAACAACGTCTCCAACTGCACCAGCGCCTCCGTGGCGCGGGTGTAGCCGATCCACCGGTCCGCCCGCACATACCGCAACCGCTCCTCATCGGGCAGCCGCGCGATCTGCTGCGCGGCGGGGTGCAGGTGCGACAGATCCCACGGTTCGTTCTCGGTGTCAGTGCCGGTCACCACTGCTCGATCACCTCGAACGGCCTGGCCACCACACCAGCGTCCCCGCTGGCCTCCGGCGCCGGCGGGGTCCGCACTGCGGCTACCGGCTGAACCCGGGGTGGTGCCGCCGCGCGGCGTTCCCGGTCGCGGCGGGCTTTACGGGTGGTGGCCGCGGCGGTGTCGGTGATCTCGCGCATCTGCTCCACCATCACGAACAGCGCGTTCTCGTCCACCTCGGCTCGGCCCAGCTCGCGCAGTCGACTGATCGCGGCCTGCTGTTCCCACGCACTGATCGGCGGCCGCGCCAGCGTCCGGTAGCCCACCTCCAGGTAGGCGGTGCCATCGGGGTCCAGCACCCAGATGCGGCTGATGTCGCGCGGATCGCGGCGCAGCACGAACTTCCCCAATCGCTCGCGGCGGGCGATCCACGGTTTCAGCGCGTCGCAGTAGTACTGCACGTGGTCGATCACGAACCCCGACCGGGACAGACTCCGGCGGACCACCGGCAGGAAGTCCACCAGGAACGCTGTCTCGTTGGTCACCGTCACCGGCGCACCGGTCTCGGCGACCTTCTCCGCCCAGACCCCGGCCGGGGTACGACCGAGGCCCTCGTGCACCTGGCCGTGATAGCAGGCCACCGCCAGCGCCAACCAGGCTTGCAACTCGGCCACGGTCAGCACGGCCTTGCCGTCGCTGTCGTAGGTGCCGCGCTGGCTGGTGTTGGAGAACGTGGTGCCCGGCAGCTCGTGCACCATCCGCATCATCGTGCCGATCAACCGCTCCACGATCCCGCCGAAGTGCGGCTGACCAGGTGGCCGGTAGCGCAGGGCGATGCCGTGCTGGTCACACCCCCGCCGCAGGGCCTCGCTCTTGAACTCCGCGGCGTTGTCCACGTACAGCTCGCGCGGCTTGCCGCTCATCGGCCAGGTCGCCTCCACCCCCAGCCGTTCCATCCAGGCCCGCTTGTCGGTGGCCATGTGCGCCAGGCACAACCCCACCGAGGTCGCCGACGGGGCCTCTAACGTGACCACCAGGCCGACCACGCACCGGCTGCACACGCAGATCCCGGCGGTGACGTAGGGGCGGCCGACCGGCAACCGGTGCCGCTCGTCGACCACGATCACGTCCACCGGGGTGTGATCGATCTGCACCTGCTCCAGCAGCCCGGTGACCTCCGGCGGCACACCACCCGCCGAGCGCAGCGGCCGGGCCGCGCCGCCGCCTTCCCGCGCCGAGGTCGCCTTCACCGGGTCCAGTCGCGCGATCCGGCGTAACACTGTCCCGCGTGAGGGAACCCGTAGCCCGCGAATCCGGCACTGGCGGGCGATCTCCCGGCACACCGCCGCCACCGAGCGGCGCTGCCGGGTCAGATACCGCGAGGCCAGCACCTCCCGGAGGATCGCCTCAACCTCGTCCGGCAGCCGGCCAGCACCCCGGCCGCCGTTGGATTGGCCGGGCAGCAGATCAGACACCACACCCTCACCAGCACGCCACCGCGCGACCAGCGCATATACCTGGCGCCGGGACACCCCCAGCTCGTCAGCGGCCTCATCCACGGCCGCAAGCCTCACCGCCGACTTATCAGCCAGCCGCCCGATCACCTCGGCCCGCCGCACAGCGGCATCCCACACCGGGCCGGGCGCGACCAGCACACCGCATTCCACCACCGATTCCTCGGCCACCCGGCCCTCCCCGCCGTGTACACGATCATGGACGAGGTGACCGTAGTGCAGGCGACTTCAGTACATCGCGGAGGTCCGAACTCCTCTGCACGCCACGGCAAACCCCCAGCTCAGCCGTGCAGACGACTTCGGACATTGACACTGGGTGGTGGTGTCGAAGGCCAGCTCGATCGTCGCCATCAGCTCATCGACCGCGGCCCGACCGGCCTCAGCCAGCGCGACGTACCGCGTCTCCTTCGGATCGGCCGGATCCAGCGGGCCGAGCGTGAGCGCGGCGGACCATTCGCGGAGCCGCTGCCGCGATGGCGTCGTCATAGCCGAGATCCTAGGAGATCTGACCACGACGAAGACGTGGCACGATGGCGGCATGCTGCGCTGGATCACCGCGGGGGAATCGCACGGGGCTGCTCTGGTTGCCGTGCTGGAAGGCATGGTCGCCGGGGTCGAGGTGAGCACCAAAGAGGTGCAGGCCGAGCTGGCCCGTCGCCGCCTGGGATACGGGCGGGGGGCGCGGATGAAGTTCGAGGCCGACGAGGTGGAGCTGCTCGGGGGGATCCGGCACGGTCGGACCCTGGGCGGCCCGGTGGCGATTCGGATCGGCAACACCGAGTGGCCCAAGTGGCAGACCGTGATGGCCCCCGACCCGGTGGACCCGGAGGTGCTCGCCGCCCAGGCGCGTAACGCGCCGCTGACCCGCCCCCGACCCGGGCACGCCGACCTCGCCGGGATGACCAAGTACGGCTTTGACGATGCCCGGCCGGTGCTGGAGCGGGCCAGCGCACGCGAGACCGCCGCCCGGGTCGCCCTGGGCACCGTGGCCAAGGCGTTCCTGCGCCAGGCGCTGGGCGTCGAGGTGCTCTCCCACGTGGTGTCGCTGGGGCGGGTGGACGCTCCCGCCGGGCTGCTGCCGGGACCCGGTGACCTGGAGCGGGTCGACGCCAGCCCGGTCCGCGCGTTCGCTGAGGACGCCTCGGCCGCGATGATTGCCGAGGTAGATGCGGCCAAGCGCGACGGTGACACGCTGGGCGGCGTGGTGGAGGTCGTGGCGCACGGGCTACCGGTGGGTCTGGGCTCCTACGTGCACGCCGACCGGCGGTTGGATGCCCGGCTGGCCGGGGCGCTGATGGGCATCCAGGCCATGAAGGGCGTCGAGGTGGGCGACGGGTTCGCCACCGCGCGTCGCCGGGGCAGCGCGGCGCACGACGAGATGATGCCCGGGCCCGACGGTGTGATGCGGCGCACCAACCGGGCCGGGGGCCTGGAGGGTGGCATGACCAACGGGGAGGTGCTGCGGGTCCGGGTGGCGATGAAGCCGATCTCCACCGTGCCGCGCGCGCTGGCCACGGTGGACGTGTCCACCGGCGAGGCGGCCGTCGCGATCAACCAGCGCTCCGACGTGTGCGCGGTCCCCGCTGCGGGTGTGGTGGCCGAGGCGATGGTCGCGCTGGTGCTCGCCGACGCCGCGCTGGAGAAGTTCGGCGGGGACGCCCTGCCCGAGACCATCCGCAACGCCCGCGCCTACGCGGTCCAGCGCACCAGCGCCGTCTGATGGCTGAGCTGTGCTCCGCTGGTCGGATCGATCCTGAAGGCGCCGAACATCGTGGTCGTCTGCAGCGCGACCGCCATGGCCCACAGACTCTCCCGCGCCACGCTGCCAGCGGCTCGGGCGCAGTGGGTGGCGAGCGCGGCCGTGGCTGCCGCCTGAACTGCCGGATAATCAGGCACCGCACCGGTCAGCGCACGGTATGCCGGAAGGAACTCTTCTTCCGACGGTCCCACCTCGACGGTCGCGCGGCGGCCGGGGAACCACTGCGCGATGCCGTAGACGCCTTCGGCGTTGCTCACCTGCTGTCCGAAGTCGCGGACCCCCGCCGCGACCGCGCCGATCACCCTCGGCCCTCGAGCAAGCCCGCGGGCGGCGGTGACTCTCGCGACGTCCTCGTCGAAGGAGCCGGCGCAGAACAGGTCCCACGCCTCCGGGGCGTGCTCGGCGGGCAGCGCATCGGCTGGGCCGACGCGCACCGTAGGCAGCCCGAGTGTCTGGGCCATCTCGGCCGCCCCAGCGATGACCTGCCGGCCGAAGCTCCCGCGGCCCGGCACGAGCCACAGCACCGCCCGCGTTGGCTGGTCTTCAAGGCGGCGCACGAACGGCTCGGCGTAGCGACTCGCCGGTGACAGCACCGACACGACGTGTCCCGGAGCCGCGGCTGCTACGTCGTCGCCGGAACCACCGTGATTCCACACCAGATGACCAAGGTCGGGCGCGACCCGGGATGCCACCCGCATGAGCTGCGTCGAGTACGGTCCCAGCAGCAGATCACACCTACCTGCCACCGCCCGCAGACAGGACCCCACCCGCGCCGGGTCGCTCCCGTCGTCCTCCACGACGAGTTCGGTGTCCCCGTCCAGCACGTGCCAGGCTTGCAGCCCAGCGGCGGCCTGCCTGCCAAACCGCGAGTAGCGGCCCGTCAGCGACAGGCACGCGCCCACTCGCAACCCTCGACGGCCAACCACTATGGTTACCGCCTGCCCACTTCGTACCAAAGCTCGTGACGATCCGCTGCGAGAGCGCCACACCGTATCAGCCGTGGCTCGGCGATCGCCGTCCCCTCCACCATCTCGCTCGGCGGGGTAGTAGCTGCCTCACAAGGCTACTGGGATGGTCCTCCACCAGGAACAACCGCCGCCGGAGGACCACTGGGGTGTTCACCTCGACGTCCAGACGCATCGACATCTCAGGTGGAGCGCCGATCATCCGCACCTCCAGAAGACGCTGAGCAGGCGCTGCCCTGTTCGATCACCTGCACGTCGAAGCCCGGAAGGCCCACGCCGCGATGCCGACGGTAGTTCGCGCCGGTGACCAACAACCGTACGTGAGGCCGAGGACGGACAAAGTAAGGTCCCCAGCCCTGCTCTGTGATCACCAAACCTTCGGCCTTGAGCACAGCAATCGCGCGGCGCACCGTCGGCCGGCTGGTCTGGTACTGCTGCGCCAACTCCCACTCGGAGCTGAGACGCTCACCCGGAGGCAGACGACCAGCCAAGATGGCTGATCGAAGATCATCAACGATGCGGTGATAAGGCCGGACTCCGTGATTCTGGCATTGAGTGGAGAATTCCCAGCCCGTCGCCCCGCAGCCCGCGTCCTCCAAGAAGTAAATGGGCCTCCGCTTCGTTATTCTCGCGCGACGGTTTACCGGCTGCTGGCCGAAGACGGAGTGTCAGCATGAGCCACGACCAGGGACACCGCTTCCCGCTACGAAGGGGGCCGCCCAGCGGGGCCGATGCGCTGGCGCACTGGGCTCGCATCGGGCGCGTCACCTAGCTGGCCGCAGACGTCGAGCGGCCCTACTCGCTACGAACGCAGTTGACACGTCCGTTGCTTCGGTTGGGAGAACTCGATGACGACCACTTCTTCGGCCACTTCCTGGATTACCGTCAACGCCGCTCCGATGACCACGCCGTTTTTCGTGTACCGAGTCAACCCGCGCAACGACACCACCACCCTGACCTACCCAGTCGTTTGCTGGCTGGTCCAGCACCGGTACCGCGACGGACTACCCGTCGACGATCGTGTCGTAGCGGGTTTCCTGTGGAGTGAGGACGGCAGAGTACGCCCGGCGGACCAGCTCTCCGGGTTCGTCGGTGTCTATCCTGATGGCGAGGCTCCTGGCCCTGAGCGCATTGAGGCCGCCAAGCTGCCGTAGGAGGGTAGTTCAACCCTGGGTGGAGACGATGAACGGCCTCAACCTGCTGCGAGGCCGCCCGGATTGTCATCCGCTGTCCTCGCCTTTCTTCCTGATCGTTCCCCTGCTTCCTGCCCGTTGCGGATTGGCGACTTTTCCCGTTTGTGGGGGTTGCGCTAGCGGGGTTGGTCGGCCGCTCACCTTCGGCGAGGAACACCGTCTCGGGGGCGCAACCTGTGGGAAACGTCGACCGCCGGTGCTTCCTGGCAGCACCGGCGCCCCGCGGCTGTCGAGGCAGAGCCCCATGCTCAGCCCGTGCAGAGGCTCAAGCCCTTCTGGATCATAGGCCCGAGATCAGCACACGGCCCGGCCGCATCGTGGTGGTTGCTGGTCAGCATCGCTATCGGGCTGGGCGTGCACTGGCTCCGCTGGGCGGCGAACCCCCAGCAACGCCAGCGCAGCCGCCCCTGAGGCTCCATCCCGGCATGCCGGTACGGTGCCTAGTTGTAGATCGTTCCGACAGCCAGAGACTTGACCGGCTCCGCTCACCCACGACCAGCGTTTACAAAGGGCAGCATGCCGCTAACCCTGCGTGAACTCCTAAGAAGCAGCACTGCGTCCTTAGGTGGACGTTGCGGCCGCTGCGATCGCCCAGCGCTCCCACGCGTGTGCGGTCCCCGCTGCGGGGGTGGTCGTCGAGACGATGGTCGCGCTGGTGCTCGCCGGATCGCTAAGGATCTTCTTGTCTGGTCTGGGGAACGCCCGAAATTGTCGGTGGCGGGGTGGATGATGGTGGCGTGATAGACACCGGGCTGGACCCGAGGCAGACGATGGTCGTCTGCCTGGACCAGTGGCGTGCGGCGATCGTCGGGTGCGATGACACCGGATTGCCAGATCAGATCCGGGACATCGAAGCGGTCTCCCGGATGCTGCATGCGGTGATGTTGGAGGCAGTCGCGGAGGTGGAGTTCCGTAATATTGCGGCCAGTACCGGGTTCGGCACCACCAAGCGGCTGCTGGCGGGGATGCTGCAGCTCTCGGCCACGGAGGCCGGCACCCGGGTCGCGCGCGCCACCCAGCTCACCGCGCGGCGCACCCTGAGCGGCGAGGTGCTCCCCCCGGCACTGCCGAACACCGCTGCGGCGCTGGGGGCGGGGGAGATCGGGGTGGGGCAGGTTCGGGTCATCGCCGAGACGATGAGCGCGATCCCCGCCTCGGTCGGAGTTGAGCAGCGCGAGGCCGCGGAAGCTGATCTGGCTCGTTATGCCCGGTCGTTCACCCCGACGTCGCTGCAGAAGATCGGGCGGCACATCCTGGCGCACCTGGACCAGGACGGTCCCCAGCCCCGGGAGGAGCCCGAACCCGCTGCCGCGGCGGGGGAGCTGCGGTTGCGGGAGCGCCGCGACGGACGGCTGGGGCTTGAGGGGTTCCTGGAGGCTGAGCACAGCGGGGCGTTCCGTTCCTTGATCGAGCAGTTCGCCGCGCCCCGTCCGGCCGCCGAGGGCATTCCCGATGCGCGCACCACGGCCCAGCGCAACGCTGATGCGCTGGTGGAGGTCTGTGGGCTGGCCCGCGCTGCCCAGGACTGTCCCACTACTGGCGGGGAACCCCCGCACCTAACCGTCACTCTCGGCTGGGAGGCTCTGCGTACCGGTCTGGGGGCCGCGACCCTCGATTACGGGACTCACCTGAGCGCCTCGGCGGCCCGGCGGTGGGCCTGTGATGCGAAAGTCATCCCCGCGGTCCTGGGTGGGGGTTCTGAACCTCTGGACGTCGGGCGGGCGATGCGGACCGTCCCGCTGTCCCTGCGCCGTGCGCTTGTCGCCCGGGACCGGGGATGTGCTTTCCCTGGGTGTGACCGCCCACCGGGACTATGCCAGGCCCATCACTGCCGACATTGGGTCGACGGTGGTGACACCAGCGTGGATAACTGTGTTCTTTTGTGCGAAACACATCATCGGCACGTGCATTGCACTGGCTGGGAGATCCTCATCCACCCTGGCTACGTCGAGTTCATCCCCCCAACGATCATCGACCCCGACCGCAGACCACTCCACAACCCACTCCGCTGCTAAAATACATGATCGTCGTTAATGCCCTCGGTGACGGTGGTCCTGCCGATGAGCCCACCGCCGACAGTGCCACCCTGGCCGGGTCGCCGTGGCGCCTGAATCGCTGGCCAGCCTCGTACGACGCGCTGCGCGACCGCGGTGCGGCTTATGCTGCGAGGTGCGTAATTCCTGCGGCTATTGGGCCAGCCCCTTCGTGGTCGCCCCGGGGTAATGGTTCCATGGTGACGTGCCGGGATCGCTGGAGGAGCTTATGACGGATGACCGGATCGGACACCCGATGAGCGGACCTGTCCTGATTCTCATCGGTCCACCGGGATCGGGAAAGAGCACCGTAGGACGTCTGGTAGCCGCCAAGCTGGGGGTTTCTTTCCGCGACTTCGATGACGACCTAGAGAATGAGTGTGGTCTGCCTGCCGGCGAGCTGGTCGTCACGCTGGGCCGGGAGAGATTCAGCGAAGTAGAGCGTGGCCTTATCGGTGCCGTTCTCGCAGAACATCAGGGGGTGCTCGCCCTAGGTGGTGGCACGCCGCTGAACCCCGTCATTCAAGAGCAGCTGAAGCCTTTCCACGTTGTATTCCTCGACGTAGAGCTCAATGAGCTACTCCGCCGGGAGGGGCTGCTCACCCTGCACCCGTGGATACTCCCTAACCCCCGGGCGCACCTTCGGCAATTACTCGCACAGCGACGCCCGATCTATGAAGCGGTGTCCAGCGCCGTGGTATCGACAACTGGTCGCTGCGCTAAGGACGTAGCAGCGGAGGTGCTGCTCACCCTGCCCGGGAGCGGGCGTGACAGGAGCGGCGATGAGTGACACCGGTGAGCGATCAGGCCAGGCTAGTGACACCGAGCCGAGGCGGATCCGGGTGGCGACGGCGCGGCCCTACGACGTCATTGTGGGGCGTTACCTGCGGGCTGAGCTGCTGGATGCGGTGGGCAGCGGCGCAGTGGCGATCGTGCACCAGCCAACCTTGGTCGAGCCCGCGGAGTCGCTACGCACCGTGCTGGAGTACCTCGGTTCGGAGGCTTACCGCATCGAGGTGCCCGACGCCGAGGACGGCAAGACGCTGGCGGTGGCGGGATTCTGCTGGGACGTGCTCGGGCAGGTAGGCCTGGACCGCACCGGCACCGTGGTCGGCTTCGGTGGTGGGGCGCTCACCGATCTGGCTGGGTTCGTCGCCGCCACCTGGCTGCGGGGGGTCCGGGTAGTGCAGGTGCCCACCACGTTGCTGGCGATGGTGGACGCCGCGGTGGGTGGGAAGACCGGGATCAACACCGACGCGGGCAAGAACCTGGTCGGCGCCTTCCATGAGCCTGCCGCGGTGCTGGTGGATCTCGCCACCCTCCTGACCTTGCCCCGCGCTGAGCTGGTCTCCGGGATGGCCGAGGTGGTCAAGGCGGGGTTCATCGCCGATCCGGTGATCCTGGAGCGGATCGAGGCCGACCCGCAGGCCGCGCTGGACCCCTCGGGGCCCGTGCTGGAGGAGCTGATCGGCCGCGCGATCAAGGTCAAGGCTGACGTGGTGGCCGCGGACCTGCGGGAATCCCATCTGCGCGAGGTGCTCAACTACGGGCACACGCTGGGCCACGCCCTAGAGCGTCGGGAGGGCTACCGGTGGCGGCACGGCGCCGCGGTGAGTGTCGGTATGGTCTTCGCGGCCGAGTTGGCCCGGCTCGCCGGGCGTCTGGACGACGCCACCGCGCAGCGGCACCGAGCGGTGCTCAGCGCGGTCGGCCTGCCCACCGGATACGACGCTGACGCGCTGCCTGAGTTGCTGGAGGGCATGCGCAACGACAAGAAGACTCGCTCGGGGAGGTTGCGCTTCGTGGTGCTCGACGGTCTGGCCAAGCCCGGCCGGCTGGAGGACCCGGACCCCGAGCTGCTCGCCGCAGCCTACGCCGCGGTGACCGGGGCCGGGGAAGGGGAAGGGGAGGGCTCGCAGTGAAGGTGCTCGTGCTCAACGGGCCGAACCTGGGGCGGCTCGGGACCCGCGAGCCGGACATCTACGGCGCAAGCACCCATGGCGAGCTGGTGGCGCTGTGCCAGCGGGTCGGAACCGAGCTGGGGCTGGAGGTGGACGTGCGGCAGACCGACCACGAGGGCGTCATGATGAGCTGGCTGCACGAGGCCGCCGACACCGCGACTCCGGTGGTTCTCAACCCCGGGGCGTGGACGCATTACTCGATCGCGATCCGGGACGCGGCCGCGCAGCTGTCGGCACCGTTGGTGGAGGTCCACATCAGCAATGTGCACGCGCGCGAGCCATTCCGGCAGCACAGTCACATTTCGGCCATCGCTTCGGGAGTCATCGTCGGCCTGGGGGTGGCGGGCTACCCACTTGCCCTGCGCTGGATCGCTGGCCGGGCCACTACCTGACCACGCTGGTACTCCAGGACGCCGACGAGGCGCTACCGTCGGTTTATGTCTTATCCTCGGCGCCGCGAGGCGCTCCGCGAGCTGCTGGGCGCACGGGAACTTGACGCGCTGCTGGTCACCGATCTGCTCAACCTCCGCTACCTGACCGGGTTCACCGGTTCGAATGGTGTCCTGCTGGTGCACACCGAGGGGGATGAGGCCAGCGTGTTCTGCACTGATGGCCGCTATCGCACGCAGGCGCAGCAACAGGTACCCGACTTGCGGCGGCTGATCGAGAGGTCGGGTCCGCTGCAGCTGGCCAAGCAGGCCACCGAGGTGGGAATCAAACGGCTAGGTTTCGAAAGCCATGTGGTGACCGTCGACCAGCACGCCGCCTTGGTGAAGGTCACCGGCACCGACGTGCTGGTGACCGCCTCTCGGCTGGTGGAGACGCTGCGGATGATCAAGGACGAGGCGGAGATCGCCGCGCTGCGGGCGGCGTGCGCGGCCGCGGACACCGCCCTGGCCGGACTGCTCGCCGAGGACGGGCTACGTCCGGGCCGCACGGAGCGCGAGGTGGCCCGCGACCTGGAAGCCCGGATGGTGGCGGCGGGAGCTACCGGCCCCTCGTTTGAGACCATCGTGGCGAGTGGCGCGAACTCCGCGATACCCCATCACCGCCCGACCGACGCGTCGCTGCGCGCCGGTGACCTCCTGAAGCTGGATTTCGGTGCCCTGGTCGAGGGCTACCACTCCGATATGACCCGCACCCTGGTGCTCGGAGCGGTAGCCGGGTGGCAGCGGGAGATCTACGACCTGGTCGCCGCGGCGCAGGCAGCGGGGCGGGGTGCGCTGCGGGCCGGAGCGCAGCTCCGCGACGTGGACGCGGCGGCCCGGGACGTCATCACGCAAGCCGGGTATGGCGAGGAGTTCGTGCACAGTCTCGGGCATGGCGTCGGCCTGCAGATCCACGAGGCGCCGGCGTTGTCGCAGTTCGGGGTCGGTATACTGGCATCAGGCATGACGGTCACCGTCGAGCCGGGTGTCTACCTGGCCGGCCGGGGTGGCGTGCGCATCGAGGACACCCTCGTCGTTTCCGACGGCGAGCCAGAGCTCCTCACCCTGACCACGAAGGACCTTGTGGTCGTGCCCTGCTGACAGTAATAACGACCTCAGTGACAGAAGTGAAGGGCTGACGTGGCCACCACCAACGACTTGCAGAATGGGCTTGTGCTGAACCTCGACGGCCAACTGTGGTCTGTCGTGAAGTTTCAGCACGTCAAACCGGGCAAGGGCGGCGCTTTCGTGCGCACCACCCTGAAGAACGTGCTGTCCGGCAAGGTGGTGGACAAGACGTTCAACGCGGGCACCAAGGTCGACACCGCTACGGTCGACCGGCGCGACATGACCTACCTGTACGCCGAGGGCGCCGACTTCGTGTTCATGGACGGCGACACCTTCGAGCAGACCACCGTTCCCGGTGACGTCGTCGGAGATGCGGCGAAATACCTGCTGGACAATCAGACCGTGCGCCTGGCCGTCCATGACGGCACCCCGCTCTACGTGGAGCTGCCCACCTCGGTGGAGTTGACGGTCTCGCACACCGACCCGGGTCTGCAGGGGGACCGCTCGACCGGCGGTACCAAACCCGCCACCTTGGAGACCGGTGCCGAGATCCAGGTACCGCTGTTCGTCAGCACCGGCGAGAAGGTCAAGGTCGATACCCGGGACGGGCGTTACCTCGGCCGAGTCAGCAGCTGAGGTGGGCGCCCGCAGCAAGGCCCGCAAGCGCGCCGTGGACATCCTCTTCGAATCCGACCTGCGCGGGTTGGACCCGCTGGCGCTGCTCGCCGAGCGGGTCGGGGCCCCGGAACTGCCCCCGGTCAGTGACTACACAGTCTCGTTGGTGCACGGCGTGGTCGAGCACGGTCCGGACATCGACCGGTTGCTCGCCGAGCACGCCCACGGTTGGGCGTTGGCGCGGATGCCCGCCGTCGATCGGGCGGTGCTCCGGCTGGGTGTCTTCGAACTGCTGTTCTCTGACGAGGTGGACGATGCGGTAGCCATCGACGAGGCCATCGAGCTGGCCAAGCTCCTGTCCACCGCAGACTCGCCGCGCTTCGTCAACGGCGTGCTCGGTGCGCTGGCCACGTTGCCGCGCGGCTCGTGACTCACGCTTCTTCTTTTTCTTTGTCCTTCGCCGGACGGACATCGGGGGGCAGCACACCCCAGCCAATCAGCTGCTCGGTGAGGTCACCCGGTGACATGTCGTAGATGATCGCCAGTGACCGCAGGTCCTCGGTGCGGATGGACAGCACCTTTCCGTTGTAGTCACCGCGCTGGCTCTGGATCGCTGCGGCGTAGCGGGCCAGTGGGCCCACCTTGTCCACCGGCAGCTGCTGCAAGCGCTCCAGATTGATGACGATCTTGGTGGCTGGCTCGCTGCCAGAGGGTACCCGGCCTTCCGGCAGCAGTTCGGGTACCGGGACCCCGTAGAAGTCGGCAAGCTCGGCGAGCTTCTGCACCGTCACCGCCCGGTCACCGCGCTCGTAGGAGCCGACCACCACAGCCTTCCAGCGCCCCGCCGACTTCTGCTCGACACCGTGCAGCGACAGACCCTGCTGCTGCCGGATACCGCGCAACTTGGACCCCAGTGCTTTGGCATAGTCGCCCATCTGGCCCCTTCTCCTTCGTCAGACCCGACCACTCAACGCCCAACCATTCAACAACTGGGGCGCCACGCAAAAATCGGGATGATACGGAGAGTAATGCTGCGCTGAGTAACCTCAGAGGTCAAGCCATCGGGGGCTCAACACCGCGCAGAGTCACGCACATCACCCGGACGGGGCAGCGAGGGAGGGTCAACGGGCCCTCCTGGTACCGTCGGGTCCGGGCCCCGGTTGGGAGCCCCTGACAAGAGCCTCTGACGTCCTTTAAGACCCGTCCAGTGAGGCGGGGAAGGAGGTCCACCGTGTCGTCCCCCTCCGGGACGGGCGCGGCAGGGCCGCTGCGGCAGCGTGAGTTGCTCTCGGCGGCTGAACTCGCGCGCGTCCTTGCCCGGATGGCCCATCAGGTCATTGAACGCACCGCCCCCGAGCCGGTGCTGCTGGTCGGTATCCCTACCCGTGGTGTGGCGCTGGCGCACCGGCTGGCGAATCGGATCTGCCAGTTCGGGGGGACCCCGCCCAGCGTGGGCATTCTGGACGTCACCCTCTACCGGGACGATCTGCGGCGCCGGCCCACCCGCCCGTTGCAGGCCACTGAGCTGCCCGCTAAGGGCCTGGACGATGCGCTCGTGGTGCTGGTCGACGACGTGCTGTACTCCGGGCGCACCGCTGCGGCCGCGCTGGACGCGCTGCGCTCCTACGGTCGCCCCCGGGCGGTGCAGCTCGCCGTACTGGTCGACCGCGGTCACCGTGAGCTGCCGATTCGGGCCGACTACGTGGGCAAGAACCTGCCGACTTCCCGGAATGAGGAGGTTGGTGTGCTGCTGGTCGAGACGGACGGCACGGATGCCGTCGTGATCCGTCGGAGCCAGCGGTGAGGCACTTGCTGAGCACCACTGAGCTGCGGCGGGAGACCGCCACCGCGCTGCTGGACACCGCCGAGGCGCTCAAGCAGGCGCTGCTGGGTCGCCAGGTGCGCAAGCTACCCACGCTGCGCGGGCGCACCGTGGTCACCTTGTTTTACGAGAGCTCCACCCGCACCCGGGCCTCCTTCGAGATCGCGGGCAAGTGGATGAGCGCCGATGTGGTCAACCTCACGGCCGGTAGTTCCTCCGTGGCCAAGGGAGAGTCGCTGCGGGACACCGCGCTCACCCTGGCCGCCATGGGCGCGGACTGCGTGGTGATCCGCCACCCTGCGGCGGGAGCGGCGCATCGCCTCGCCAGCTGGGTACCCACGCACGTGATCAACGCTGGCGACGGCGCCCACCAGCATCCCACCCAAGCGCTGCTGGACGCTGCTACGCTGCGTGAGCGATTGGGCACCCTGAATGGGCGGACCGTCACTATCGTAGGCGATGTGCTGCACAGCAGGGTCGCTCGCTCGAACATCGAACTCTTGATCACGCTGGGTGCCCGGATCCACCTCGTCGCCCCGCCGACCTTGCTGCCCTGGGGAGTGCAAAACTGGGGCGGGGACCCGGATGGGACCCAGGATCAGGCCCAGAATCGGGCAGAGCGCAGCTGGCCCGTCACGGTCAGCCATGACCTCGACGCCGCGCTGCCGGGCAGCGACGCGGTGATGGTGCTGCGGGTGCAGGCTGAGCGGATGCACGGGGGGTTCTTCCCCTCCGTCCGGGAGTATTCGATCAGCTACGGGCTCACCGAGGCGCGTCTGCGACTGTTGCCGGCGCATGCCGTGGTGCTGCACCCGGGGCCGATGCTGCGGGGCATGGAGATCGCGCACTCGGTCGCTGACTCGCCGCGCGCCGTGATCGCCGACCAGGTCCGCAACGGGGTGCACGTGCGGATGGCAGTCCTCTACCACCTGCTCGCATCCCAGGAGGAACAGGCATGAGTGAGGGAATCATCCGGCGGCGTACACGGCTGCTGCTCCGAGGGGTCCGGCCCTATGGTGCGGGTGATCCGGTGGATCTGCTGATCTGCGACGGGGTGATCGCCGAGCTGGGCGTTGGCCTGGAGGCCACCGGCGCCGAGGTGTTCGAGGGCGGCGGGTTGGTGGTGTTGCCCGGCCTGGTCGATCTCCACACGCACCTGCGCGAACCAGGCCGGGAGGACGCCGAGACGATCGCCACCGGCTCGGCTGCCGCGGCACTGGGCGGCTACACTGCGGTGTTCGCGATGCCCAACACCGACCCGGTAGCCGACACCGCGGTGGTCGTCGAGCACGTATATCGGCGCGGGGCCGAGGTCGGGCTGGTCGCCGTGCACCCGGTCGGTGCGGTCACCGCCGGGCTGCGTGGCGAGCGGCTCGCTGAGCTGGGCGCCATGGCCTCCAGTGCCGCCGCGGTACGGGTGTTCTCCGACGACGGGGTGTGCGTCCACGACCCGCTGCTGATGCGCCGCGCCCTGGAATACACCCGAGGGCTGGGGGGTGTGATCGCTCAGCATGCTGAGGATCCCCGTCTCACCGCCGGAGCGCAGGCGCACGAGGGGGAAATCGCCGCCCGGCTGGGGCTGGCCGGCTGGCCCGCCGCCGCGGAAGAGGCGATCGTGGCACGGGACTGCCTGCTGGCCCGGGACGCTGCGGCGACGCTGCATGTCTGCCACGTGTCCACCGCGGGCACGGTGGAGCTGCTGCGGTGGGCCAAGGAGCGGAAGATCCGGGTGTCCGCCGAAGTGACCCCGCACCACCTGCTGCTCACCGACGAGCGCCTGGTCGGCTACGACCCGGTCAACAAGGTCAACCCGCCGCTGCGCACCGTCGCTGACACCATGGCGCTGCGGGCCGCGCTGGCGGAGGGGATCGTGGACTGCGTGGCTACCGACCATGCTCCGCACGCCGCTGAGGACAAAGACTGCGAGTGGTCCGCGGCCCGGGCCGGCATGCTGGGACTGCAGACCGCGCTGTCGGTGGTGATAGCCACCATGGTGCGCCCCGGCCTGCTGGACTGGCGGGGGGTGGCCCGGGTGATGAGCGAGCGCCCAGCCCGCATCGGTGGGGCGAGGAGCCAGGGCCGGCCGATCGCGGTGGGGCAGCCGGCGACATTGGTCCTGGTGGACCCGGACGCCACCTGGACGGTGTGCGGGGCGGCGTTGGCCAGCCTGGCCAGCAACACTCCCTACGAGGGAATGGAGCTGCCCGGCCGGGTGGTGGCCACGGTGCTCCGCGGTGAGATCACCACCGAGGACGGGAAGGTGCAGTGGTGAGGCGCGAGCTGGCGGTTCTGGTGCTGGAGGACGGCACCACCCTGCGCGGCGAGGCCTACGGCGCGGTGGGCCAGACACTCGGCGAGGCGGTATTCGCCACCGGGATGACCGGTTACCAGGAGACCCTCACCGACCCGTCCTACCGCCGCCAGATCGTGGTGCAAACCGCTCCGCACATCGGGAACACCGGGTGGAACGACGAGGATGGCGAGTCGCACCGGATCTGGGTCGCCGGCTACGTCGTGCGCGACCCGGCCACCGTGCCGTCCAACTGGCGGTCGGTCCGCTCGCTGGGTGCGGAGCTGTCCCGCCAGCAGGTGGTGGGGATCTCCGGGGTGGACACCCGCGCGCTGACTCGCCGGCTTCGCGAACACGGCTGCATGCGGGCCGGGATCTTCTCCGGCGACGCGCTGGCCGAACCGGCACACCTGCTGGCACGGGTGCTGGCCAGCCCCCCGATGCTCGGGGCGGACCTGGTGGGAGAGGTCACCGCCACCGCGCCCTACCTCGTGCCCGCCAGCACCGCGCGCCGGTTTCGGGTGGTGGCGCTGGACCTGGGGATCAAGTACAACACGCCGCGGATGCTGGCCGCTCGGGGCGTCGAGACGCACGTCCTGCCGGCCACCGCCACGGCGGAGCAGGTGCTGGAGCGCTCCCCGGATGGGGTGTTCCTGTCCAACGGGCCGGGCGATCCAGCCACCGCTGATCACGCTGTCTCACTGACCCGGGCCGTGCTGACGGCCCGGGTGCCCCTGTTCGGGATCTGCTTCGGCAACCAGATCCTCGGTCGGGCACTGGGACGAGGCACCTACAAGATGCGCTACGGGCACCGCGGGCTCAACGTCCCGGTTGTGGAGCACGCCACCGGACGGGTGGCGATCACCTCGCAGAACCACGGCTTCGCGGTGTCAGCGGAGCCCGGGGAGCGCTTCGACTCTGACTTCGGCGCCGCCATGGTGAGCCACTCCTGCCCCAACGACGGCACCGTTGAGGGCCTGAGCTGCCTGGACGTCCCCGCCTTCAGCGTCCAGTACCACCCCGAAGCCGCCGCCGGCCCGCACGACGCCGCATACCTGTTCGACCGCTTCTGTGAGCTGATGGCTCAGAACCGCCATTCGGCTCCGAATAGCGCTCGGGGGGTGAGCTAGTGGGCAGGCGCGAGGATATCCACCACGTGCTGGTGATCGGGTCGGGGCCGATCGTGATCGGGCAGGCGTGTGAGTTTGATTACTCGGGGACTCAGGCGTGCCGGGTGTTGCGGGAGGAGGGGCTGCGGGTCAGCCTGGTGAACTCCAACCCAGCGACGATCATGACTGATCCGGAGTTCGCCGATGCCACCTACATCGAGCCGATCACCCCGGAGTTCGTGGAGAAGGTGATCGCCGCCGAGCGCCCGGACGCGTTGCTGGCCACCTTGGGCGGGCAGACCGCGCTGAACACCGCCGTTGCGCTGCACGAGCGCGGGGTGCTGGCGCACTACGGCGTCGAGTTGATCGGCGCCGACATCGAGGCCATCCAGCGTGGCGAGGACCGGCTGAAGTTCAAAGACGTGGTGCGCGCGGTGGGTGCCGAGGTGCCGCGCAGCGCCGTCTGCGCCTCGTTGGACCAGGTCCGCGAGGCCATCGGCGAGCTCGGTCTGCCGGTGGTGATCCGGCCGTCCTACACCATGGGCGGGCTTGGCTCCGGCCTGGCGCGCACCCCCGAGGAGCTTGCTGCCCTGGCTGGCCGGGGATTGGCGAGCAGCCCGGTGCACCAGGTGCTCATCGAAGAGAGCGTGCTGGGCTGGAAGGAGTACGAGCTGGAGCTGATGCGCGACCACCGGGACAACGTGGTGGTGGTGTGCTCGATCGAAAACATCGACCCGATGGGCGTGCACACCGGGGACTCGGTGACCGTCGCCCCGGCGATGACCCTGACCGACCGCGAGTACCAGCGCATGCGCGACGTCGGGATCGCGGTGCTGCGCGAAGTCGGGGTGGACACCGGCGGCTGCAACATCCAGTTCGCGGTGCATCCCACCGACGGCCGGCTGGTCGTGATCGAGATGAACCCTCGGGTGTCCCGGTCCAGCGCGCTGGCGTCCAAGGCCACCGGGTTCCCCATCGCCAAGATCGCCGCCAAGCTCGCGATCGGCTACACCCTCGATGAGATCACCAACGACGTCACCGGTGAGACTCCGGCCAGCTTCGAGCCCACCCTGGACTACGTGGTGGTCAAGGTGCCTCGGTTTGCCTTCGAGAAGTTCCCCGGCGCGGACCCCACGCTCACCACCACCATGAAATCGGTCGGTGAGGCGATGGCGCTGGGGCGCTCGTTTCCCGAGGCGCTAGGCAAGGCGCTGCGCTCGATGGAGACCGCCGCCGCCGGCTTCTGGACCAGGCCTGACCCGCCGGAGGCCACCATGGCCTCCGAGCTGTCGGCGCTGGCGGTCCCGCATGACGGCCGGCTCTACACCGCCGAGCGGGCGCTGCGCCTGGGGGCGACCGTGGCGCAGGTCGCCGAGGCCTCGGGGATCGATGTGTGGTTCATCGACCAGGTCGCCGGGCTGGTGCAGCTGTACCACGAGCTTGTTGCCGCGCCGGAGCTGGACGAGCCGCTGCTGCGCCGGGCCAAGCGAGCCGGCGTCTCAGACCGCCAGCTCGCGGCGGTGCGCGGCGAGCTGGCCGAAGCCGAGGTCACCGCGCTGCGCCACCGGCTGGGCGTGCGGCCGGTCTACAAGACCGTGGATACCTGCGCCGCCGAGTTCGCCGCCCGCACCCCCTACCACTACTCCGCCTACGAGAGCGACCCGCAGACCGAGACCGAGGTCAGCGAGCAGCGCCAGCGACCAAAGGTGATCATCTTGGGCTCCGGGCCGAACCGGATCGGCCAAGGCATCGAGTTCGACTACTCGTGCGTGCACGCTGTCATGGCGCTGCGCGCCGCCGGCTACGAGACCGTGATGATCAACTGTAACCCGGAGACGGTGTCCACCGACTACGACACCGCCGATCGGCTCTACTTCGAGCCGCTGACCTTCGAAGACGTCATGGAGGTGGTGCACGCCGAGCGGGTTTCGGGCACCGTGGCGGGGGTGATCGTGCAGCTGGGCGGGCAGACCCCGCTGGGGCTGGCGCAGCGGCTGGCCGATGCGGGCGTCCCCGTGGTCGGCACGTCCGCATCGGCGATTCACCTCGCGGAGGACCGTGGCTCCTTCGGCGCGGTGCTGGAGCGAGCCGGGTTGCCCGCCCCGGCCTACGGCACCGCTACCTCGTTCGCGGAGGCTCGCAAGATCGCCGAGGAGATCGGCTACCCAGTGCTGGTGCGCCCCTCCTACGTCCTCGGCGGGCGAGGCATGGAGATCGTCTACGATGAGCAGAGCCTCGCTGGCTACATCGCCCGGGCCACCGAGATTGCGCCGGAACACCCGGTCCTGGTGGACCGCTTCCTCGACGACGCCATCGAGATCGACGTCGACGCGCTCTGCGATGGCAACGAAGTCTACCTCGGTGGGATCATGGAGCACATCGAGGAAGCCGGAGTGCACTCCGGGGACTCCGCCTGCGCGCTGCCGCCGATCACGCTGGGGGAGTCGGAGCTGGCCGCGGTGCGCACCTCGACCGAGGCGATCGCCCGCGGGATCGGCGTACGCGGCCTGCTCAACGTGCAGTACGCGCTCAAGGACGACGTGCTCTACGTGCTGGAGGCCAACCCGCGGGCCAGCCGCACGGCCCCGTTCGTCTCCAAGGTGACTGCGGTGCCCCTGGCCAAGGCCGCCGCGCGGATCATGCTCGGCGCCAGCATCGCCCAACTGCGCGCGGAGGGCCTGCTGCTGGGCCAAGGCGACGGCGGCGACGCGCCGGCCGACGCGCCGGTGGCCGTCAAGGAAGCCGTGTTGCCCTTCCACCGGTTCCGCACCCCAGAGGGTGGGGGAGTGGACTCGCTGCTGGGGCCGGAGATGAAGTCCACCGGCGAAGTGATGGGCATCGACGCCGCCTTCGGCCAGGCCTTTGCCAAGTCCCAGGCCGCAGCTTACGGTTCGCTGCCGACGTCGGGTCGGGTGTTCGTGTCGGTGGCCAACCGGGACAAGCGTGCCTTGGTGTTCCCGGTCAAACGGCTGGCCGATCTTGGCTTCGAGATACTCGCCACCCAGGGAACCGCCAATACGCTGCGCCGCAACGGCATTCCCTGCACCGTGGTGCGCAAGTACTCCGAGGGCCGAGAACCGGGCCAAGACAACATCGTCGAACTGATCAACTCCGGGCACATCGATATGATCATCAACACGCCCTACGGCAACCCCGGGCCCCGGGTGGACGGCTACGAGATCCGCACTGCCGCGGTAGCCCAGGACATCCCCTGCATCACCACCGTGCAGGGCGCCGCCGCGGCCGTGCAAGGCATCGAGGCCCTCCTCCGCGGCGAGATTACCGTCCGCGCGCTGCAAACCCTCCACGCCGCGCTCCGCACCCAGTGTTCAGCGGGCTGAGCACCGCGCGGTTCGGCGTGCGGCTGCGGGCGGCCATGAACGCTCGGGGGCCGCTGTGCGCGGGGATCGATCCCCATCCAGCCCTGCTGCGCCAGTGGGGGATGGCCGATGATGTGGCGGGGCTGGAGAGGTTCGCGCTGAGCGCCCTGGAGGCGTTGGCGCCGGAGGTGGCGCTGCTCAAGCCGCAGTCCGCGTTTTTTGAGCGCTACGGGGCGCGGGGTGTGGCAGTGTTGGAGCGAGTGCTCCTGGCGGCCCGGGATGCCGGCACGCTGGTGGTGCTCGACGTCAAGCGGGGTGATATCGGGTCCACCATGGCTGGCTACGCCGCGGCTTACCTGAGCGATGGGGCGCCGCTGGCGGTCGACGCGATCACCGTGTCACCCTACTTCGGGGTCGGGGCGCTCGATCCGGCGTTCGAGCTGGCCGACCGGAGCGGGAGGGGAGTGTTCGTGGTGGCGCTGAGCTCCAACCCCGAGGGTGTCGGCGTCCAGACCGCGCTTACCGCTACCGGAAACACGGTCGCGCAGTCCGTGGTCGACGCCGTCGCCGCCCGCAACGCCGGCCGGCATCCCCTCGGCGACCTCGGCGTGGTGGTGGGGGCGGGGACACCAGCGGGCACACTCGCGGGGACACCGGCGCCCGCCCTGCGGCTGGAGGCCCTCAACGGCCCGATCCTGGCCCCCGGGGTAGGGGCGCAGGGCGCCGGGCTGGTTGACTTACCGAGGGTCTTCGGTGCGGCGTCCCCCCACGTGGTGGTGGTCACGTCCCGAGAGCTGCTGCGGCATGGGCCGCACCCAGCGTCGCTGCGACACGCCGCCCGGCGAACCGCCGAGGAGGCAGCGGTGCTGCTCCAACCGCCGTCGGGGCAGGTCGGGGGGAGCACCCCGGGTTAAGCGGCCGCTGCCCCGAGGGATACGGTCGCCGCACTGATCCAGAATATCCCTTAGCACTAGCAATCGACGGAGGAGACCGTGGCCCTTCCCGAGCTGACCGAGGAGCAGCGGGCCGCTGCGTTGGAGAAGGCGGCCGCCGCCCGACGTGCCAGGGCTGAGCTCAAGGAGCGCCTCAAGCGCGGTGGGACCAATCTCAAGGAGGTCCTCGCCAAGTCCGACAGCGACGACGTCCTGGGCAAGATGAAGGTCTCGGCGTTGCTGGAGGCGTTGCCCGGCGTGGGCAAGGTCCGCGCGCAGCAGATCATGGAGCGGTTGGAGATCGCCACGAGCCGGCGGTTGCGCGGGCTCGGCGAGCGTCAACGCAAGGCGTTGCTCAGCGAGTTCGGCTCTGAGTGACCGTCTCTCACTCAGAGTGACCACGCTGTGACGGTGTGCGAGCTGGGGTCTAGCGAGGCCGCCGAGGCCGTCAGACCCCGGCTTACCGTCCTCTCCGGTCCTTCCGGTGTCGGCAAGTCCAGCGTGGCCACCGAGGTGGTGCGGCGCTGGCCGGAGGTGTTCCTCAGCGTCTCGATGACCACCCGGCCACCTCGTCACGCGGAACGACCCGACGTGCATTACCACTACGTAGACCGCGCCACGTTCACGGGCATGATCGAGCGCGGCGAGTTCCTGGAGTACGCCGAGTATGCCGGCAACTTCTACGGCACTCCCGCCGCACCGGTATTCGCGGCGCTGCGCGGGGGCCGCCCCGCACTGTTGGAGATCGATGTGCAAGGTGCCCGGCAAGTCCGCGCCGCGATGCCCGATGCGCTGCTGGTGATGCTCCTGCCACCCTCCTGGGAGGTGCTGTACGGACGGCTGGCCGCCCGTGGCACGGAGGAGCCCGCGCTGCGGCAGCGCCGGTTACAGCTGGCGCGCGAGGAGCTGGACACCGTCGGGGAGTTCGATGCGGCAGTCGTCAACGATGACGTGCAGCGGGCCGCGCAAGAGTTGATATCCTTGATGGTCGGTACGGGCCGGCGGACACCCCCGGCCCGAGGCCCCACGACCCCACCCCACGACCACTGATTTATCGGGAGACAGTGAGTGAGCATCCCCACCGAACTGGACACGCTGGGCACGCCCTCGGTTGCTGCCCCTGAAGGCATCACCAACCCCCCGATCGACGACTTGCTGAACAGAGTCAGCTCGAAATACGCCCTGGTCATCTTCGCAGCTAAACGGGCTCGTCAGATCAACGACTACTACGCGCAGCTCGGGGAGGGGTTACTGGAGTACGTCGGGCCGCTGGTCGAGCCAGGGCCGCGGGAGAAGCCGCTGTCGATCGCGTTGCGCGAGATCCACGCCGGACTCCTTGAGCACACCGAGGGCCAGTGAGCCTGGCCTGGGCCCAGATGGTTGGGCCCAGGCGCCGGACCCACCCCGGCGGATCGTGCTCGGCGTCGGTGGCGGTGTCGCCGCCTACAAGGTGTGCGAGGTGCTCCGCCGTCTCACCGAGAATGGCCACCAGGTCCGGGTCATTCCTACCGAGGCTGCCCTCCGGTTCGTCGGCGCCCCGACGTGGGAGGCGCTGTCGGGGTTGCCAGTGCACCACGACCTGTTCGCCGACGTCCCTGAGGTGCCTCACGTGCGGCTGGGGCAGACCGTTGACCTGATTCTCATCGCCCCGGCCACCGCAGATCTGCTGGCTCGCGCTGCCCACGGCCGAGCGGATGATCTGCTCTGCGCCACCCTGCTCACCGCCCGGTGCCCGGTTCTGCTGGTCCCCGCGATGCATACCGAGATGTGGGAGCACCCCGCCACGGTGCAGAACGTCGCGGTGCTGCGCTCCCGCGGAACCCTGGTCGCCCGCCCCGCCTCCGGGCGGCTCACCGGTGCCGGCTGGGGTGCCGGTCGGCTGCCGGAGCCGGCCGAGATCGTCGATCTGGCCACTCTGCTGTTGTGCCGCGCGGACGCCCTGCCGCCCGACCTCACCGGCCGGCATGTGCTGATCTCCGCGGGGGGCACTCGCGAGCCGTTGGACCCGGTGCGCTATCTGGGCAACCGCTCCTCCGGCCGGCAGGGCTACGCGCTGGCCCGGGTTGCGGCGCAGCGCGGAGCCCGGGTGACGTTGGTGGCAGCGCATACCGCTGAGCTGATCGATCCCGCCGGGGTCGAGGTGCTCAGGGCGAGCACCGCGGATCAGATGCGCCAGGCGCTACTCACGGCGGCGGTGCAGGCCGACGCGGTCGTAATGGCCGCTGCGGTGGTCGACTTCCGGCCGGTCACCCCACATCCCAACAAGATCAAGAAGTCCGGGGTGGACCCGGATCCGGTGTCGCTGGTCCTCAACCCGGACATCCTGGTCGAACTCATCCACCGCCGCCCGCCGGGCCAGGTGGTGGTCGGCTTCGCCGCCGAGACCGGCGACTCCGAGGGTGATGTGCTCACCCACGGCCGGGCCAAGCTCGCCCGCAAGGGTTGCGACCTGTTGGTGGTCAACGCGGTGGGGGAGGGCGGTGCGTTCGACGTGAACCACAACACCGGCTGGCTGCTCAGTGACGATGGCGTGGAGACTGAACTGCCCGAGGGCCCCAAGAGCCTGCTCGCCTCCTACGTCTGGGACGCCGTCGCGGCCCGGCTGAAACAGCGATCATGACGCACTGCAGATCCAGAGGGTACTCCTGGTCAGCAATTACCCAGCCGCACAACAAATGGTGCAGCGGGTCGCCGATCTGGTGAAACGCCAGTTCACTGCTGGCGCCCTGAACCGCCATTGCGGCGGGCGGATTTGTACAATGACCGCTGGTTACACAGATCCTGCGGAAGCAGGCCACCGGTCGGGTACGAGATCCTGTACGAGCTGGGTGACCTGATCAGCCTAGTCTCCTGACTCCAACAACGAATCTCTACCGAACCCGGGACGGTTCATACCGATGGTGGCGAGTCAGTGATGATCCGTTGGATTTCTTTGGTCAACGGGTGCTCTGTTCCCAGCGCGTGCCGGCAGATCCGCAGCAGTGCCGATAGTTCTCTTTGCGTGGCCACGCTATGCGAAGATAGTCGCCATACGCCAAAAGAAACGAGTTCATCGGCAACAGCCGCGATGGAGCAGTCAACTCCAATAACCCGCTGCAAGTCGGTGATCAGGCCAGTGAACAATTCATCAGCACTTCCGTTATCTCCTACTTCTGCCAAGGAATAGGCAAGGTCATAACGGGTCCCGAGTGTGTGGCGGTGGTTCGCGCCAAGAACGCGATCCCGATCACGTAAGAGCAAGCGGAACATCTCGGCGGCGCGGGCTGGGTCTCCGGACTGCCCGATGGTCCACGCGAGGATACTACGGGCTTGGAGGGTTCTGGGGTGGTCAGCGCCAAGGATCCGCTCGTACGCGGTAATAAGGTCGGTTACCAGTTCAACGGAGCGCTGAAAGTGACCCGCGTAAGCGAGACAAGCGGCGAGATAGTGTCGGGCCCAGAGGGTATGGGAATGGTCAGACCCCAGTGTGCGTTGTGTTTCAGGCAGAATTTTGGTGAGCATCTGTATGGCGTGTTCGGCGTCGACTGTCTGGCTGGTGTTGTACGCATACTGGGCGCCTTCAGGGTATCGGGATGATCGGGCCCCAGTGCGCTTGTCAGGTCGGCGATGAGTGAGGTTTGCATGTTGATAGCTCGGACAGGATTAAATTCTACCAAGAACATGGCGAAGTGACGGCGGACCTGCAAAGTGGTTGGGTCGTTCGGGCCGAGGTTCCGTTCCCGCTCAGCGAGGATGTCAGTGAGCATCCGCTTTGCTTCCGCTCGGTCGCCCGCGTAACCAAGCGAGAGTGCCGCCGCCATATCAGCGTCGGGAATCTGGTAATGGGCGGCCTTGCGAAAGGCGGTGGCCGCCGCACGCCATTGGTAGCGTTGGTGGGCGGCCTCACCGATGGCGAACGCCTGCTGGGGCGTGGCCCGGTCGATCAGGATGTCCCAGATGGTTCTGGGGAACGCCGTCGATGCCAGGGCGGTCGATGAGGTAGTCGAAGGCCAGATAGTGCCTCGCTGCGTCGGTGGGCAGGAGCAGGCTGCTGGTGCCATGACTGCGGGTAGTAGCCCAGGTCAGAGCATCGCCCAGGGGTTCGGGGCGCAGCAGCGCTCCGCCCTGTTGGGCCAGGTAATGCTCAGCGAGCCCAGCGAGGACTTCGATGGGCTGTGGGGTTGTGCACGCCCGCCCGGCGGCAGTCCACCGCCGCGGCGACCAGCGCAGCTCCCCGGGGATGAGCGCCGGGCCGCCAGGCGTTGCGCCGGTCCCTGGCCAGGGACCGGCCGGCGGCGAGGACCTCAGCGAGCCCGAACTTGCCGGTCTTGTCCAGCGCTGTGGAGATGCGCGGGTCCTCGGCGTAATCCCGGGCGCGCCTTAGTTCCTCGGCACTCCAGCGCCTCGGTAGCTCCACGACCGCCGCCAGGTCCAGGACGTCTCTGGCCTCGCGCCACGAATCACGCTCGATGCCGGTGATCCTGGGTTCCTCTCGGGCACTGTAGCGGTCGAATTCCGCGCTGCGCAGTGTCGCCAGGAGCAGCACCCGGCGGTCGCCATTACCGAGAATCCGGCCTACCGCGCTTGCGGTCAGACCACCAGAGCCCAGAAAACGCTCTAAATCATCCAGCCATACCACGCAGCGGCGTTGTTCCAACACCACGGGCACGATCGTCGCCAAGGACTCCCGGCTGGCGGGAGCGATGAGCACATGGTCAGGACACAACTCACGGATGGCTTCGTAGGCCATACGCGTTTTGCCGGCAGTGGAATCTCCGGTCAGCAACACGAAGCCGCCCCGCGCGACCGCCGACCACAGCTGTTCGTGGGTATCACGGCGAATGTAAGGAGGAACCCGGTCGGCGACCAGCCGCTCGCTCACTGTTCGGTGGAAAGTCTCGGCGGGGTGCACGCGTAAAGCGATCGGGTCGTTCAGGTCCCGCACGCGCCGGGGCCGCCCTGATGCGTTGGCCGCCACAAGCTGCTCCGGCAGCGCGGCTTTCTGCTCAGCATGCACGTCCAGCAACGTCTTCCCGCGTGCGCTGACCGCGCCGAACACCGCTGCGGCGAGAGTCGAGCCGACCGCTGCAGCAGCTGGCCCAGAAAGCCATACGGTCGACACCGCACCGACCCCCGCGCCCAGCACGATGGCACCGGTGACGAGAACCCAGCCGCGCAACCACCGTGAGCGCCACTTCACACAGTTATGTTCCCACTCGGCGCATCCAAATGGTCGGTGCCGGAAGTCCGTCGGGGGTCTCTGTCGGGATTGTCGGGTATCCGGCTGAGCGGGGAAGGCACCGTCAGCGTTCTGTTGTCGCCGAGGCACACTCACGATCAGCGTGGTGGTGCCCGCGATTCACCCGAGGTCACTGAC
>JAFATA010000037.1 GCA_019244165.1 Pseudonocardiales bacterium | reverse complement strand
TGTCGATCATGACTGCAGGTCCCTGCGTGAGCTGGACCACCATCAGGTCGGCCACCACAAGCCCAGCTCTGCTGTCCTGGTTGGCGGTCTCGCCTGGGAGCCCAGCTCAGCCACCCCGCTTGGCGGTCCGAGGCGAAGCCTCTTTGGGTCGTCAGCCTCGCAACTCGTCGGCGACGCGCCGGATCAGGGCCACCGCCTCCGAACCGGTCGCGGCCGCAGCGCGCAGCAACCGGAACGCCTTGACATAAACCGCCACCTCCTCCGGTTCATACAGTTGCTGCTCACCCGTCAAGGTCTCGACGTACACGACATCGTCATGAATGGAGAAGTTCGACAGTGGCATGACGGGCATTCTGGGAAACGGTACGATCCCGAGTTCGACGGTTGGCAAGTCCACGACCGAGACCAGCCGATCCAGTTGGCCGAGGAGAGTACTGATCGTTCCCGGAGTGCTACGCAGCGCCGCCTCACCGAGAATAAGCTCGATACGTCGGCCAGGCTGGTACAGGATCTCTTGCCGCCTGATCCGCTCAGTTGCTACCGCAGCCGCGTCGACATCGCCTGCGTCAGTGAGGGTCGGTCGGTTGGGTCGCTCCAACAGTTCTCGGGCGTATGCGGCGGTCTGCACCAGTCCCGGAACCATCGCAGGCTGCCATTCGGAGATCTGACTGACCCGCGACTCCAGTTCCATGAGCCGGGCCTGCACCTTGGCGAGGCCACCTGCGGCGCGGGACTCATCCCGATGCGTGACGTATTCGATCCGGGCAGCAGCGAGCAGACCGACTAGCTCGGCCACAACAGATTCGCTAGCGCCAACGGCAGCCACCCAAGCACGGATGTCAGCCTCGGTGGGGAGTTGCCTGCCGGTCTCCAGTTTCGATATTCGCGACTGCTGCCAGCCGATAATCTTCGCGAACTGGTTGCCCGATGGGGCTACACCCGCGCGGAGAGCCCTCAGCCGCGCAGCCAGGCGGCGACGGCGCGGGCTCACCGGCGTCACGACGCGCCCTTCTCCTTTAGGATGCTCTGGGTTTCCCGAGAGGAACGATCCTGGCGAGGTCGGGGTGCACGTCGAGGTAACGCCGCCAGGGCATGGCCAGTCGCAGCGCGGCCTCACGCCAGTGGCAGGCCTGTTCGATAGCAGTGGGTTCGGTCACGTCCTCCGCTGCCAACCAGGTGCCGTCCTGGCCGTAGCGTAATGCGTAGAGCACGCTGAAGTCGAACAACCAGAAGTCCGTCCCCTGGGGAAGCTCTACAGGCCACCGATCTCCCGGTGCCAGACGGACGATCCTGATATCCTCGCCAGCTTCCACGTTCGGCTGGTAGCCCCAGGTGAGCTCGAACCGTAGGTAATCCGTGATCGGCTCTCTCACCACGTGTACCCGCTGCATGGCACAGCCCGCTGCCGTGCGATCACGGATCAAGGCTACCCACGCGCGCTTGCCTGGAGTGATCAGATGCGGATGACCGGCCTGGAATGCCGCTAGGGCCTGGTCCTCCCCGGAGTTGCGGTAGCTCTGCAGCGTCTCCAGCCGGAAGATGTTCGCCCCGGCCCGCTCGAAGTGGTCGTCGAATCCGGGCGCGCTGCCTGTCGGTGGCTGGCCTGGCATCAGCGGGCCAGGTACCGGCGGACAGCCTCGATGTCCTTGGCAAGCAGCTCCAGTCGCATGACGATCATTCTCCTGTTAGGTGCGAACTACCGCGTCCATGGTGGTTGACACGTCAGCCGTGAGCAAGTATTCAAGTTTAACCCTTGTTTTAAGAATAGCTCGGCGCCGCCGGGGCTCTCCCGGCGGCATGGCGGGAGGCGTTCCTGGCGGTGCCCCGTCATGCGTTCCTGCCGCGAAAATCTGGGTGGATGACGGCGACGGCGAGCCGCGACCACTTCATCGAGACATCAATCCTGACGAATGGCAGGAATCAGCCGAGCTGGTGGTGAACAACGACGCCATCGGCCGGTACCGGCAGCTCATCCAAATTCCGGTAGGCACGGCCGCCGAGTCGTGAGTACCGCCCGACGGGAGCGATCAACGTTGGAGGTCGGCGACGAGTTGGGCCGCTTCGCGGGCGGCGAGTTCGCAAATCGGACTGGTGGCAGCGTCGGAGTCAGTGAGGATTTTCGCGCAGTGAAACAGCGCCATGAGCTTTCCCGAACGCGTTGCCAGATCCGCTCGTCGCTCTCGATAGACCCGCTCGGCCAGCGTCGGTACAGTCAGGGAACTGATCCACAGGGTCGCGGCGTCCAGTCCCCGGGGAGCAAGGCCGTGATCTTCCCAATCGAGAATCCAACACTCGGGGCTGGTGAGATTAGCCCAGTTCAAATCCGCGTGAGCGGGAACCCACTCATGGTCAGTGATGGTGGCATCGACCTGGCCAGGAAAGGCCCGGTTAATCTCAGTAGTGACGAGGGCCTGCGTGATCGTCTCGGTATCGGGAGTCGCGATACGGGCCGTGCGTTGGCGAGCGAGATTGTCCAGCGAGGAATTGAGCGTGTCCCACCATTCGTCGGAGAACTCGGCATCGCTGCGCAGAGGCCCGCTGGAGCGCACCGGGGCCGCAGTGACCAGCTCGACCTCATCGGCGCGCCAGACCACCTGGCCCGATGAGTCATGCCAGGAGATCGCGGTGAACCATTCGGGCTTGGCGATGCCAGACAGCCCTGCGGCGGCCTCCAGCCCATCCCCTGCCTGACCCTGAGCGGCGATCTTGGCCAGCGAGCGGACTTCGACACGAACCCAAGTACCTCGATTAGTGCGAGCTCCCAGCGAGCGCCGCTTACGCACCAAACTCTGCTTGTCTAGCCGAAGACCGAGACTGCCCTCTACCCGGCTGAAGACGTCCTCGACAGGTCGCGTCCGGAGATCCTATGATTTCGTTCTCAATCACTCCAAGCCCCGAATCACCGCTTCAGCTCCCCGCTCAGACCAACGAAGAGCCAACGGCGGCAGGTCTTGCGTTTCACTCTCCTCATGCGACATCACAGCGGGCTACCGTAGGCCGACTACCGGGAGAGCACAAAATACCCCCTTCGGACGGTGATCATGCTAAGTGACGGGGACACATCGGCGTGGTATGAGTGGCCTGCGGCGCGGGCCGCGCTGGAGGCTCGGGACGTGGGCGCGGTGTATCGGCTGTTGCGGCGGGTCGGGTTCAGCCAGCGGGAGATCGGCCAGCGCACCGGACAGTCCCAGTCGGAGGTGTCGGAGATCCTGCGGGGCCGTCAGGTGCGAGACATCACGGTGCTGGAGCGCATTTGTGACGGGCTGGGTGTGCCCCGGGAGCGCATGCGCTTGTGGGGCAGTGCCGAGGGCACCGGCGAGGCCTACGCTGGCAACGGTACCGATCCGTCAGAAGAAGTGGATGTGGAGGAGATGCTCCGACGGGTCCTGCTGGCCTACGGCGGGGTGGCCCTGGTGGGCCGACCGGTGCCCAAGCTGGGTGGGCTGGCTGCGCTGCCCGCCCCGGCGCCGGTGCCGCTGCCCTCCCGGATCGAGGGGCGCCATGTGGCGCAGGTACGAAACCTCACCCGGCGGCTCGGCCAGGTTAGCGAGCCCGCCGCCGAGCCGGAGGTGCTCAGCGGTGCCGCCGCGTGGGCCACCCGGCTGTTGGACGTGCCGGGGGATGAGCTGGTCCAGCGCGCGCTGCAGGTGGCGGTGGCCGAGCTGCACCTGGAAACCGGGTGGGAATGGTTCGAGGCGGGGCACTACCGCCACGCGATGCATCACTACACGGCCGCCCTGAAGCTGGCCAACCAGGCCAAGGACGCCTACCTGCAGGCCACCGCCCTGATCTACGCCGGGCTGGCCACCCGGGAGCGCGGCCACCCGAACACGGCGCTGAAGATGATCCAGATCGGTGAGGTCAAGAGCTGGAGCATCCCGAGGGACGAGCAGCGCGCGGTGATCATCGGAGCGATCGGGAGGGCGGCCGTGGAGGCGGATGCGCGGGAGGAGACCGCAATGGCCCTGGCCGACATGGGAGACCTGGGCGGCGCCGAACGCGAGATGGCCAGAGCGCGCGAGCTGTGGCTGCCCACCCGCGCCGACCGCTACAGCGACGGGGACCGTCCCGCCGCGCTGCTGGCGCTGCGCCGGGGGCGCCTGGACCTCGCCGAAGGGCTCGCGGCGGCCTCGGTACGCCGCTGGGAGGGGATCAGCCAGGTCGGCCACGCCGCCTCTACCATCGTGCTGGCCACCGTCCACGTCCGGGCCGGGGAGCGCAGCGGGCTCCCGGCGGCCCACAGCGCGATCACCGCCGTGAGCAGGCTCAGCTCACGACGCCTCCACCGAAGGCTCGAACCGCTAGCCGACGCCCTGGCAGCCCAGGGCGGCCGGGACGCCCAGGACCTCGCCCGGAGGGCCCGGCAGACGGCCGCAGCACCGGCGTGAACGGCGCGGATCCGGCCTGGTGGCCGGCACGTGTCCCCCCGGTGTCGTGCCGCGTCGCATCCCGCCCACCCCACCCTGTACGGTGGGAGTCAAGAGAAACACTGTCGAGATGAACGGGGCCGCCGGTTTCCCCGGCCGCCCCGTCTCCCTGCGCGAGGGGGTCGAGCCATGGGGCGCGGCCGAGCCAAGGCCAAGCAAACGAGGGTAGCCCGGGAACTCAAATACCACTCCCCCGCCACAGACCTCGAAGCGCTGCAACGAGAGCTGTCGGGCGGCAATGCCGGCAGCCCCACCGTCGGCAACGGCCACGGTGACGGCAGCCATGGTGAGGAGGACCGCGTCGAGGAGACCTACCCCGACGAGGACGAGGCGTACCACCGCCGCTGAGGCCGGGCACGCCCCCTGCCCGGCCCGGCCAGATTGGCACGGTCAGAACCGGGGATGATCCCCGCGAAGCACCGCACGGACTCCGTGGAGTGTGGTGTCATCAGAGTCTGGGGCGATGCCCTTCAGTGCGACATCGCGGGACTTGTGTATCTCGCCCAGGACCCACGCCGGCACATGCCGGGCCGTGAGCACGGCCAACGTTCGATCCACCTCAGCCGGGTCAACCACCGCGACCATCCCGACGCCCATGTTGAAGGTGCGCTCCATCTCCGCACGCTGCACCCGGCCCCGGCGGGCGATCAGCGCGAACTCGGCGGCCGGCGTCCAGCTCCCGCGCTCCAGCACGGCGACCAGCCCACGGGGCATGACCCGCGACAGGTTCGCCACCAGACCACCCCCGGTGATGTGCGCGAAAGCCCGCACCTCGGTCTCCGCGACCAACGCCAGGCAGTCCTTGGCGTAGATCCGGCTGGGCTCGAGCAACTGTTCCCCCAGCGTGCGGCCGAACTCCTCGACATGCCCGTCCAGGGGCATCCGGGCCACCTCCAGCAGCACGCGCCGGGCCAGCGAATAACCGTTGGAATGCAGCCCCGAGGAGCCCATCGCCACCACCACGTCACCGGGCCGCACCCGCTCGGGCCCCAGGATGGCATCGGCCTCCACCATGCCCACCCCCGTCGCGGACAGGTCATAGACGTCCTCGGGCATGATCCCGGGGTGCTCTGCGATCTCCCCACCCAGCAGCGCGCAACCCGCCTGGACGCAGCCGTCGGCAATGCCCTGGGCGAGCTGCGAAATCTGAGCCGGCACGACCTTGCCGACGACCAGGTAGTCCTGCAGGAACAACGGCTCCGCCCCGCACACCACCAGGTCATCGACCACCATCGCCACCAGGTCGATCCCGACGGTGTGGTGTACGTCCATCGCCTGCGCTACCGCGACCTTGGTTCCGATGCCGTCGGTGGAGCTCACCAGGACGGGCTCCCGCCAGCGGTCGGACTCGAGCTTGAACAGTCCGGCGAACCCACCGAGGGTGCCCAGCACCTCCGGGCGGCGAGCCCGCTCGGCGTGTGGTCGCAGCGCGGCAATGGCCTGTTCACCGGCAGCGACGTCCACTCCGGCCATGGCGTAGGTGGTGTACGGGCTGTCGATCTCGGTCATGGCAGGCGCTCCAGGACATGGGTAATGACGCACAGTGACGACGCGCAAGGGCCCCCACGAGCTGTTACCGTTACGTTACCTGGCTAGGGTTGACACCTGCGCCGCCGTGTCAAGGTCTTCGAGTAGGTACTTGCCGATGGACTCGCTGGACGGCAGCGGGATCGGGTAGCGACCGTCGAAGCAGGCTGTGCACAACCGGGAAGCCGGCTGTTCGCAGGCGGCGATGAGGCCCTCCAGGCTGATGTAACCCAGGCTGTCGGCCCCGATACGCCGCCGCACCGCCTCGACGTCGGCACCGGTGGCGATCAGTTCGGCGCGTGAGGCGAAGTCGATGCCATAAAAGCACGGCCAGCGCACCGGGGGGCTGGCGATCCGGACGTGCACCTCGATCGCCCCCGCATCGCGCAGCATCCCCACCAGCGCGCCCTGGGTGTTGCCGCGCACGATGGAGTCATCCACCACGACCAGACGCTTGCCGCTGATCACATCGCGCAGCGGGTTCAGCTTGAGCCGGATACCCAGCTGGCGGATGGTCTGGGAGGGCTGGATGAAGGTCCGCCCGACGTAGGAGTTCTTCACCAGTCCCTTCCCGTAGGGGATGCCCGAGCCCTGCGCGTAGCCGATCGCGGCGGGGGTACCCGACTCCGGTACCGGGATGACCAGGTCGGCGTCGGCTGGATGCTCCTGGGCCAGCTGGCGGCCGACCTCCAGCCGGGTGGCGTGCACTCCGCGCCCGGCGATCGTGGTGTCCGGGCGGGCCAGGTACACGTACTCGAACGCGCAGCCCTTGGGGTCGGCCCTGGCGAACCGGGAGCTGCGCACCCCGCCGGAGTCGATGGCCAACAGTTCGCCGGGCTCCACCTCGCGGACGAAGCTGGCGCCGACGATGTCCAGCGCCGCGGTTTCACTGGCGAGCACCCAGCCGCGCTCCAGCAAGGTACCCAGCACCAAGGGGCGGACCCCGTGCGGGTCTCGCGCGGCATACAGCGTGCTCTCGTCGCAGAAGATCAGCGAGAACGCCCCCCGCAGCTGGGGCAGCAGGCGCCGGGCGGCGTCTTCGATGCCGGTGTCCGCGGCGGCGGTAGCGAGCAGCCCGGTGATCAGGTCGGAGTCGGTGCTCGCCCCGTGGTGGATGGGCACGCCGAGCTCGCGAGCCTGCGCCACCAGTTCAGCGGTGTTGACCAGGTTGCCGTTGTGCCCCAGCGCCAGACCCGAACCGCTGGGCGTGGCACAAAAGGTGGGCTGGGCATTTTCCCAGGTACTCGAGCCGGTGGTGGAATAACGGCAGTGCCCCACCGCGATGTGCCCGCACAGGCTGGACAGCACCTGCTCGTCGAACACCTGGCTGACTAGCCCGAGGTCTTTGAACACCAGCACCCGGCAACCGTCGGACACCGCGATTCCCGCAGCCTCCTGGCCCCGATGTTGCAGCGCGAACAGCCCAAAGTAGGTCAGCTTGGCGACCTCTTCACCCGGCGCCCACACACCGAAGACACCGCACTCTTCGCGCGGCCCGGTATCAAGGTAGCGCTCTGCGCGGGAGGGCCCAGGATCATGCCGGGGCACGGTGTCGCCCACCTGCACGGTGCCCAGTCTACGGGCTGGACGTCCTGCCTTCGGGCATTCTTTCGCTGGGCTGATCACGCCCGGCGCCCGAGCAGCGCCAGCAGCCGGGTCTGGGCGTCGGCGTCATCACCCACAGCGACCGGTGGGGCGAACAACCCGGTGGTGGCCAACTGCTCACGCTGCGGCTCAACGAAAGCCAGCAGGTGGCCGACCAGCGCCTCGTCGATCCGCTCGTCAACCCCGACTGCCCGGGCCAGGTCCCACGCGTGCACGGCCAGATCCAGGGTCATCTCTTGGCAGTACCCCTCGGCGGGACGGCGCCCGGAGGACAGTTCTACGAACCGCCGCAGGGCACCGGGCGCGGCGAACGCCTCCTGCGCCGCAGCTGCGGCGCTGGCCCAGGTCCGCACCGGGTCCTCGCCGAGCTGATCACCATCGAAGCGGTCCCCGACGTCCTCGACGGTGGCCCCATCCAGCAGCAACGGCGCCCACAGCTGCTCGGTCACCACGTGGTTCACCAGCGCGCGGACGTCCCACTCGGTGCACGGGGTTGCGGTGTGCCAGCGGTGCGGCCCGACCTGCCGCACCCGCCGATCGAACTCCCCCAGGGCACCCACGAACCAAGACAACGTCATATCCCCCATCATGGCGGATCCGGGTCGTACCACGGGCAGCCAGGGTGAGAGGTCGGCGCGGGGGCCCGAAGCGCTGAGGCGGGCGGTGGCCAGCGCGTCCCACCAGGTGAGGCGGGCGGTAGCCAGCTCTAACCAGGTCCGGGGGTCGGTCTCGACCACGTTGGGCGGGGTCCCCCGGGTGTGCCGGGGCCCCGGGACGCACTGCACCGCGGCGAAGGGCGGCACCCGCACCTCCACCGTGGCGCCGGGAGCTGCCCGCGCCAGCGCGCGGAGACTGAGCCGCACCGCCCGGGCCAGCTCCGTCCGCGCGGGGGCTGCGGTGTGGCCATCCAGCCACCCCACGACCGCCGCGAGCGCGTCGGCCAGCTCACCAGCCGGGGCGCGGCGGGCCGGCATGACCTGGGGTGTCGAACAGGGACGGCAGGGTGCGCTCCCAGGCGGCCCGCAGCTCCGCCAAGGTGAGGGGGACGACGCCGGCGATCTCCAGCACGGGTGCGGTGTGGACCTCACCGAGCCGGCTCACCGGTACCCCGTGCTCGGTGCACAGCTGCGCGAGCGCGGGAACACCGGTGGGGGGTACGCCGAGCAGGACGCGCGCGGAGGACTCGGAGAACAACGTGACGAACGGATCGGCCTGGCCCGGCAGCCGCACCGAAGCGCCGAGCCCGCTGCCCAGGCAGGCTTCCACCAGCGCCTGCGCCAGACCACCCTCGGACAGATCGTGCGCCCCGCTCACCAGGCCATCGGCCGACGCGGCGGCGAGCACCGCACCGATCGCCCACTCGCGGGCCAGGTCCACCGCGGGCGGGCGACCACCGAGATGCCCGTGCACCTCGTGCGCCCATTCGCTGCCGCCGAACTCATCCCGGGTCTCGCCGAGCAGCCAGAGCGCGTCACCGGCGGCACCCAGTCCGGTCGGGATCCGCCGGCGCACGTCATCGATCACCCCGAGCACCCCGATCACCGGGGTGGGCAGGATCGGGGTGTTTCCCGTCTGGTTATAGAAGCTCACGTTGCCTCCGGTGACGGGGATGCCCAGCGCTGCACACCCCTCGGCCAATCCTCGGACAGCCTGCGCGAACTGCCACATCACCCCGGGGTCGGTGGGTGCGCCGAAATTGAGGCAGTCCGTCACGGCCAGCGGGGTGGCACCGGTAACCGCGACGTTGCGGTAGGCCTCGGCCAACGCTAGCTGGGTGCCGAGGTAGGGGTCCAGCGCGCAGTACCGGGCGTTGCCGTCGGTGGCTACCGCCACCCCACGCTGGGTGGTCTCGTCGATGCGCACCATGCCCGCGTCGCTGGGTGGCGCGAGCACGGTGGCCCCCCGCACGTAGCGATCGTACTGGTCGGTCACCCAGGCCCGGGAGCACAGCCCGGGGCTGGCCACCATCCGCAGCAGCGTGGCGCGCAGGGCGTGCGGGGTGCCTGGCCGGGCCAGGACGTCCGGCGTGGAGGCCTGCAGGGCATCCTGGGTGGGTGGCCGGCGCACCGGGCGGTGGTAGACCGGTGCCTCGTGCGCGAGGGTGCGGGGTGGCAGGTCCACCACCTTGCCGCCGTGCCAGGTGACCACCAGGCGGCCCTCGCCGGTGACCGCACCGATCACCGTGGCGGGTAGCTCCCACTTGGCGCAGATCTTCATGAAAGCATCCACATCGCCGGGACGCACCACCGCGCACATCCGCTCCTGGGACTCGCTACAGAGGATCTCGGCCGGCGTCATCCCCGGTGCCCGCAGCGGCACCGCGTCGAGATCCACCCGCATGCCGCCCTCACCCGCGCTGGCCAGCTCGCTCGTCGCGCAGCACAGCCCCGCCCCGCCGAGGTCTTGGATGCCGAGCACCAGGCCAGCCTCGAAGAGCTCGGCGCAGCATTCGATCAGCATCTTCCCGGTGAACGGGTCGCCCACCTGAACGCTGGGCAGCTTCGTTCTCGCCGCCTCCGTGCTGAAGCTCTCGCTGGCCAGCACCGAGACCCCGCCGATGCCGTCGCGGCCGGTGCGAGCACCGAACAGGACGACCTGGTTACCGGTGCCACTGGCGTGCGCCGCCTGCAGCTGCGCCACCCGCAACGCCCCCACGCACAGCGCGTTGACCAGCGGGTTGCCCGCATAAGAGGGGTCGAAGACGAGCTCGCCACCGATGGTGGGCACCCCGAGGCAGTTGCCGTAGCCCCCGATCCCGGCCACCACCGCGGGCAGCACCCGCGCGGTGTCCGCGGCGTCGGCGGGGCCGACCCGCAGCGAGTCGGCGAGGGCGATCGGGCGGGCACCCATGGCCATGATGTCCCGCACGATCCCGCCGACCCCGGTCGCCGCGCCCTGATAGGGCTCCACAGCGGACGGATGGTTGTGCGACTCGATCTTGAACGTCACCGCCCAGCCCTCGCCGACCTCGATGACACCGGCGTTCTCGCCGATCCCGGCGAGCAGGCGCTGGCGCATCGCCTCGGTGGTGGTCTGCCCGAAGTAGCGCAGGTGCACCTTGGAGGACTTGTAGGAGCAGTGCTCGCTCCACATCACCGCATACATCGCTAGCTCGGCCGCGCTCGGCGCCCGCCCCAGGATCCGCAGGATCTGCGCGTACTCGTCGTCGGCCAGCCCCAACTCCTGGTAGGGCGGGAGATGCTCCGGGGTGCTCACCCATCGAGAGTATGCTCCACCGCCGTGGAGCAGACGACCACGACCGAGGCGCAGCTGGCGGTCCCCCCGGCGCAGTTGGTGGTCCCCCCGGGGGGCTGGACCGTCGATCATCTCGACGCTCTCCCGGAAAGCCACTACCGCTACGAGCTGACGGATGGAGCGCTGACCGTGTCGCCCTCACCGTCGAGCCTCCATCAGGCCCTCGCAATGCGTCTCGGAGTTCACCTGGAGGCCGCCGCACCCGAGCCGCTCGTCGTCACGCAGGCGGTAGAGATCCGCTTCGGGCGGCAGCTGACCCGTGTCCCCGACGTCCTCGTGGTGCGCAGTGATCAGCCGGATCGGCACTGGTTCGCGCCGTCGGAGGTGATCGTGGCTGTGGAGATCGAGTCGCCGGGCAGCCACCTGGAGGACCGCGCCACCAAACCCGCCCTGTACGCGCACTACGGGATCCCGCACTATTGGCGGATCGAGCTGCGGCCGCCGCTGGTCAACATGCACATCATCGGGGAGGGCAGCGTCTATCAGATGATCGGTGCGGGTCCCCGGCTGTGCACTAGTGAGCCCTTCGCCCTCGACGTCGCCCTCGCTGACCTGCTGCCGCGGTGGGCGGGTCGGGGCTCGGGCCCTGCCGTACCCGAACAGGGTCTTTAGCCCGCTTTCGTCGCGGAGTTCAGCTAAAACTGCGCAGTTCAGCTAAAACTGCGCACCGACCCGAGTAGGATATCGATGGCGGAGCGGAAGAGGTCCAGCCCGTCGGTGGAAGGCCCGGTGAGCGGGTCGATCGCATGCTCAGGATGCGGCATCATGCCGAGCACCCGGCCATCAGCCGAGGCGATCCCGGCGATGTCGTGGGCCGCGCCGTTCGGGTTGCCGCCCAGGTAGCGGAACACCACCCGACGCTGGCGCTCCAGCGCGGCCAACGTTGCGGAATCGGCCACATACCGGCCCTCGAGGGACTTCAACGGCACCACGATCTCTGCACCGGGGGCGTACCGACCCGTCCAGGCGGTGGCGCTGCTCTCCACCCGCAGCCGCTGGTCGCGGCAGACGAAGTGCAGCCCGGCGTTGCGCACCAAGGCGCCAGGCAACAGTCCCGCCTCGCAGAGGATCTGAAACCCGTTGCAAATGCCCAGCACCGGAATGCCCCGTTGAACGGCGTCGATCACCGCGCGCAGCACCGGTTGGCGGGCGGCGATCGCACCAGCTCGTAGGTAGTCGCCGTAGGAGAACCCGCCGGGCACCACCACGGCCTGCACCCCGCGCAAGGTGTCCTCGGCATGCCAGAGGCACACCGGCTGCGCCCCCGCGCAGCGCACCGCGCGGGCCGCGTCGAGGTCGTCCAGCGTGCCAGGAAAGGTGATGACGCCGATCCGGAGGCTCAGGGGCTCACCGCCAGTGCACCGTCCACTCCTCGATCACCGGGTTGGCGAGCAGTTCGCCCGCGATCCGCTGCAGGGTCTCGGCGTCCACATCGTCATCGACGTCGAACTCGAAATGTTTGCCCTGCCGCACGTCGCGCACCCCGTGCACGCCCAGCCGGGGCAACGCGCGCAGGATCGCCTGACCCTGCGGATCGAGGATCTCAGGTTTCACAACGACGTCGACGACCACGCGCGGCACGGAGGCGAGGCTACCGGTATCCGGCGCTGACGTAGCACGCTAGGTGCCGTGCGGCTGACGGTGATCGAGGATGAAGATCGGGGGGCGCCGGTCAGGCTTGACCGGCGCCCCCCATGAACTGCGACTCCCCACGACTACTTCGGTAGAGCGGAACCGACCAGGTTGAGGACGTTCTGGGTGTCCTCACCCACAATCGGCAGGTTCTGCAGGATGTTGCCCAACACCGTGGGTAGCTGGGTAACAGTTGGCAGCGGCAGCTCGGGCAATCCGAGTGCCGGGATCTGCGGCAGCAGATCCAGCGACGGCAGGGCCATCTGAGCTGCCGCAGGATCCTGCCGGGCCGCCGCGGCGGCCATTTCCTTGAACACGTACCCGTTGAGGGTCCTCAGCAGAATCGGAGAGGTCTCGATCCCGAACGCGTTGCCGTTGATCGTGCCCGTGAAGGGGGCAGTGCCTACCACGCGCCGGATGAACCCGGTGTCGCCCTTGATACTAGCGGCGGTCCTGATGATGTCATCGGCTTGGCCGGTGACGAGGGCGACCCGGCTCCTGATGTCGTACACATTGTCCAGGGTTCCGGCGAGCTCACCGTCGATGGAGTGCACGTGAGAGTTGATCGTCCTGGCGGTACCCAGAATTGTCACCAGCTTCGGAGCGATCTGGGTCACACTGCTGTGGATCTCGAGCACTGAAGCGTTGATTGCCTTCGCGGACTTGTTGATCGGACCAACCGCATCGTTGACCTGCTTGAGGCTGGAGTCGATGCTGCTGGCGGACTCGGAGATACGCCCAATCGTCGGGCTGAGGTTCGCGGCCGCCTCCCGGATCTGGTCCGCACTATTAGAGACCTTGGCCAGGACCGGAACCGTGTTGAGCTTGGCGTTGATCGGCGTCAATGCGGCGTTGATGACACCAACCCGGTTGTTGATCCGGTTAGCGGCCGCCAAGATGCCCGTGAGGAAGATGACCGCAGTCAGTGCCCAGAGGACAACGATCACGAGCATGATCGCTGGAAGAGCTGGGGACGTTAAGCGTCGCATCAGTCACCTTCCCCTTACGGCTTGCACTTGAACGGAGGCAGCAAGGACAGCGTGGGCGACGTGCAGATGTTCGTCAGGTGGCGGTTGACCTCCTGAAGTTGCAGGTTGATGGTCCTGGTGTCGTTCTGGGCACTCTGCAGAATCCCGTTGATGGTATTGACCTGTGGGGTGATCAAGGCCGTGCCTCGGCTGTCCCTGTTCTGAATCGACTCCAGGGTGCCGTCGATGGACTGGGCGAGGCCCAGGACATTCAGGAGCACGTTGGAGGTGTCGATGAGGGAGTGCGAGATGGACGCCACCGACTGAGAGGCGCCAATCAGGATTCCCGAGGTGTCAACCAGTGACCCCGAGGTGTTGACCAGCGAGGACGAGGTGTCTTTCAACGATGCGTCAATGGCCTGCGCGGTACCCCTGATCGACACCAGCGAAGCGGTAATGTCAGACACCTGACCCCGGATCGGCTTCAACGCGGTGTCGATATCGCTCAGCGCCGCGTTGATGGTCTCGATGTAGTTGGGCAGAGGCGTGACGTTACCCGTGGCACCGGTCACCGAGCTCGATGCGGCGAACAGGCCGTTATCGATTCCTTCGAGAGCTCGAACGATGCCGATCAGGAAGCCGATGACGACGATGACGACGATGAGCCCGAGGGTGGTGAAGATCCAGAGGAACCGAGCGAACGAGGAACCGGTAGCAGGAGGTGGAGCGCTCGGCGCCGTTCTGGAGAATTGCTGTGTTGTCATCTTCCATCCTCCTAGCAGCGCGGCGACGGCGGGTTGATGAGATTAAGACGAACCTTGGCATCGATGCAGCGAGAGGTGAGCTCAGCGCGGATTGCCTGGTTCACGATGTTGCCGGTGTCTGTCTTGATGTTGCGGGCGATGCCGATCGTCCTGGACAGAGCTTCGTTGATGTTCGCCGCATCAACATCGATGCGCTGCGCCACGTCAAGGATCGCCGCGGCCCGGTTGTCGATGCCTTTCGCGGTGCTGTTGATCGCGAAGGCGGTGCCGTTGATGGTTCCGGCGTTGACGTTGATATCCCTGGCGGTTCCGTTGATCGTGCCGGCCGTGCCGTTGATTGTCCCGGCCGTGCCGTTAATGGTTCCCGCAGTGCCATTGATCGACTTGGCCACGCCGTCAATGTCTCGCGCGGTGGATTCGCCGGTATTGAGCAGCCCCTGCAGTGGCTTTGCGCTCTGCAGGATCGAGGAAGCAAGCTCGTTGGTCCGGTTCAACTGGATGACCGAGTTGGTCGCGACGTTGATGTTGCCAGCGTTTCCGGCGATCGTCTGTGCCTTTTTATCGATGCTCTGCGCCGCCGCCAGGGTTCGGGCGAGCAGCGCGGCCGCTATGCCGATAACCACGACGCCAACGATAAGGATCACGACACTGACAACGTTGAACAGCCCAGCTCCAGATCCCCTGGATCGAGCATCCGTTCTTGCCAACTCCACCACCGCTTCCTTAGTGCAGGATTTTTCATGCAGGGAAGCGTGCTGGGCGGGAAGTCGCGGCGAGTAGGAACGAGTGTCGCCGCAACGGCCGACGCCGCTGGGACGCCCTCCTTTCTCACCACGCCTCCCCGGGGCAGCTGCTCCCGTTCAGGTACGCGGCAGCTTGGAGGAACTCGACCAAGAAAGCAAGTGGGTGACCACTACGGACGGAGCGTAGTGGCGCCGTCCGCCTCCCGGCCCGTTCACGTCAGTGAGCGCGTCCGCGGAGGCGCTCACTGACGTCTCAGCAGGGATCTCCAGGGATCCCACAGCCCGAATTACGATCAATACACCCCCACTGAACTGCTCAGATGCAAAAGGTAACATATGCGCGTACGGTACGTGGTCTGGGGCTTGGAGACCGCAGACACGGTTCCTCACCGGCAGCGGACCCCGGCACAAGCAGTTACTGAACGTAACACCTCGGACCAGGAAACCTGCCCGCAACATCACGAGGTTGAGCGTCATTCCGACCCAGCCGCTACAACAAGTTAGCTTGTCACTCGAACGAGTGGAGATTCACTCATTCACCCGGAATAGTTGTCCGGACACCCTTCCTCGACCCAGATCACGGTCCGTAATCAGGCTGAATCGAACGCAGGCGCAGCCGGACGGCGCATGAATCGAGGTACCCCGCCGAGGTCAGCTCAAACGCTGCATCAGACGGACCAGCACCCAACTCACGACAAGCCAGAAGGCCGCGGCGAGACCGTAGTCGATCACGACGCGCGTCCTGGGGTCAGCCGGGGTGAACAAGCCAGCGAAACCCAGTTGGAGGCGCTCCGACCAGTACGCCACAAATCTGGTGATGTCGTTGGTCGGGTTCGCCTGCCCTAACGTGAGCACCACATGCGCTATCAAGATCGCGACGATGAGCCCGCCCACGATCCGGATCACGCTGGCAAGGACGGTGGCGACCCTGCTGCGTGTCCTGCGGACCGAGGTACGGCTAGCGCTCATGGCCCAAAGTCTGCCCTAGAACCCTTGCCGCAGGCGACCAGGCGTGCCGGAGTACTCACGGAGCTGTTGCTCACGGACTTGGGCCCCACCGAACGCGCGCCCGACCCTCTCCCAGCATCCGGGAGGGCAGTTGCGCAGCGCCGGGTGGCCCCGGCTACCGTGCTCGGGTGGCACGCGCCCTCCTGCTTCGCTGCCGCGGCGGGGTCTGATAACGACCGGCCCCCCGTCGCGGAGTCGTCTGCGCGCATCTGCCGGTCGGATTTCGCCGAAGCTACTGGCCACCCGAACTACCGGCTACCCCGACTAACCGGCTACAGAAAGCACAGAAGCAGAAGATGACTCCCCAGCTCGCCAATATCGGCGTGAACACGCTCGCCGCAACTCCCACCAGCCGCCTCCGGCTGCCCGCCGCTCCGGCTCCCACCGACCAGGCCTCGTGGAACCCCCAACGCGGCACCGGGATGCCCGTGCACCGCTACCGGCCCTTCGCTCAGGCCGTGGAGCCGGTGTCCCTTCCCGACCGCACCTGGCCCGACGTCACCATCAGCCGGGCGCCGCTGTGGTGCGCGGTGGACCTGCGAGACGGCAACCAGGCCCTGATCGACCCGATGAGCCCGGCGCGCAAGCGACGCCTGTTCGAGCTGCTGGTGCGGATGGGCTACAAGGAGATTGAGGTCGGCTTCCCCTCGGCCAGCCGGCCCGATTTCGACTTTGTCCGGGAGATCATCACCGAGAACGCGGTGCCCGACGACGTGCGCATCCAGGTGCTGTCACAGTGCCGGCCCGAGCTGATCGAACGCACCTTCGAGGCCCTCCACGGCGCGTCAAAGGCGATTGTGCACATCTACAACTCGACGTCGATCCTGCAGCGCCGGGTGGTGTTCCGGGAAGAACGCGAAGGGATCAAGAAGATCGCCACCTCCGCGGCGGAGATCCTCATGGACTACGCGGGCAAGTACCCCGACACCGACTTCCGGTTCGAATACTCGCCGGAGTCGTACACCGGCACCGAGCTGAGTTACACCGCGGAGGTATGCAACGCGGTCACCGAGATCTGGCAGCCCACCCCCGAGGCGCCGGTGATCCTGAACCTGCCCGCCACCGTCGAAATGGCCACCCCCAACGTCTACGCCGACTCCATCGAGTGGATGCACCGCAACCTGGAACGGCGCGAGGCGGTGATCCTCTCGCTGCATCCGCACAATGATCGCGGCACCGCGGTGGCCGCCGCCGAGCTGGGCTACCAGGCTGGCGCGCAACGCATCGAGGGCTGCCTGTTCGGCAACGGGGAGCGCACCGGCAACGTGTGCCTGGTGACGCTGGGCATGAACTTGTTCAGCCAGGGCATCGATCCCCAGATCGATTTCTCTGACATCGACGAGATCCGCCGCACGGTGGAGTACTGCAACCAGCTGCCGGTGTCGCAGCGTCATCCTTACGGTGGTGACCTGGTCTACACCGCGTTTTCCGGCAGCCACCAGGACGCGATCAACAAGGGATTGCGGGTACTGCAGCTCGACGCCGCTGCGGCCAGAGTCGACGTGGACGCCTACCGCTGGGAAGTGCCGTACCTGCCCATCGATCCCAAGGACGTCGGGCGCACCTACGAGGCCGTGATCCGGGTGAACTCGCAGTCCGGCAAGGGGGGTGTCGCCTATGTGATGAAGACCGAGCACCAGCTGGACCTGCCGCGCCGGCTCCAAATCGAGTTCTCCCGGATCATCCAGCAGCACACCGATACCGACGGAGGCGAAATCTCGCCCCAACAGATCAGGGACGTCTTCGCGGAGCACTACCTGGACCGGCGCACCCCACTGCAGGTGCTGCGACACCAGTTGTCCGACGACGGCGCGGGCCACGACGAGATCTGCGCCACCGTCCTGGTGGAGGGCGAGGAATACCAGATCAGCGGGTCGGGCAACGGCCCGATCGCGGCCTTCGTAGACGCTCTAGCTGCCCTGGGGTTTGACGTCCGGGTGCGCGACTACTTCGAGCACGCGATGTCAGCCGGTGACAATGCCGCGGCGGCGGCCTATCTGGAGTGCACCGTCAACGACGAGGTCCTGTGGGGCGTCGGCGTCTCCGGGTCGATCGTCACCGCCTCGCTCAACGCGGTGGTCTCTGCCGTTAACCGCGCGTTGCGCTAGGGCCCGTTAACCGCGCGTTGTGCTAGCCCGCCGGATCAGACCGCGCGGCGGCCGGACAGCGCGCGACCCAGGGTGAGCTCGTCGGCGAACTCCAGGTCCCCGCCCATCGGCAGGCCCGAGGCGAGCCTGGTCACCGACAGGCCGGGGAAGTCCCGCAGCATCCGCGCCAGGTAGGTGGCGGTGGCCTCGCCCTCGGTGTTCGGATCCGTCGCGATGATCACTTCGGTGATCTCCTCAGCCCCGATCCGGGTCAGCAGCTCCCGGATCCGCAGCTGGGCGGGGCCGACACCCGAGAGGGGATCGAGCGCCCCACCCAGCACGTGGTAGCGGCCGGTGAACTCACCGGTGCGCTCCACCGCCAGCACGTCCTTAGGTTCCTCGACCACACAGACCAGCCGTGGATCGCGACGCGGATCAGCGCAGATCCGGCAGGTCTGCTTCTCAGAGACCGTGCCGCAGACAGCGCAGAAGACCACCCCCTCCTTAAGGCGCCCCAACACCTCCTGCAACCTCGTCACATCCGCCGGATCCGCGGCGAGCAGGTAAAAGGCCATCCGCTGCGCGCTCTTGGGCCCCACGCCGGGCAGTCGCCCCAACTCATCGATCAGATCCTGGACGACTCCCTCATACACGGCAGCCATCATGCCCCGCACCCGGAAAGATCACATGCCAGGCAGGCCGAGACCGCCGCCAGGTCCACCCAGCGCGCCGGCCAACGGACCCATCTTCTCCTGGGTGAGCTCCTGCAACGCGCGGTAGGCGTCGGCCACTGCCCCCGCCACGAGGTCCTGCAGGGTCTCCACGTCATCGCGATCGACCACCTTGGGGTCGATCCGCACGCTGCGGACCTCCCCGGATCCGGTCAACGTGATCGAGACCAGGTCACCACCGGCTTGCCCGGTGACTTCCGTCTCAGCGATCTCAGCCTGCGCACTCATCAGCTGCTGCTGCATCTTCTGGGCCTGCTGCAGAATCATCTGCATGTCAGGCGCTCCACCGGGTTGCACCACGGCTCCTCTCGTCACGTCCGGCCCCGATGAGGTATCAAGACCCGTACGGGCATAGCGTAGCCAGAGGGGGGTGGTCGTACCGTGGAAGGCGTGCGGCTCACCGGGGCCCGGGTCAGACATCAACAGCGCAGCCATCAGCTGGGCGGCCATCATGATGCGGTACGGCGTTTGCTGACTAGTTACCGGGCGATCCCAGCGGGCTCGCCCGTGCGATTGGCCAAGTCCACGTCGAACCTGTTCCGCTCCCGCGCCGCGACAGGTGCCGGGCTGGATGTTTCCGAGCTGACCGGGGTACTGGAGGTGGATCCGGCCAGCCGCACCGCCGACGTCGCCGGCATGTGCACCTATGAAAACCTGGTCGCCGCGACGTTGCCCCATGGGCTGACCCCGCTGGTCGTGCCGCAGCTCAAAACGATCACTCTGGGCGGTGCGGTGAGTGGGCTGGGCATCGAGTCGGCGTCGTTCCGTAACGGCCTGCCGCATGAGTCGGTGCTGGAACTCGAGGTGCTCACCGGAGCCGGTGAGATCGTCACCGCCGTCCCGGGGGATGAGCTGTTCGCCGCCTTCCCCAACTCCTACGGCACCCTGGGCTACGCCACCCGGCTACGGATCGAGCTGGAACCGGTGCACTCGCACGTCGCGCTGCGGCACGTGCGCTTCGCCGAGCTGGACGAGCTGTGCGGTGCAGTGGCGCGGATCATGGCGACCCGCAGGTGGGAGGGCGAGGACGTCGACTATCTCGACGGTGTGATGTTCGGCCCCACCGAGTCGTACCTGACCCTGGGGCGGCGCACCGAGCATCCCGCCGACGGGCCGGTCAGTGACTACACCGGGACGCAGATCTACTACCGCTCGATCCCGCAGCGCCCTCGCGACGTCCTGCGCACCCACGACTACCTGTGGCGGTGGGACACCGACTGGTTCTGGTGCTCGAAAGCCTTCGGCGTCCAGCACCCCGTGATCCGGCGCCTGTGGCCGGCGCGGCTGCGCCGCAGCGACGTGTATTGGAAGATCGTGGCGCTGGTGAACCGGGTCGACCTGGAGAACCGCTGGGAGGCCTGGCGCGGCCGCCCGCGCCGGGAACGGGTCATCCAGGACGTCGAGATCCCCCTGGAGCGCACCGCGGAGTTCCTGCGTTGGTTCGTCGAGCACGTCGGCATCGAGCCGGTGTGGCTGTGCCCGTTGCGGCTGCGCGGCGAGCGCGACTGGCCGCTGTATCCGCTGCAGCCCAACCGGGACTACGTGAACGTCGGCTTCTGGTCCACCGTGCCGATCGCCCCCGGCGGCAGCGGCAGCGACACCAACCGCGCCATCGAACACCAGGTTGACACGATGGGCGGGCACAAGTCGCTGTACTCGGATTCCTTCTACTCGCCCGAGGAGTTCGAGGCCCGCTATGGCGGCGAGCACTACGCGGCCCTCAAGCGCCGCTACGACCCCGACCAGCGACTGGCGGACCTCTACGCGAAGGCGGTGCGACGTCGATGACGACATCCCGGCGCCCCACTCCGGGGACAGCCTCGGTGAACAGCCTAGGGAAGGCCGCAGGGAAAGCCTCGACGAAGGGGGAGCCGCTGTCGCTGGCGGGGATCGTGGAGCTGCTCACCGATGGCCGCTTCCCGGTCCGCTTCACCGCCTACGACGGCAGCGCCACCGGTCCGCCCGAATCCGAGATCAGCGTGTATCTGGCTACCCCGCGCGGCGCCACCTACCTGTTCACCGCGCCGGGGGACCTCGGCATGGCGCGCGCCTACATCGCCGGTGACCTGCGCGTTTCCGGGGTGCACCCCGGTTACCCGTATCAGGCGATGCGGCTGATGGCCGACGAGCTGCGCTTCCGACGCCCGAGTGTGGCCGAGCTGGCACTGATCACCCGTTCGCTGGGCTGGCAGCGACTGCGGCCGGTACCCCCGCCACCGCAGGAGTCGCGGCCCCGGTGGCGCCGGGTGATCGACGGGGTGGCGCATTCCCGGCACCGCGACCACGAGGCGGTGCACCACCACTACGACGTCTCCAACCGCTTCTATGAGCTGGTGCTCGGCCCGTCCATGACCTACACCTGCGCGGTGTTCGATCATCCGGAGGTGAGCCTGGAACAGGCCCAGGAGCGCAAGCACGAACTGATCGCCGACAAGCTGGGGCTGCGAGCCGGGATGCGGCTGCTCGACGTCGGCTGCGGGTGGGGTGGCATGGTGCGCTATGCCGCTCGCCGCGGGGTCCGCGCGCTGGGTGTGACGCTGTCCGCGGAGCAGGCCCGCTGGGCCCAGCAAACCATCCTGCGGGAGGGGTTGGGCGAGCTCGCCGAAGTGCGCCACCTGGACTATCGGGACGCCCCCGGCCACGACTACGACGCGGTGAGCTCGATCGGGCTCACCGAGCATGTCGGGGTGCACACCTACCCGAGCTACTTCGCGCTGCTGCTGGCCAAGCTGCGCCCCGGGGGGCGGCTGCTCAACCACTGCATCACCCAACCGGACAACCGCTGGGGAACCCGTACCGGCGTGTTCATCGACCGCTACGTCTTCCCCGACGGGGAGCTCGCCGGCGCCGGCAAGATCATCACCGAGGCGCAGGACGCCGGCTTCGAGCTGCGCCACGTGGAGAGCCTCCGGGAGCACTACGCGCTGACGCTCAAGCAGTGGTGCGCCAACCTCACCGCGCACTGGGATGAGTGTGTGGCCGAGGTCGGCGAGCCCACTGCCCGGGTGTGGGGCCTGTACATGGCCGCTTCCCAACTGTCCTTTGAGCGCAACGGGATCCAGCTGCACCAGATGCTGACGGTCCGCCCCGACACCACCGGCAACGCGCACGTGCCGCTGCGAACGTGGTGGCGTTGATGTTGCACCCGTGAGTGGCGATACGGGCTATGACTCACATCGCCACTCACGGGTCCCACCAGGGAACCCTCCCCAGATGAATGGGCGACGCTTGGGGGTATGAGTCGGTGGGCGCCGGGGGGAGTGCGGTTGTTGCCGGCCGGGACCGGCAGTCTGGCTCGGGGTCTGCCGCCCGCGCCGGTCGGGACGCTGTTCGTGCTGGGCGATCGGGGTGGGATCGCGGTCGTGCCGAGCGCCCGGTTCAGTGTGATCTTCGGGCGTAACGAGCCCGAGGTGCATGTGTGTGTGGGCGCGGGTGACCCGGGCGTGAGCCGGCAACACGGGTCACTGCGCCATGACGGGCAGCGTTGGGTGGTGCGCAACACCGGGCGGCTGCCGATCCGGCTCCCCGGCTCGCATCTGCTGCTCAGCGGTCATGCCGAGCCGCTGGCGGTGGCCTACACCCCGCTGTTCATCCGCTCGGCCCATGGTCGGGAACACCTGTTGGAGGTCCGGGTGGCCGGCCCGGCGCTGCCCAGACCCTCGGGCGTGGGCGATGACGACAGCACCCGCCGCGTGGCGCTCTGGGAACTCTCCGAACGGGAACGACTAGTGGCCGTGGCGCTCGGCCAGCGCTACCTGCGCCACGAGGCCTTCCCCCAGCCGCTGTCCTGGAACCAGGTCGCCGAGCTGCTGGTCCGGCTGCGCCCAGAGGAGCGGTGGAGCGCCAAGCGCGCCGAGCATGTGATAGCCGCGGTGCGTGAGCGGCTGGCTGGCCGCGGCGTGCCCGGGCTGACCCGGGCCGAGGTCGGTGAGCCGATCGGCAACACCCTCAATCACAACCTGATGATGGAACTCTTGCTCTCCACCACCCTCGTCCCGCCGGACCTGAAACTGCTGGACATCTCACCCGCTGGACCGCACAGTTACTAGGGAACGAGTGTTACCAGGGGTGTTGATGGAACCATCGTCGGTCATCCTCGGCCGCTACCGGCTGGAGGAGCGGATCGGTGCCGGCGGCATGGGGGTGGTGTGGAAAGCCACCGACCTGCTCCTGGATCAGCTGGTCGCGCTCAAGCGGATCACGCTGACCGGGGTGGACACCGAGCAGGCGGAGGAGACCCGGGCACGCGCGCTGCGGGAAGCCCGCGCCGCAGCTCGGCTGCGGGGTCACCCGCACGTCGTGGCCACCTACGACGTGTGCGCTGAGGACGGCGTGGTGTGGCTAGTGCTGGAGTACCTGCCCTCCCGCGACTTGGGCGCGCTGCATCGCGAGCGAGGTCGGCTGGAGCTGGTCGAGGTTGCCCGCATCGGCGCCGCAGTGGCCGACGCACTGGCCGCCGGCCACGCGCAGGGGATCGTGCACCGCGACGTGAAACCGGGCAATGTGCTGATCGGCGAGGACAGCAGGGTCAAGCTTACCGACTTCGGCATCGCCCTGCTGGCCGGCTACGTCCAGATCACCCGGGATGGGGTGATCAGTGGCACGCTCGCCTACCTGGCGCCGGAGGTCGCCGCGGGCGGGCAGGCCACCCCCGCCTCCGACGTGTACTCCCTGGGCTCCACGCTGTATGCCGCGATCGAGGGCCAACCCCCGTTCGGGATTGACGACAACGCGCTGCGCCTGCTCAACGTGGTGCGCGCCGGGATCATCCGGCCCCCCACCTCGGCCGGGGCACTGACCTCCCTGCTGCTGCGCCTGCTCGAACTCGACCCCGCCACCCGTCCGGATGCGGCCACCGCCCGCGACCTGCTCACCCAGTTCGCCGACCGGATGACAACAGGCACCGAACACGCCCCACCTCCCGGCTCCCGCGACACCCCACCCGAGGAACGTCCGCCGCCACCGCCCCCCGCACGTTCGACCCGGTGGCCGCAATGGCTGCGGGAACACCGGGCGCTGGCCGCGACACTCGCCCTGGTCACCGCCGTCGTCCTCGGCGTGGGAGCCACATTCGGCGTCCGGTCCCTCACCGGCGCGGGGCCGGAGCCCCTGGTCGGAGTGCCTTCAATGCCCACCACCGTCGGCCCGATCACGCTCACCGGTGACGCCAAGGCGGCCGACCCCTGCGCGCTGATCGACCTGGCCTGGCTACACCAGTTCGGCATTCCGCAGATCACCACCCCACAATTCCTGAACACCTGCTGGATGAAGATCACTACCCCTAACGGTGGCAGCGCCGACCTCGACGTCGGCTACTACCCGCCTGTCCAAGTGGTCGCCACACTCGGCGGCCACCCCCAGCACCTGGGTGACCTGACTATCGTGCGCAAAGGCATCCTGCAGGGGCCCTACACCTCTTCCTGCGAGAACGTGCTCGTCCTCGCCGACCAGACCCAGGTCTTCATTAACACCTACGGCGGCGGTAACGGATTCGACTTGTGCAAGCTGACCGAGGTAGGCACGGCCACCGCAGCGAACGCGCTGGCCCGCCACGGCATCACCTACCGGCCCCACCGCACCGCCAGCTGGCCCATCGCCAACAGCGACGCCTGCGCCCTGCTGACCCCCACCGAGCTCACCACCCTCGGCAGCGTTGACCCCACCATCCGGACCCCCGGCTTCGCCGACTGGTCGTGCTCCTGGGGAACAACCACCGCGAACGTCCAATTGCAATTCCGGCTCGACACTGCCACGCCCAACATGTACGGCACCCCCACCACGATCGCCGACCGCCGCGCCTGGCTACAGCCTGTCACCCACGTCAATCCCCACCAGTGCGTCGCCGTCGTGGTCTCTCACCCCGCCCAATCATTCACCGACGCCACCGAGATGATCTCAGTCGCGGTCCAGGAAGCCCAACCCGACCAGAAACTCTGCGCGCGTGCCAGCGATCTCGCTGCCGCCGCCGTCACCCGAGTCCCCACCTCCTAGCAGCCGCGCTCACTGACCGGTCAGGTCACTCGGGCGGGTCAGCCGCTCGACGGCGAACGCCTCGAGGGCGCCGGTCAGCGCGGTGGCGTCGCGGCGGGGGTCGGTGATGGTGCTCAGCGCGGCATGCACCCGCTCTATCGAGGTCAGGATGGTGTGCTCGCGTTGAGCGGGGGGAAGCGCCAGCACCGGGCCGAGTGCTTCGGCCGCACCCTCCACCTCGCCCTGGGCCACCCGGGCCACCGCGAGAGCACAGCGGGCAGTCGCCTCGTTTCGGAAGGAACCGCCCTCGATGGCCGCAGGGTAGGCGGCCAACGCTTCCAGGGCGAATCGTTCCGCCTCGCCCGCTTCCGGCGCACCGCCCCAGGAGAGCGCCTCGGCGGCGTAGCCGAGCTGGGCGGGCCGGATGAAGTTGCATAGCCCGCCAAGGTCGTCCAACTCGTCGGGTTGCACCCGGTCCCGCGCCTCGGTCGCCCGGGCCAGCGCGACCTGCGCTTCGTCCAGTCGGTTCAGCGCGGCCAGGGCGCGGGCTTCGCTGCTAGCCAGCAGCACCACGGCGGTGCCCCGGCTGCGGGCCGCCGGCTCCGTGCCGAGCCGGGCATAGCGCACCGAGTCCTCCCAGCGCCCCGACCAGTAGGTGATGTTTGCCTGCAAGCCCCGGATCCAGGTGCGCAGCCCGTCGTGCCCGGCGTTGTCCGCGCACGCGTAGCCGGTGCGGGCCTGCGTCATCGCGTCATGGGCGGCACCGAGATCCCGGGAGGCCATCGCCATCAGCCCACAGGTGATCCCGGCGACCAGATAGAGGTCTCGGGTCTGCGCCGGCCGCTGGTGTCCTTCCAGCAGCTCGAAGGCACTGTCCTGGGTGCTCGCCAGGTCACCGAGCAGGGTGGATAGCGGCTGCTGGAGGTACGCGACGACCAGGCGGCGCACGTCATCGGCCAACTGGTCGAGCGTTTCGGCCCCAACGTTGGACGCCTCGATGCGGGTGAGGAAGTCCCGGGCCCGCTCAGCGCTCATGGCAATCACCTGCCCTTCCCAGTCCATCCGGGCGGTGCCCCGCGCCGTGACCATCCCATTGTGCCTCCGGGTGAACCGGAACGCTCCGGTGCCATACGGTGGGCTCAACAGCCGCGCCGCCGGTTCGGCGAACAGCTTCTCCAGGGTGGCCTGTGCCTGCGGGTGGGGCAGGCTGAGCAGCTCCCCGGCCACCCACCGGTAGGCCTGCCGCTGGCTGAGTACGGTCCCCTGGGCGGCCCGTTGGTACTGCTTGCGGAACTCCTCCATGGTGAGGTGCCGCTGCCGGAGCAACTGTTCTAGCCGGGTCCGTGACGACTCCTGCTCGACCATTCTCATCTCACCCCTCGACTCGGTTGGCTCACTGTAGATCCCGGTTGCCGGAATGAGGGGCGGTTCCGGAGCGGAGGGCAGCAGAAGGCGCTCGATGGCAGGGATCGTGACACTGAGCGCGACGGCGGAGGTACAGTCCTCCTGGCCACCCTCACGCCCGGGGTGGCGCTGTCGTGGGAGACACTAGCTGCTTGATCATTGCGTCGTAGATGGGCGCGTCGGGGAATGGTTGGATTCGGCCCACGGGTTGGTAACCCCACGAGAGGTAGGCCTGTTGCGGGGCTGGCGCCTCCGGGCGCACGAGAAGGGTGATCCGTTCCTCGGATAATCCGGCCGTCAGGTAAGTATGGAGTTGGCGCCCGATACCTTGTTGCCGGTAGGGGCGCCGGACCGCTAGCTCAATGATCGCGAATGTGCGTCCGGGGTATTCGGTGGTGATCTCGTCGGAGAGCGGTGTGAGGGCACCGTTCCACCACGTCGTCCCCGTTCGGAGCGGGAAACCAAATGCGAACCCGATGGGCTCACCGGCTCGGCGTGCGATCACGAGCCGAAAGTTGCGCTGGTCGATTGTATGGTGCCAACCGGACGCGAAATCCTTCACCTCTGCTGGACCCTCGTGGTAGGGCGGCTCCGCATAGATCTCGGCGTAGAGGTCACGGACTGCATCGCCCTGGGCCAGGGCGGTGTCCGTGCCGTAGATGGTGAACGTGAGCTGGTCCACACCAACCCGAGCGGCGTCGCTCATGTCACCGTGGGGAGCAGACGACGGGCGGCCGTCGCGAAGCTTTTCGCCGGCGGATATTTCTGCTGTCCCAGCAAGTCAACAGTGCGGTGCAAACGGGTGACGATCCGGCCGGAACCGCACCCCGCATGCACTCCTTGGATGGCCTCGCTCATGACGCTGATCGCCTCGTCGAACTGGCCACGCTGGGTCAAGACCGAGCCCAAGTGACCCGCATAGCTAATACGGTTACGCGGAAACGCCGCCGCATCCACAGTGGCAAGAGCGGTGCGGGCGGCTACCTCGGCGGACTTACCCTGGCCGGTGACCAAGGCGACCCGCGTTTCGTGCGAGGCCAGATCGGCCGGACCCCAGAAATCCAGCCAGAAAGGCTCATCCCCTCCTCGCCCGCGGTCGAGCCACTGGTGAGCCTGGCCGATCGCGGAGGCAGCGGCGTTGCGATCGCCGGCCAGGGCGTGCCCGACGGCTTCCCGCGCCGCCAGCAGGGACAGCAGCATGGAGTTCCCGCCTTGATCGTGAGTCGCTGCTTTTCGGGCGGCCTGGACCAAGCCCACCGTCTCTGCCCCGTCACCCGCATCGGCGGCTTGCTGCGCCATGGACCCCAAAGCCGTCACGCGGACGTCGGGCACCTCGGCCACGTCAGCGAAATGGCATGTTTCCAGCCACCAGTGGTGCGCCTTGTCTGGCCGACCCGCGTCGTAGGAAAGCCACGCCACGTGTTCCATGGTTGCCGCGGTGACGTTCTGCAACTCGCGGCCGACCGCGGGCGAGTAGCTACCCCGGCGAACAGCGTCCCGCAGCCGTCGCGCCATCCCCTCGGTCAGCTGGCACACGATGCCGCCGCCGTGCTGGTCATCCAGCTGGTAGAGACGGCGTAACGCCGCCCAGCACTGGGTCACCTCGGCGGCGTCGATCCGCCCCGCGGTGGCCACGTTGTGCGGCAGCAACGCCCTCACGGCGAGACCCGTGGCTCCCTCGAGAACATTGCGTCGCTTCACATTCTCCAGGGTAGGTCGCCGCTCCGGATCACTGGTGATGCCCAGGACCGCAGGTGGCACCCCGAGCACATCAGCAAGATCGGCCAAGACGGCGGTATCCCGCGCGGCACGGCTCACCCCGCGCTCCACCCGGGAGATGGTCGCCTGCGAGTAGCCCGACCGGTCGGCCAGCTCCTGCTGCGTCCAACCGTGGGCCTGGCGAGCCAGCCGGATGACCGTCCCCGTCGCGCCAGCGGCGATGGCGGCCCGACCCTGCGGTGAGAGCAGGACCGCAACGACCGCGCCGAAACGGTCCGTGACCATCTCGCCCTCCCCCGCAACTTGGCGTTCGATTCGGTGCACTGTACCGGCCAGGTCAGAGTCGCTACGGCGGATGCAGATCTGCATAAAGCCCAGCGGGGGAACCCGTCACGGGTCCACAGTGGAGGCGCGCCACCGACGAGTGTCCCCGAGATCGCCGGCTGGCCGTTGGTTGAGCGAGCGGACCCCCGACGCCTCAGCTCCCGGCGGCCAGCCGGTCCCCAACCAACCCGGAATTGAGGTTCATCCCATGCCCGTTTACCCATCACAACCCCCCGACGAACCCTGGCGCGACACCGACGGCACCCCGATTCGCCTACACTGCTGGGTCGAACAGATCGCCGTGGACTCCGACCACGGGGCACTACCGTGCCGGCTACACCAACACGGCGAAGTCATCGGCCGGAGCAACGGCCTCGTGTACATCATCTTCGACCGCGATTACCTGATCACCTTGCCACCCCACCTGGTGCATGTGCTCCAAGCGCAAAGCGGGTGCTGATACCCAGGCTCCGATATCAAGTCCCCGAGGAACAGAGACCGTCAGCTGCTACTTCCAGATGCGAGTCTCATTTAATGCCTCTTTTTTTCTTAGGGCGTCGTCAATGCTAATTCCAAGCCGATTCGCGATCGCACATAGGTAAATCAGCACGTCAGCCAGTTCTTCATCAACGGTGCCAATTACAGAAGTTGTCCCTATGCGCATCTTTTCGTGCTTGCGGACAGCTTTGAATAATTCGCCGACTTCTTCGCCCAGCAAGAGACACTGCCGCACAACGTCACGGTGGCTGAAGCCACGCTCCTCCTCCATCTTTGCAACATAACACTGAATGTCATCAAGCACCATGGCTTGCTTCAACGGGAGCACGCAGCAACCTCACAGAGGGATGAAGTGTTCCTACGACAGGGCACGTACTAGTCAGCGCGCATTCTAGCCAAGCATGCTTGGGAAGCGCTACGTACACAACAAGTCATTGTCCGAGGATAAACCCGCAAATTTGCGGCATGGGCTGTGGACAGTTCCTGCCCACAGCAACGTGTGCCCAAGTCAAGGTTGTGGATGGCCACAGTGTGCTTGTGGAACGTTCGCAAACACGGAAATACCCACGACCTGGTGAATGCACAGCTCAGCACGTGCCCAGCAGCTGTGCCGTTACTTGTCGTCGAGGCGGCGGGCGCCGAGCTGCGCGGTGAGCAACTCTACGGCGATCTCCTCGGGGTCCCGGTGTTGGGCACGCTCCTGGGGCGTTCCGGTGGCCTCGGCGAGCATCGCCTCGTCGTCCTCCATCGGGGCCTGAGGGAGGGTCGCTGCAGCAGGGTCGTCGGGATCCGGGGGTTCGGGGGGTGGGGGAATGCCGTCGTCCGGGGGCGGCGACGGACGACGGTAGACAGGACGCTCCGGCGAGCGTTGCGGGGGGCGGGCGGCAGGGCGCTGCGGCTGCTGGGCGCCAGGACCTGCCTCACCACTGGCCTGTTCGCAGCGCACCTGCCAGTCAACCCCCAGGACGGTCCGCAGCGCGTGCTGGATCATCTCGACGTTGCGCTGATCACCCAGCCGGCGGGCCAGCGGGGCGGTGGGCAGGGTCAACACGAGGGCGTTGCCCTCCACCGCGCTCGCGGTCGAGTTACTGAACAGGACCTGGGTTGCCCGGCTCTGCTCACGCACCGCGTCCAGCAGGGCCGGCCACGCCTGTCGCACCGCGGCCACATCGAGCTGGCCTGCCGGGGGCTGGCATTGGGCTTGCGGAGGCTTGGCCTCGGGGCTAGCTGACGCCTTGGGGGTGGGCGGTGCCTCGGGGCTGGCTGGTGCCTCTGCACCGGCGATCGGCGGGGCAGTAGCAGGCTGGGCACTAGCGGGTGGGGCAATGGTCAGTCGCCGCTCCAAGCGCTCCAGCCGGTGGAGCACCGCACCGTCCTCCCCGGTGACGGCCGGCAACAGCATCCGGGCGCACATCAGTTCCAAGAGCAGCCGCGGGGCGGTGGCCCCGCGCATCTCGGCCAGGCCGTTATGCGTGATCTCAGCGAACCGGGTGAGGCTGGCCATACCCAGGGCTTGCGCCTGAGCGGTCATCGTCCCGAGCTGATCCTCGGGAGCGTCGACCAACCCCTGATACGCCTGCTCGGGAGCGACCCGCAACAGCACCAGGTCGCGGAAGCGCTGCAGGAGGTCGGAGGCGAAGCGCCGGGGATCGTGCCCCGCTTCCACTAGTCGGTCGACGGTGGTGAACACCGTGGCCCCGTCCTGGGCGGTCAGCGCGGCGACCAACTCGTCGATCAGAGCCACGTCGGTGACCCCGAGCAGCGCCACCGCCCGGGCGTAGGTGACGCCCTGCGTGCCGGTCCCGGCGAGCAACTGGTCCAGCACGGACAGCGAGTCCCGGGCGGAGCCACCGCCAGCGCGGATCACCAGCGGGTAGACCGCGGGCTCGATCAGTACCCCCTCCCGGGCACACACCTGCTCCAGCAAGGCGCGCATCGTGCCCGGTGGCAGCAGCCGGAACGGGTAGTGGTGGGTACGGGAGCGGATGGTGGCCAGCACCTTCTCCGGCTCGGTGGTGGCGAAGACGAACACCAGGTGCTCCGGGGGCTCCTCCACGATCTTGAGCAGAGCGTTGAAGCCCTGTGTGGTGACCATGTGGGCCTCGTCAATGATGAACACCCGATACCGGGACTCCGCCGGCGCGTAGAAGGCGCGGTCCCGCAGGTCACGGGCGTCGTCCACGCCACCGTGGCTGGCGGCGTCGAGCTCGACGACATCGATCGACCCGGGGCCCTCGGGCGCCAGCGCGACACAGGAGGGGCAGACTCCGCACGGGTCCGGTGTCGGGCCGGCCGCGCAGTTCAGCGAGCGGGCCAGGATGCGCGCGCTGGACGTCTTCCCGCAGCCCCGCGGACCGGAGAACAGGTAGGCGTGGTTGATCCGTCCGGCCGCCAGCGCCGTGCGCAGCGGTTCGGTGACGTGCTCTTGGCCTACCACCTCAGCGAATGCCGCCGGACGGTACTTGCGGTAGAGGGCCAGTGCCACGGTCGGGAGGTTACCGGGCGGCTACGACAGTCCTGAGGGCACGAGGTGCACTTCCGGTAGCCCGTCGCCCAGCTCCGCGGCGAGCCGGCGGTCACAGGTCCACAGCGGCACCCGAAAGCGCTCGGCGAGGGCGACATAGTGCGCGTCGTACGTTGCCTGCATCTGGTGTTCGTGGGCGATCTCCAGTGCCCTGGAGTGCAGCCGCGCATCGCCATGCAGTTCGAGGGGCAAACACAGGACGCGTCGCAGCCCGTCGTAAGCCGTCTCCGCGGTGATCCTTCCTGTTCGCTGCTGCTGGTGCAGCGCGTTAGCAACCTCGTAGTGCAGCAGACTTGGCGCGATCAGGTCGCCGTCCGATCGAACAAGCCGCTCCCACGCAGTCACGACGGCGGGATCCGCATCGAGGAGCCGGACCACCAGGCTCGCGTCAATGCAGCCGGCCGTAACGCTCCTCGTCCCGGTCCTCTCGGCCGACACGGATGGCCTCCTCCACGTTGAAGTCCTTCAGCCGCTCAAGCGCACCCTCTGCCCGTAACCGCTCGTGGTACTCCGCGAGCATCGCGTTGGCCCGGGCCCACTTGTCGGACCGGCTGGCGCACGCCGCCTCCCAGGCCTGCACAGAGACCACCACGGCGACTTCCTTGCCAGCCCGTTCCACAAAGACCACGTCGTGGCGGGCCGTCACGCCGTCGAGCAGCTCGCCGAAGTGTATTCGGGCCTCGGTCGCACTGACTTTGCGTTCGGTTCCGGCCATGTTATCCTCCGATCAATCGATCGATTGATCGTATCATCGAGGGGCGGTAGCTGTCTACCCGCCCGGAGCGACAGAGCGAGCGATGGAGCGATCCCAGAAACCCCTGGCGTACAGCGCGCGCCGGTCGATGCCACGCTCGGTGATCAGATGCGCCCGGATCCGTCGCACCGTCGGGGTGTGTCCGGCGATCCAGATCCGGCCCTGCCCCGGCGGCAGCCGCACCGCACGCAGCGCGTCCTCGAGCACCGTCGAGGCACCCGGCTCCCGATCGCCGCGGTGCAGCCAGCACACGCTCGGATGAGCCGCTGTCGGTATCGGCTGCTGCTCGGCGGCGTCGGCGACTTCGAGGTAGAGCTGCGCGCAGGCGTCGGCCGGCAGCATCGCCGCATACGCCTGGATCGCCGGCAGGGCGGTCTCGTCCCCGGCGAACAGGTGCCAGTCCACGTGCGGGTCGGGCCGGTAGCGGCCGCTGGAACCGACGAATTCCAGGGGTTCACCCGGCCGCACCCGCCGCGCCCAGATGGCTGCCGGCCCCGGTCCGTGCAGCACGAAATCAATGTCCAGGCGGGGGGCCGCAGGGTCGTAGTCGCGCACCGTGTAGTCGCGGGACACCAAACGCCCGCTGATCAGGTCGGGAACGTAGATCTTGAGTGTCTGTCCGGGGACAGCGGCTAAGCCGACCAGGCTCTCACCGGCGAGCCGGACCTGCGTCATCCGAGGAGTCACCTGCCGCACCGACGCCACCGTCGCCACCGTGCTGGCGGCACGACTGCGCGCGGGGGCCTGGGGACGCATCGGTTACCTCCTCGGCCGGCCGCGTCCGGTCCAGGGTGCCGCGGCGCCGGCGCGCGCTAGCTGGCCGAGTCGGCCTCCGAGGCAGCATCGGCCTGCCCGGCAAGTCTGGCCTCGGCGTCCCGGACCCGGTCCTGCAGCAAGCGGTACTCGTCGTTACCCGCCAGTCTCGCCTTCACCTTGAGGTCGAACACCTCTTGGGTGCGCCACGCCGATCCCCACTTGCGGTCCACCTCAGCAGCGGCCTCATCCTTGATCACAGCCATTCGCGTGCGCAGCTGTTCTAACTCCTGCCACACGGCATCTGCGCCGCCCTGGGCCTCCGCACCCTCATGGCTCACCTGACGGCCCGCCTCCCCTCGAGCGACGAACTCGCGCCGCTCTCGCGTTAGGGGACCCCGCGCACCCGCCAGAGCCTGCTGACCCTTGCTGCCTTCCGACCCTGGGGGGGTTCGCAAGATGGACGCCGCACGGGGTCCGCTCCCCAGTCTAGGGGGCTGCCCCTCGCCCCGGCACGGCACCCTCTCGGTGCCCGCCACCAGCAGCTTTGGCCGGTGGCGAGGCTGGCGGTAGCCTCGCGGGCGGAGGATTCGCCTAGTGGCCTAGGGCGCACGATTGGAAATCGTGTTGGGGTTGACAGCCCCTCGCGGGTTCAAATCCCGCATCCTCCGCCACCTACCAGCACAAATACGAACCTCCATGATCAAATTTCGTTCGTCAGGCCATCGCTGGGTCTCAGTTTGGGTCTCAGTTGACACCTGACGCCACAAGCGCACAGCGTGCGAGTCGCGGTGGCCTGCCGAGGCGCGTTACCGACACTGTTGCTTTTCAGACGGGCTCCGACGCTCCGGTCGATTCGTCGTCTCCCTTGTCGAATACGTCAGCGAACCGCTGACGCCATGGGGCAGGCAGGGCTGACGCAAGCCGCTGGATCGTCGCCCGCTGCTGGTCGCTCAGCTCTGCATCGTCAACTTCCGCATGTACCTCGGCCTCGGCTGCGCTGGGCCAGATGAAGTCACTGACCTGGTCAGCGATGGCGGCGACCAACTCGTTCGGAACATGCATATAGCGCTTGGCCATCGATGCTTCCGACCAACCCATGATCTCCATAACGGCAGGCAGTGGCACCTTCAGCACTAGCAACATCGTCGCCGCTGTATGCCGCGCGTCGTGCAACCTCGCATCTCGGACCTGTGCCCGCTTCAGTAGGGATTTCCACGCTTCATGATCGACCGTCGGATGCACAGGTCTTCCAATGTGATTTGTGAACACCCAGCCCTCGTCATGCCACAGGTCGGCCGCTCTTACCCGATCGGTCGCCTGTCGCTCCCGGTGGCGCTCAAGCGCCTGTACCAGCGGCAGGGGAATACCGACTGTGCGCTGACCAGCCCGTGACTTGACCTCGGTGGTCACCACTCCCCCACCGTGCCGTTGCGGGCAGTGCGCGCCGTACCGGCGTCCGCATGGCTTTTCCGATGCGCAGCCGTGCTGCCAGATGTACTGCTGGACGGCGCGGCGGACAGTCAACGTCGCACGATCCAGCTGCCGGAACGGGCAGAGCTGGGCAGGGTCCGTGCGGCACTCACTTGCCTTGGCGCATCCGTGCTTCCACCGGATATCTATATCCGACCACTTTAGCCCTAGAGCTTCGCCTCGGCGCAGTCCGAGCGTGAGGGCGACGATGAACCGTGCTCCGTTCCTCATGTTCTCGGTGGCATCGAGGATGCGGCGTGCCTCTTCTACAGTGAACGGCACAATTTCCTCTTCCACAACTCGCGGCGGTTTTGCTACTTTGGCGGGGTTCGAGGTGATGTGCCCACGCTTCACGGCTTCGTTGAGCGCGGCCCGCACTGTGCGGTGCGCCAAGTGAGCTGTGCCCGCGCTAAGCCCCTTCCCCTTGGGTTTGTTCGCCTGCATAAGCACGTACAGCTTTTCAAGGTGTTCGGGTTGCAACTTGTCGATCCGGTGCGCTCCTATCCCCGGTATCAGATGGTTGTAAACAGATGTTCGGTAGCCGACCATGGTGGTCCGGCGGACTGCGTTCGCAGCCACGTTTTCGACCCAGTGAGTCAGCCATTTTTCGACTGTCCACGCGAGCCCTGGTTTCTGGACTCTACCGGCGTCGCGCTGTCGCTCCAGCTCGCGAACGGCCCGGATCACCTCCGCCTCGGTCGCACGCTTAACGTGGCGACGATCGGGATTTCCATTGTCCTTCACGCCGACCGTGACACGTCCGTGCCACAAGTGGTCATACTCACTGAAGTAGACGCTCGACGCGCCGTTTGGGGCACGTGCCCCCTCTGCTCGCTTTCGGCGGGCCATTGGTGTCCTTCCCTAGGATGCAATCAGGCAGCAACCAGTCGTGCCGCATAGGCATTGACAGCGTCGATGTGGATGCGTCGTAGCCTGCCTATTTGGACAGACTCGATTTCTCCGGTCTTAACGAGTCGGAAGGTCGTCGTCCGGCCGATGCCGAGCCGCTCGGCGACTTCTTCAACAGTCAGCAACACTCGTTCTGGCATTTTCCTTGGTTCGGGTACTTGAGCGGGAGGGCGGTCGGATATCAGCTCGACTAGACGAGCAACGACCGAAGCAATCTCGGTATCTCGACTCTCAGTACTCATCGCGCCTCCTCGTGCTCACCCGGGCTCTGGGGAGCCGCTACATCCGCGACAGCCGCTACGTGCCTGGTCAGCCCGGTAGCGGCCCTGTGGGGTGTAGCGGATGTATCCGCGACACGTCCGGTTGCCGCGACGGGGTTGACCTGCGGTGTAGCGGCTGTCGCGCTTGTCGCGGCTGGGGTGGGTGGGGGCAGGTAGCGGTCCCAGGCGTCGGCGAGACCTTCGGGTGCGGCGGTGCGGTAGCCCTTGACCACCTCGCCGCCGGGCATCCGCAAGTCGTGCGGCCTGACCCCGTACCGGCTCAGTTCCTTGGCGAGGCGCCGGGCGTCAAGGGGTTTGCCGTTCAGGTCACCCCAGGGCGATTCGTCAATGCTGCACAGAGTGGGGAGAACGTCGGCTGTAGTCATCCTTTCCGTGCCAGCGCGGGTAAATAGCTCGCGTAGGTCGGCGAGGAGGCGGACACCGAATGAGGTCAGTTGGGGTCCGGCGTCGAGGACGAAGTGCCGGCAGGCGTTGCGAGCGGTACCCGGCCAGTGCCCGCCTGCGGTGTCCGCGATGGCCAGGAGTGGTTCCCAGATCTCAGCCGAGCGGTCGGCGACTCCCGTGGGCATTGTGGGTTGAGCATCACCGAGTCGGGTTCCTACCGAGTCGATCCACGCGGCAAGTCCTTCTCGGAGGGGATGAGCCTCTTGCGATACGTGGCGTTCGCGGAAGGGTTCGACCGGTTCGTCGGAACGGCGTCGGCGCATGTGAATGGTGATAGCGCGGGTAGTGATCGTGGCGGGCATGGCACCGGCGATCCCGGCGAGAGCGGCGGGGGCGTAAACGGGGAAGCGCTCGACTTTCATGTTTTTGGCATCCCCGACACAGCGAGCGATGGTGGCCGAGCGCTTGTACCCGGCGTTGAGCAACCCGCGAAGGTCCTCATTATTCCCACCGTTCTTGGGGTTGAAAATCGCATCTACCTCATCGAACAGGATCGTGATCGGTCCCTGGGACACCAGCCGGAACAACGCGGCTGGCGTCGCAGAGATGGTCATCTCGGGTGCCCGCACGAGGTATTGAGCGACTTCCAGGACCCGGGTTTTCCCGGAGCCGGGTTCCGCGGAGTCGAGAATCAGCCGGGGAGTGACGTAGAACTGCTCACTGGCGTGGGTGTGGGCGTACCACAGCGCCAGGGTCGGCGCGCAGTGCTCGGAAGGAAACACCGAGAACCGCGCCACGAACGCGGCCACGTCATCCAGCACGTCGTGGCCGGCCCGGGTGACGGCCACGGGTGTGGGCTGCCCCAGCCAGTCCAGCGGCCGGGCTGGGGTGGTCCCGGGCGCGGCCGGTGGTGTCCCGGCGTGCTGTTCATACCAGGCCTGCTGACAACCCTCCGAGCAGAAATCCGCTGACGGCGATGTGCTCATGGGCTGCCCGCAGTGCTGGCAGGGGCGCTCGCCGAGGGCGGTTTCGATCGCGGTGAGCGCGGTGTCGATGTCGGGTTTCATGCCGCTCCCTGGTGGCTGGTACGGGTGGTGGTGCGGCGTGGGTTGCGGGCCCCGGCTGTGAGTCCGGCGGTGATGACGCGGGCGACTTCGCGGGGTGTGCAGTCGCAGTCGGCGCTGATCAGTACGTCGGCGGCGGTGGTGAGTTCGGCCCGGGCGGTGGTCTCATCGAGGAATCCGGCGCCGATGAGTTGTCCGAGGGCGTAGGCGGCGCGGCAGAGCACGGCGTTGTGCTGCCCTGATGGGGCTGTGTGGACCCGGTGGCACTCGCCCCGCACAGCGGCACCCACATAGCTGCTGAGGTTGATCGTGACCGGCTGAGCGGGCGCTGAGAGCGCCGGAGGCGGCGTGGGAGTCAGTGCCCGGTGTAACCAGGTGGGCAGTTCAGCGGGGTCCCGGCCGTCAATCAGCCGATATGCGCTCGGCGGGACCGGACTGCCGGGTGCGACGACGTACCCGCCGTACGCCCGGGTGTCGATCTTCCATCCGATCACGCCCTGGGTATTGCGCAGCCGCACACCGGGTGGGGTGGTGTAGTACAGATGCCACCCACCCACCGAAGGGGTGGACACGGTGTAGGTGGGAGCGAGGGTGGTGCCCTGGGCTCGGGCCAGGGCCCGGAGCACCCCGGCGCCGGATCTGATGCCGAGGGCAGCCCACCGCTGGGGTACGGGCTGGCCGGGTTTGGCGGTGTCGAGATCGATGACCACCAGCCCCGAGGGACCGGTGGCGATGCCGATCGAGTACGGGGCCTGCCGCCACCAGTAGTGGATTTGGTCGGGGTCGGTGCTGGCCCGACTCTCCCACCGATCGATCACCGGCGGCCTCTTGGCGCCAGGGGCGACGGGGAACACGTGCCAGCCCCGGGCAGCCAGGTGCAATGCCGATTCGCGCAGGGTGGTGTCCACTGTGGGGTTCTCCGATGCTAGGAAGGAATTGGGTGTGGGTGCCTCACCCGGCGGTGGTGGGCAGTCAGTAACCGCCGGGTGAAGGGAACTCGAAGCCGGTCAGGGGGTGCGCTGGTCTTTGATCGTCATCACGTTCGGGTCTCCTCCTGATTACTTTGAGTAGTCGTGTGGTGGCGTGCGGAGGGAGGGATCCGGGGAGGGAGGGACCCGGCAGGCGGGTGCTCCTACCCCGGTTTTGCGGGGTTTTTGCCGTCGTTCAGGCAGCCAGGACGTGGGTCCCTAGAGGGAGTTGTGGCTGGTCAGGTTGGGGAGGCAGGGGTGGGATGCGGGTGGGGAGAACTCCCCAGGTCCCCCGGTGCCTCCCCACTCCGGGTCCCTGCCCTATCCGTCACCCTTCGTAGTACGACGGCGGTCACGGTCAGTGAGAGCGTGGGTGACGTCAGTGGCGCGGATGACTTTGACTCCCCCGGATTTGACCGGCTCGATGTCGTAGTCGGCCAGTGCGGCGCTGAGGTCTTGGAAGCTCCAGCCCTCATAGACCCTGGGGTTGAGTTCGGCCAGCCGGGTCAGCACCACCTGAGTGCGCACCCGCCGCTCCCCCCGCAGCGCCTGATGGATATCCGCCAGGTGATCGGCTGCTTCGTCGTCCTCGTTCTGGTCGGTGGTGGGTTCACCGGTGCGGCGCAGCTCGGTGATGGCGGCCATGGCGCGGGTGACCACGGGGGTAACCATGTCCACACCGTCGGAGTAGGGCACGTAGAACCCGCGGACCAACTCGAAGGTGGCGTCGCTGACGCCGACCATGACACTGGTGCCCCGGTCGGTGTGCATCCGCAGATCGGTCGCCCGAATCCCGGCCCGGTACTTCCCCGACCCCAACAATCCGTCGTTGGCAATGTGGTCGGCCACCGAGAACGCGACCCCACACGAGGTGTTGCGAGTGACTTCTTTGGGGATCGAGGTCGCGGTCGGCGACTGGGTATCCAGAATCAGGGTGATCCCGAACTTACGGCCCTGCTTGATCACACTGATCGCCAGTTTCTCGGCCTGCTCCCCATAGGTGGGGTGCCCGAACAGCTCGTGACACTCACTGATCACACAGATCAGGGGATGCAGCCCGAGGGCGGGTTTGTCGGCCAGCCGCCGGGAGGTCGCCGGGGGGCTGCCCGGCAGGGTGGCCAGCAGCTTGCCCCGCCGCTCCATCTCGGCGAACAAATCCGCCAGGGCTTGCACGGTGGCGGCCGCGACGTCAGGACCCATGCCCACCTGATACCGAGTCAACCGTGGGGCGAACGGTTTGAAGTCGGTGTTCTGGGCGATCACGAACACCCACAACTCCGCACTCGGGTCCAGCGCGGCCCCCAACACGAGGATGCGGACCAGGGCGGTCTTGCCTTGCCCGGGACGGCCGCCGACGATCCAGTTGCGTTCGAAGAACTGCCCGTAGATAACGTGGCCGCGCTGGGTCTTGCCGATCGGCACTCCCTCGAACACATCCACACTGCCCTCGTGCAGCAGCGGCCAGGGTCCGGCACCACCACCGAGTTTGCCCTTATCGGCGATCCACAGATCCAGCAGACCAGCCTCGTGTCCTTGGGTGGGCCAGGTCTCCAACGCCGCCCGACCGAGGTTGGCAGCCAGGGTGGTGCGTTTGGCCGCCACCATGTCCGCAGTGGTGCCCATCGGCAGCCGGATCTGAGCGTAAGTGCCCTCCCCATCCACCCGGGCGGGCACGGTGTAGACCAGCTCACCACCATTTTTGAAAAACCGATCCAACGGGCCAATCCCCAAATGGGCGAGGGCTTGGGAGATCATCCGCTCATCAATCCAGGAGTCGGCGTCATCCCGCTTGGGGTGGAGCAGCCAGCCCGCACCCGGACTCCGATCCCGACCCTCCCAGACCGCAGCAACCAGCCACCCGACCGGTAGTACCTTGAACACCCAGATCAGGATCACTCCGGTGATGCCCAGCACGGTGTAGACACTGGCCAGCCACGGCCACATCTGCGCCCGAGACACCTGGGAATCGATCAACACCAGCACCCCACCGAGAAAGGCCGCGAGCAGGGCGGCGACGGTGAGGCGGTGGGCGGCGAGGCCGAGTTTGGCCCACCTAATCCGGGCATCCGAGCGGATCAACTCCTGAGCCCGGCGACGAGCCTCGACATCCCCCGCAAGCCAAGCCGCCCTCGCATCAGCCCGCAGATGCCCGTGACTGGCCCACATCCAGCCCTTGGCGATCCACCGCCCATGCCCCCGCACCGCAAACCACCCCAACCGGGCCACATCCCGCGGTGCCTTGCGCAGCCGATAGGCCACCACCCCCCGGGCCTGCACCACCCTCGGGGACCTGACCACCCCCCGTACCAGCATCACCACCCCTGCGAGCAACCCGGGCAGCAGACCGACACCATCTGCGGCGGTGTGCTGCTCGGTGATTAGCTCGCCGTCCAGGACCTCCGGCGCCGGTTCCACCGGGGTAAGAGCCTGGGTGGGGAACGGAATCAGGTTGTCGTCGGGTTGGAGCTGCGCGTCAATCATCGCCGGCTCCCTCGGTGGTCGGTGGTGTGCAGGATCTCGGTGACGGAGAACATCCGGGCGATGGCGGCTCCGGCGAACAGCGCGGGGACGCCTAATGCGATGCCCCAGGCGCGGGGATCGGTGGTGAAGCTGACCACCGCCCACTGGATGGCGACGATGACCGCGGTGGTGCCCAGGGCTCTGCCCAGGTTGCCGCCCATGCGGGTGACTTCCTGGGTGTGCCGGGCGGCCCGGTAGCCACCGCGAGCGCCGCTGCGAAACGCCGCCAGCAACCCCAACCCGGCCAGTGCCACCACCACAACCACCACCGGAGCAAGGTGCACCGAGGTCATCGGGACTCACCCCCACCCACGCGATCCACAACAGCAGGGCGGGATTCGACCAGGAAGCACCGGCTGCAGTGCCGGTACTCGCTCAGCGCGGGGCGCGGGCCGAGGAGGGCGGGGTAGCGCCACGGGGTGAACTCATGCCCTTCGGCCTCGCAGCTCAGGACCGGGCCGCACGCTGAGCACCACAGCCGGTCACCGGGGCCGATCCGCCAGCCCTGGGCGGCGGCTGCGTCGAGCGCGGCGTCCTCGCTCGGGTAGTGCGCTTCGAACCCGGGCTCACCCAGGGCGTCCCCGCAGTGATGGCAGTGGACGCTGACACAGGTCTGCACCTGTAACATTCCCCTCTCCTTGGTGGTGTTGGTGGGTAATTGAGCAGCCCCGACCCGGTGGGCGCGTTCTTGGCGGTTCGGGCCGCCGGGTCGGGTGCGGTACTCATTGATCAAGGTCATGCCGCCACCCCGGCCGTGGGGTCGTGCTCTCTGGTGGCGGCCTTCTCGCCGTTGGCCGCGACCGGCGCTGGCAGCGGCGATGACCGGGCCATACGGGCCAGGGCGCGGTGCGTTTGGCGGTGCTCACGGCGCAGTGCTGCATCCCGGTCAGCGAAGAGCGGCGGCACCGGGCGAACCGGCCGCGTTGCCGCGTCAGCTTCCATGATCAGGATGTCGATGACGGCTGGGGTCAGGCCGTCCGGGTAGTTCGGTGGACCATCCATCTGCCACTCCCTCTGCGTTGGGTGGCAGTAAGCTAACAGTTGATATGACTACAAGTCAACTGGTAGCTCTCAAGGGGGCGACTAGTCTCCTTCTAGCTGCGAAAACGCTCTGTTATGCTGCTGATATGCTGGCAAGCCAGAGCGGTCCCCCGACACGACAGGAGGCGGCATGATGGGCCCACACTCCCGGATCTCCCGGTCCGAGCCGCTACACCACCAGGTGGCTCGCAACCTCCGCAACGACATCGCGGCAGGCGTGCTGCGCGACGGTCAGCCCCTCCCCACGACGCGCGAGCTCGCCGAGCAGTGGGGCGTCAGCGTCTTCACGATCAGCGAAGCCATGAAGCTCCTGGCAAAAGAAGGACTGATCGTGACCAAACCGCGAGCCGGTCGGGTCGTGAACGCGCCCGATCAGGCGCGCCAGAGCGACCTCCGGACCAGCACACCTCACGTCGTCCTGATCGGGGGATACGCAGGCAGTGGAAAGACTGAACTCGGGCGAATTCTTGCTCGTGAGACAGGCTGGCCCATCCTCGACAAGGACACGCTGACCCGGCCCGTCGTGGAGGTTGCCCTCGAAATACTCGGCTGCTCACCGCATGACCGAGAATCAGCGACCTACCTCGACGTTATCCGGCCGCGCGAGTATGAAGCTTTGATGAGCGCGATGACGGAAAATGTGCAATGCGGAAACAGTGCGATCACCACGGCACCGTTCATCCGCGAACTTCACGACACAGCCTGGATCAACAGGCTCACAGCCGCTTGTCAGGACATGAACGCGGTACTCTCCATAGTCTGGGTCTACTGCGATGCCACCACAATGCACACCTATTTGCGACACCGCGGGGCGGCGCGCGATGCCACCAAGCTAGAAAACTGGAATGCATACCTGGATACCATCGACCTCACATTTCGCCCACCGGTTCCGCACACCGTCATTGACAACTCGGCATCCGTTACCCCCTTGCAAAAACAGGCCATGAAGCTGCTGGCCTCGATCATTAGTGAAGGTGCGCGGTAATGCCAGCTGTGATACTCTACGGTCCACCGGCGGCCGGGAAAGACACGGTCACCAAGGCCCTGACCTGGCTAGACGGGAGTTATCGGCTTTATCGACGCCTGAAGGTGGGAACCGGCCGCACGACCGGTTACCGGATGACCACACTGTCCCACATCAATACACTACGGAACGCGGGCTCGGTCGTCTGGGAAACTCACCGGTATGACGCGCTGTACGTCGTGGACCGGGCACCGCTGACCGACATGCTGCAGGTATGCATCCCGGTCCTGCACACGGGACAAGTCGAGGCCATACAAGCCGTAACCGCTGCCCTGCCCCCCGCCACACCATGGGTCACCGTATGGCTGTGGTGCCCTCGCCCTATCGCCGCCAGACGGATCGCCAACCGTGGCACCGGGGACACGAGCGCCCGGCTGCGGGCATGGGATGAGACAGAGCCCCTGCCAGAAGCTGACCTCTCCATCAACACAGCCGAGGTGCGCCCCGCGGACGCCGCTCAAACAATTCACCGTCACATCCAAACCCCACGCAACCAGAGACGACCATAAAGCGGCCGAACGCCCCAGCTCACAAATGAACCGAAAAAGATTCGATCCCCATCGGCTTCTGCGTAACCCCCCACTCATCCCCCTGGAAAGGTGCCCATCGGTGGACCCCATCGACCTCGCGTTCCTGGAAGGCGACGACATCCGCGCCGCCCTAAGAGCCCGGGACATCGGCACGCTCTACCGCCACCTGCGGCGACTGGGCTTCAGCCAGCGCCACCTCGCGGACCTGACCGGCCAGTCCCAGTCCGAGGTCAGCGAGATCCTCAGAAGCCGCCAGGTGATGAACGTCTGGGTGATCGAACGCATCGCCGACGGCCTCGGCATACCCCGAGGATGGCTGGGCGTGGGCTACTGTGACAAAGAGGCCCCAGGTGAAGAAATCCCCGCTGACGAGGTCCCCGAGGAGCCGCCGGGCGAGCAGGAAGTGGACGAGGACGTGAAACGCCGCGTCGTGATCGCCCTCACCATGGCGGTGGCCCTGAACCGGGAGCTACCGGATCGGCCCGAGTTGGCCCTGCCCGCCGAGGAGGAGCTGCCCCCGCAGCTGGAGATGTTCCACGTGCACATCGTGCGGGCGGTCCGCGACCAGCTCGTCAGCCTCTCGCAGTACTACGGCGGGCAGGGCGACCTCTGGACCAGTACGGCGAAGCACTACACGCGGTGGATGAAGGCACCCGGACCCGAGGCGGTCAAACTCCGGCTGGCCGCCGCGCTCTCCGAGCTGCACACCCGAGCCGGCTGGTGCTGCTATGACTCTGGCAGAGACGGGAGCGGCCACTTCGCCCGCGCCCTCTCCCTCGCCCACCAGGCCAAAGACAGTTACTGCATCGCCTACGCCGCGTGCTGCAATGGGGTAACCATGGTCCGCAGTGGGCGGCCGAACGACGCACTGAAACAGTTCCAGCTGGGACAAATCCACTTGGGGGGATTCCGGCTCCGCTCCGGGCGCGAGGAGGATCGCCGGCTACCGACCCTTATCTCCTACCTGGATCGGAACTCCGCGACCGCTTACGGGGTAATGGGCGACTCAAAGTCGGCGGAACTCCTCCTCACTCGGGCGCACGAGGGGTGGGAGCCCGGTGACGCCGCCGACCGTGGGCTCACGCACGGGGGGACAGCGGGAGTCTGGCTCGATCTGGCCCAGTTCGACGCCGCCGAGGCATCCGCCACCAAGGCGCTCCGCAGCTACGGCGAGAACCATCGTGTCCCCCGGGCTATGACCGAAGTCCTGCTCGCCGAGGTCTACCTCCGCGCCGGGGAAGCCCAGGGACTCGCCCTAGCCCACCAGGCCATCGAGAAGGTGAGCACCCTGCAGTCCTTCGCCGCCCGCCGGGAACGACTGATCCCCCTCGCCACCGCCCTGGAAGCCCGACCCGGCACCGACCGACGCGACCTAGCCCGCAAGGCCCGACAGATCGCCACCACCCCGATCTAACACCCCGTAAATCGGACTGATGCTCCAACACCAGCGCCACCACGCACGACAGAGCCACCATCAGACCTAAGACGGTTCAGTGGGGGCTGGTCAGCGACGCTCGCCCGTGCGGCGGGCCGGCCCTGACGCTGGTCAAGGGCAGCTCGCCGCGATCGCGTAGTAGTCCCAGCCGGATGGGTCTCACGCGTTCACACACCGCGAGTTTCAGAACCCCAAATCCTCAATCCCGGGCCAAACGAGTAGTCTATCATTCCCGGATGAGTGTTATCATGTGACGATAAGTATCCCCCCTTCTCAACGAGACCGTGCAGCTTGGGGACGTTGTGGCCCACCTCTTCATCAGCTATGCCACCCCAGACCGAGCGATCGCCGAGGAAGTGCCGGAGTGGCTGCGGGCCGCCGGCCACGAGCCCTTCCTCGCCCGCGACCTCCACGACACCACCAACATCATCACCGCCCTGCGCGCCGCGCGGACTGTGGAGCAAGCGGCCGCAGCCTGGGCCAGCGCGGGTCGGGCCGAGCACTACCTCTGGGACGACAAGCGGCTCACCACCGCTTTGCAGGCGATCACGTTGGGCGACAGCCGGGTGAATCAAGCATGTCCTGACTTGCCCATCACCACCCGGGAGTAATCGATGGGTGCCTCCGGGGAACAGCCCCCGAAACCGCCAACGCCGCAGCCTGCAGGGGACTCCGCTCCCCTGGAAGCACCCGCTTCTGACCACACCCGCAGTAACCAAACCGCACGGGACCTGCACCCGCCCCATCAGGACGGTGTTCGGGGCACCACTTCGGGATATGACGCCTTCATCTCCTACAGTCACGCCCTAGACGGTTCCCTCGCACCGGCGCTGCAGACCGGGTTGGAGCGCTTCGCCAAACCCTGGTACCGCGCGCGGGCCCTGCGGGTCTTTCGGGACAACGCCAGCCTGTCCGCCAACCCAGGCCTGTGGACCTCCATCGAGGAAGCGCTAGCCGCCTCGGCCTGGCTGGTACTGATGGCCTCACCGAGGGCGGCACAGTCCGAGTGGGTCAACCGCGAGGTCGCCTGGTGGCTGGCGAACAAGTCCCCGCAGCGGGTGCTTGTGGTGCTCACCGAGGGCAAGTTCGCCTACGCCGACGACGCCGGAGGCGATGACGGGACGAACGCGGCTCTGCCCCCCGCGCTGCGTGGCGCGTTCCGGGAAAGCCCTCGCTGGGTGGACCTGCGCTGGCTGCACGACGTGGAGCAGGTGGACCAGTCCAACCCCCGATTGCGGGACTGCGTGGCCGACATCGCCGCAGCTGTGCGCGAAGTGCCCAAGGACGAGCTGATAGGTGAGCACATCCGCCAGCACCGCCGCACTATGCAGCTGGCTCGTGGTGCCGTCACCGCCTTGGCAATACTGTTGATCGCGGCGCTCGTGGCTGCGGTCGTCGCCTTCCAACAACGCGCCACTGCGCAGAAGGAACGCGACACCGCCATCTTCAACCAGATCACCGCGGAAGCCGACCGACTGAGCAGCACGGACATCTCTCTGGCGGCCCAACTCGACCTCACCGCCTATCGCATGCAACCGACACCGGATCTTCGCACGACTCTGATCACCCTGGAAGACACCCCCCTGTCCACCCCGCTGACCGGCCACACCGACAGTGTCTCCGCGGTGGCGATCAGCCCGGATGGGCGCATTTTGGCCAGCGCTAGCTGGGACCGCACGGTGCGGTTGTGGAACGTGAGTGACCCGGCCCACCCCACACCCCTTGGCGCACCACTGATCGGCAACACCAATAGGATCTTCGCGATGGCGTTCAGCCCCGATGGGCATACCTTGGCCACCGGCGGCGCCGACCACACCGTGCGGTTGTGGAACGTGACCGATCCCGCCCATCCCACCGCTCTGGGCCCGCCCCTGATCGGCCACACCAGCTCCGTCGAGTCGGTGGCGTTCAGCCCGGATGGGCGCATCCTGGCCAGCGGCAGCTATGACCGGACCGTGCGGTTGTGGAACGTGGCCGATCCCGCCCACCCCACCGTTCTGAGTGCACCCCTGATCGGCCACACCAACGTAGTCAGATCGGTGGCGTTTAGTTCGGATGGGCGCACCTTGGCCAGCGGCAGCGACGACGGCACGGTGCGGTTGTGGAACGTGAGTGACCCGGCCCATCCCACCGCTCTGGGCCCACCCCTGACCGGCCACACCAGCTCCGTCGAGTCGGTGGCGTTCAGCCCGGATGGGCGCACCCTGGCCAGCGGCAGCTATGACCGGACCGTGCGGTTGTGGAACGTGGCCGATCCCGCCCACCCCACCGTTCTGAGTCCGCCTCTGACCGGCCACACCAACGTAGTCAGCTCGGTGGCGTTCAGCCCGGATGGGCGCACCCTGGCCAGCGGCAGCTGGGACCAAACCGTGCGGTTGTGGAACGTGAGTGACCTAGCTCTCCCCACTGCTCTGGGCCCGCCCTTGACCGGCCACGCCAGCACCGTCGGCTCGGTGGCGTTCAGCCCGGATGGGCGCACCCTGGCCAGCGGCAGTGCCGACCGCACTGTGCGGTTGTGGAATATCCCCGATGCAATCATGACCGGCCACACCAACTACGTAAACGCAGTGGCGTTCAGCCCGGATGGGCGAACTCTGGCCAGCGGCGGGGATCAGACGGTGCGGTTGTGGAACGTATCCAATCCCGCCCACCCCACCGCTCTGGGCCCGCCCCTGACCGGCCACACCAACTTCGTCTCCTCGGTGGCGTTTAGCCCGGATGGACGCACCCTAGCCAGTGGCAGCGACGACCGGACCGTGCGGTTGTGGAACGTGAGCGACCCGGCCCACCCCCTACCGCTAGGCCCGCCCTTGACCGGCCACACCAATACCGTCGAGTCGGTGGCGTTCAGCCCGGATGGACGCATCTTGACCACCGGCAGCTGGGACCAGACGGTGCGATTGTGGAACGTGAGTGACCCGGCCCACCCCACGCCGCTAGGTCCCCCTCTGACCGGCCACACCAGCGCCGTCGCCTTGGTGGCGTTCAGCCCGGACGGGCGCACCCTGGCCACCGGCAGCTATGACCAGACGGTGCGATTGTGGAACGTGAGTGACCCGGCCCACCCGAGCGCCCTGGGTCCGCCCCTGACCGGTGACACCAACTCCGTCTTCGCGGTGGCGTTCAGCCCGGATGGGCATACCCTGGCCACCGGTAGCGCCGACACCACCGTGCGGTTGTGGAACGTATCCAATCCCGCCCACCCCCTACCGCTAGGCCCGCCCCTGACCGGCCATACCAGCGCCGTCGAGTCGGTGGCGTTCAGCCCGGACGGGCGCATCCTCGCCAGCGGCAGCGACGACGACACCGTGCGGCTATGGGACGTGGGCGACCTGGCCCACCCCACGCCGCTGGGCTCACCCCTGACCGGTCACACCAGCGCGGTCAGGTCAGTGGCGTTCAGCCCGGACGGCCAGACCCTGGCCAGCGGCAGCTGGGACCACACTGTGCAGCTCTGGGGGATGAACGTGGACCAAGCCATCCAGCGGATCTGCGCCACCACCACGAACACCCTCACCCCCACGACGTGGATGCAGTACGTGTCACCCGGCCTGCCCTACCACCCACCCTGCCCATGACGCACACGATCAGCCACCCCAGCACCATCCGAAACGGATTTTGAATGGTCGCCCGAAACTGCAGTCCAGTTGCATCCCGTGACCTAGCCCGCAAGGCCCGACAGGTCGCCACCACCCGCACCTGAGGGCTCCACGACACGGACCACGTTGTCGGGTTCGTCGAGCCAGATCCACTGCTGCCCGTCCCGGCTGCGCAGACCGAAGCGATCGAGGCGCGGTTCGCCCTGCTCGTGCCACCAGTCGTAGGCGGCCTCAGCCTCGTCCCACAGCTTGCGCGGCCCCAGTTGGCGCACCGTGAACGGGGCCGGGTTATTGAGGTTGGCCTCCAGTTGCGCCCACGACTTGGTTGCCCCGTCGTCCAGCTCCAGGATGTGGTGGAGCGCGCCGTGCTTGTCCCACTCGACCACCAGACAGCACGACGCCAGCCGCGCCCCAATGGCGAACGTGCCCTTCTCCGGGTTCAGCATCCGATCCAGATCACTCCCGCGACAAGCGGTGGTACTGATCTGGGCGCGCTCGATGTCACGGTCGCTGGGCCGCCAGCCATACCGGGCGCGGCGCTGACTGCGCAGGCGCATAAAGGCCACATCGCCGGAGAACCCGCCGGTAGCCACGCCGTCCTCAGCCAAGGTGAGAGTCAGCATGACCCCGTTGGACCAGTCCGTACCCCACGGCGTCACCAACCGTCCCCCCGGCCGGAGCTGCTCAAGCCAGGCGCGGGGCACGACCTCACGGATGGATGCGGTAGAGATCATCCGGTCATACGGAGCGCCCGCCGAGTACCCGACCAGGCCATCTCCAGTGATCACCAGCGGGTCGTATCCGGCATGGGCGAGCGCGCATCGAGCGTACTGCGCCAGGCGTGGATCCACTTCGATGGTGACCACCCGGCCGTGCTCGCCGACACAACGTGACAGCAGCGCGGCGTTCCAGCCGGTGCCGGTACCGATTTCCAGCACGGACTGCCCGGGACGCGCGTCCAGGGCGTGCAGCATCTCCACGACGATGCTCGGCTGGCTCGCCGAGCTGGACGCAAAGCTCCCCTTCTGGCCAGGCTGCACGTCACCGAGATTGACCTGCGTGATGACGGGCGCATCCGCCGACACTGCGGCGTGCCAGCCATCCGGGTCAGTGTGCTTGGACAACGCCACAAGCCCATCACCGCAGTGATCGTCTACCCAGATGGTGTCGGGAATGAACGCTGCCCGCGGCACCTCCGCGACCAAGGCGACCCAGGAAGATTGCGCATCGGTGAGGGTCACTTGTCGTCCTTATCGCCTCTGTCCTCTTTCCGGTGTTTACCGCCGCCGGACTCGTTCACATCCTTGGTTTTCGAGTGGTCGTAGCCCTGCTTGTGCCCATCCCTGTCGCGGTTGTCCTCGTGCTGGCCCTCAGCCATCGCTGCTCCCCATCATCGTGTGAGTTTTGTCGACTTACGACTCCCTTCTACCACAACCCCGCTCCGCACTCGTGACACACCGTACTCGGCCTACTAGCCGAATCTTCACCGAATTGATCATGTATAGGTCTCAGTTTGGGTCTCAGTTCAGCTCGATACCTGCTGGTGCGCGGAGATCCAGTCAGCCTTCGGAGCAGCACAGATACACTGGACGACCTACGGCGAACGTAGGCTGTTGGTCTTGGAAATCGTGTTGGGGTTGACAGCCCCTCGCGGGTTCAAATCCCGCATCCTCCGCCATCTACACCGCCATCCGTCTGTGGGGTCTCAGTTGGGCCTCCGGGCTCAGCCTCAACGCGCTCGCGAGGCCTCGGAAAACACGGGGCATGGCGCCCACACTTCGTCGTCGATCAGACTTGCGCTCTGCCACCATCAACGAATAGTTCGATGCCCGTGACAAAACTGGAGTCATCCGAGGCTAGAAAAAGCGCCGCTTTGGCGATTTCATCGGGCTCCCCCATACGTCCCATCGGAACGGTCGATACAATCCCCGCCATAGTGTCCGCAGGTGCCCGATTTATTAGCGGTGTAGCAATCGGACCCGGACTAACGACGTTTGAGCGGATGCGACGATCCTTCAGCTCCACAGTCCAGGACCGCACAAAGCGGCGAACGGCGGCTTTAGTGGCACCGTAGACGCCGAAAGCCGGAACACCCTTGACACCCGCGACTGACCCCGTGAGAATGATAGAGCCACCATCGCTCAACAGTGGTAAAGCCTTTTGCACCGTGAACAGCACCCCCCGTACATTGATGCTGAACAGTTTGTCGAAATGCTCCTCCGTGATACTGCCGAGGGGGACATATTCACCAACGCCAGCATTAGCGAAAACGATATCAACTCCCCCCTTCGCTTTGACGGCCTCGTAGAGACGGTCGAGGTCGGCCAGTTTGGCAACGTCCCCCTGAACGCCAGAAACGTTGCTACCGATTTCCTTCACCGCCTCATCGAGCTCCTTCTTGCGACGGCCCATGATGAAAACATAGGCACCTTCTTTGACGAAGAGTTTTGCCGTCGCCAACCCTATCCCCGCAGTGCCTCCGGTGATGACTGCCACTTTCCCTTGCAACTTTCCCATGGTCATTGCTCCCATTGATGGTCGAACCTCATTGGTCGGACGCCGCGGACGCCGAGCTGTGGTTCCTCGCCTGAGCCAAGGAAAGAGTGTAAGCCCCTCACGGCATCGTCGTGATCACGTCGGGGGTGGCGGCCCAGCTGGATCCATAGCCAGAGCCAGTGCTCGTTTGTCGCCTCGGCCACAGCCAGTGAGGCTGCGCCTCGGGCCGCCGAGATGCGTTGCGGCTGCATGTCGTGAACTCGACACCACCGACATTTTCCGGCGCTGGGATGTCGGTGGTGTCGAACTCACGGCACCGGGCTACGCAGGACGTGATCAGTGCAGGAGATGATCGACAGAGCGCGGTCGGGAACGGGAGCGAGGGCATCACCCTGGAGAGGCGTCCAGAGCTCGGCTGTGTCGAACTTCTTCAGTGTCGAACTGCTCAGGACCAAGGATCCCTAGGCGACGGGACTGGCCTATGCAGGAGATGATGTGCGGCGAGCAGAGGCGCTGTGAGGGATGGTGACCGCGGTGAGGGAAGGTGAGTGGTCGTGGGATCCGTCGCTGTATGGCGGCAGCGCGGCGTATTACGCCCGTGGCCGCGTTCCCTATCCAGACGCTGTGGCCGATTCGCTAGCAGCGGCGCTGCGTCTGGACAGTTCTGGGCGGCTCCTGGACGTGGGTTGCGGTCCTGGTTCGCTCACGCTGCTGCTGGCGCCGATGGTTGCCGAGGCGACCGGGATCGACGCTGATCGGGACATGCTCAGCGAAGCCGCCCGCTTGGCTGCCGACACTGGCGTGCGCAACGTGAGCTGGCGACATTTGCGTGCCGAGGACCTGCCCGCCGGGTTGGGCACCTATCGGCTGGTCACCTTTGCGCGGTCGTTCCACTGGATGGACCGGCCTCGGGTCGCCGCCGCGGTTCACCGCATGCTGGATCGCGACGGGGCCTGCGTCCATGTCCACGCCGCCACCCACCAGGGCGCCGACACCGGGCAGGTTCTGCTTCATCCGCAGCCGCCGCGCTCGGACATCGCCGAGTTGGTGCATCGCTACCTTGGACCAACGCGGCGTGCCGGTCGCGGCCGGCTTCCTCAGGGCAGGCCCACTGATGCGGACAGCGTCTACCGCGCGGCTGGCTTCGCCGGCCCCCACCGGATTGAGGTTCCGGGCCGGGCCGTGACCCGCGCAGCCGATGATGTCGTCGCCGCCGTGTTCTCCCGGTCCAGCTCGGCGCCGCACCTGTTCGGCGACCAGCGCACCGCATTCGTGACCGAACTGCGTCAGTTACTCCGCGACGCGAGCCCCACGGGGTTGTTCAGCCAGCCCGTCCGGGAGATCGCGCTCGACATCTGGCGGCCCTGAGGGGGCCTGGGGGTCTCAGCTACCCTCGTCAGGCCGCCGATCGGTCAGCTGCTGCCGGCCTGCGGAGACCCGTCTGGTTGACCGAGAGGTGATCACACCAGTGGACCGCCATCTTGATCCCGCACTGTTTGACAGCGACGAGATGCGCGCTGCCCTGACCACCCGGGATATCGGCACGGTCTACCGCCACCTGCGGCGCCTGGGCATCAGCCAGCGCCACATCGCGCAGCTGACCGGTCAGTCCCAGTCGGAGGTCAGCGAGATCATCCGGGGCCGCCAGGTGAGCAACGTGTGGGTCCTGGAACGCATCGCCGACGGACTCGGCATACCCCGAGCGCGGTTAGGTGTGAGCTACGGTGAGGAACCAGCGGAGGAACCGCCGGCCGGGGAAGAGGTAGATGACGAGGTGAAACGCCGCGCCCTGATCGCGACCGCGACGATGGCCGTGGTGGGTCAGGCGTTGGTGGGGGGCGAACCGGTCGAGGTGGCCTTTCCCCGCGGGCAGGTGCAGCCCTCGCGACTGGGGATGTCGGATGTGCACGTCGTGCGCGCCGTCACGGAGCAGTTACGCGGGGTGACGCGGTACTTCGGTGGGCAGGCCGACATGTTCGGTGGCGCTGTGAGGGCGTACACGCCATGGCTGGAGGTGCCCGCGACTGAGGCGGTCAAGACAGCATTGGTCGTCGCGCTGGCTGAGCTGTACACCGAGGCGGGGTGGGCCTGCTACGACTCCGGGCTGGACGGGATCGGATACTTCACCCGTGGCGTGCGGCTAGCCGACGGGGTCGGGGACGCCTACGGGGTCGCCAACGCTGCTTGGCAGGCCGGGTTGACCTGGGTCCGGATCGGCCACCCCAACGACGCGTTGAAGCTGTTCCAGCTCGGGCAGCTGCGGCTGAGCGGGTTCCGGCTCGGCAAGCCCCCATCAGTAGCCTGCGCCGAGGATCCCCGGCTGCCGACCCTCATGGCACGGCTAAACCGGCAGGCCGCGACCGCCTACGCCATCATGCAGGCGACTGACGAGGCCACCCGCTACCTCGCTGAGGCGAATGACGGATGGGAGCCCCGCGATGCCTTCGAGCGCGCGACGGGGGATTTCGTGACCGCAGCGGTTCAGCTGGACCTGGGCCAGCTGGATGCTGCCGAGCGCTCCGCCAGCAGCGCACTGCGTAGCTACGGCGAGAACCACCGCCGAGACCGCCTCCAGGTGGAGCTGCTGCTCGCCGAGGCGCATGTTCGGGCCGGAGAGCCCCAGGGGCTGAGCTTGGCCCACCACGCCATCGAAGCGGTCAGCACCCTGCACTCCGTCGCCGCCCGAGTGCAGCGGCTGCTGCCCCTGGCCGCCGCGCTGGAAGCCCGACCCAGCACCGACACCCGTGACCTAGCCCGCAGAGCCCGACAGGTCGGGCACGTGGGGCGCAGAGCCGTGAACTCGACGTCACCGACGTCGGAGGGCTAAAAAATGTCGGGACGTCGAGTTCACGGCTTCGGGTCTGCATGACTAGTCGTGCGGGTGGAGTAGCAGGCTGGCCCACACCGTCTTGCCGTCTGGATGCTGGTCCACCCCCCAGCCCTGGGCTAACGCGGCTACCAGATGCAGCCCGCGGCCACGAGGCGCGCCAATGTCTCTCGGTGCTGGCCGCGGGACGGGCGCCGAGAGGTAGTCGTGGACCGAGACGCGCAGCGTTGATTTAGTGCAGGTGAGGGTGAGCCGGCTGGGGCTGCGGGCATGTTCGACAGCATTGCTCACCAGCTCGGTGGCCAGGAGCTCGGCGATTTCCTGGACGGCTTGAGGGACCGACCAGGCGGCGCAGGCCTCGCGCACAAACCGCCTCGCAACTGCCGGAGCGGCGTTGTGCATGGCCAGGTCGCGGTGGCGTCGGACGTAGGAGGGCCGCTGGTCCAACAGCACCCGGGCCGCGGGGAGGTCGGTGGCCAAGGGCACGGTCTCGAGCACTCGGGTGGAGAGAAGCGTCGCGCCCAACGTGGCGTCGGCACCGAAAAGGACCAGACGCGCCGAGGGCCAACCGCCGGCAATAGCCAGGACGGCAGGAAACACGGTGACGAAGATCGTTTGACGTGAACGCAGCCGGGAGAGGTCGATCAGAACGCGGCCTTTGCTCTGCAGCAGTTTGAGGGCTGCTTCGCGGACCCGGGGCACGCTTCGCAGCGAGAGACAGCCCCTGAGTCGGAGCACCGCGTAGTCGAGTTCTTCGTGAACGGCGACCATGAGATCGTCGCGCATCGCTCCACCCGTGTCGTCGACATGACTGTGGTACGGCCAGTCAAGCACATGCCGGGGAAGTCGGCCTGTGCTGAGCGCCTGGCGATCCGCCCACCGATGCTGACTCACCAGGGCATTGGCTGGTGTCTGGACGCCGCAAAGGCCATGCTGGCGACAGCGACCATCGGGGCCGCAGCCATCGAGCAGGCGGGAAAGCGAATGACTCGGTCACCGGATTTCGCGCGAGAGCATCGTCGGTCGGAGGCGGGAGCAGCGGGAGCAGGCGGCGAGCCCTCGGCTCCGCCCGCGCAGCGGGGAGCTGGCGTGATCGCGATCGGCGCCTCCGCTGGTGGCGTCGAAGCGCTGCGGGCGGTTGTCGCGGGGTTACCTCCCGAGCTGCCGGCGGCCGTGCTGGTGGTGTTGCACATTCCCCGGCATGCGCCCAGCGCGCTGCCGGGCATCTTGGACCGTTCCGGGCCGCTCCCGGCGGTGGCAGCCAGGCATGGCATGCCGGCGCGGCCGGGCACGATTTACGTGGCGCCGGCCGGCTATCACCTACTGATCCGCAACGGACACCTGGAGTTGTCGGTCGGTCCCACCGAGAACGGGCACCGGCCGGCGATCGATCCGCTGTTTCGCTCCGCTGCGGTAGCCTTCGGCCCCGGCGCGATCGGGGTTGTGCTGTCGGGCTCACGAGACGACGGCGCCGCAGGACTGACAGTGATTGTCGAACGGGGTGGGCAGGCGGTTGTGCAGGATCCCGACGAGGCACTGCATCGGTCGATGCCAGCAAACGCGCTGGAACATAGCGCCAGCGCCCACGTGCTGCCGGCCGCGAAGATCGGGGCGCTGCTCGGGGAGCTGGTGGGTGAGGGCGCGCCGCCGCTGCCGCTGCCCCACCCGGATCCCCAGCTTGCCGCTGAGGACGAGACCGCCGCGCTGAGGGCGATGACCAGCGAGGCGGTGCCCTCGGCGCGACCGTCCGGGCTTTCCTGCCCGAGCTGCCAAGGCGTGCTGTTCGAGCTGGACGGGGAACCAGCGCCACGCTATCGCTGTCGGGTCGGCCACGCGTGGTCACCGGGAAGCTTGAGCGACGAGCAGGCCGTCGTGGTGGACCAGGCGCTGTGGACGGCGTTGCGGACCCTCGAGGAAAACGCGGCCCTCAGCCTTCGGCTGGCCGAGGTCGCCGAACAACACGAGCGGCGCCGCGCCGCCGCCATTTACCGGCAACGGTATGAAGCCAGCAAGGCTGAGGCAACGCGGTTGCGTAAGCTGATCAATCAGATTAGCCCCACACTGCACGCGCCAGCCCCCGATGGATCAGACGCAGATGAGTCATAACAGGAATCCCCGTTGCTGTGGAGGCGAGACGTGTCGCAGCTCGATGCGTCATTCGAGACGCTGTTGTTGCATCTCAAAGAGCACCGTGGTTTTGACTTCACCGGCTACAAGCGCTCCAGCCTGACCCGGCGGGTGAACCGCCGCATGGCCCAGGTCGGAGTCAGCGACTACGCCGAGTACCTGGACTACCTGGAGGTGCACACCGAGGAGTTCACCGCGTTGTTCAACACGATTCTCATCAACGTGACAGGCTTCTTTCGGGACGCCGAGGCGTGGGAGTACCTGCGTGCGGAGATCATACCCGCAATGCTGGCAGCCAAAGCTCCGGATGAGGTGTTACGGGTGTGGAGCGCGGGCTGCGCCTCCGGTGAGGAGGCTTACACGCTGGCCATGATCCTGGCTGAGGCACTCGGCATGGACGAGTTCCGACAGCGCGTCAAGATTTACGCCACCGACGTGGACGAGGACGGCCTCACCCACGCCCGGCACGCAACCTACGACGAACAGCAGGTCCGCGCCGTGCCCGCGGCACTCCTGGAACGCTACTTCGATCAGGTTGGCAGCCGGTTCTCCTTCCACAAGGACCTGCGCCGTTCGGTCATCTTCGGGCGCAATGACCTCGTGCAAGACGCGCCGATCTCCAAGATCGATCTCTTGGTGTGCCGCAACGCGTTGATGTACTTCAACGCCGAGATCCAGTCGCGCATCCTGTCCCGGCTGCACTTCGCGCTGGCGCCGACCGGGGTGCTGTTTTTGGGTAAGGCTGAGATGCTGCTCTCGCACGCCGAGATGTTCCAGCCGATTGACCTCAAGCGCCGGGTGTTCCGCAAGGTGCCGCGTCCATTACCGCTGAACGGCGCGTTCCTGGCCGAGGCACCGCTGCCGCACGCCAGGCCCCCGATGGGTGGCCTGGAGCTCCTGCACCACGCAGCACTGCTGGCCAGCCCGCTGGCCCAGGTCGTCGTCACCGCGGACGGTTTGATCGCGCTGTGCAACCGGCAGGCCGAGGCGCTGTTCGGGGTGTCCAGCCGCGACGTGGGCCGGCCGTTCAGCGACGTCGTGTTGTCCTACCGCCCGGTGGAACTGCGCCGCTACATCGAGCAGGCCCATGCCGAGCGACGCATGGTGCGGGTCGCTGACATCGAATACGTACGCGGTAGCGAGACGCTGTGCCTCGACATTGAGATCAGCCCGCTCGCCGACTCCGACGCTGGCCTGCTCGGCGTGATCCTGAGCTTTCATGACGTCACCGAACCACGCCGGCTGCGTGAAGAGTTGCAGCAAACCAACCGTCAACTGGAAACGGCTTACGAGGAGCTGCAGTCCACTAACGAAGAACTGGAGACGATGAACGAGGAGCTCCAGTCCACCGTCGAGGAACTGGAAACCACCAACGAGGAACTCCAGTCGACCAACGAAGAACTGGAGACCATGAACGAGGAACTCCAGTCCACCAACGACGAGCTCCAAGCCATCAACGACGAGCTACGCGACCGAACCAGTGACCTCAACCAAGCCAAACAGTTCCTGGAAACAATACTGACCGGCCTGCGCGCCGGGGTGGCGGTGCTGGATACGGACATGCGCGTTCTCGTGTGGAACCGGCGCGCCGAGGACCTGTGGGGACTGCGGCAGGACGAGATCGTCGGTCAGCACTTCCTCAATCTGGACATCGGGTTGCCGACCCAGCAACTGCGACCCTTGATCCGCCGTACGCTCGCGGGGGTAACCGGCCCCCATGAGATGGTGCTGTCCGCGATCAACCGGCGCGGCCGCCTGATCCTGGTGCGCGTGGCGGGCAGTCCCCTCAACGGCGCCGATGGCTCGGCCCATGGAGCCATCCTGCTCATGGAGCAGGACAGCAGCGCACCACCTGATGGCACCGGCCCCGAGCTGACCGAGCAGCAGGACGGGCAGCCTTCCCCGTCAGCGCTCGATTCCGGGCTCGAGGCCGGGCTCGAGGCCGGGCTCAATGCCGGCGGAGACACCACGACGACCGACTGATCGGCTCGCTGCGTTACGCGTGGAGTCTGGCCCACGGTAGTGTGGGCACGCTGAACAGATCTGCCCCGCCGGGTGCCATGATCAGGGTGACGAGGGCCGGCGCGATCCGGTGCGGCGGGAGAACGAAGTCGACGCAGCCGGTGGCGATGGCACTGGAGGGCATGCCGCGGGCGCGGGCGGTGGCGGGATCTTGCGCGAGGACGCGACCACCGTGGCGCTTGATGGCTCGGACCCCCTCGGTGCCGTCACGCAGCATGCCGGTGAGCACGATGCCGATCACAGCCGAGCCGGCGGCTGCGGCGGCGCTGCTGAGCAAGGCGTCACCACCACCGAGACCGTCGACGTCGGTGAGGTGCAGCCGGCGCGCCTCACCGAGGGTCGCGGTGGACCCGCCGGGGATCACGGTGACGCCGGGCGCGCCGATCCACAGGCCTTGCTGGGCGGTCTGGACCGGCAGCGTGGTGCGCCTGCCCAGCAACCAGGACAGGCGATCGGGGTTCTGGGTGCGGCGGCTATGCTGCACCACCAGCAGCGGGACGGGAAACGACCCCGGCAGTCCCGCCAGCACCGCGGAGACTGCCTCCAACCCGCCGAGCGAGGCGACGATGACGACCAGCTCGAAGCGGAGCGAACGCGTGCCCTGTCCGGTCGCAGACACATCTCCCAGGGTAGCGGGTGTGTCAGGTGCCGGACATAGCTGCGGCTCGGTTGCGACCTCCGCGCGCCCCACCGTCTCGGAAACCGCGCGGCGGCTGCAATCCCAGGGCCTCATCCGATACAACCGTGGCGTCATCACGATCAGCAACCGGCCGGGCCTGGAGCAGGCAACGTGCCACTGTTATGCAATTGTCAAGGCTGAGTTCGATGACATGATGCGCACGTGTCGGAAGTGATGACGAGCCTACGGTGCTCAAGTGGGTGCTTCGCTTCGTCATTGACCCGGAGAGTGCGAGACTGGACGAGTCCACCGCCGGGGCTCTCGCGTGCCGTCTCAACGAGGAGGCTTCCATGGCCGCTAAAGAAGCATATCAGCCGGACGATTACTCTATGCCAGGCATCGAGCCCCTTGACTACGTAGACGGCACGGGGCTCTTCTCGGTGATCGTACAGCAGCCTGACCCCGCAGTCATGGTCATCCACGTGGCCGGGGAGGTGGACATGCTCACCGAGTTACCACTTCGCGACCACTTCAGCAAACTCCTCGCCACCCGACCTCAGCGCCTGATCATCGATCTCAGTCGCGTCTCGTTCCTCGGCGCGACCGGACTATCGGTGTTGCTCAGTGCCAGGGACATCGCCGCCCAGCAGGGCACCACACTGCAGCTCAGCGGCACGAACCGACGCGCGGTGGCTCGCCCGCTGGAAATAACCGGACTGAACCACCTGTTTGAGATCTTGCCCCCGGCTAGCGGAACGTGCCCCTGACCTCGGGGTGAGACCCTGAGGTGGGTCTCAGCTACCCTCGTCAGGCCGCCGATCGGTCAGCTGCTGCCGGCCTGCGGAGATCCCGTCTCGTTGACCGAGAGGTAATCACACCAGTGGATTCCCTGGATCGCGCGCTGTTCGAGGGTGACGAGATGCGTGCCGCCCTGACTGCTCGGGATATCGGCACGGTGTATCGCCACCTGCGGCGCCTGGGCATCAGCCAGCGCCACATCGCGCAGCGGACCGGCCAGTCCCAGTCCGAGGTCAGCGAGATCATGGGCAGGGGCCGGCAGGTGAGCAACGTGTGGGTCCTGGAACGCATCGCCGACGGACTCGGTATCCCCCGGGCATGGCTGGGTGTGAGCTACGGTGAAGAGCAACCGGAGGAATCGCCGGCCGAGGAAGAGGTAGACGAGGCCGTGAAACGCCGCGCCTTGATCGCCACCGCGACGACGGCAGCCGTGGGCCAGGCGTTGGGTCTGGGTAAACCGCTCACGCTGGCCCTACCTACCGGCCAGCCGCTGCCCTCACGACTGGGGATCTCCGATGTGCATGCCGTGCGCGCGGTGACCAAGCAGCTGCGGGGGGTGGCGCGGTACTACGGCGGGCAGGCTGGCATGTTCCGTGGCGCCGTGGCGACGTACACGCCGTGGCTGGGGGTGCCCGCGACCGAGGAGGTCACGGCAGCGCTGGCCGCCGCGCTGGCCGAGCTGTACACCGAGGCGGGGTGGGCCTGCAACGATGAGGGGCTGGACGGGAGCGCGTTCTTCACCCGGGCACTGTCCCTCGCCGGTGAGTTCGAGGACACCTACGGGGTCACCAACGCCGCCTGGAGTTCCGGGTTCACCTTGGTCCGCAGTGGGCACCCCAACGACGCGCTGAAGCTGTTCCAGCTGGGGCATCTGGGGCTCAGTGGATTCCGCCTCGGCCGCTCCACGGCGGCCTCCCGCGCCGAGGATCCCCGGCTGCCGACCCTCGCCGCGTGCCTGAACTTCCATTCCGCGACCGCCTGGGCACTCATGAAGGCCCCCGAGGAGGCCACCTGGTGCCTCGCCGAGGCGCACGAGGGGCGGGAGTCCCGCGATGCCTTCGCGTGCGCGGCGGGGGATTCGTGGACTGCGGCGGTTCACCTGGATCTAGGCCGACTGGAGGCCGCTGAGCGCTCCGTCACGAGCGCGCTGCGCAGCTACGGCGAGAACCACCGCCGGGGCCGTACCCAGGCCGAACTGCTGCGCGCCGAGGTGCACGTCCGGGCCGGGGAACCCCAGGGGTTGACCCTGGCTCACCACGCCATCGAGGCGGTCCGCACCCTGCGCTCCACCAGGGTGCGACGGGAACGGCTGGTGCCCCTGGCCGCCGCGTTGGCAGCCCGACCCGGCACCGACACCCGGGAGCTAGCCCGCAAGGCTCGACAGATCGCCACACACTGACGCCCACCACAACCCCGACCGCGTGGAAGGCGCGGAGTCCATCCAGCGGGCCTCCGGCACCTGATCGAACCTCGGGCCTCCGTGAGCCTGCCGTGAGCTTACCCCTATCGTGGCGACATATTGCTCCTATCGTGCTACCTATAGCTCTCATTGTGCGACATATCTGGATAAATGGCCCTCCCAGGATCCTGTTCCCGCTCCGAGGTTCGGTCGATCAGCTGGACCGCGGGTGGCTCCTGAGGTCCGCATCACAGGGTTGCTCAGTAAATTCCTTGGTGGGAGCACCCATCCCGGAGGATTATGGAAGTACCCGCGCCATCGGGAGGGGCTGATGAAGGTCGAAGAGATCCTGAAGTCGAAGGGCCGATCGGTCAAGACCATCGAGACCGATGCCAGCATCGCTGAGGCGATAAGCCGGCTGAACGGCCCTCCTCAGATCGGGGCACTGGTCGTCCGCGACAACGACGGACAGCAACCGTTCGTGGGAACACTCACCGAGCGGGACATCATCCGCGGTTTCGGCAAGTATGGCGCCAAGCTGCTGACCATGCAGGTCACCAAGGTGATGTCGCGCAACGTCCCGGTCTGCTCCTCGGGGGACAGCATTACGCGGCTGATGCAGCAGATGACGGCTTCCCGTTACCGTCACCTGCCCGTAGTGGACCGGGGTAAGCTGGCCGGCCTGGTCAGCATTGGCGACGTGGTCAGGGCCCGGATCGCGGACATGGAACTGGAGACCAACCTGCTCCGGGATCTCTACATCGCGCGCGGATGACCTCATTGATCGCGGGGCTAGCGGCGGCGGTTGGTCCACCACACCCGCAGCACGCGGTCTGGGCGTAGCAGCGTCTGGGGCGTCTCGACCAGCCCGACCACCCGGACAAACGCAGCGCCCAGGGTCACGTCGTGGGCGGCCGCCGCGTGCAGCCGGGGCAGGTAGGCGTTGACCAACCGGACCTTGGCGGTGCGGGTGCCGGGCACTCCAGGGAAGGCCAGGTCCGCGCCCACCGCGAGGTCCCATGGCGAGTCGGTCACCGTGGCGATGGCCCGGAAGTATTCTCGCGGCGCGGGGTCCCTGCCGCAGGTGAGCAACCGGCGCAGCGCCAAGGCCTGGTTGGCCGCTACCGTCATGCCCTGACCGTAGATGGGATTGAACGAGCAGAGCGCGTCGCCGAGGACCAGCAGGCCCTCCGGGAGGTGACGCAGCCGTTCATAGCGGTGCCGCACGCTGGCCGGGAACCGGAACGCGACCGGGTCATCCAGCGGCGCTGCCCCGGCGATCGCATCCGCGACGTCGGTGACGGCCAGGCTGGCGGCGAAGGCCTCGAAACCCGCCGGGTCGGTGGGCGGGTGGTCACCGAGGATGCCGCTGAGGCCGACCATGTGCCGACCGCCTTCGAGGGTGACCACCATGCCAACCCGCGGGTGATCCGGCGTGGCAGTGATGAGAATCGCCTTGTCCGACCCGAGAGCACCAGGACGCAACCGATAGCTCCTGGTGGCATAGCCCAACCCGATCTCCAGCCGCTCCCGGGCCGGCGGCTGGTATCCCCATTCCGGCAGCCAGACCGGCGTCCGGGAACCACGGCCAGTGGCGTCCACCACCAGGTCAGCCACGATCGTCTCCGGTGTCCCGGCGACTGCCCGGCCGCTGCCGTGGCACTGCACCCCGGTGACCCGGCGCCGGTCAGCCGACATCGTCAGACCGGCGATGTCGGTGCCCTGCTTGAGGGTGACGCCGGGCAGCGCCCGTACCCGGGTGCGGACCTGACCTTCCAACAGCGGCCGGCTGGCGAACAGGATGGGCAGCCCGATGTCGGTTTGCCGCAGCCGATACCCGGACATCACGCTGCGGACGCTGCCCAAAGTGTCGCCGAGCTCGGCCCCGGTCTGCAGGGCCTGGGCCGTGAACCCGGGAAACAGCTCGTTGAGCACTTGGAGGCCGCGCGAGTGCAGGATGTGGATGTGGCGTCCCTGGGGCACGCCACGGCGATGTGTCCTAATCTCGGGCATGACGTCCCGATCGATCACCGTGACCGTGCGATAGCTCTCCGCCAAGACCCGGGCCGCCAGCAACCCGGCCATGCTCGCACCGAGGACCACCGCGTGATCACGACTCTGCCTGCGCACCACCGCCGACGCCATGGGACTCGTCACCCCTCTCCAGCCTCGTCTATCCGCTAGTCAGGAGTAGGTAACGTTCGTCTACCGTACATACCACACCTGACGTCGTCGTGCGGGCTCCCCAGGGTCGGATGGACGACCGCGCACGATCGGCTTGGTCAGCGTGCCGTCCTTCGGCGGGCGCCCAGATGAGCGAGGCAGCCACGTGGGCCAGCGGACCAAGAGCGCAAGAACACAGTGTGACACCGCGGTAACGCACAGCGATATTCGGTATCGGCGTCGTCCGAGCTCTCGAAGGGATTGATAGCGGGCTGTTTACGGCGCCTAACTCAGTGACGGGTGTCACGGCTAATGTCCGGCCCCTACCCAGCTACATTCAGAAAATCAACTCCGCGGACGTAATCTCTCACCCCCGCCGACCACGATCGGCCTTGGCCATCGCTGACGCGCTGGACGGCCTCCCCTCCGGAGCCGTGTGGCAATCGGGTGTGCTCGAGTTGCTCGGATTGGCATAGCCGGTAGCCGGACTCGCACCGACACATGCGTTACGCTGCGGCTTGTGTGCGCGGATGGTAGCGCGGGCGGTGGACCGCCGCCGGTGTTCCACGACTTCGACCCGGCCGTGGAGATCGACCTGGAGCCCGTTGACTCCGTTCGGATCACCACGCTGATGGACAACGTCACCGACATGCTCATGCCCGACCAAGGGCCAGCCCACCGCATCCCGCGGGGCGAGGTGCCCCGGCGGGGAACGACGGTGATGGACAACGGTGAGGTTCCCGACGCGCTCATCGCCGAGCATGGCTTTTCCCTGCTCGTGGTCGTATCCAAGGGCGATCGTGAATATCGGTTGCTCTATGACGCTGGTGCCAGCCCGGACGGTGTGGTCGAGAACATGCGTCGCCTGGACATCGACCCCGGCTCGATTCAGGCGATCGTGTGCAGCCACGGCCATTTCGACCACACCACCGGCATCGACGGACTGATCCGGGCACTGGGCCGGACGAACATGCCGGTGCTGATCCACCCTCACTTCTGGCGCCGTCGCCGAATCATGCTGCCGGGTCGCGAGCCGCTGGAGATCCCCACGACGAGCCGCCGGGCATTGGACGAGGCAGGCTTTGACGTCATTGAGGAGCAGCAACCCAGCTTCCTGTTCGAACGCTCCGTGCTAGTCACCGGTGAAATTCCGCGCACCACCGGGTACGAACCGGGCTTCCCCTCGCAGCAAGCGTGGCTCCACGACGAGTGGCAACCCGATCCCCTCGTTCTTGACGACCAGGCGCTCATCCTGAACCTGCAGGGCAAAGGCCTGGTAGTCCTCACCGGATGCGGCCACGCCGGCGTGGTCAACATTGCCCGCTACGCCCAGCGGCTCACCGGTGAGCAGCCCCTGCACGCCCTGCTCGGCGGGTTCCATCTCAACGGACCCCTCTTCGAACCCCTCATCCCCCGCGTGCTGGACGACCTCGCCGCCTTGCACCCCGGTGTTCTCGTCCCCGCCCACTGCACGGGATGGCGGGCTCAACACGCTATGTCCGCCCGCTTTGGCCCAGCATTTATCCCCAACAGCGTCGGCACCACCTTCCACCTGTGACAGCTCGACCTCATTCCCGCAACGACACCGCGAAAGGTAACCCAACATCATGGCCGATATCACCGTTACCTCCATAGGCCCTCACGAGTTCGAGGTCCAGGTTCGCGACGACAATCTCGCGACCCGCCACCATGTCACAGTACCCACAAGCCTCATTGACGAACTCCAGCTTCCCGAAGATGATCTCGAGAAGGTGGTGCGAGAGTCTTTCGTCTTCCTCTTGGAACGAGAGCCCGCCTCTTCGATCCTGCCTGAGTTCTCGCTGGACGTCATTTCCAAATACTTTCCTGAGTACAAAAGGGAACTACCCAAAAGGCTTTCATGAACATCGTTATGGCGCCCAGATGCCGGTGATGGGTGGCGTTGCCGCAGCTGCGCCGAGCGGGGCAAGCTGGTACATGTCTTCGATCGTGCGCAGGATCGTGTAGTGGTCAATGCGAGTGGGCACGTCGCCAGGTCGGACCATAGGACCGACGAACAGTGTCGGGATGTGGTTGGCAGCAGTACCGTTGTCCTCGTCGAAGGTCACGATCAGCAGGCTGTGGTGAGTGCGGGCCCAGTCGAGGTAGGCGGGGAGATGATGCTGTGCCCAGGCGTCACCGCTGGCCACGGGACAATTGTGCATGTCATCACACATGTTGGGGATCACGATGGCGAGGGTAGGGAGCGCGGCGAGGTCGGTGGGCAGTGCGGACAGCGGAAGGTTCGCGCTGGCGGGGATATTGGTGAAGTCGACCCAGGGGTTGTGTTTGCGGGCGTAGCAGCCATCGGGTGAGGAGCAGCCGGTGAAGCCGGCGTTCGGCAGGTCTTCCGAGTAGCCGGCGAAACTGCGACCGTCCTCGAGCAGTTGGCGTGCCAGATTGGGTTGGTTGTCCAGGTGCTGGGGACAAGAGTCGTCGATGACGCCCTGAGTGGAGCCAGAAAGCAGAGCAACGTAGTTCGGTTGGCTGGGATGCCGCTCCCCGTGGGCGTCGGTGAAGTTAGCCCCGGCGTGGGCGAGCGCGGTGAGGTAGGGGGCAGCCGCGGAACCAATAACCTGCTGGTAGGCCTTGTTCTCGAAGATGACGAGCATAATGTGCTCAGGCCGGGGGATCGCGCCGGGCACGCTGGGCACCGGCGGCCCGCTGGGCTTCGCCGCGGACCCGGTGCGGTTCGGCCCGCACCCGCCGAGCAGCAACACCATCATCAGTGCCGTCACGAGCGCACCCGCCAAGGGCGATCGGTATGACTGCCAGCGAATCACCGAAGATGCTCCTTTTCCGAATTACCTGCCACATCATTCACCAGCGCGGGAGCACTCTCAGCAGGTCGCACGCCGCGCGCGGCCACCCGCCGCCACCACCGACCAGGTTCCCCGCGAGGTACGGTCGGTGACGGCTTCTTGCCGTTTAGTACTGCTACTGTAACGGCACTTCCGAGCTGTCTGGCCACCGATGCAGGGCTGATCACGGTTTGTGTGCCGTAGGCGACAGCACGTGTCGCTCAACGCACACAAAGGATGATCACCGTCGGCAAGTGCCGTTGCGGTGTTAAGGCGCTACAGTTGGTGATCAGGAGGCGTTCGTCGGGCGACGTCTGGAGGCTCACTTGCCGGTGTCTTGCCGTGTCGCCGTCACCGCCGCAGCCACTGTGCTGGCGTTGCCGGGGTTGGCTTCTACGGCAGCAGCCACGCCGGTGAGTGTAGTGACGCGTTACGTTGCGCTGGGTGACTCATATGCGTCGGGTCCGGGAATACCTGCGCAGCGGACTGATCCAGCTGGCTGCCAACGCTCCACCCACAACTACCCAGCTTTCCTCGCGAAAGCACTGGGCATCGGCGACTACACCGATGTCAGCTGCGGTGGCGCCAGAACCGACAACATGACGGTTCCCCAGCCGGTATGGCCGGGTCCCAATCCCGCACAGTTCGATGCCTTGCGGCCGGATACCAACCTGGTCACGGTAACCATCGGGGGCAACGACATCAATATCGGAGACCTGTGGCTGACCTGCGCCCGACTGGGCTCCACCGACCCGCTCGGTAATCCCTGCCAGCGACAAATCACTGCGAGCGGAACAGATCCTTACGCGCAGCGCATCGCCACCGTCGCACCCAAGATCGTCCGAGTGTTGGAGGGCATCCGACAACGGTCGCCGCGGGCGAGGGTGCTGGTGGTGGGTTACCTGCGAGTCTTGCCGTCTGCGGCGGGGTGCTATCCGGTCTTGCCGATCGCCCGCGGTGACGTGCCCTATGTGGATGGGGTGGAGCAGGAGCTTACCGCCATGCTCGCCCGTCAGGCCAATGACCACGGTGCGGTATTCGTCGACTCCTATACTCGTTCACTGGGTCACGACGCCTGCCAGCAGCCCGGAGTGAGATGGGTAGAGGGCACCACCCCGGCTAGCGCCGCTTCCCCATTTCACCCTAACGCCCTGGGCATGCAAGAGGTGGCCAGTTTCACGCTGGACATGCTCAAGTGAGCACCACCGTAATAGGTAGGTCGATGCGGTGGTTTCTTCGTGGGAAGCTTTCGTGGTGACGATTATGCGAGGTGTAAAGTGAGCGTGCGGTTCGGCGGCTATAGGGTGTTAGCAGTGATTCTGCTTGTAGCCATGCCCGTCGCTTGTTGCGCTGGTCCGAGGGGCGCATTCAAGGCTTCCCGTGGGCCGGCTGTAGGAACAGCCGTTCCCGCGCTGCCGGCAGTCGCGGGCCCGGTACCGGTGACACCTGGGTCGTTTCCGTTCCTCGCTTCTGACCACGACGCTGAGCCGATCAACCTCGGGCGGTATGGCTACACCGAGCAAGAGTATTTCGTCAGTGGACAGGCTAACGTGTACTCGTGGCCCGACCTTAAGACGCTTACCATCGACACGTCTGGCCCTTATACCACTCGGATTCTTATCCGCCGACCGTCTGATCCGGCACGGTTCAGCGGAAACGTGCGTATCGAACCGCTCAATCCCACTGCGGGCCACGACCTCGACGCGGAATGGGAAATAGCGCATGACGGGTTCATGCGCACTGGTGATGCCTATGTTGGCATCACCGCCAAGCCAGTGTCGATCACCGCGCTGAAGAAATTCGACCCCGCCCGATACGGCCGGCTATCGATGGCCAACCCGAGACCGTCCGAACAGCGCTGCACGCCGTCCTCATCGTCATCGGGCCAGGACACCGAGGACGGCCTGGCTTGGGACATTATCAGCCAGGTAGGCAGGTTGGTCAAAAGCGATGTACCGGAAAACCCGCTGCGAGGCCTGCACATCCGCAACAGCGACCTGACTGGGTGGTCGCAAAGCGGCTCCTACGACCTCACCTACCTCAACGCGATCTCTCGCCATGCCACCATGCCCGACGGCAAGCCGATCTTCGACGGGTATCTCCCGGGCGCGGGTAGCTATGCGGGAACACCGATTAACCAGTGCGCACCCACGATCCCAGTGGGTGATCCTCGGGTTCAGTACAACCCGCCGGGCGGCCAGCCGGTGGTCATCGTGACCACCCCGACCGACTTCTACACCGCCGCCTCCCGCAATCGCCGTACCGACCGCCCGGCTGATAGCGACACCCCCAACCGGCGCATCCGACTCTACGAAGTTGGCGGCGGCTGTCACCTGCCCATGGACCACGCCCGCAACTTTCCCTCCACCGCCGAGCTGGCCCAAGCCGGGTTTCCGCCGTTCACCAACTTCGTGTACCCGCTGAGCTCTTTTCCGCTCCACGCCGTGCTCGACGCAGCCTTCGCGAACCTGGACGACTGGGTGACCAAGGGAATAGCTCCACCACACGCGAGTCGTCTGACAGTAGCGGATTCTCATGTCTGGCCGGTACGGGCAACAAGGGATGAGTACGGCAACCCAACAGGTGGGGTTCGTACACCCAACGTGGACGTGCCCATCGCGACCTACGTAGAACGTGGGCCAACGGTACACAACACCACCGAAGGCTACTACGCCGGATACGACATCGCCTTCGCACCCGGCTACTTAAAGATTCTGTATCCCACCCATCAGGACTACGTGGACAAAGTCACCGCTGACGTACAGAAACTGGTCAACCAACACTGGCTCACCCACTACGACGGTACGCAGCTAGTTCGCCAAGCCGAAGCGGCGAACGTACCAGGAAACTGAATGACGACGCCCGCTACAGTGCTCACCTCCGCACGCTGGATCCGAGCCTGGCCAGGTTCGTAAAACCGGCGGCGGTGGGCGCGCAGCCACATGAACGCCAGGTCCCCACGGAAGCGGCCGGTGGCACTGTCCTCGGCGGTCACGCGCAGGGTCAGCATGACGCCGTTGCAGGCTAGTAACTGCCGGTGGTGTTCGCCTCCGTTCGTGTTGTTCTTTTACACGGAGGGGTTAACTGTGGTAGCTCCTATTGTCGTGCTACGCCTGTGCTGGCAGGGTGCGTGAATAGGATGTTTTGTGATTGAGTATGCTGGATGGTGAATACCAGACCTCGACATACGAACAGGTGATGTTGTGATGGCGAAGGAAACGAACGGTGACCCTAGCGATGGGAATGATGGGCTTTCGGTGAGGGAAGCGACTCTTTTGGCGACTGGCGGCCCACTTGGTGCTATTATAAGAGCTGCCGCTCATGAAGCTGGCAAGGAACAGCTACTCATTCCTGAGGAAGGCGATCAGGCCCAGGAGGAGGCGGAGAAGGTTCTGGAACTCCATGTCTGCGTGGGTCTCAACGCCTGCGAAGGGCACGGCGTGGACGGCGATAAAACACAGTACGCGGGAACTGGGAACTGTGCGACCGTGCAGCACTGGTGTCATGGTGACAACGAGTGCCGCGGTCAGGGTGGCTGCGGTTATCTCGGCAACGACTATGAGCAGTCCATCCCTGGTGAGCAAGCCTGCAGATGGAACGGCAGCTGCGCCACCCCGATCAATGAATGCCGGGTGGCCTCGGCTGGGCCTTTCAAGGGAACCGGGGTATGGAAGTTGGCCCGTAAGCGCTTCGAGCAGCGGATGTGGCATGCCGGTCGCCCATTTGGACAACCGCCACAGGAGGGGTACCCTGACGACCAAGTCCCGTCATATGAGACGAATCGCTCCGAGAAGTACCTCACGAAGCCCACGGAAGTCGCGTTCTACACTGAAGCGCCTAGTCCGCCGTTACCTGAGTATCGGGGAGGTGGCTGAATGACCGCTGACCGACTCGGCTTACCCCATCTGGGGTTCGGTCTCGGGCTGCGGTCCTGCCATTTCTCCCAAGTAGGTACCCGTCGTCCCCACGTGGACTGGTTCGAGGTTATTTCAGAGAACTTCTTGGGGTATGGTGGGTTTCCACGGCGGGTCTTGGGTGAGGTCGCCGCCCTTTATCCCGTGGTCATGCACGGGGTTTCGTTGTCAATTGGAAGCACTGACCAGTTGGATTGGGACTATCTGCGTCAGCTCAAACGGATGGCATCCGACATCGGTGCGGTATGGGTGTCCGATCATGTATGCTGGACCGGTGTACTCGGCCTCAACACGCACGACTTGCTGCCCTTGCCTCTGACGGAAGAATCGCTGCGGCATGTCGTCGGCCGGATTCGGGTGGTCCAAGATTTCCTGGAACGGCCGCTGGTGCTGGAGAACCCGAGTACCTATGTGGGTTTCCGGGACTCCACGATGACCGAGTGGGAGTTTCTGAGCCGGATGGCCGCCGAGGCCGACTGTGGCCTGCTGCTCGACGTCAACAATGTCTACGTGTCCGCCGTCAACCACGAGTTCGATCCTTACGAGTACATCCGTGCGCTGCCGGCGGAGCGGATCGTGCAGATGCACCTGGCCGGCCACACCGACCGAGGTACTCACTTGATCGATACTCACGACCAGCCGGTGGCCGAGCCGGTATGGGACCTGTACCGGGTCGCGAGCGCGCACACGGGAGGCGTGTCGACGATGGTGGAGTGGGACGAGCACATCCCGCCGTTTGAGGCTCTGGTGGCGGAGCTGGGCAAGGCGCGTCAATGCCTCGCCGACACGGAACCGGTCGAGCGACATGGGGGATGAGTCCCTGAGCCGGACTCAGGGGTGGTTGCAAGCCGCCATCCAGGATCCGGCCAGGACGACCGGGGTCTGTGACGTGATCACCGCGTCCTCGACGCTGGGTCCTGAGGAGCGGTTGGCTATCTACCAGCGGGGTTACCGCGCGCGGCTGCTGGAGTGCATGCGCAGGCACTACCCCGTGTTGTGTCATCTGCTGGGCCGGGAGCTGTTCGATGCCTTCGCGGTGGAGTACCTGGGGGCCAACCCCTCCCGCAGCCGCACTCTGGGGGAACTGGGTGCCCGGTTCGGTGACCATCTGGCTGCCACGCGGCCGGACCGGCACGCTCGGGAGGAATGGATCGACCTGATGATCGACATCGCTCGGTTTGAGCGAGCGTTCATCGAGGTGCACGCGGGGCCCGGAATGGAAGACGGCGCTCTACTCCAACCGCCCTCACTACCCGAACCACTTTCCCCCGGATGGGCCCACGCGCTCGCCACACCAGCGCCCAGCCTGCGGCTTCTCATTCTGAGTTTCCCGGTCCACACCTACGTCACTACCGTCCGCCACGGCAAAGACGCCCCACCACTACCGCCCCGCTCAAGCACTCACCTGGTGTTATCCCGGCACAACTACCTCGTCACCGTGACCGAGGTGGAACCACCCCGGTGGCACCTGCTGACCGCGCTGGCCACTGGCCACTCCCTACGCCAAGCCGCGCTGCGAGCGGGCGTGACCGACGCCGACGCCACCACCTACCTACGGGAGTGGGTTGCACGGCGGATTTTTACCGCGATCAGCCTCCCGGAGCCCGTCGAGCCGGAACGGACAACAGAGCGTGAAAGGAGCAGCGTCCGTGACCACCACCCAGGAACCGGAGAACTTCCCACTCGCCTCGCTCAACGCGAGCCAGCCCATCACCACCGTGGACCAGCTGTATAATCACCTGCGGTATGCGGCTCAAGTGGAGATGGCGGCGATCCCGATATACCTCTACGCCAGCTACTCAATCAAGACCCAAAACGTCTCAAAGTGGGCGCCAGGACCAGGAGCCTTCCGGATACTCAAAAGCGTAGTCATCGAAGAAATGTTACACCTGTCACTGGTCCGCAATATGATCATCGCGATTGGTCGTGACATCAAACTCTGCGACAAAAACTTTATCCCTGCATATCCCTATACGATACCAATGCGTAAACCGAAGCTAGACCTGGTGCTCGGCAAGTTGACCGAGAAGCTGACCAGGGATGTTTTTATGGAGTTCGAGAAGCCATCGCCACCACCAAAACCGAAATCCGAGGTAGGCCAAACCAAGGAAAGCAAACCCGAGGAGTACGCAACGATCGGTCAATTCTATCAAGCCATCCACGACGGCTTCAAGCTGCTGTGCGGTGTCGATAAAGGCCACCCCACGGGCGATCCAAAAAAGATAACAGAGTTGTTCAAGAACAACAAGGTTGACCTGCAGTACGTGGAAACCTACTGGAATGAAGGTGGCGGCGGAAAACCGATCCTGGTCAAAAACCTACGTGATGCTCTCGACGCGATCAACGCGATCGTGGAGCAGGGCGAGGGCATGAGCTCCGACCGCGGGCAGGTTCCGACCGACCCAAGTGACCCGAAGCCAGGGTACTTCGAGTACCCGCACTATGTGAAATTGGAGAGAATCGCCAAGGGCTGGGAACCCATCGGCGAGACTTATAACGTACCGGATAACCCGAGGGTCAACGACTACCCGGCCGGACCGATCCAGGATCTCGGGCTGTTGTGTAACGCGGCCTACGTCTACGTCCTGCGACTGCTCGACGAGCTGTACTGCACGTCATGGAAGGACGTCAAGCCGGGTAACGAGGATGACGAACGTTACGGGTTGGAGCGAACGTTCATCGCCGCGATGCAGGGACTGCTATTCGGGGTCGCTAACCAACTCGTACAGGAACCTATGGACATCGACGATCCCAAGCACCCTTACTTCGGCCGCCACGCCGCACCGACGTTCGAGTGGTACAATGATTTCCCCCAAGGCCAGCCAATGACCGACCATCTCCTGGAACTGTGCAACAAGGTGGTCCCGGACTTCCCTGCACTGGGCGGGGACAACAGCGTCCTATGGCTGATCAAGAAAATGCCGACATTAAAACCTCATCCGACCCAAAAGACCCAGTAGAGTCGCTCGCGAGCCGTACCTGCTCCGCGTACGCCTTGAAGTCCGGGAGACGGCGCTGTCACCAGCGACGCGTAGACCGGCGGGTCGGTTCCCTTGGGAAATACTGACACAGGAGGCCCGCACAATTGCCACCACAATGCAACCAACCGCCCAAACGCCGGTCACCCACAAACAAGGTGACCGGCGTTTACGCTGCTCGATGGCGGTAGCGGTGGGATTTGAACCCACGCCAGCGCGGGAGCCCTCACGCGCTTTCGAGGCCGAGGTTGTCGCGCTCCACCTCGAAGAGGTCGATGACCCGCGCCGACACGTGACCGCCACTTCTCTCATCACCTCGTTCCACGTCCCAGGCACGGCGTGAGCCCTGTGCTGTCTGGCCTACCGGTCCGCAAGATCACCCAGGTTCCGCGGCTACCGCCTGCCGATCTACCCCGCGACCGGCGTACGCTCAGTCGCCCAGTTCCATCACCGCAGTTGCGAGGCGGCCGATTGCGCTGAAAATCTTGTCCAAGTCACCGTCTTCGAGTGCACTAAGAAGCGACTCCAGCGCTAGAGCAACTCCGGCCATAGCCCCGATCCCCACGAGCGCCGCAGCAAGACCCTGCAACGCTGGAACAAGGCCGGCAGAGAATGCGGTGCTGACAAAGTTCTGGGCCAGAGGAACGGCGAGACCGTTGTGGGCAGCGATGACCACGGCGCCCTTGAGGGCGAGCGCAACCTTGGTGATAATGATCGTCTCGATGATCATCTCATTTCTCTCATTCCTTGGTAGTAGACTTCTTCGTGATGTCTATTTTTGACGAAATATGAGGCAAGATAACATCGCGGCGGCGCGACAATTTTCTAGGCGAGTCGTAAGGGTTTTCTTATGAGATGCTGACAGTCACCGGGCAGCTGGGTCTGTCCCCTTGCTGACGTCGCCGTCGGTGGCGTGGAGTCCGTGAACGCCGGTACGGCTCACGGACTGGTGAGACTCGAGTCGCCTGTGTCGTTGAGCCCTGCTGGCGGGTGACCAGCAGGAGCGGCCGGCCGGGCTGCGCAGCCGTGGGGTAGGTCGGTCCATCGGACCGACCCATGCGGCGAGGCCAGTTCGATACCCGTGCCGCAGTGACGCACCGCGGCACGGGGCTTCCACATCAGCTGCCGGCAAGGGTGTAGAGGCTCAGTGCGTGGATGTCGACGGTGCCGGGGAGGCCGCTGCTGTAGACGTCCAGGTCGGGAAAAGTTCGAGCGGGCGGGACTTGGTGGTTTTCGACGTCGGCGACCTGTTTTCCGTCGATGAAGAGTGTGAGGTGGGTGTCGCGTACCACGACGGTGATGGGGACGGTGCGCCCGGTTTGGAGTCCGGGTATATCGACTCGGGGAGTGATGGGCACGTTGTTCTGCCCATCCCAAACGTCGAGCTGAGCGAATTCAGCCGCAGTGTCCACGCACACCTCGTAAGCCAGTTTTCCTTGCACGGCCCACCGAAGACCCCAGCAGAACTGTACATTGGACCCTGGTTTGACGGAGATGTCGATATCCCCGACATAGGTGGTGACAGCGTCGGCAAGTTTGAGGTCAGTGCCGGCGTCGGCGCCAGCGGTGAGAGCTGTAAGTTCGAGCGTATGGGGGAGAAAGCGCACGGTCTCGTGGGCAGGATCGTTGGGGCGTCCGACCAAGTCGGCGAACCCGACACCGGTGCCGTCCATCTTCGCCTGGTAGACTAACCGGCCGCGGGGGACGGCAGCGGAGGTCGCGGCGCGCTTCACTGGAGGCTCCGGACTGGGGTTGGGCGGGGGATGCCAGACCACCAGGACCGCGACGAGGGCCGCAATAACAACGATCCCGCTGACAACCGACCCTCTCACCCAGCGGCGACGCATGCCTCGTGGGCGCTGATTCGCTGTGAGCGCCTGGTCGAGGGCATCCACGAATGCCTCAGCTGAGGGGTAGCGATCCGTGGGTGCCTTGGCCAAGGCCCGGGTGAACACGTCATCAACCGCTGGTGGCAGGGTGTGTTGGCGCTCGGTGGCCCGGGGCACGGGATGGCTTCCGTGTGCCAACAGCAGCGACAGCGAATCGGGCTCGGTATAGGGGGTGGTGCCAGTGAGCAGCTCGAACGCCACGCAGGCGAAGGAGTACAGGTCGGCTCTGTGACTGACCGGGCCACCGGATGCCTGTTCGGGTGCCAGGTAGGTTGGCGTTCCGAGGTACTGGCTGCTCACCGTGGTCGAGGTGTCATCGAGGACTTTGGCCAAGCCGAAGTCGGCCAGCACGGGCTGCAGGTCCTGATCGAGGAGAATATTGGCGGGCTTGATGTCGCGGTGAATGATGCCGCGACTGTGGGCGTAGTCGAGGGCTTCGGCGAGCCGGTGCAGGACCGACATGGCCTGCTCGACGGAACCCTCGCCCTCAGCGATCAGATGTTTGAGGCTGGCCGCCCCGACCAAACGCATCGCTAGGTACAGTTGGCCATCTGCCTCGCCCGCGTCGTACACCGTGACGATGGCCGGGTGTTCCAGGGCTTGCATCGTGCGCGCTTCACGCAGAAATCGCGAGGTGAACTCCTCCTGGACCGCCAGGGTGGGGGCTAGGAGTTTTAGCGCCACGGTTCGATCGAGGTCGCGGTGGACAGCGCGATAGACATCGCCCATTCCTCCGCGCCCGATAAGCGATTCCAGAATAAACGGGCCGATCCGGGTACCGGTTTTGAACGTGGCGCGGGTCACGGCGTCGGCTCAGTGAGGTCGGCGATGGTGACCGCGCCCCGGCGGAGAGCTTCGTTGGCGAGCAGGCTCCGGCGGTTGCGACTGCCGGCGGGAATGTCGAACTTCCCGTACAGCCGAAGCAGGTGCTGCTCCACGGCTGGCTCACTGACCACCAAGGCGACCGCTATGTCACGCAGCGAGGCAGGCTCGGTGAACATCTGCCCGTTGAACAATGGCCGGCACAGCGCCCGGAGCACATCACGCTCACGGCGGGTCAGCTCAGGCGACGACGCGGCACCTTGAGTACGAGTCACATCGGCTGGTTCCGCAGCCCTAAACACCAGCTTCGTACGGCCTACCACGACATCATCGCCGTGGTGCAGAACCCGCATCGCCAAGATGCGATCACCGCGAACGACTGTGCCGTTGCGGCTACCCAGATCCTGCACACACCAGCCGTCCGCGACCGGCTCAACGACCGCGTGCAATCTCCCCACGGTTTTGTCATGAGCCAGCACAACATCGTTGCACTCGGCCCGACCGATCGTCACCCGCGGCCCGTCGAGTGGCACGAGCTCAACCCCCGCCGGTTTCCACACCTCCAGGTACGCAGTCACCACAGATCCCGCTCCTGCCAAGCCCACATCCGCGAACGTTGACCAGGCGCTCGCCTGTAGCCGCCCCAACCGGTCGCTACACCGTGCCGCCCGAATTGTCAGGCCCCCCAGACCCTGTTGGCAACCAACCACTGTGCCGGTTGGACTTTTGTCGGGCGCGAACCCCGTGAGCCGACAGTGCCCGAGCTGGAAGAGCTTGAGCGCATCATGGGGCTGCCCGTGCTACCCCACGCAGTCACTCGGTCACCGATTGGATCTTCCTGGCGCCGCCCAGACCGCAGTCACCACGACAGGAATCCCCCGCCTTCCAGACCCTACAGAGGGGTAGGCCACGCGTGTCGAACATCGCATACCTGATCAGTGTGATTTTTACGGCTCTCGGGGGCTTGGCGGGCCTCTCCGGTTTCACCTCTCTGTTTCGTACAACAAAAGAAGCAAAAGACACGACAGTCGAACTCAAGATCACAACACTGGAGGATCGCCTAGAAGAGCTTGGGCGCACGATGCGGAGCGCAGCAAGACTACTAAACCAAGTAGAGGCCGAGATCCAAGTCCGTTCCGCCAGTGCCGAACGCCTAAAAGAGGAGGCCCAGACAGCGGAGAACCTCGTAAAGCTGAACCAGGAGCAGCGAGATGCGATCGCCAAATTGGTCCGTAATGAGATCGGAGTGGAGACAAAGAAGGTAACGCGGCAAAGCTACACGACCACCAGCCTCGACCAGGAAGTTGTTGAGTTCGTCGGCGGCTGCGTCAAACCTGGGCTGCGCCTAGACCGAGAGGTCGGTTCTTTTGGGAGATCCTGGCGCAGGAGGCCGTTGGTGTTCTCATTGCTACCTCGCTGCCGAGGCAGTTCATTCAGTGCATCCCCTCCGAGTTTCCGAATCCTCATCGAGCATGATGAGTAGCCGGGTGTTGGCGTGATGCGGCAGGGGGAGGCGGGTGGCCCGGACCGCCCAGCGCCACCAGTGCCGCACAAATGCCACCACAATGCAACCAGCACGCCGGGCCGGGACCATGCCCTGTTCCTGGGCCACGCTCATAGGGCGTTGCCAGGGCCCCGACTTGCGTTCCCGCGCGACTACGATCCGCTACATTCCTGGGTTGAGGGGTTACGCTGAGGAACGGAGCCGAGGTTGGTACGGGGAGCGGATGCGCAGCGCGCTGAGATCATCCGATTCTGGCGCACGGTGGAGATGTTCAGTCCGCCCTCTGTCGAGAAGGTCAGCGAGCGACGGGTGTACGTGGTCAAGCCTGGTGAGCCGTTGCCGTGGGAACCGGAGCATGAGCTGGCGGGAGTCCCGCTGAGCAAGGACCAGGCGTGGTGGCACGTTGTTTACGCCGGGATTTACTCGCTGGAATCGGTGTTCGAGGTCCTAGCAAGGGTCTTCGCGCCGGATGAGGAAAGCTTCGATGAACGCCCGGCGAGAGAGAGTGCGCTGGCCGCGTTCGTCGTGTCAGGCGAGGGACGGCCGCTGGTTGGTTCGGAGGTGTTGTCCAGTTGCGCCTGGGCGACGGGCCGCACAGTGTGTCCCGGTCCGGGAACGCCGAGCTGGTTGACCGGGTTCGAGGGCGCGAAAAAGGAGTTCGGTGCGTACTTCAAGGATCTGGTAGAGCCCGAGCCAGATGACGAGTGGGCCGCGGAGCTGCGGCGGCGCGATCACGAGGTGGGGCGGCCAATCGGGCAGGAAGTGCTCACAGAGTGCCTCAAGGCTGTCGCGAAGATGCTGCACGTGGACTCGGCACTGCCGCACGCCGAGATCCGTATCCGCAGCCAGATCGTGGCCAAGTGCAGAGCCTATAGCGCCGACGGGCATGACTTCCTGAACAGCTTCATCGCTGATGACCTCGCCACGGTCGCGGAGCAGGCGAGTGTGGGCAAGGTCGGCACCGTGCTGTGCGAGTACCTGCGCCCCGATGCCGAGTTGGATACGGCACGGCGGGTAGACGTGCGCGAGCAGCTGGACACGGTATTGAAAGCCACGGCCCCCTGCCGGGTGCCACTGGGCCGGTGACCAAGCGCACCAGAACATCCGCACCCGCGGGAGGCGTTCTCCGGGAAGCAAGAGCGCCGAAAGAACGGCGATCACACCCGCGTGGTGCACTTCTGGAAACCCCAGTTCACAGGGTTTGACATGGTTGTCGCATCGGCGAACAACGGGGCGGTGGAGAACGTCACGAAGGAGATCCCGGGGCGGGACGCGATCGATGAGTGCTGGCGTGCGGACGCCGTGCAGCTCGACTACTTTCCGGGCATCGCCTCAGCGCTGCTCACCAACGATCGCGATGACGCTGAGGGCGACGACGTGAACGGCATCGAGACCGCCGTCACCGGGTGGGCGCTGGTCTCGGCGCGGTTGGGTAACAAGCGCAATTGCGGCCAGTTCGTGGACGACTTCTGGTACCGCAAGCCCAAGGACCCCGAGGAGGAACACGATCGGCTCGGTTTGCTGGCGATCCTCAAAGAGTATGAGCGCTCGGCGCCGCCGTGCACGTGGCTGGAGGCAGTGGCCACCTTCCGGCAGGCACTCGAGCATGGGGTGCCGCCCACGAAGCGTTGACCGCCGCGCAGCAGCAGGTCGCAGCGCTCCGTGCGCAGCTCACCACAGCAGAGCGTGGTGCCCAGGCTTGGCAGGCCGAGCGGGCACGGCGGGTGCAGTTGCGTGCCGAGCACCGCCAGTTCCGGCCGGGGTTTCTGGAGTGGCTGACCTCGCTGGGCAAAGCCATGCGGGAGTGGCGGCACCGCGACCAAGCTGCGGCTGCCCAGGTGGAGGCAGCCGAACGGGCCCTGCACGATGCGTACGGTGAGCTGGCGCGGCTCGCGCGAGAAGTTGACCTCGCCGCCCAGGCTGCCGCGCAGGGGGAGGAGACGGCGCGGCGAGCGGGAACGCGACGCCATCCGGGCCGAACTCGGTCAGGCGATGAGCAGTGGCTGTCCAGCCGCACCTCGGTGCAAAGATTGGCCGACCGGCTCACCCCTCTGAGCACCCGGCTGGCCGGCGACGACGGCGAGATCTGGGTCGGTTCACCGCTGACCGTGCACCGTCGTTGCGACCAGCCCATGTTCGGCATCGCCAACGACATCGCCTACAACGGCCTCATGATCAACGGAACTGCGCCGGCCGCCGCCCAGCGGTTCCAGGAGGCGTATCCGTTGCTGCCCGCTTCGGAGTGGATCGACGTTGTCTCCCACGTATCCGATGGCCACTGGATTCCTGCCGAGGGCAGGCGGCTGGATCTGATTCTCGACGCCCTGGCCGACCTGAAGTTCGAGATGTCCCAGGTCATGGTGATTGGTCCGTTTCGCGACATCGCCCGCCAGGTGCATCAGCGTGCTCACCGCTACCGGGGCCTGGTGGCCGGGACGATCCATACCGCGCAGGGCAAGCAGGCCGAGATCGTGATCCTGGTGCTCGGCAGCGATCCCCGACGGGGTGGAGCCCGGCGTTGGGCCGCCAGCAAACCCAACCTGCTCAACGTGGCCGTCAGCCGTGCCCAGCGCCGCCTCTGCGTCATCGGCGACCGGCAGGCGTGGGCCACCCAACGCCACTTCGACCTCTTGGCCCACCGCCTACCAGCATCTCCACCTCGATAACCGGGTGGCTTTCCTGTGTTCGTTTACGTGCGCACGAAGGGCAGTCATGCCGTCTACCGGCACCCGGATGGCAGGGCCGTCGTCGTCTTTTCGACTGGTCGCGGTGTGCGGTATACCGGGGGCGACTGAGCGGGTGTGGGGGATGGTGATGAGGAGGAGTAGCGATGGGTAGGCACCATGAGACACCGCCGCAGCCTGACCCCACTCGGGATGGCCATAAGCCGGGAGGGCTGTTCCCGCACCGTCAGCCGGGTAAGCACGAAAAGCCAGACGAACCCGAGGACCCTGGCAAGGACTCTGGCAAGCAGGAGAAGAAGTGACCGGTCTTGACGCGGTTGGGTCGCCTGTGGAGCTGCGGCGTCGGATGGTTGATGCGGTCCTGGCAGACGAGTTCGTGGCGGAGTGGCGAGCTGCGGTCTTGCCGTGGCGGCCGGCGCTGTTGGCGGTGTCACGGCACGAGTTCCTTCCGGGCACGGTGTGGGTTGAGAACGACGACGGGGCCTCGCCGGCTTTCGTGCCGTTGCACCGCGAGCAGGACCCAGGCCGGTGGCTGCGGTTGGCCTACGCCGCGGACGATGGTGTGGCGACCCAGGTCGATGATGGGCGCCCGACTGGTCCTGGTGTAGGGGGTTCTCTGCCCTCCAGCTCGGCGTCGGGTCCAATCATTGTTGCGGTGATGCTGGCGGCGCTGGACGCTCACGACGGGCATCGTGTGCTGGAGGTGGGTACCGGGACTGGTTATAACGCTGCGTTACTGGCTCATCGGCTCGGCGCTAGGCAGGTCACCAGTATCGAGGTTGACCCCGTCATCGCCACTCACGCCAGGAAGGCGCTGTCGGACGCCGGGCTCGGGGCCGTCACGGTGGTCACGGGTGACGGTGCCCTCGGGTACCCCCCGGGCGCCCCGTACGACCGGCTGATCGTCACTGCGGCCTGTAACCAGGTTCCCTATGCGTGGGTGGAGCAGACCCGGCCGGGTGGGCGGATCGTGGTGCCCTGGGCGGATACCTACGCCGGTGGACTATTGGTGTTAACCGTTGCCGAGGATGGCACCGCATCTGGCCGGATCGTGGCGGAGAGCAACTTCATGTGGCTGCGTGAGCAGCGAGAAACCCGGGGCGCCGTCAAACCCACCATGAGCAATGGCGTAGGGGATCCAGAGCGCGTTGAGGAGAGGGTCACCACGTTGCATCCCTCCCACGTGACGAGGCCGCATGGTGCGCGGGTTGCTATCGGCCAGCGTGTGCCTGGCTGCCAGTGGCGCTACTACCCGTGGGAGCCCGATGATCCGGTGGGTGTGCTATGGCTGGTGGACCCCTGGGGCTCGTGGGCCAAGCTGACCCATACCAGCCCCGACGCGGATGAGGATGAGTTCCCGGTGCTTCAGTCCGGTCCCCGGCGATTGTGGGATGAGGTGGAAGCAGCCTGCCGCTGGTGGCTCGAGGCGGGCAGCCCCGGGGCCGACCGCTGGTTGTTCACCGTCACCCCGGAGGGGCAGCGGGTGGAGCTGACCGATGTTCCCTCTGTGGCAGCCGGCGCACCCACTCGTGACGGCTGAGGTTAGCCCTCGACGTCCGGAATCGCGTCGATCTCCTCGTTGGTCGCCCGGGCGACACCGGCCTGGTCCAGCAGCCGTCCCAGATCAATGCGCGTAGCAATGGAGTCACGGCGCAACCGGTACAGCGTGTCGCCGTACCCACCCTCGACCTCGGCGAGCCGAGCCTCCAAGGCGCGGATCCTCTGTTCCAACGTTGCCAGAGATGCCATCACTCCACCCTCTCGGCCGATTTGCCGGGGAGCATAGCGGCTTGGCTCACGATGGCTGCACCACGCAGACTCGCAGATGAGCAGGGACGTGGTCATGATTCGGCGATCGGCTTTCAGGTGGTGAGGTGGTGGTCGATGCGGTCGTCGGGGAGGGTCGTGGCGGTGGTCAGTCGCATACGGAAAGATAGCGGCACGAGCAACTTTAACGCAGAAGTCGCCGCCCAAGGGCGGCAGGCGACTCAACGGCTTCTCAGCGTCGAGGAAGTGCCTGCACCTGTAGAGATCGCCGAACGACTCAACGTCCCGCCAGATACGCCTCTCATCGTGCGCCGCCGGTTGTTTGTCGTCGATGACCAACCCATGCAGCTCTGTGACGGCTACTATCCCGCGACCATTTTTCGAGGAACTGCGGTCGCCGAGCCGCGATGCATCAAGGGTGGCGTGCACGCGGTCATCGAAGACACTGAAGGTCCAGTTCGAGCTAAGGTCACCCAGTTCGTCGAAGGCTTGAACGTGCTTGAGCACTGTCGCCAGCGGGCCACCACCGTGTTCAGGGCGTCTCCCGCTCTCCGCAGCGGCTGGATCGGGTCGCGTCATAACCGGGGATCGGCAGCCACCTCCGCGACCGTCCCGACCATGAGTGTGGCGAGCGCAACGTACCGTATCCGACTGGTTGCGATGTGGTACACCAGTCCGCACTGGGACGAGAGCGCGGTCGTGTCGGCCTAAGAAGCTGAGATGACCGCTACCGTGCCGAACTGAGGATAGCTAGCATGGAGTCGAACGTATGTTCGAATCTTGTGCACGGCGGTCGGAGAGGCGAGGACCGATGAATACCACAGTGGCGACGAGTACCACAGGGGCTGAGCAGGCCGCCGTCCTTGCCTTGACTAGGGCATCCCCCGGGGAGTGGTTCCGCACCGCAGCCGTCATCTACGAGTCCGGCGGCGCGCTTGCTCTTCTCGACAGGCAGATTGGCCTCATCCCTGAAGAGCACCGTCAGTACGCGGAGGAACTGCTGGAGCGCGTGCGGCCTGAAGACCTGGACGCGGCCGAGGAGCTGGTCGCGCGCGTCACAGCCCAGGGCGTGAGGCTTCTTACCGTGCGTGAGGACGACTACCCGGCGAACCTACAGTTGGTCTACAACCGGCCGCCCTTTATCTGGGTCAAGGGCGACCTGGCGCCGGGGGACTTTCGCGCAGTCGCGGTCGTCGGTACCCGGCAGGCGTCCGAGGATGGACGACGGCGGGCGACCCGCCTCACACGGGGTCTTACCGAAGCGAACGTCACGGTCCTGTCCGGTTTGGCACGCGGAATCGATACCTCCGCCCATACCGCCGCACTTGAGGCCAACGGCAGGACCCTCGCGGTCGTCGGCCATGGAATTCTTACCGCGGTCTACCCGCAAGAGAACCGAGAGCTGGCCGAGAGGATCTGCAAGCAGGGCGCGCTCGTCTCGCAGTTCTGGCCCGACGCACCACCACAGGCGACTAACTTCCCGATGCGCAACGTCGTGATGAGCGGTATGGCCATGGGCACGGTCGTGATCGAGGCATCCGCCACCGGCGGCTCGAAGATGCAGGCGCGCCTCGCTCTGGAACACGGCAAGCGACTATTCTTGTTGGAGTCGCTAGTGAAGTCACAGGACTGGGCACAGCGATACGCGGAGCGCCCCGGTGTCACCGTCGTCAGAGAGCTCGACGATGTTCTGGAGGTCATCGCCACGCTCAGCAGCTTCCCGGAACAGCTGGTCCTACTATAGCAGACGGCACTCGATGACAGCAGTCGAGCACTATACCGACCCATACCTACAAATTTACCGCCGTGTGCCACCTGGCGGCGCCGGAGTCTGCATCGTGTGCCATTCTGGTCCCAACGAGGGCCATTCGACCTGCTACAGCTGCCACCACAATGCGCCAGGTACGTTATCCGGCGACCACCGTGCTCCCCATCTCGCTATATGAGGTGTCGGGCCAGTACTGGCATGTCCTGCGTTACTACAAGGACCACCACCGGGCAGAAGTCCGAGCGCAGCTCGCAATGATCGTTTCCGCGACCATCGCGCGGTTCACCTACCGTCACTGGCCCTGCATTGCCACGGTGCTCGGGGGCGCTCCCACCGTGGTGACCACGGTTCCCAGCACCCGCTTACCCGCCCGGTCCGGCGACCATCCATTCATCGCAGCCGTACGGCGAAGTTCCCTGCTCGCCGGACTTCACCACGCCCTGCTCACGAGAGGGCCTGCCCGGCCTGGAAAAACTTCAGCGCGTCGTTGGGATGCCCACTGCGGACCAGCGCCATCCCGGCGTGCCAGGCGGCGTTGGCGATCCCGTAGGCGTCCTGGAACTGACCAGCCAGCCGCAGCGCACGACTAAAGTGGCCCGTGCCGTCCACGCCCCCGTCGTGGCAGCACCATCCGGCCTCGGTGTGCAGCTCGGCCAGCGCGGCGGCCAGTTGTGTCTTGACCAGCTCGGGTGCGGGGACCTGCATCCATTCGGTGTAGATCGTCGAGACGGCGCCGAATGCGCCAGCCTGCCCCCCGTAGTACCGTGCGACACCGCGCAGATGGTCGGTGACCGCCCGCACGATGTGCACGTGGACCATACTCAGCCGCGACGGCAGCACCTAGCCACTCGGCAGGGCCAGCTCGATCGGCTCACCCATCCCGAGGAGCACCTTGCCCAGGGCCGCCGCCAAGGCCTCGGCGATCAGTACGCGGCGTTTCACGTCCTCGTCCACCTCCTCCGTAGCCGGCGGTGACTCCGTCCGCTCCTCACCGTAGCTCAGGCCCAGCCACGCCCGGGGTACACCGAGCCCGTCGGCGATGCGCTCGATTACCCACACGTTGCTCACCTGGCGGCCCCGGAGGATCTCGCTGACTTCCGACTGGGACTGGCCAGTCAGCCCGGCCATATGGCGCTGGCTGATCCCCAGGCGCCGCAGGTAGCGATACACCATGCCGATATCCCGGGCAGCCAGAGCGGAGCGCATCTCGTCGGTTTCGAAGAACGCGAGGTCGATGGGGTCCACGGGCGATCACCTTTCCCAGGAGCTGGCAAAGGACTAAGCCGGTGATCATACAGTTGGAGAGACCGACGATACGTCTCGCTGGACTTCGTGGCGCGGCCGTCGCCGCCAACGCCGTACGGCGAGGGTGACCCTCCGTCACGGTAGTGGGAGAACGGAACGACGTTCACGATGCCACACTGAGCTCATGGGAACGTCTTGGAACCTGACCGCCGCCGTACACCAGGAAGAAGACTGGTATGTGGCGCGTTGCCTGGAAGTCGAGGTCGCCAGCCAGGGTCGCACGATCGAGGAAGTCTTGGCCAACCTCGCCGAGGCTGTCGCGCTCTACCTCGAAGAGGTCGATGCCCCGCAGCGACACGTGACCGCCACGCCCCTCATTACCTCATTCCAAGTCCCCGGCGCGGCGTGAGCCCCGCGCTGTCTGAACCTACGGCACCGTCAAACGCGGCACACTCGGCTCAATTCTGCGGCAAGCCGGCATCACGCCCGCCGAGTTCCTCGCATTGCTTCGTTGACGCCCAGCAAGATAAAGGGCGGCTGTTACAGTTGAGCGTAGGGCACCGCAGCCTGACGTGACTCGCGGGATCGGGAGGGACGGAATGAGCAAACATGAGAAGGAAGACGACGCGAAGAAATACGAGGGGAACGGTTACGATCCTCAGCGACCGATTCCGCCGAAAGATCCTGGTGGCAAGCACGGAAAACCGGATACAGACGATGATGATGATGAGGGCACGAAGAAGTGACCACCGCGGCACCGCCAGCGTGGTCCGAACTGGTTGAGGACTTGGCCGAGCGGGGGGTATTGGCCCAGCCGTGGCGGGCGGCTTTTTTGGCGGTGCCCCGCGAGGTATTTATTCCTGAGGTGATCTGGCGCTACGTCGGGGACGACCTGGTACCGCTGCGCCGTGGTGAGGAGCCGGCCGAGTGGCTGGCCCGGGCTTACGGGCCGCACTACGTGGTGACCCAGGTGGATGACGGCATCCCGGCCGGGCCGCAGGGGCAGGGTCAGGTGCCGACCAGCTCGGCGTCGCGTCCGGACATCGTGGCGATGATGCTGGCCGCTGGGCGCCTAGAGCCGGGGATGCGGGTATTGGAGATCGGCACCGGAACGGGCTACACCGCCGCGCTGCTGGCCCACTATCTGGGCGCGCGCAATGTGACCAGTATCGAGGTTGACCAGAAACTGGCGGCGCAGGCGCGGACCGCGCTGGAGCGCGCGGGCTACGGCGAGGTGACGGTGGTTACCGGTGACGGTGCCCGGGGCTGCCCCGAAGCGGCACCGTTTGATCGGGTGCTGTCCACTGTCGCCTCACCCCGGGTGCCGTACACGTGGGTGGCACAGACCCGCCCCGGGGGATTGGTGGTCACCCCGTGGAACAGCGCTTACAAGCCCGCGGGGCTGTTGTCGCTGACGGTCGGGACTGAGGGCAGCGCCACCGGGGGTCTCGTCGACACCACTATTTCGTTCATGCCACTGCGCGACCAGCGAATTCCCCGTCCTGCGGTCGCCGATGTGGTGCGCGAGGCCGACATCCCTGAGCGCAGCGATACGGACTTGCATGCTTGCGACTTGTGCAACGACGACGCGCCCTTTGCGATCGCTCTCTCTGTTCCCGGCTGCCACTGGATATATGAGCCCGCATCTGGCGATGATGGTCGCTGGTGCGTGTGGTTCCTTGATCCCACCACCCGGTCCTGGGCGCGGTTTGACTACCAACCCGATACCCAGCGCTGGCCGGTCCACCAGTTCGGACCACGGCGGCTGTTCGACGAGGTCACCACCGCCTACCACCGCTGGTGCCATGCCGGCCAGCCCCCGGCCACCCAGTGGCGCTTCACCATCACCCCGGACGGGCAACGGGCGGAGTTCTGACGCCACTCCCGTGCCCGCATGGGGGGCAACTGAGACCCAAACTGAGACCCCGAGCGCAGGACACAGCCGGCTTCCGCCGAGCAGGTGGAGCGTTTGTGCTGCTTGATGGCGGTAGCGGTGGGATTTGAACCCACGGAGGGCGGGAGCCCTCACGCGCTTTCGAGGCGCGCTCCTTCGGCCGCTCGGACACGCTACCGCCGGTGAGGATACCGGGCGCGGCCGTGAGTGGCGATGCGACCTATGACTCGCATCGCCACTCACGGGCGCCGCAGGCGCATGAACCCGGTGAGGAGGGCAGCGCACTCCTCGTCGAGGACACCTCCGAGCACCTGCGGGCGGTGCGGCGACCGGCGGTCCCGGACGACGTCCCACAGGGAGCCGACCGCACCGGTTTTGGGCTCCCAGGCACCGAACACCAGACGGTCCACCCGGGCCGCCACCAGGGCACCCGCGCACATCGTGCACGGCTCCACGGTGACCACCAGGGTGCAGCCACTCAGCCGCCAGCCAGTGCCTCGCCCCTCGCCCCGCAATCGGGCCGCCCCGGTCCGCAGGGCCAGCAGCTCGGCGTGCGCGGTCGGGTCCCCGGTGGCCTCCCGGGCGTTGCACGCAGCCGCCAGCTCGACGCCCTCGGCGTCCACCAGCACGGCTCCGACCGGGATGTCCCCCGTGGCCACCGCGCCGCCGGCTACCTCGATCGCGCGCCGCACCAGCGCCAGGTCGGCACCCGTCGCCCCCGTGATCGCCACCGTCATCCCGGTTGTTTTTCCAGCAGGGCGGACAGCTGCGCGGAGAACCCGCAGCGCTGGGCGATCATCTCGAGCTGCTCATCAGGGTACAGGTCCACGTCATCGATGATCACCTGCATCTCCTCTGCCGGCAATCCCAGATCGGCGAGCAGCCCGAGGTCACCCTCCGGCCAGACCTCGTCAGCGTCGAGGGCATCCTCGTCGGGGACCTCGACGCGCAGCAGGTCCAGCACGTCGGCGGCGATGTCGTAGTCCAGTGCCGCAACGGCGTCGGAGAGCAGCAGCGACACCCCGCCTGGCACCGGGCGCACCACCACGAAGAACTCGTCATCCACGTCGAGCAGGCCGAAGACAGCACCCGTGGAGCGTTGCCCACGCAGCTGAGTGATCGCTGTGTCGAGGTCTTTCAGGGCCGCAGAGTTCAGTTTCGCGCACTGCCAGCGCCCGTCCTCGCGAACAACCGCGACAGCGAAGCCGGTGACCGACATGGCACAAGTATGCGCCGTCTGGCTCCAGAGGGAAGCGGGGTCAGGCGATCCCATCCTCACAACGGGCCTCAAAGCAGGAACGACGTGCGAGAATGAGGAATCATGAACACGTCCCCTCCGCCCGCCAGCGCACCGGGCTCGATCAACCCGGGCCCGACCGAGCTGGTCCGCGCCGCGAGGACACTGCAGCCGCGCACGGTCGCGCTGCGCCGCGCCTTGCACCGGCACCCCGAGCAGGGCCTGCGCCTGCCCGAGACCCAGTCCGCCGTGCTGCGTGCGCTGGCCGACCTGCCCGTCCAGGTGCACACCGGGCGCTCCATCAGCTCGGTGGTCGGGGTGATTGAGGGCGCGCGCGCAGGGCCGACCGTGCTGTTGCGGGCGGACATGGACGCGCTGCCGGTCACCGAGGAGTCGGGGGTGCCGTTCAGCTCGGAGACGGTGGGCTCGATGCACGCCTGCGGGCACGACACGCACGTCGCGATGCTGGCCAGCGCCGCGCGGCTGATCGTCGAGCACCACGACCAGCTGGCCGGCCGGGTCCTGCTGATGTTCCAGCCCGGAGAGGAAGGCTTCCACGGGGCGCGGTACATGCTCGAAGAGGGTTTGCTGGAGCTGGCCGGGACGCCGGAATGCGCACTGGCCCTGCACATCACCTCCAGCCTGGACAGCGGCGTCGTGCAGACCCGAGCCGGCACCATCCTGGCCTCATCGGACACGTTGCGGGTGAACGTCACCGGCCGCGGAGGCCACGCCGGCGCGCCCCACACCGCGGTGGACCCGGTGCCGGCCGCCGCCACGATGGTCGGCGCGCTCCAAACCATGATCACCAGGAAGCTCACCGTCTTCGACCCTGCGGTGCTCACCGTCACCCGAATCTCCGCGGGCACCACCTCTAATATCATCCCGGAGACCGCGGAGCTGGAGGGTACGATCCGGACGCTCTCCGAGCACACCCGCGTCACGGTGCACGAGGAGGTGCGCCGGGTCTGCGAGCACGTCGCGGCGGCCCACGGCTGCACCGCCACCGTGGTGATCGAGCGCGGCTACCCGGTCACCGTCAACGACGACGAGGTGAGCTGGCACGTGATGGAACTGGCCCTCCGGATACTCGGCAAACCCCACGCCGGGCCCATGCCGACTCCGCTGATGGGCTCCGAAGACTTCTCCTATGTGCTGGCCAAGGTGCCCGGCGCGATGGCCCTGCTCGGCGCCTGCCCGCCCAGATGCCAGCCGGAGGAGGCCCCAGCGAACCATTCCAACCGGGTGGTCTTCGACGAGTCGGCAATGGTGCACGGGGTGGCCCTCTACGCCGGCTTCGCCCTGGAGACGCTGAGGCCGTGAACGCGCGTGCCCTCTGCGTCATCGGACTGGGTCTGATCGGCGGGTCGCTGCTGCGGGCCGCCGAGGGCGCCGGGTGGAAGGTCCGGGGCAGCGCGACGTCGGAAGCTGACCTCATCGCGGCCCGGCAGGCCGGCTTCGACGTCACGTCCTCGATCGAGGACGCGCTGGCGGGCGCGGAGGACCTCGACGCTCTGGTGGTGCTCGCGGTGCCGCTGCCCGCAGTAGCAGACGTGCTGCCGGTGCTGGCACGGTGCGCCCCGCGCTGCCGCCTCACCGACGTGGTGAGCGTGAAGCAGCCCGTCGCGGCGGCGGTGGCGGCGCTGGCCCCCTCGGCCCGCTACGTCGGCGGACACCCGATGGCGGGGAGGTCCGCCTCGGGCTGGGCGGCCGGGGCGGCGACGCTGTTCACTGGGGCGCCCTGGATGCTGGGATGCGACGACGGCGCTGACCCGGTGGTGTGGGCGCAGGTCGCCCAGCTGGCGCTGGACTGCGGGGCGCACGTAGTGCCGGCCGCCGCCGCGGACCACGACGCCGCGGTGGCCCGGGTGTCCCACCTGCCGCACGTGCTTGCCGCGGTGCTCGCCTCGGTGGGCGCCGACGGTGGTCCGCTGGCGATGGCGCTGGGCGCGGGTTCGTTCACCGACGGCACCCGGGTGGCCGCGTCGCCGCCCGAACTGGTCCGGACCCTGTGCGAGGGCAACCGCACCGCCCTGCTGGCGGCGGTAGACGATGCCCTGGGCCGGCTGGGCGCCGCCCGCGGCTCGCTGGCCTCCACCGGTGCGCTGAAAGCCACGATCCGGGCTGGCCACCTGGCTCGCCAGTCCTTCGACGCGGCCCGCACGAGCGCACCCAGCGAGGCCGACTACATCGACCTGACCACTCCCGAAGCGTTCGCCCGACTCCGCGCACTCGGCCGGCAGGGTGGTCGCGTCATCGCCCTGCACGGGACCCGCTGCCAAGCGACGTGGGCGCCACAGACCTCAGAAGGGCCGTGACAAGCTCGCTTGGTCATGCTGTCCGGGCCTCCTGGCAGAACCAGCAGGAACGCTCCGGTGGGGTGACCATGCTCGCTGCGGCGATCCGGCGGCCACACAACACCACGTAGCACCCGGTGCCCTCGCACAGGCCCTGCTCGAAGGCCTCACGGGTCACCCAGTGCGCCAACCCAGCACCATCGACCATCTCGGTCAACAACCGCCGTGGTTTCTCCGCTAGAGGTCGTCGGCCCACGCGACGCCACCACGGGGTTTTGGTTTTGTGATGTTTCCCGCTCATCACGCGCACCCCACAGCCAGGCACATCCCGCACGCTGTGCCCCCTCCGCCCAGAACCAGTTCCTGGGTGATGATCAGAGCGCCGCAGCACGCTACCGTGCAGCCCATCGCCGCAAGCTCCAGCGCAGCCCGGGCACTGAGCAGGTGTAGGTGCTGGTCCACCCGGCAGCGCACCCACATTTCCCGTACCGTGTTCGGGCGCCCGGCGGCAGGGCGAACCGACTGGTCCTCAAGAGTGTCCTGGGGACACACCCACCGGTCCGCCGGAACCGAGCAGGGCCTCTTTGCGATCTCCGCGCACGTCGCGCACGTGCGGTGCGCAGCCCACGGGAACCCCACCTGCTGGCGGGCAACCCCCGGGGGCAGCACCTGACCACACCGGGCCTTGAGCACACCCCACGGCAAATCACCCGCCGACACCAGCAGATGTACCCGACAATCCCGCGGGGAGAGCGCCCACCGCACCACGCGGCTCACCGGATCTCACCATCCGACCTTCCCGCGTGATCTGGTCGACCCGACTCTGGAAGTGGGGTCATCGGGATCGCCGGAGGACGACCCACCCAGCGCAGCGGAGGCAAGAGCAGCGCTCCGCGAGTGGCCAGCGGGCTTTGAGATCCATGACCTGCGCTGGGACTTAAGGCAAGACGCTTCGGCGCACGCCTACCCTCGACAGCCACCCTCGCAGCAATGTCAGCGATCATGTGGCTACCCTCGCGCGGGGGCGGCAGGGATGGAACCCTCGCAGTGTCACCCCCGGTGAGACGACACCGAACGGAAGACAGCAGACATGCAGACAGACGGGCGGGCGCGCTTCGCCGAGCAGGTAGCCACGCTGCGGGAGCAGGCGGGTCTGTCACTGGCCGAGGTCGCCACCGCGGCGCACGTTGCCCGCGGATACGTCCATCACCTCGAGCACGGCCGCCGCTGGCCCACCCGAGGGGTGGCCCAAGCACTAGATAACGCTCTGGATGCGGAGGGAGACCTGGTGGCCGCCTGGGAGGCGGCCGATGCCCTCCCAAAAGCTGCGGCGGTGCCCGTCGGCCCGGAGGATCGGGAACGGGTGGCGCTGGCCGCGCGTCAGCCTCGCCGGATCGATGCCGCCACGATCGGCGCGCTCGCCGACGTGCTCGCCGCTACCCGCCGTCTGGAGGACCAGATCGGCTCCGCCGCGGTACTACCCGGTGTCCGCGCCCACCGCGCACTGGCCTGCGGCTTGCTGGCCGATGCCCGCCATCCGATTCGTGATCAAGCTGGTGTGCTGGCTGGGGAGCTGCATCAGTACCTGGGGTGGCTGCTCGCCGAGAGCGGGCACTCCGAGCAGGCTCAGCGCGAGCTGGACGCAGCTCTCGCGCTGGGGGTGGAGTTCGAGGACCCGGATCTGACGTCGTTGGCGCTCTCCTTCAAGGGCCACTTGGCGTGGATGCTCGATGACCCGCACGGGGTTATCGCGCTGTCTTGCGCTGCCCGCCGTGACCCGCGGGTGTTCGTCGCCCAGCACGCTTACAACGCCTACCAGGAAGCCCGCGGGTGGGCGATGGCCGGCGAGCCCACCGAGGTCGACCGGATCCTCGGGCGCGCTGACGAACTCGCGGAGCGCGCCGTCGCCCGGCAGGCCGACGCGCCGCCCCACATGTACTGGTACGGCGTTGGGTTCTTCACCCTGCAACGGGGCTTCACCTGGCACACCCTCAACGACCCCCGCTTCGCCCAGCGGGCAGCCACCGAACTGACCAACGGACTCGACGAACTGCCTGAGGCCGAGCGTCACTCCGAATGGGCCGCGATCTTCGCTGTGAGCGCCGCTGAGGCGTTCACCACCGCCGGGGAGGCCGAGCTCGCCCTCGCCCACGCCCACCAGGCGCTGGCCGTCTGTCGCGCCACCCGCTCGACCCGCCTTGCTGACGCGCTCCGCCGCGCCCAGGCCCAGATGCGAGACACCTGGCCTACCCATGCGCCCGTTCGCGACCTAGCAGACGAAATACGTTCGCTCAACGGCACCCGCTGCCAGCTCCACCGGTGATCTCGCCTGCGGCATTGGCCGCCGATCCGCACAACGCGATTGTGCAGCTGGTTACGGTGGATGAGCGCGTGCGGCCCACCGGGCCGCTGAGCGGGGTGCCGGTGGCCGTGAAGGATCTGATCGACGTCGCCGGCCTGCCCACCCGGTGCGGCAGCGCAGTGCTGGCCGATGCCGCCCCGGCGCGCGAGGACGCCGCAGTGGTGGCGGCCCTGCGCGCGGCCGGCGCGGTGGTGGTCGCCAAGACCCACACCCACGAGTTCGCCTTCGGTCCCACCGGGGACATCGCCGCCGAGGGCACGTGCCGCAACCCGCGCGACCCGCAGCGGATCACCGGCGGCTCCTCCAGCGGGTCTGCGGCCGCGGTGGCCGCCGGTCTGGTGCCGCTGGCGGTGGGCACCGACACCGGCTGCTCGGTGCGCACCCCGGCCGCGCTGTGCGGGGTGGTCGGACTCAAACCAGCGCTCGGCGCGCTGCCCACCACCGGGGTGTTCCCGCTGTCGGAGAGCTTGGACCACATCGGGCTGCTCGGTGCCGACGTCGGCATCGTCGCGTCGGCGTTCAGCGCGCTGAGCGGGCGCTGGATCGACCCGTCCGCCCCGGTGGCGGGCACCGTGGTCGGGCGCCCCACCGACCCCTACTGGCGGGTGCACGACCCAGAGATCACCGCCGCAGTGGATCGCGCCGCCGACGCGCTGGGCGCCGCCGGTGCGCTGCTGCGTGAGGTACGCCTGCCCGGCATCGACGAGTTCGCCGCCACCTACCAGGTGATCGTCGGTGTAGAGGCCTACACCACCCACCGGCGTTGGCTGGCACAGCGCAGCCAGGACTACCAGCCGGCCACCGCGGCGCGGCTGCAGGCCGCCGCCGGCTACACCGCCGCGGACTACGTCACCGCCCAGCGCACCCGGGCGGCGCTGGGCGCCGAACTGAGCGCCCGGATGCTCGCCGAGGGGATCGATGTGCTGCTGCTGGCCACCACCCCGGTGCGGGCCACCCCGATTGGTGCCCGGCAGGTGGACGCCCCGGATGGCACCCCCGTCACGGTAGTGCCCGCGCTGCTGTCCCTCACGCTGCCCTTCAACCTGCTGGGTTGGCCGGCGGTGTCGGTGCCCGCACCAGCCGTGGCGGGGCTGCCTATCGGGATCCAGCTGGCTGCGGTGCGGGGCGGGGAGCAGGCGGTGCTCGCCGCCGGTGCCCGGATCCTTGCTGGTTGATCCTCCAGCTGGGCTGCGAATGAGCTGCGAGCCCCGGAGGGTCACACCCGGCGGGCTAGTCCGGGGTATTCCAGCACCAGGCCGTCGGCGTCCACGGTGAGACTCACTTCCCACGAGTCGCCGCTGATGCTGACCGCCGTGGGCTCGTCCAGCGACACCGTGCGGTAGGTCTGGGAGACCCGCCACACCTCCAGGCTGGGCAACGCGACGAACACCACCGCCAGCTCGTGCGCTGCGGCGCCACGGTGCAGGCCCAGCCGGCGAATCGGCAGCGCGTTGAACAGCGGGCTGAACGCCAGGTCGACGTCCAGAGCACCGCCGAAGTGGTTACGCGCCGCGCCCTGGCCGTGGTCGATCAGCCAGACGCCCTCCTCCGTTCGGGTGAGGGTAACGTGTTGCTCGCCGGTGGCCTGCGCGGTGCGGACGGCCAGCCGCTGGGCCACACCGGTCTCGGTGGTGGCCAACGAATACGACGCGGAGTAGGCCTCCTGACCCTCCTGCTGGGCATTGATCAACGATCCGGTGGCCCGCAGGCCACGCTCGCCGAACACCACCCGAGCCGCTTCCAGCCGTAGGCAGTCCATCCCAGCCCAGGCCAGCATCTTGGTCGTTTGGGAGGCACGGCGGGCCGGCGTCTGCCGGGGGTACTTCTCGCTAGCTTGCTTCTCACCGGCTTGCGGGGTACTCACCGCTGCGCCTAACTCAGGCCTGGAACAAGCGGGGAATCATGATCCATTCGCCAACCTCCGTCGCACTGGTGAGGCCCGGCCCTGCTGGCGGTCGGTTACCACCGCGAGCGTACCTAGTGCGCATGATCGCACAGTCAGCTGCTGGCGCGATCGCCGACACGCCAGAAACCATAAGGCCGTAACACAAGGGCCGTAACCCACTGTCACCACAGTGGATACCATCCGATGGCAGCTATGCCCGTGTGAGCAGCTAGGAGTACTCTGCACCGCGGGCGAGCGCCCGGGGGCAGTATCGCGCTGGCTGCTCGTCTGCAGGACCCAGTACTTCCGTCGATCGCCGGGGGCACCCCGTATGCGGGTTTACTCCGCTGTGCACGCTCAGGGCGTGCTCGGTGTCCTGGCTGACGGCAGCCCGTGCCACGAACGAAGAAGGACCCCATGCGCACGCCCGTCTCCGCCCACCGACCGCGGGCCGGAATGACCCTCACTCCCCGCCATCGGCAGAATCGACCCCTGCCGATGAGTGCCGTGGCCGTGCGTCGCGGTCAGTTCGGTGAGTTTGAGCTGCGCCCGGTGCGCGAACACGCCGTCGAAGCGTTGACCGCGAACGAACCACCCGAGGAGGCGTGAGCCAGCCCGTTGTCAGCGGGCCGGTGCCTCGTCGGGTAACAGCTTGGCGAGGATGATCGACTCGGAGACGAGCGTGTCGTGTACGTAGGGCTGCACCTCACCCGTCTCGGTGAAGCCCATGCGCCGCCAGAAGGGCAGCACGTCGGTGTTGGAACGCACCACCGAGATCCGTAGCGTGTCAATCTCTGGCCAGCTCCGCACCTTCGCCTCCACCAAGTGGTAGGTGGACCGGCCAAGACCGTGGCCATGGTGGGTCTCGTCAAGCAGCAGCAAACCGATCTGCGCGGTGCTGGACGTGGGCCAACCGCGGATGATCTCCGCGCAGCCGACCATATCCAGCCCATCGGCCATCACGCCGTAGAGATACTTGTTATCGGTGGTCGCTTCAGCAGGCAGGGCGTTGAACAGGCTCTGGGCCTCCGTGTCTGCGGGCGGGCGGCCGGTAACCCGCTCAGCGTAGGTCGGTGCGTTCTCCAGCACCTTCTGCAGCGCCGCCATTTCACAGGGCTGACCGGTCAGTAGTCGCAAATCGACGTTCACACGACCATGCTGTCGGGTTACCCGGGGCGCCGCAATGGTTTCCCGTTTACGCCCGGGGAGAATGACGCCTACGGTAGCGGCATGCTGACAGTGACCGAGGCGGCGGCTCGCGCCATCAACTCACTCGTGACCACCAACAAGATGCCGGAGGGGTCTGGTCTGCGGATCGCGCCGCAGAGCCAAACTACCCGCTCAGAGGGGTTGGGACTGTCCATCGCGGCGCGTCCGGCCGACGGTGACACCGTGCTGGAGACCCACGGAGGCGCCAAGGTGTTCCTGGCCCCCACGGTGGTCTTTGACCTGCACGAACAACAGCTTGACGTCGAGCCTCTCGACGAGGGCGACCCAGATCAGGTGCGCTTCTTCGTCGACCGCCAGCCCCAGCCCAAGGACAAGGGCTGAAGGAGGGTTCAGGGCGGGGGGAAACGGTCGGTGACCAGGATCCGCTCGACGGACGGGTGCCGGACCCGCAGCACCAGCAACGCGTAGCGGCCCGAAACGGCCGGTGGACTGGCCCCGACGATCGTTCCTGGCGGGTAGTTACCGTGGTAGACGACCAGGCACGCCTTGCTCCACCGATGGTGCGCTCTCGGCCATCGGGACTGGGGGTGCGGCTGGGGGTGCGTCTGGGGCTGCGGCTGGGAGGGGAGCGGTACGCCCAGCTTCCGGCTGAGGGCGTCGGCGTCACGCTTGTTGATCAACCGGATCTCGGTCAGCGTGCCCTCGTCGTGGACAATGTGGTTGGCCAGCGGCAGCACCGCCACGCAACTGGAGACGTCGGTGATGGCCGAGGCCCCGCTGCGCGGCCCCGAACAGGCCGCCGCAACGACGCACACGGCCGCGACCCCGGCCACCAGGGCACGGCGACACCACGGGCAGGCAGTCATGAGGTTCGTTCCGTTTCAGCGGCCCCGGTGACCACCGGTTCTGGACGGGTCCCAACGGGTTGGCGCGCCGGAGCGCGCGAGGTCGCCCGAAGGGTCAGCCACGCCAGCCCCCCGGCGGGGATGCAGCCCCAGTAGGCGATCAGCCGGTAGAGCAGCACAGCGGCCAGTGTGACGGTCTTGTCGCCGCCGAAGGCGACCAGGGCCAGGGTAATGCTGCCCTCCACGACCCCGAGCCCTCCGGGAGTCACCGGCATACTGGCCGCGATCTGTCCAGCGCAGTAGGCCAGCAGCAACCCGGTCCACGGCGGCGTGGCGCTCAATGCCACGAAGGCCAACGCCAGCACCGCGACGTCAGCCACCCAGGACACCATCATCAGGGCAAAAGCCGCAACGCCCGCAGCCGGGGTCAACCGGACCGTGCGCAGCCGCTCCGCCCAAGCCCTGAGACCTGCTCGCAGGGTCGAAGCATCAGCACCGAGACCTGCTCGCAGGGTCGAAGCATTAACACCGAGACCTGCTCGCCGACGAAGGCCGGGTAGCGCTCGGGCGAGTCTGCGGCGGATCGTGGGCCGGCGCAGCAGAGCGTACCCAGCGCCGAGGAGGACCAGCGCGCCCAGCAGCGCGATGCTGATTGCCTGCAGGCCGGGGATCGGGTTGTCCTCGCCGGGGATCTGGACCGCGATGATGGTCAGCACCGTGATCGCAGCGACGTAGAACACCGACGACACCGCGAACATCCAGCTGGCCAGCGCTATACCCACCTGACGGCGACGCAACACGCCTACCGTCACCACGCCGGAGGCGGCGAATCCGAAGGGCAGGCAATACGCTGCCGCGTCGCCGGCCAGGGTGGTCGCTCCCATGACCGTCAGTCCGACCCGGTCACCTCCGCAGCGCAGCACCACCGCGCTCGCGGCCCCCCGCGCCGCGTAGGACAGCACCTCAACGAGGACCGCCACCACCACCCACCCCGGCCGGACTGAGGTCAGGGTATCGGCGGCGGTGAGCAGTTCGTCGCTGCTGTCGAACAGCACCCGCCCCGCCAGCGCGGTCGCGGCCAGCCCAATGACCACGGCGGCCACCCGCCGCCACCCTCGACCGCTCAGCGCCACCACCACACCATGTCACAGTGTTCCCACCAGCCCCAGCAAACGTGGGCGTCCGTGAACTCGACCTTCACCGACGTTGGGAGGCCCGGCCACGTCGGTCTCGTCGAGTTCACAGCTTCGGGGCTGCCCGCCCGGCTCCTGATCGTTTATGATGGGTAGACCCGACGAACGTGCTGTAACGTAACACTTGAGGCGTGCTCGGAGGAGGAACCATGATCGTTCTTGGCATCATCTTGATCATCCTGGGCTGGCTGGTCCCGATCTCGATTCTGATAACTCTCGGAATCATCTTGATCGTGATCGGGGTGATCTTGGAGCTGCTCGGCGCTGTCGGGCGACCGGTGTTCGGTCGGCGGCACTATTACTGACGCTCCGGTGCGGGACACGAGCGTGAACCCGCCGTTCGCCTGGGAGCCGCTGGCGGCGCCGCGCCACCGGCTTCCAGAGCTGGGGAGAGACGCTGAGCTGCCTCACCAACCTCCGGTGTCACGCTAGCCGCGGTACTCCGTCTCTACGACCGTGGTGAGTTCGCCCACGCCTGCGTGCCCCCCGTTGTGGTCGTGGTGTTCCGCGGAACCTCTACCGAGCCGGGCAGCCGGCTGGCCCGGTGCCTGCGGCGAATAACTGGCCAGGCCCTGCGCATCGGCCCCGGTGAACCAGGGTGCGGCCGTCATGGGATCGTCCCTACCAGAGTCGCGACAGCTTCTTCGACGCGATTCCCCCAGTTGGCACGGGCCGGTCATGCGCGGCCTGTCCCGGTCCTCCCGCAGGGCCATCCTCATTGGCTCCGCCGGGAACCTCGTCGAGAACTTCGACGGGGCGACCTTCTCCTACCTCGCACCATTGTTCGCCCACCAGTTCTTTCCCAGGAACACACCGAATGTCGCGCTGCTGCTGGCCCTGGCTACCTACGCGGCCGGTTTTCTCACCAAACCGGTGGGTGCGTACCTCTTTGGCGCCTACGGCGACCGCGTGGGCGGCGCAACTCGCTGTACCTGTCCGTCCTGCTGATTTATGAAGCTGTTCAGCTCGTCCTGATCGGCGAGGGCACTCTTACCACAGGCGCAGTTGGGTGTCTCGGGACTTGCGGCGCGGTAGAGCGTCACCGATCTGTTCGCAGCTAGCAGCATCGAGCTCGGCCAGGAACGGTGAGCGGCTGGTCGTGCGGGTGGTGCCCTGCCGGAGGCGTTGGGCGGCGTGGCTGAGGTAGAGCTGCCGTTGCGCCCGGGTCATGCCGACGAACAGCAGCCGGCGCTCCTCGCGCACCTGCTCTTCGTCTTCGTCGTCGGCGTCGTCCGACGATGCTGCCCAGCGCAACGGCAGCAGCCCGTCCTCACAGCCCACCACGAACACCACCGGGAACTCCAGTCCCTTGGCGGCGTGCAGCGTCAGCAGCGAGACTGCCTCGGCGCGAGGATCCCAGGTGTCCACTTCCACGCCGAGCGAGAGTTCAGTGCGAAACCGTTCCAGGTCCTCGCTGCACCGGTCGGCCAGCGGGGTGAGCAGGTCGAGGGCGGCGTGGATTTCGGTGGCGGTGTCTTCCCGGGTAGCGGCCGGCAGGCGGCTCAGGAGAGCGCGCGCGGCGTGTCCGAGACGTTCCCGGACTGACCTCGGATCCCTAGCGCCGGCCGGTGCGTAGCTCAGTTCACCGAGCAGGCGGGCCACCCCCGGCCGATCGGCCAGCCGGTCGTGCGAGCGTTTCTGAAACGGCAGGCCAGCCTGAGTCAGCGCGTCCATCACTGCACCTGCCTGGCGGTCGGTCCGGTACAGCACGGCGAAATCGGAGAAGCCCAACACCGCAGTACCTTCGGAGTTGACCCGTCCACTGTCGAGTGAGTGGAACGACACCCCGCCCAGCAACTGCTCGATCGTGCGCGCGACGAACGACGCCTCGGCCTGCTCGGTGGGCGCGTGATGGATTCCGACCCGGCAGTCTCGGGGGGCAGCCATCGGGTGTAGTGCGCGGTCGGGCACCAGGGTCGTCGGCGAGATCACCTGTAGGGCCGCGGTCAGGATCTTCGCACCGGACCGGTAGTTGCGGGTGAGCGTCACCGTGTAGGCGCCCGGGAAGTCCAGCTGGAAGCGCAGGAAAAACCCGACGTCGGCGCCCCGGAACCGGTAAATTGCCTGGTCCGGGTCACCGATCGCGGTGAGGTTGCCGTGCGGGCCGGTGAGCTGGCGCAGCAACCGGTATTGCTGCTCGTCGACGTCCTGGTATTCATCGACGGAGATCCACCGGTACCGATCACGATAGTGGGCAGCCAGCTCCGGGTTGGACTCCAGGAGGGTGACCGGCAACGCGACGAGATCATCGAAGTCGACCAGGTCACGCTGGCGCAGCGCCGCAGTGTACCGCTGCGCGGCCTCGGCATACCCCATTCCTGGCGCGCTAGTTCGGCGCTGCCGGGACAGCTCGGTGAGCAGTTGCCGAGCTTTCTTCTCGTCGCCGGCGATCTCGGTCGCGATGGCCAGCTGCTGGGCTTGATCAGCGATCCCGAAGTTCGGGCTCAGCCCTACCTTCTCATGCTGCTCACGCAGGATGCGCACGCCGAGGGAGTGGAAGGTGGCGATGGTCAGCTGGGGCGCATGCTCGGGCGTCAGCGCGGCGAGCCGCCCCGCCATCTCCTCGGCCGCGCGGCGGGTGAAGGTGATCGCCAGGCAGTGCTCGGCTGCCACGCCGTGCACCGTCACCAGGTGGGCGATGCGGTGCGTCAGGGTGCGGGTCTTGCCCGTCCCCGGGCCGGCGATGATCAGCAGCGGCCCTTCGGTGATCTCGGCGGCGGCTCGCTGCTCGGGATCGAGCCGCTCCAGGAGCGAGCCCGTGGCGCGCGCCGACGGCTGTGGTGGCGGTGGGGTCTCCTCAGTCTCGGCGGAGGGCGCCGGCTCGTCGTCGAGCCGCGCCCCCTCCGTAGGCGCAGTGCGTTTCGGCGAGGCTGGGCGGGGCTCGCCCGCGCCGAGCGGCCCGTCGTCGAAGAGCATGGGGGCGCTGAGCGTGCTCATCCGCTTCAGCTCGTCGGATTCGAAAAGCCTGATCACGCCGTACTCGCCGTCGTATCCAGCCTGCCGGATCACCTCACCGCGGCGGAGCCGGGCAACGGCTTCGGCCAGCAGCGGCGAGTGCGCCTGGATGTCCTCGGTTGGCACGTCTTGAAGGATCACCAACTCCGGCCCCAAGGCGGCGGTGAGCTTGTCGATCTGCCCGGACACCGTCTTGCTCTTCGGTCCCGCACCGAGAATTTCGCTCATGATCTCCGGTAGCGGGACGAGGCTGCGGAACTCGGCAGCACCCTCGGGCCGGATGCCTTCCGGCCTGTCAGCCAGTTCCTCGACCCGGCTCAGCACGCCGACGGTGAGCGGCTTGCCACATTCGGGGCAGCTCCCGCCGTGCTCGCGGGTCTGCTGCGGCTCCATCCGTACACCGCACTTGCGATGCCCGTCAACGTGGTACTTGCCTTCCTCGGGGAAGAACTCGACCGATCCCGCGTGCCCGACACCGGTTTCCAGTGCCCGCCGGATCGCAAAATACTCGAGATCGGTATCGAACACCGTGGCTTCGCGGCCGAGCATGGGGGGTGAATGCGCGTCGGAGTTGCTCACCAGCCGGTAGCGGTCAAGACCGGAAATCCGCCAGTTCATGACAGGGTCGCTGGACAGCCCCGTTTCCAGCGCGAAGATATGGTCGGCGAGGTCACCATAGCAGTCCTCGATCGCATCGAACCCGGATTTCGAGCCCAGCACGGCGAACCACGGCGTCCAGACATGCGCCGGCACCAGATAGGCACCCTCGTCGCATTCCAGAGTGATCTCCAGCAAGTCGCGGGAGTCCAAGCCGAGGATAGGGCGTCCGTCAGAACCCAGGTTGCCGATCCGGCCGAGCTTGCGGTTGAACTCCGCGGCCGCGTCGAAGTGGGGCACATACACCAGGTGGTGGACCTTACGGGTACGCTCACCGCGCTTGTAGATCGTGGAGATCTCCACGGACAACATGAATCGCACCTCGGCCGCGGCCACGCTCGGCGGCAGCCTGCGGCTGATGTCCCGATCCAGGTCTTCGCGCAGCCGGAACAGCCCCGGCTCCGCCGGCACGAGGGTCTCGCGCAGGTGGTCGAACCAGGCCGGGTGGGTGAAGTCGCCGGTACCGACCAGCGTGACGCCCTTGCGTCGCGCCCACCAGCTCAGGTGTTCCAGATCGCAGTCTTTGCTGCACGCCCGGGAGTACTTCGAGTGAATGTGCAGATCGGCATGGAAACGCACCGGCGGGATCCTGCCACAGCATGCGGCGTCCTCACGCATCCAGGTAGCCCACGCCCCGCGGAGCAGCGGGAGTGGCCCGAGCAGGGGAGCGGCTGGCTTTGCGGCGATGCTCTCGGCGCCGTGGCACAGCAGCGGCAGGGCACCGACCACGACTCCACCTGTTGCGTTGATACGCTCGACACCTGGCACAATAAACCTTGGCCTGCCCGGTCATCGTCTTCACATTCTGCAAGCAGTCATCGAGATTGTCTCCAGACGCGGTTGAGTAGCACCCCGATCAGGAAAAGATAGATCGCCAGCACGTCGATCAACGTCGCGATGACGACTACCGTTAAGACAACGAGAGTCATGACGACGCCCTCTCTCCGCCCTGCCTGGCCGGTAGTTACACCAGCGTTGGGTTCGTGTAGCTAGCCCCTCACAGCCACTGGCACAGCAACCCCGCATGCCGTGAACTCGACGAGACTGACCTAGGCCAGGCCACCAACGTCGGTGAGGTCGAGCTGACGGACGCCCACCATCACGGCCGGCAGAGCTCGGGATCCGAAGTGCACCTCCGTGGCCGCGGACCGTCATCCCACAGATGTAGAAGGCCGCTCAGTCTACATCATCTCATTAAGCCGGATTACCTGCCTTGGAGGCACCTGTGAATAAGCTGTGAGAAGGACGCGGATCCCTCGACGGTCTGGCAGTATCGACACTGAATAACAGGCAGGATCATCTTTCGCGCAAGGTGACCCTGGCAGAGGAGGGAAACCATGGCCGTCATGGCTTACCGGACGCGGGACGGGCTCGCCGACTACGGCTTCTCGATCGACTATCAGCCGAGCATGGGCTGGCGGGTGTACATCGTCTTTCGACCCTTCTACCAGAGTCAGGACGATGGTCTGCTATTGCCCTACCAGGCTCTCGACGGGGACAAGCGCTACTATGTGGACTGGTCTGGCAAGCTCGATAGCCTGGGAGACGCGAAAACAGTCGCCGAACTGTGGGCCGAGCTGGCCCAGGGTTACCGGCGCGACCAGGAACAGAAAGCGTTCCGCGAGGAGCGGGAGCTGATCGAGCGTTACCGGCGCGACCAGAAACGGAAAAAGGCCGCCTCAACTGACTCAGATCGTCTCGGCGAGGTCGAGGAGGGCGAGGGCACCTTGCAGGCCGGTGAGCCGGACCCCGGCCCGGCCGTCATCCCCCATCCCAGGGTCTCAGCGGAGTCATTCGATGCTCTCCCAGAAAGCGCGTGAACGACCCACCGCTGGTGCCCAGTGATCGATCGACGTGGCGTGCACCCGGGGTGCACGCCACGTCACGCTCTGTTCGACTCGCGCGTGGGGATAGGATCAGGCCCATGCCGGAGCCCCATGATCCCGTCGAAACCCGCCTAGCCATCCTTGAGCAGGAGATTGCGCGGCTTCGCGAGCAGAGCATCCTCACCAACTCGGACGCTGCTGCCGCCCGCGTTGACGCTACCGCTGCCCGCGTGCTGGCGGCCGGAGCCGACCGTGACGTGTCGGAGGTCCGCGCTGAGCTGCGTACCCACATGCAGGCCCTCAACGCCTTGCGGGAAACCCAGCTGGAGCAGGCGCAGGAGATGCGCGAGGGCCTCGCTGAGATGCGCACCGAGATGCGCGAAAGCTTCACCGAAATACGCGAGGGCTTCGCTGAGATACGCACCGAGATACACGAAGGCCTCGCTGAGATACGCACCGAGACGCACGAAGGCCTCGCTGAGATGCGCACCGAGACGCACGAGGGCTTCGCTAAACAGGCCACCGGTATGGCTCAGATCACCGCGCTGCTGACGAAGATCGCAGAATCAGGGGGTCACCACTGAGACCAGCGCCGAGCGGAAGCGCCCACTACTACCACTGGGCCCAAGCCGAGGCCGCCACCCAGGATTGACGACCACCACCGTGATGGTGCCGTATCATGCTGCGGCGCGCCCTATTCAAAATTCTTGTTCCGCAGAACCGCGATGGCTGACCGCCGGTAGTGCCCAGACCGATAGAGTGCGGGGGCGCTCACTGGGGTACTGGGGCGTTCGGGGGAGGGGCGGTGGCCAGGGTCTTCGTCAGCTATGCCAGCCAGGACCGGCAGTGTGCCGCTCAGCTGTACCAGTGGCTGGTTGCTGAGGGTCATGAGGTGTTCCTGGATCGGGATCCGGGCATGGGCATCGCGGTGGGAGAGGACTGGGACAAGCGGCTGCATGAGCGGCTGCGCTGGGCTGACGCGGTGGTATGCGTAGTCACCTCCGCGGCGGTGGCCTCAACATGGTGTACGGCCGAGATCAGCATTGCGCTGTCGCGGGGTAGCCGGGTATTGCCGGTACTTGCTGAGCCAGGTGTGAGTCACCCGCTGTTGCCGTGCGCGCAGCACGCCGACCTCACCGTCGATGCTGCCGCAGGACGCGCGGCGCTGGTGGGGGCGTTGCGTCGGGTGGAGGCTCTCGGGGGTCTCGGGTGGCCGGACGGTAGGTCGCCGTTTCCGGGGTTGCGCTCATTTGATGTCGATGAGCACCGGGTGTTTTTTGGCCGCCGTGGCGAGGTGCAGCGGCTGGCCGCCTTGGTGCGATCCCCGGCCGAGCGGGCTGAGGGGGCGGTGCTGCTGGTGGTGGGCCCCTCGGGGTGCGGCAAGTCCTCGCTGGTCCGAGCCGGGTTGGTGCATGTGATGGCCGACGAGCCAGGCTGGTGGACGCTGGCGCCGATACTGCCCGGCGCTGACCCGGTAACCGCGCTGGCTCGGGAACTGGCCGCCGCGGCGCAGCGTCTGGGCCTGGACCGGCCGGTGCCGCAGGTGCGGCACCGGCTCGAGGACACTGGCCTGACCGGGCTGGCCGACGAGCTGCTGCTGGCGGCCCGAGCGCGGCGGTTGCTGGTGGTGGTGGATCAGTTCGAGGAGCTGCTCACCCAGACTCCACCCGGGCACCGAGCCCGCTTCGCGCAACTCCTGCAACCGGCGTTATCAGGTCCAGTGCAGGTGGCCGCCACCCTACGACCGGAGTTTCTCGACCAGCTCCTGCTCGACTCCGACCTGGCAGTGGTGCCGGCTCACCCCTATCCGCTGCGGCCGCTGCACCGCGAGGCGCTCCGGACCGTGATCGAAGGCCCGGCCCAGCTAGCCAGTATCGGTGTAGATGACGAACTGGTGGCCCGGCTAGTTACCGACACCGACACCGGGGAGGCGCTACCGCTGCTGGCGTTCACCCTGGCCCAGCTTGCCGAGGGCGTCACTCGCGGTGGCCAGCTGTCGCTCGCTCGGTACGAGCAGCTTGGTGGGGTGCAGGGGGCCCTGACTCGCCAGGCCGACGCGGCCCTGGTCGAGGCGAGTGCGGCCAGCGGCCGGGACCGGGAGGAGGTCATCGCCGGATTGTTGGGGTTGGTCACCGTGGACGAGCAGGACCGCCCCACCCGGTGGCGAGTCCCCCGCAATGAACTAACAGGACCGGTGATCCGAGAACTGGACGCATTTGTCCGGCGGCGGCTGCTCACCACCGACACTCACAACGGCACTGTGGTCATCGGAGTGGCCCATGAGGCATTCCTGTCCGCCTGGCCGCCCCTGACCCAAGCGATCGAGGAGAACGCCTCAGCACTGCGGGCTCGCCGCGCACTCGAGCAGGCCGCCACCGAATGGCACGACGAGGGCCGCTCACCAGCCCGGCTATGGGAACGCGGTCAACTCGCCGCCGCCCTAGCCGACACCGGCGCCCACCTCAAGGCCGGCGACCTGGTCACCGCCCACGTCGACCTCAGCCCGACGGCTCGCACTTTCCTGCGAACCAGCATCCGCCGAGACCGCCTCCGGCGGGGACGTGCCATCACCGTGCTGTCGGTGCTACTCGTGCTCGCTGTAGTCGCAGCTGGAATCGCCGTCGTCCAGCAGCACACCACCAAGCACCAACGCAATGTTGCCCTGTCCCAGCAAGTCGCGGGACACGCCCTGGAACTGCGCGCCATAAACCCAGCCCTGGCCGCCCAACTCGCCCTAGCCGCCTACCGGCTTGTACCCACCCCGGAAGCACGCGGCAGCCTGCTCAGTATTGCCGCCACTCCCTACGCCACCCAACTGACCGGCCACACCAACAACGTCAAGGGAGTGGCGATCAGCCCCAATGGGCATACCCTCGCCACCGGAAGTGACGACAAGACGGCGCGATTGTGGGATATCCGCGATCCCCACCACCCCAGCCCACTGGGCATCGTGACCGGCCATACCACCTACGTCTCCGTAGTGGTGTTCAGCCCTGATGGACATACTTTAGCTACCGGCAGCGACGACAAGACAGTGCGGCTGTGGGATATCCGCGACCCCTACCACCCCGACTCACTGAGCGCCCTCACCGGCCACGGCGGTGTGGTCTCCTCGGTGGCCTTCAGCCCGGACGGGCATACTCTGGCCACCGGTAGCGTCGACCGGACCGTACGGTTGTGGGATGTCCACGACCTTCGCCAGCCTTCCCTGCGGGACACCCTGACCGGCTACGCCAGCAACGTGAACTCGGTGGCCTTCAGCCCCGACGGGCACACTCTAGCCACCGGCAGCGACGACAAAACCACGCGGCTGTGGGACGTTCGCGACTCCCACCATCCCAGTTCGCTGGGGACTCTCACCAGCACCGACGGCGTTGCCTCGGTGGCCTTTAGCCCTAACGGGCGCACCCTGGCCACCGCCGGCTGGGACCGTACCGTGCAGTTGTGGGGTGTCAGTAACCTGCGCCGCCCTAGCCCACTGGGCACCCTGACCGGCCACACCAACGCCATTCGCTGGGTGACTTTCAGTCCCGACGGACATACCCTGGCCACCGCCAGCTACGACACCACCGCACGGCTGTGGGATGTCAGCGACCTGCGCCATCCTAGCCCGCTGGGGATCCTGACCGGCCACACCAATACCGTCTTTTCGGTGGCCTTTAGTCCAGACGGACATACTTTGGCCACCGGCAGCTACGACACTACCGCACGGCTGTGGGACCTTCCTTTACCCACTCTGGCTGGCCACACCAACACAGTCTCGTCGGTGGTCTTCAGCCCGGGTGGTCACGTCCTAGCCACCGCCAGTTATGACGGTACCATGCGATTGTGGGACCTTAGCGACCCGCGCCGCATCAGCCCACTGGGAGCCCTCGACGGCGACGTCAGCGACATCTATTCGGTGGTCTTCAGTCCCAATGGGCACACCTTGGCTGTCGTCGGTTATGACGGTACCGCGCGATTGTGGGACCTCAGTGACCCGCGCCGCATCAGCCCACGGGGAATCCTCACCGGCCACACCAACGCTGTCGCCTCGGAGGCCTTCAGTCCTGACGGGCGCACCCTGGCCACCGGCAGCGAAGACAGGACCGTGCGTTTGTGGGATGTGAGTGACGTGCACCATCCCAGTTCACTGAGCACTCTCACTGACCATACCAACACTGTCTATTCGGTGGCCTTCAGTCCTGACGGGCGCACCCTGGCTACTGGTAGCGCCGACAGGACAGTGCAGCTGTGGGATGTCCACGATCTCCGTCGGCCTCAGCTGCTAAAGACTCTCACCGGTCACACCAATGGCATTCGCTCGGTAGCCTTCAGCCCGGACGGGCGCACTTTAGCCACTAGTAGCAACGACAACACCGTGCGGTTGTGGGATATCCGCGACCCCCGTCAGTCCCATTCGCTGCGGATCCTGAACCGGTCACGTCGGCGGCGTCACCTCGGTGGCCTTCAGCCCCGACGGGAACACTCTGGCCACCGGCAGCCTCGATAACACGGTGTGGTTGTGGGATGTCCGTGACCTCCGCCACCCCAACCTGTGGGGAATCCTCACCGGCCACGTCGGCGGCGTCACCTCGGTGGCCTTCAGCCCCGACGGATACACTCTGGCCACCGGCAGCCTCGACACCACCGCGCGGCTGTGGGAAACGGACGTCGATCGTGTCGCCGCGCGGATCTGTCGCATCACGCCCACGATCCCCCCAAGCGAATGGGAGCATTATTTCCCCGGCTTGCCCTACCGGCCCCCCTGTCCATGACGACGTCCCGGCAGGGGTTCGCGGGACGCGGTGGGCTTCCGTGAACTCGACTGCACCGATGTTTCACGGCCCCCCAACGTCGGTGCAGTCGAGTTCACGGCTCTGAGCGCTCACCCGACGACGGGCGGGAGGTCCACCAGGCGGTAGCGCCAGGCCACGAACCAGGCAACGCAGCAGGAACACGAGCGGCGCTGGAGCGCGCCCCAGCTCGCCTGGAGCACCTCGCGACCGCACAGGGTCATCGAGCGCTCTCCAGGGGCCAGCTCCTGCTCGGACACCAGGTGCACCGTGCCCGTTCGGGCCTCGGTCACCTCGGTCACGCCGGGCGGCACGGACAGCGAACAGCGCGGCGCTTGCCGTCGAGCGCGCTTGGCCGTGCGGTCGGACAGTGCGTGCATCACAGCCTCCTTGTGCGTCGTGCTCGGTGGCGGCGCCACCAAAGCAGCAGCTACATCGTGCTGGACGACAGCAAAGCTAATATGTAGCGCTACGAGGTACAACACGAGAAAGTGTGGTTTACGGCGCGGCTACGCTCACGTCATGCGGCCGTTGGGCCCGACCATGCGGCGTAGACAACTCGGCGCCGAACTCCGCGCGCTGCGCCACAACGCAGACATCGCTATGGAGCGCGTCGCAGCCATTCTGGACTGTGCACGTTTCCGGATTGGGCACATCGAAAACGGGCGCAACTCGATCCGCTACGAGGAGTCCACCTTCAGCGGGAGAGTCATGGATGAGCCGCGTCAGGGCTTCCCGTTAGCGGGCCACCAGCGAATCGGACAGCCGCCGTAGCCAGGCTCGCGCCGCGGGATCGTCGGCCTGCGGATCGGGTGGAGCATCGTGGGTGCCGTGGAAATAGTGCCCGCTCACCCCGTCCAGCTCGGGGTCGGTCAGCAGGCGCCAGACCGCGTCGACGCCCTCCTGCACGGTGCTGGTGGGTGACCCTCCAGATTCGCTGACCATCGCGGTGTCCATGAACGTGGCGGGGTGTATCGCGTTGACGGACACGCCGGTACCCACCAGGTCGGCGGCCAGCTCGAAGCTGGCCATCACCTGGGCAAGCTTGGAACGCCGGTAGGCGGTGACACCGTCGTAGTGGTGTTCAGTGAAGGGGTCAGCTCGGTCCAGCGCGAGCTGACCCGCGGAGGCGACCTGCACGATCCGGGCCGGGGCGCACTCGACCAACCGCCCGGCCAGCCGCCGGGCCAGCAGATAACTGGCCAGGTGGTTCACCGCGAAACGCAGCTCGATGCCATCCCCGCTGAGCTCACGCGCACCACCGGGCGGCCCGAAACCCACCCCGGCATTGTTGACCAGCGCATGCAGCCGGGGGTAACGCTCCAGCACCTCGTCGGCCATCCGATGGACCTGCGCCAGCTCAGCGAGATCCGCCTGGATGGTGTCCACCGTCCGGCCGGTCACTTCGCGGATCTCCGCACGGGTGCGGGCAAGCCGCGAGGCATTCCGGCCGTGCGCGACGACGGTGGCACCCGCCTCGGCGAGCCGCTGCACCAAGGCCCGGCCTAACCCGCTGGTAGCCCCGGTGACCAGTACCGTCTGCTCGTCGATCGGGTGCATCACGGCCTCCTCGCTGGCCTACGTAGTACCTCGGAAGAAATAGGTACCGCTACTGATTGCCCGCCGGCGGTTGCGCTGGGCACCTTATGTGATGCCGGCCGGTCCTGCCACCGGTGCGGTGCCCGCTACGCCGGGCAGGGGGGACCACCTTTCCTAGGGGGATTCATGTCCGAGGCGATGAGTGAGGCGATGAGTGCTGCCGAACTCACTGAGCAATTCGTGGAGCTGCTGCCAGCCCGTACCGTCCTGTCACTGTCTGTCCAGTCACCGTGGCACGCAGATATCAGTGGAACCGGAACTGCCGGCGCCCATGGCGATCCGGGTACCCACGGCGGCAACGGCCAGAGTATTGGTAACAGACCGAGCGTTGGCAGCGCGGCTATGTGGTTACTCTTCGGCGACAACGGCTACAACCAATCCGATCCTGGCCCTGGCTACCGCGATGGCATCACTGACGCCTTCAGCCACCACAGCTAACAGGGGTGTTGCACCGATGGGTTGCAGGCCCTGAGACCTGACGGTCCCGTGGAGCATGGTCTACAGATACACTCTCCGGTCAGTAGTGTGGAAGGTGACGGTTCTGCCCGGTCTTTCGGGGAGACATGGGCGGAGCCGTCCCGCCCAGTGGCACCGTGACAGCGACACCCCGTCACCGCCCCAAAACCTACTATTGGGGGCGTCTCGGGACAAAACTACCCTCGCTCGTCAGCGTCTTACGCTAACGAAAAGACAGGAGAAGATAGTATACTCCTAGAGGTGTCCAGTATCCTGCCAGGGCACCGGCTAGACATGGTGCACCGCATAGGAGCGGCGGTGCTGGGTGGCGGGTTGTGCGTGTTCGGGGTGCTGGGTGTCGCCGACCGGCTGCCGTTCCTTGCGGTCCAGGGCAAGGTTGTGCTCGGGCTGGCCACGAACGGCCTGCTGGCGACAATTTCGCTCATCGTCGGCGGAGTCTTGATCGGTGCCGCCGTCCGCGGTGGCCGAAGCTCGTCGAACCTCACCGTGGTCATCGGTGTGCTGTTCTTGCTCTCCGGCCTGCTCAACCTCGCCGTGCTGAATACCGGGCTCAACCTGCTGGCGTTCCGGATGTCGAATGTAATCTTCAGTTTTATCGCCGGGATGCTGCTGCTCTTCCTCGGCGCCTATGGTCGCTTCAGCGGGGGCCTGTCCGCGGACAACCCCTACTACCAGCAGCGACACCGCAACGAGCTGCGCTTCGACGCCAGGCACACCACCGGCCAAGGCGGCGGCAGCGAGGAGCTGGCGGCGGCTGAGCTGGCGGTCGCCGAGGGTCACGCCACGCCGGAGCAGGAGCAGCTGGTGCGCGAGGACGCCCAGCGCCGGGCCTACGAGGAGCGCCTGCGCGCGTGGAACTCCTACGAGAGTCGCCAGGCACGTGACGCGAGCTCCCCCGTTCCTCCCTATTGGCGAGGCTCGTCCTACAGACCCTGGTCCACAGCAGCGAAAAAGGCCAGACGGATTATGTGAGCCAGTGCTCGGGAATGGGCCATTCCTTGAGGGCGACGTAGGCGAAGTAATACAGCGGTTTTCCGCACGCCGACAGGCGGTGCCGGTAGCGTTCGTGCGCGAGCGGCAGGATCAGTTGCTCGTCGCGCATCCGCTGGATGAGCTGCGCGAAGCCGGTGGAATCACGTTCGCGGAGGAAGTCTTCTTTGATGGTGAACGCGAGCCAGCCCGGGGTGGAGATGAGATTGTAGGCCTGGGCGAAAGCGTGGGGCGGGACACCATCGAACCCCAGGGCGCTGATCACCGTCATCGTGTTGAGGTCCGCATCGACCAGGGTGGCCCGCTGGTCGGGGGTCAGGTTGGTGAGGTCGGCGGTGAGGTAGCCGTCGTAGACACCAGGCCGGTCCCGGTGGGTGGCCTGCGCTGCTTCGGGGATGATGTCCACGCCGTACACGGCGTCCACACCCAGCTTCCTGAGTTCCTCCCCCACCATTCCATTGCCGGCGCCCACGTCCAGCACCCGCAGCTCAGCCGGGTCGCTGCCCCGGGCAGCGAGCACGTCATCGAGCAGCTTGGCGATCACCTGCGGCGACCGGCATTCGAGTCTGTGGTAGATGAGGTGCTCGTAGAGGCGGGGAATGCCGTACACGTCGTGGTAGTCGTGGAAGCGGATTCTCCGACGCCGCCCATCGCAGACAACCTCGCACCATTCCTCATCCTGATTACGCGTCTGACCGTCCTCGGGGAGAACGACCACGAAGTCGGGTTCAGACGGGGGACCGACCCGTTCCTGCGTGCTCATGGCCGGCATCTCCTCACCTTCGAGGCGCAAAAGCACGGACCGTACCATCCCGTAAGCTAGAAGACGTTCTCACGCCCGGTCAGCAACGTTCTGTCCGCACCTTCCGGTAAGTCCTTGGCGTCCCCGTGGGAACGGGGACGCCAAGGCACAAACCAAGATTACCTGATTGCTCCGAAGGTGTCGGTGTCCCGCAAGAGTGATGTCACCCCGCAGCGGCCAGCAATACGGACCCGACGGACAGATCGTCTCGTCAGCGCTCTGTTGTTGCCGAGTTGACCACCTTCGTTGTGCCACCGCGCCGGTGGAAGTACTCGCTGGCCCAGGCGGGGAATCCTGCTGCCGTCCCGATCCAGGCCAGGTAGCCGTCCGGACGAACGAGCAGCAGCTCGCCGGTCGGTCGCGCCGGCACGGCGGCGTCCACCTGGGGCGGCAGGTCGATCCGGGCAGCGTCGGCGCCGATCAGGACAAACCGTCCGCCGCGCAAGGCCTCATACAGCCGACTGCCGACCAACGGGATGTCCGGCACGCGGGTGCCTACCCGAGGGTCCACCCCGCGAGGCGCGGGGTACCGGATACCGATACCGGAGATCGTTGCCGCCACCCGGGCAGCGACTGGCGGGATACCCAGGAGGAGCTGGCCGATCGCGCTGCGTACCGCCCTCCCCCACCGTGGCCTGACCATCATCAGCCGGACGATCGCGCCGCTGGTGCGCACCACTTGGCGACCGATCGGGTGCCGCTCGGCGTGGTAGGAGTCGAGCAGCCGCTCATTGCCCCAGCCCTGGACCGCTGCAGCGAGCTTCCAGCTGAGGTTGGCGGCGTCCTGCAGCCCGGTGTTCATCCCCAGCCCGCCCGCCGGCGAGTGGCAATGCGCGGCGTCGCCGGCGAGAAACACCCGGCCCACCCGGTAGCGCGGGACCTGACGCTCATCGCTATGGAAGCGCGACAACCAGCGGGGGTCATGCATGCCCAGATCGCTGCCCATGGCTCGCCGGGTCACTTCGCGGATCTCCTCCAGCTCCACCGGGGCGGTGTCGCCGACCTGGTGGAGCCGGTTCCATGCGATGACCCGGTACCACCCATCGCCGAACGGGGCGACGAAGGCGAACCCGTCGCCGTCGGAGTTGAGCGACAGCATATCGGGGGGCGGCGAGCTGAGCCGCACATCGGCCAGCATGAGCGACTTGATTACCGACCGCCCGGGGAAGGGCAGGCCGAGGGCCTGGCGCACCGCGCTGTGCACCCCGTCGGCACCGACTGCGTACGCCGCCCGGTAGCTCGCTGCAGTGTCCTCTATGGGGCGGCCCGCTATGGGGCGCACTGCCACCTCGACGCCGTGTTCGTCCTGGGTCACACCAGTCACCTCGGCCCCGTGCACGAGGCGCGCACCCAGCGCGGTGGCTCGCTGCTGCAACACCCGCTCGGTCTGGTACTGGGGCGTGACCAGCGCTGAGGCGAACGTGCTGGGCAGCGCCGCCAGGTCGAGCTGTACCCGATCGAGGAGGCGCAGCGTCCGGATCGCCGTGCCCGTGGTGGCCAGCTCGTCGGCAAGTCCCCTCATCTCCAGATGCTCCATGGTCCGGGCGTGCACGGCGAACGCCCGCGTCAGGTTCGACTCCTCGCTCCGCCGCTCCAGGACGGTGACCGCCACTCCCGCCTCGGCCAGGTCTCCAGCCAGCAGCAGGCCGGTCGGGCCAGCACCCACCACGATCACGTCTGCGTCCATCTCCGTCTCCAAGCCAACGACCGTAGGCCAACGTTTGTTGACAACACTAGGCGGGCGCACACCAATTGTCAACAATCGTTGGCCTACACTTGTTGGTGTGACTCACGGTAAACCTCGACGCTCTGACGCCACCCGCGCCGCCATCCTCGCTGCGGCTCGGGAACGCTTCGCGGCGGAGGGCTACGAGCGGGCCACCATCCGTGCCATCGCCGCCGACGCCGGCATCGACCCGACCATGGTGATGCGCTACTACGGCAACAAGGAAAGGCTGTTCGCCGCGGCAGCTGACGTCGATCTCAGGCTGCCCGACCTCACGGCGGGGCCCCCGGACCAGGTGGGCACCCGGCTCGCCCGGCACTTCCTGGCCCGATGGGAGCACGACGAGCCGATGGCGGCGCTGCTGCGGGCCGGCGCCACCAACGAGGCTGCCGCGCAGCGCATGCACGGGATTCTCGCCACCCAGCTCGTCCCCGTGGTGGCCACGGTGTGCCCGGACCCCTCCCAGGCGCCGACCCGGGCCGCCCTGGTCGCCTCCCAAGTACTCGGTGCCGCGCTGTGCCGCTACGTCCTGCGGCTATCCCCCTTCACGGAGATGCCCGCCGAGGACGTCACAGCCTGGCTTGGACCCACCTTGCAGCGCTACCTGACTGCCCTCGACCCGATGGTCTGACACTCAATGGGTGAGGAGGTAGTGAGCGACGGTAGAGCCAACGAGATATTCGTTCTCGACGGCGGGCTGGTAGCCGGGGAGGGTTTTCAACAAGTCCAGCACGCTTTGGCCCGGAAAGGGCTCATCGAAGTCGCTGGCCGTGCGGAGACTGAGGTAACGGTCGAGATATCCGTGCCGGGCCAGGGCGGTCGCGGTGGCGTTGTCTTCCTGCTGGGCGGTGCAGTAGTGGCCCTGTCCCTTGGTACGGAGATCGGTGATATATTGCGCGGTTTGCGATGGCTCCTGCCCAGCCCAGTAGTCATCGTCGGTCACGGTGTCGCAGACAGCGACATACGGGTGCTGGCCGGCTTGGCCAGGATAGTGACCGCGGGCGGCGGCAGCCTCCGGGCTGTCGGCAAGCCGCAGGTTTTTCGTCAGCCGGTAGGCGGTGTCAACCAGCGCGCCGTTGAGCTGGTAGACATTCGTTCCCACGTCCTGGCCGGGCAGGTAACCATGCGGCGCCTCCCCAGGGGACAGGTGGTGACCGAGATCCCAGTCGATAAGCCACCGGGCCCAGGCCGCGAAACCCAGTGTTCCCGCCCTCGGTGGGGTCCCGGCAATGCCAGCGGTCAAGAAATAGCTGCGGCGCACGTCCAGCTGTGCGCTGTCCAGGATTGCCGTGACGCTGGCGGCCGCGTTGGATTTACCCTCCCCGATCGTCGCCACGCACAGGCCACGACGGGCGCAGTGCAGTGGCGCATGAGCACCGGGCACCGAGACGAGGAGGGGCAGCGACTCCTTGGCGAGCCAGGGCGCGGTCTCACCGTCAAACATCGTCAACACCAGAACACGGACCACCAACCGTCCCGGGCTGGCAACGGGGCCGCGCGGCCTCACCTGGGATGACGCGGAGATCCCCAACATAGTTGCGATAACCAGAGCCACGACCGGCGCCGCATAAATATAGCGCACTCATATCTCCTTAGCACTGCAACGGCACTCGCCGGACGCAGGCACCCGACATCCCGCGGCGGGGACACGGTGATCACCGTTTGTGTGCATTGAACGACATGTGCTGTCGCCTACGGCACACAAACCGTGATCAGCCCTCCGTCGGTAGCCGGGCAGCACGGAAGTGCCGTCGCAGTGCTCGAAAGGCGGGAGCTCGCGTGCGCGGCCATCTCTTTTTCCTGGTTTCAGGTGACACCGTTGCGGAGGAACTCGGGAAGGGTATCCACTTTCCAGGCCAGGAGCGGAGCGACACGCGGGGCGGTTCGGCCGTCCGCAGGTAACAAGTTCACGGCCGCACCCGATACAGGGGGTGAGACCGTTGCTGCGAGGGGAGTTGGACCGCTCGGTCACGCGTGGCCTGGGGCTGCTGGCGCGTGCGCTGTGGCGGTAAGTGGTGTTCGGGGCAACGGTTCATCCACATCTGAACTTGGGGGGACACCATGCGAGGAGTCATTGTTCGTTTCTTGGCGATCGTTGCTGCGCTGGGTGGGGTTGTGTTTTCTGGTGCCGGCGTGGCTGCCGCTTCACAGGACCGGCGGCCAGTAGGCGGCGACAACTCCGCAGCCTCGTCCTGCGATCCCTCCAATATTATTGATACGGCGCATGGTTGTGCCTTTGGTTGGGGAAGGCTCTTCACGGCAGGCCGAGCGAGCTGAGATTCCAGCGCAGAATCCTGGTCGGACACCGGGGAAGACTACGACCGCGCGCGGCTCGAGCACGAGCCTCAATGCACTCCGCGATCAAGTAATCTTCAACGACAGATCCCGTGATCGTGGCAGGGCTAACCTGACGTGGGGAGAACACCGCGCAACGGCCCGGTCCGCTGCCCGCCGAGTTCGCCGCCCACCACCCCACGGAGGTCGCGTGACACCCATCCACGGCACTACCACCCCCCGTTTCCGCGCTGTGCGGGACGCCTTCGTCGCCAACTTCCGCGACCATGGTGAAGTAGGTGCCGCACTGTGTGTCTACCACCGGGGCCACTGCGTCGTGGACCTGTGGGGTGGCATCGCCGACCCCACCACCGGCACTCCCTGGGCCGAGGACACCCTCACGTATGTCTTCTCCACCACTAAGGGCTTCACGGCCACCTGCGCCCACCTGGTGGCCCAACGCGGCGAGTTGGATCTGGACGCCCCCGTCGCCGACTACTGGCCCGAGTTCGCCGCCGCCGGCAAGCAGCACATCCCGGTGCGTTGGCTGCTGTCCCACCGTGCCGGCCTACCCGCCCTCGATGCACCCATCCCGCTGGCCGAGGCACTCGCCTGGCATCCCATGGCCACCGCGCTGACCGCCCAACGCCCGCTCTGGATGCCGGGCAGCGCGCACGGCTACCACGCCCAGACCTTGGGGTGGCTCGTCGGTGAGGTCATCCGCCGGATCACCGGACGCACCCCTGGTCGCTTCTTCGCCGAGGAGATCGCCACCCCCCTGGGCCTGGACGCCTACATCGGTCTGCCCCCCGCCCATCAGCGCCGGGTCAGCCACCTGATCGAACCCCCTGCCGCCGGCGACACCGACTCCCCCGCGCTCCGCCGGGCCAGCGCCGTCACCATCCCCCGCATCGACCCCAACGACCCGAGCGTGCACGCCGCGGAGATCCCCTCCTCCAACGGCATCACCACCGCAGCTGCCCTCGCCCGCTTCTACCACGCCCTCATCGACCCCACCGCGGGCTACCCCCTGCTGGCTCCCGGCACTCTGGCCAGGGCCACCACCGTCGAGTCCGAGGGCCTCGATCTGACCCTGGGCGTGCCCACCCGCTTCGGTCTCGGCTACGCCCTATACCCCCTCTGGGGTGCCGACTGCTTCGGCCACGGCGGTCGCGGCGGCTCACTCGGCGTCGCCCACCTGCCCAGTCGCACCACCATCGGCTACGTCATGAACCGCATGCACACCGGCCGGGCCACTGACCACCGCTTCACCAACCTCGCCACCGCCCTCACCACATCCCTCTGTTGAGCACGTCAAGTGCGCTGCCTTCCACCAGTTCATTCCCGGGGACGATCAGCGGTCGTGTTGTCCACGGGAACTTTCCCCCGCCCCTCACGGTCGCTCTGACCTGGGCAAACAGATCGCTGGGGACGAAGAACTTCCCGGTGATACGGCCGCTGCGCCCCCGCGCCGGACCGGGTCGGGAGCTACCGTTTTGCAGCGGATTCGGTACTGCACGCGACATTTCTGGGGGTGGGTGATGCCTCGACGGCCTGAGACCTCGGCGAAAGCCGAACGTGATGGGTGCACCCCGGCCCAGCTGGTGGACGCCGACGATCTGGAACACCTCACCCCAGCGGACCGCTGCTTGCTGACCTCATCCCCGCCCGCCACGATCATCCCGGGGACCTCACACTCCGCGATGCGCATCACACTGGGTCACCATGCTGACCCCGATCGGGTGGCCGGATACCGGGGCGGTGACACTGTCCGGGGTAGTCGGCGCGTCGTGCGCTGCGACGCCCGGGGTGTGCCGGTCCGGGAGGAGGTCATGGTGGCGGCTGAGGAGTCCGCGCAGTTCCATCGCTGGAGTGCGGCCACCAACGTCGATGACGCCGTGCTGGAACAGATGACCGCTGATATCGATGAGGCCGCCCGGCGCTGCCTCATCGAGCCGCCCGCCACGGTGTTCTCTAGCCTGCTCGGTGCCCGCGATGATGTGTTCACCTTGATTGCCGGACGCCAGCAGCCCCGGCACACGACCGGCCTGTACAAGATTGCCGGACAGCTATGCGGTCTGCTGGCCGTCGTCACCTTCGACTTGAGGCATCCGCACGCCGCCGCCACCCACGCCCGGACCGCGCTGCACTGCGCCGACATGGCTGGCTACACACCGCTACGGGCATTCGTCCGCCGGGTGCAGTCCAACATGGCCTACTGGGACGGGCGCTACGACGAGGCCGCCGCGCTCGTCGAGGCCGCCCTGCCCGATGCCATCAGCGGCACCGCCTTACTGGGGCTGGCCAGCCAGCAGGCCCGGATCCACGCCGCCCGCCACCAATCCAGCGACGTCAGCCGGGCCCTGACGCTCGCCACAACCGCCCCCACCGAGCGCACCCCCGACGAACCGGGCATATTCGGCTTCGACACCTGGAGCGCCGCCTACTACGCCAGCGAGGCCCACTACGCCCTCGGCGACACCGACCACCTGGACGCCGCCGTGGACTGGGCGCACACCGCCCTGGACGAACTCACCGCCGAGGCCCAGCCCAAAGCCCTGTACCTCGCCACCGCCCGCTTCGTCCTCGCCAACGTCCACCTGGCCCAAGGTGACCTGGACGCGGTCCGCGAGCACCTCACCCCCGTGCTGCGCTCCACCCACGCCGAGTACCGCACCGCGACAATCATCGGCAGGGCACGCTCCCTGAACACCCTGCTGGCCCAGCGCACCGACCTCGCCTCACCCACCTTGGCCGCCCTGCGCGAGGACCTCACCGAGTTCTGCGCCCACCCCGCCCCCACCCCACCAGGACTGGGTAGCTCATGAGCACGGGGGCCGGTACGTCAAGCCGGGCAGGTACTGATCCCATTCACTCCTGGTAATGGTGGGGGTGATGCGACAGATTCGAGCCACGACATTGTCGAGGCTGGTCTCCCATAGTCGCGCGGTGTGGTCGTCGCTGGCGGTGGGCAGGGTGTGCCCGTCGGGACTAAACGCCACCGACCAGACGCTGTTGGTGTGGCCGGTGAGGGTGCCGAGTGGTGCAGGCTGGCGGGGATTGCGGATATCCCACAGCCGCGCGGTGTCATCGGCGCTGGCGGTGGCCAAGGTGCGCCCATCGGGGCTGAACGCCACCGAGTAGACGGTGTTGGTGTGGCCGGTGAGGGTGCCGAGTGGCGCGGGCTGGCGGGGGTCGCGGATATCCCACAACCGCGCGGTGTGGTCGTCACTGGCGGTGGCCAGGGTGTGGCCGTCAGGACTGAACGCCACCGAGTAGACGGCGCTGGTATGGCCGGTGAGAGTGCCCAGGAGCGCGGGCTGGCGGGGATTGCGGATATCCCACAACCGCGCGGTGCGATCGGCGCTGGCGGTGGCCAGGGTATGCCCGTCCGGACTGAACGCCACAGACAGAACGGCGCTGGTGGGGCCGGTGAGGGTGGCTAGTGGTGTGGGCTGGTGGGGGTCGCGGATATCCCACAACCGCGCGGTCTGATCGTCGCTGCTGGTGGCCAGGGTGCGCCCGTCGGGACTGAACGCCACCGAGTTGACCCAGTTGGTGTGGCCGGTGAGGGTGCTCAGGAGCGTGGGCTGGCGGGGGTCGCGGATATCCCACAACCGCGCGGTGCGATCGTGGCTGGCGGTGGCCAGGGTATGCCCGTCCGGGCTGAACGCCACCGAGTAGACGACGTTGGTGTGGCCGGTGAGGACGCTTAGTGGTGCGGGCTGGCGGGGATTACGGATATCCCACAGCCGCGCGGTGTCATCGAGGCTGGCGGTGGCCAAGGTGCGCCCGTCGGGACTAAACGCCACCGAGAAGACGATGTTGGTGTGGCCGGCCACGATGGGTCCAGGAAGATCCCATAGCCGCGCGGTGTGGTCGTTGCTGGCGGTGGCCAGAGTGCGCCCGTCGGGACTGAACGCCACCGAGTAGACGGCGCTGGTGTGGCCGGTCAGGACGCCCAGTGATGCGGGCTGGCGGGGATTGCGAATATCCCACAACCGCGCGGTGTCATCGGCGCTGGCGGTGGCCAGAGTGCGCCCGTCGGGACTAAACGCCACCGAGCAGACGGCGCTGGTATGGGCGGTCAGGGTGCCCAGGAGAGCGGGCTGGCGGGGATTGCGGATATCCCACAACCGCGCGGTGTCATCGAGGCTGGCGGTGGCCAGAGTGCGCCCGTCGGGACTGAACGCCACCGAGTAGACGGCGCTGGTGTGGCCGGTCAGGACGCCCAGTGGCGCGGGCTGATGGGGATCACCGATATCCCACAACCGCGCGGTCTGATCGAGGCTAGCGGTGGCCAAGGTGCGCCCGTCAGGACTAAACGCCACCGACCAGACGCTGCCGGTGTGACCGGTCAGGGCGCCCAGCGGCGCGGGCTGATGGGGATCACGAACATCCCACAGCCGCGCGGTGCGGTCGTCGCTGCTGGTCGCCAGGGTGTGCCCATCGGGGCTGAACGCCACCGAGCGGACGCTGCCGGTGTGGCCGGTCAGGACGCCTAGTGGTGCGGGCTGGCGGGGATTACGAACATCCCACAGCCGCGCGGTGTCATCGGCGCTACCGGTCGCCACGGTGTGCCCATCGGGGCTGAAGGCCACCGAGTTGACCCAGTTGGTGTGACCGGTGAGGGTGCTCAGGAGCGTGGGGTGGTCAGGGTCGCGGATATCCCACAGTCGCGCGGTGCGGTCGAGGCTGCCGGTGGCCAGGGTGCGCCCGTCGGGACTAAACGCCACCGAGTGGACGGTGCTGGTGTGGGCGGTCAGTCGGGTGGCGTAGGGGGTGGCGGAAATGCTGAGCAGGCTGCCGCGGGCTTGGGTGGTGGGAGCAAGGTGGTAGGCGGCCAGGGCGAGTTGAGCGGCCAGGCCGGGGTGGGTAGCGCGCAGTTGCAAGGCTTGTCCGGCGACTTGTCGGGATACCGCGAGATCGCGTTGGTGTGCTGCGGCGCGTTGCTGGATCACGGCGATCCCCGCCGCGACCACGGCGAGCACGAGCAGCACCGACAACACGGTGATGGCCCCCCGCCGCCGGATCCGGTCCCGGCGGATGCTGGACCGTAGGAAGAGGTGGGCCGTGGGGCTGAGCTCCACCCGATCGGTGACCAGATCACCGGCTTGGATGCGGGCCCCGGTGTCGGCCACTGCGGCGGCCAGTTGTCCGTGTTCCCACAACCGGGCCGGTGAACGCTTCTCCTTGTCCCATTCGGTGGCGGCTTGTTCGACTGCCCGGCGGGCTCGCAGCGCCGAGGCGTTCGCCTCGATCGCCTGAGCCAGCGGCGCCCAGGCGGACAGAAACGCCTCGTGGGCCACCCCGATCACCACGCGACCCTGGTCGCTGTCGGTGGTAAGCAGCCGCCGCCGGACAAAAGCATCCAGCTCGCGGAGCACGATCTCCGGGAGCTCGTCGCGGGGTACCCGCCACCGGGTGGGACGGCCCTGCTCATCCACGGTGACCAACCGCAACAGTCCCGCCAGGATCTCCGCGCGGCCGCGGCCACTAGCCGCGCTCGCCTCGGCCAGCGCTGCCTCAGCCTGCCGGGTCAGCGCACCCTGCACCCCTCCGAGTTGGTCATAGCGGCGTGGGGAGAGCTGACCGCCGCGGCTGATTCCCTCGGCCAGCTGGGCCAGGGTGAACGCCAGCAGTGGCAGCGCTTCCCCGCTGTCGGTGTCGCCCACCAGGCGTGCCACCAGCTCCTCATCCACCCCGATCCCAGCGAGGTGAGCCGGGCCCTGGATCACCGCCGCCAGCGCCTCACGACGTAACGGGCGCAGCGGGTAGGGGCGGGTCGGCAGCACCGCCAGGTCGGGATCGACCAGCAGCGGGTCGAGGAACTCTGGCCGCAGTGTGGCCACCACCTGCACCGGACCACCCAGCGCCGGATGCAGTAGCCGCACGAAGTGGGCCCGGGCCACCGGGGTGGATTGGGTGAACAGCTCCTCGAACTGATCCACTACCACCAGCAACCGCCGCGCCCGACCGGCCAGCAGCAGCTCATCCACCAGCCCGGTCAGGCCACCGTCATCAACCCGGTGCCCTACCTCGGCCACACTCCAGCCCGGCACCAGCTGGTGGGCTGTGATGGCCAGTTCCCGGACCAGGGCCGCCACCGGATCAGCCCCGGGCAGCATCGGGGCCAGCGTCCACCAGCCCGGCTCCGCGGCCATCGCGTGCAGCAGCCCGGCCCGCACCAGCGACGACTTGCCACACCCCGAGGGGCCCACCACCAGCAGCACCGCGCCCTCGGCGTGCTCAACGGGGGAGCGCAGCAGCGCGGCTAGCTGCTCCACCTCAGCGTTGCGGCCGAAGAACACCTGATGGTCAGTAACGTCCAACGCCCGCAGCCCGGGAAACGGCGACCGGTCATCGGGCCACCCCGCGCCTCCGGCGGCATCCACTCGACGCAGTTCCTCCAGCAGCCTCGCACGCCCCCCGGGGGAGTCGACGGTCAGCTCGGCATACTGGAGGGACGTCAACAAGGGGTGGCTGACCCCTGGCTCGGCCTGCACCGGCAACACCCGGCTACCCCGGGAGAGCGCACTCCCCACCTCGGCCGCACACCACGCCGAGGCCAGGTAGGCGCGGGTGACCACGCAGACCACCGCATCGGCCCACCGCAGCCGCTCATGCAGTCGCTGCTGCCACTGCTCACCGACCCGGATCCCATCCCGCAGAGCCCGATCCAAAAACACCTCGTGCCCCGCACCCACCAACCACTCATGCAGCTCAGCGGCGTACTCACCATCCTCGCTGGCATGGCTGATGAAGACCCTGGCCACGACACCCTCCCCTGCGGGTTGGCGGAAAACAGCACCCCCGTGCCTCCGGGCGCGACCCGGTCACGATCATAGCCCGCGCGGATAGTGAGACGAGCGGCACTGTCGTCCCGGGAAAGAAATTTGGTTGCCAATGTATCAGCAGGCTTCTACTCTTACTCTTGTTGTCATCCTCGGGGTGCAGTCGTTGCATCCGCTTGAGGAGAGCAGCGCTCGACCACCGGGTCGGGCGGAGCGGGAAGGAGGTTCCGATGAAGACACGTATGGCCATCGGAGTCCGTTTTATCCCGCAGGGCGGGTTTCTCGCGATGACGGAGGGTTTTGCCCTTAGCGTGCGTGAGCGCGCCGTCTGGCGTGGTCTATCTGCGGGCTGAGCGTCCCTTCGGTTGCCGCACTCTCATCAGTCCAACCGGTACTGACTGACCGGCGCTGACCGCTTGCGGATGTCCGCATCGGGTTCAGCAAGGTCGTGAAGCCCACGACAGGGTCCACGGCTTTTTCTCCCGGCACCGCTCATCAGCGGAAAAACCTTGCCGCTTGACACGTCCGTCTAAGGAGGAGTGACGGATATGACTTTTATCCTGACCATTCTGGCGGTCGCTTTCTTGGTGGGCGTACTCATCGGGTCTGCGCTCACTGAGCGAGCGCTGGAGTCGCGAACGAGACGGCAAGCAGCGATGCAGCGTTCCCTCAACAGCCAGTTGCAGGAACTGGAGGCTGCCTGGCAGGAGATTGCTGTCAACGACGACAGAGAATCTGATCTATCTCGTATTTCATGACGGGAGGTAGCGCGTTGGCTATGAGCGGTCAGACTCGACTGCTCATAGCCAACGGTACTTCTCGACCCGATAGCACCCCTGGATATGCTGGCGGGCAACGGACCAGCGATCATGGTAGGCATTCATTCCGGCCGACGGTGCGCCCAGCATCCCAGATCGGCGATGCCGCTCGTTCGGCTGTGCGGCGGCGCATCTCGTCGCTCCCGACGTAGTTGATCCTCGGTAGCGAGCACAGCAAAGCCGGGGCGCTGAGCAGCGGATGGCGAACGGCGCAATCAAGCAGCTCAGCCGCAGGGAGGCCGGTACGGCAGACCGGGCAGGTAGTGGTCCCATTCGGTTTTGGTGATAGCGGGGGTAATGCGACAAATTCGAGCGGCGACCTGATCGACGCTGGTGTCCCACAGTCGTACGGTGTGGTCGTCGCTGGCGGTGGCCAGGGTTCGTCCGTCGGGACTGAACGCCACTAAGTGGACCCAGCCGGTGTGGCCGGTGAGGGTGCCCAGGGGCCTGGGCTGGTGAGGGTCGCCGACATCCCACAGCCGCGCGGTGTCGTCAGTGCTGCCGGTGGCCAGGGTGTGCCCGTTGGGGCTGAAGGCCACCGACAAGACGTCGTTGGTGTGGCCGGTCAGGGTAGCCAGGGGTTTGGGATGACGGGGGTCGGCGACATCCCACAACCGAACGGTGTGATCGTCGCTGCCGGTGGCCAGGATGTGCCCGTCCGGACTGAACGCCACCCTGTTGACAGTATTGGTGTGGCCGGTCAAGGTAGCCAGGGGCTTGGGCTGGTGAGGGTCGCCGACATCCCACAACCGAACGGTGTGATCGGCGCTGCCGGTGGCCAGGGTGCGTCCGTCGGAGCTGAAGACCGCCGACATGACCCAGTCGGTGTGGCCGGTCAGGGTAGCCAGGGGTTTGGAATGACGGGGGTCGGCGACATCCCACAACCGAACGGTGTGATCGTCGCTGCCGGTGGCCAGGATGTGCCCGTCCGGACTGAACGCCACCGACTCGACCTCGTTGGTGTGACCGGTGAGGGTCCCCAGCGGGCTGGAATGGCGGGGGTCGCGGATATCCCATAACTGAGCGGTGTGGTCGTCGCTGCCGGTGGCCAGGGTTCGTCCGTCGGGGCTGAAGACCACCGACTCGACGCCGTTGGTGTGGCCGGTCAGGATCGGCCCAGCGAGGTCCCACAACCGCACGGTGTCATCGGCGCTACCGGTGGCCAGGATGCGCCCATCCGGACTGAACGCCACCGACTCAACGATGTTGGTGTGGCCGGTGAGGATGCCCAGCGGAGCGGGATGGTTCGGGTCGCTGACCTCCCACAATCGCACGGTGTCGTCCCTGCTGCCGGTGGTCAGAGTGCGCCCATCCGGACTGAACGCCACCGAGAAGACGGTGTCGGTGTGGCCGGTGAGGATGCCCAGTGGGCGGGGCTGGCGGGGGTCGCCGACCCCCCACAACCGCACGGTGTCGTCGGCGCTACCGGCGGCTAGCGTTCGCCCGTCGGGACTGAACGCCACCGACTGGACGGCCTTAGTGTGACCGATCAGGGTGCCCAGCGAGTAGGGATGGTGAGAGTCGCTGACGTCCCACAACCGCACGGTCCTGTCAAGGCTGGCGGTGGCCAGAGTGTGTCCGTCGGGGCTGAACGCCACCGAGGTGACCGGGTCGGTGTGGCCGGTTAGTCGGGTGGCGTAGCGGTTGGTGGAAAGGCTGAGCAGACTGCCGCGGGCTTCTGCGGTGGGGACGAGCTGGTAGGCGGCCAGGGCGAGTTGGTCGGCCAGAGCTGGGTTGGTGGCACGGAGCCCCAAGGCCTGTCCGGCAACCTGCCGGGATACCGCGACGTCGCGTTGGTGCTGCGCGGTGTGCTGCTGAGTGAAGGCGAAGCCAGCTGCGAGCACAGCGAGGACGAGCAGCACCGATAAGACGGTGATGGTGCGTCTGCGCCGGTAGCGGTCTCGGCGGATGCTGGCGCGCAGGAAGGTGCGGGCCAGAGGGCTGAGCTCGACGCGGTCAGTGACCAGCTCGCTGGTCTGGAGGTGGGCGCCGGTGTCGGCCAGGGCGGCGGCGAGTTGGCCGCGTTCCCACAACCGGGTCGGTGGGCGAGCCTCGTCGTCCCATTCGGTGGCGGCCTGGTCGACGGCACGGCGTGCCCGCAGCGCTGAGGTGTTCTCCTCGATCGCCTTCGCCAGCGGCACCCAGGCGGACAGGAACGCCTCGTGAGCGACTCCCACAACCACGCTGCCGTGATCGGTATCGGTGGTCAACAGCCGTCGGGTGATGAAGGGCTCCAGTCCGGCGAACACAGGATCGGGCAGCTCACGACGGTTGACCCGGTATCGGGTGTGTTCCCCGCCGTTGAGGATGCAGACGTAGCGCGGGGTTGGCGCCGTTGAGCGTGCGGACGGTGCTTGGGGGGCCGGGGCTGGTTTGACTTGGGTGGTCGGCGCCGTCACCGTGACGATCTTCGGATTGGTTGGCACGGCCCTCCCGCCTGCTTTCTGGCCAGAATCGCGCGGGAGGGCCGTGTGTGCGCACACGGAGGTGCGGCGTGCTCACGGTAGAGACGGACGCGGCGTGCGTCGAGCGGCGGTTGGGGTCGGGTGGTCTGGCGTGTCCGGGGTGCTCGGGTGTGCTGGCGGGGTGGGGGCATGCCCGTGCCCGCGATGTCCGGGACCGCGGCGGGTTGTTGCGGCTGGTCCCTCGTCGTGCTCGCTGCACCAGCTGTGGGGCGACGCATGTGTTGTTGCCGGTGTTGGTGCTGGCCCGTCGTGCGGACGTGGCGTCGATGATCGGCACGGCTTTGGCGGCCAAAGCGAGGGGTTTGGGGCATCGGCGGATCGCGGCTGAGCTGGGGCGCTCGGCGGAGACGGTGCGCGGCTGGTTGCGTCGGTTCGCGGGGCGCATCGAGGCGGTGCGGGTGGTGTTCACCGGCTGGTGCCGGGCGCTGGCGGCGGATCCGGTGTTGCCGGGGCCGGCCGGGTCGGCGTGGGCGGATGCGATCGCTGCGGTCAGCGCGGCGGCGTGCGCGCTGGGTTCGCGGTTTGGCCTCGGCGAGGTGCCGGTTTGGGCTGTCGCGTCGGCGATCTCGGGTGGGCGGTTGCTTGCCCCGGGCTGGCCGGAAGAGACGATCAACACGAGTTGACCCTGACGTGAGCTGATCATCTCGGTGATCCTGCGCGCGGTGTTGTTTTTCTCACCCAGCGTGATCAGGAGGTGACTGTCCGATGACAGTGAGAGATGACGAAGCAGGGGCCCGTACCGAGCGAGCCCGGGCGATCGGGGGTGTTCCGGTATCAGCTCATCCGCGGGGCCGCCGACCCGGCGCTCTCGCCCAAGGCCCGGGGCCGGCTGGTGCGCCAGATCGCCGCGAGTGAGCACCTGCACCCCTCCGGGAGGTGCGTGCGCGTCTCCCGCGACACCCTGGACCGCTGGATCAGGGCCTGGCGGGCCGGTGGGTTCGACGCGCTGGTGCCCAGCCCACGCCAGTCCAGCCCCCGGCTACCGGTGGAGGTCATCGAGATGGCGATCGCCCTTAAACGAGAGAACCCCGAGCGCACCGCGGCCCAGGTCCGGCGCATCCTGCGTGCCCAGATGGGCTGGGCACCGGGCGAGCGGACCCTGCAACGCCATTTCGCCGAACAGTCGCTGATCACCGCCGGCCAGCCGGCCCAGCCGGTGTTCGGGCGGTTTGAAGCCGAGCGCCCCAACGAGTTGTGGACCGGGGACGCGCTGCATGGGCTACGGCTAGACGGGCGAAAAACCTACTTGTTCGCCTTCCTCGACGATCACAGTCGCACCGCGGTCGGCCACCGGTTCGGTTTCGCCGAGGACACCGTACGCCTCGCCGCCGCACTGCGGCCCGCACTCGCCAGCCGAGGCGTCCCGACCAGCGTGTATGTCGATAACGGGTCGGCGTTTGTCGATGCTTGGCTGCTGCGCGCGTGCGCGAGGTTGGGTATCCGACTGATCCATTCCACCCCGGGCCGACCCCAGGGCCGCGGGAAGATCGAACGCTTTTTCCGCACCGTGCGCGAACAGTTCCTCCTTGAGCTCACCGGCGATGCGGACGACCAAACCGGCCGCCATCACCTCACCGACCTCCTCGAACTCAACCGGGGTGTTCACCGCGTGGGTGGAAACGGTCTACCACCGTCAGATCCACTCCGAGACCGGCCAGCCCCCGCTGGCGCGCTGGGCCGCCGGTGGACCGTTCCCGCTGCCCACCCCACCCGCGCTGGCCGAGGCATTCCTGTGGGAAGAACGACGCACCGTGACCAAGACCGCGACGGTGTCCCTGCACGGCAACATTTACCAGGTTGACCAGCTGCTCGTCGGGCGCCGCGTCGAGCTGGTGTTCGACCCCTTCGACCTGACCACCATCCAGGTCCGCCTCGCCGGTGTGCCGGCCGGCACAGCGATCCCACACCAGATTGACCGCCACGCCCACCCCAAGGCCCGACCCGAAACACCCCTGGCCCGACCGCAGGCCACCGGGATCGACTACGCCCGGCTGCTCGATGCCGCCCACCAGGCCGAACTCGCCCAGAAGGTCAACTACGCCGCCCTGGCCAACCCCTCCCCGGCCACCCAACCCGCCGAGCACGATCTCGACCTCGACCAGCCGGAACTGCCCCTCGACCCTGACGGGCAGGTGCAGCCATGATCGATCGGTTACAGGGGTTCTTCGGGTTCACCCACACCCCCTTCGGTCGCGACCTGGCACCGGGGATGCTGCACCGGCATGCCAGCCACGGCGAGGCTGTAGCCCGCATCAGCTGGTGCGTGGCCGAACGCCGCATCGGGGTGATCACCGGTGAGGTCGGCGCTGGGAAAACCGTGGCCGTGCGCGCGGCAACCTCCGGGCTGGACCCGACCCGGCACAGCATCATCTACCTGCCCAACCCCACCGTCGGCATCCGCGGAATTCACCACCAGATCGTGCTCACCTTGGGCGGGCGCCCCTTGACCCACCACGCGACCCTGGTCCCGCAGACCGCAGACCTGCTGGCCACCGAGCAGGTCGAACGCGGCCGCACCCCCGTACTGGTGGTCGACGAGGCGCACCTACTCGACCACGCCCAGCTGGAACCGATCCGAATGCTGACCAACCACGATCTCGATTCCCACAGCCCGTTCGCCTGTTTGCTCGTCGGGCAGCCCACCTTGCGGCGGCGGATGAAACTCGGCGCGCTGGCCGCCCTGGACCAGCGCATCGGGTTGCGCTACGCCATGCCGCCCATGACAGCCGAAGAAACCCCCAGCTACCTGCGTCACCACCTCGCCCTGGCCGGACGAACCGACACCCTGTTCTCCGACGACGCGACCGCGCTGATCCACCAAACCAGCCGCGGCTACCCCCGAGCAGTCAACAACATCGCCGTGCAAGCCCTCATCGCCGCGTTCGCCGCAGACAAGGCCATCGTCGACGAGAAATCCGCCCGCACCGCCATCGCAGAGGTCACCGCAGAATGATCACCACAGCCGCGCCACCCTAACGACCAGCCCGCCACCACACCGACCAGGCCCCGTCCAGCACCACGCCGACGGGGCCTGCTCACGTCAAAGACATCGGCACCGCCAACGGCGCCATCATCGGCACCTTCAGCGGCGGCCAACACGGGTGGGGCGGCCTTGGTCATCGACGGTGACCAGTCGAAGCAGCCCGGCGATAACCTGCTCGTGACGACCGCCCCCAGCCTGGACGGCGTCGGCGAGGGCATCGTCGGCTTGTCGGGTCAGGGCGCCTTGCACCCCGCCGAGCTGGTCATAGCGTGCAGTGGACAACTGGCCACCACGGCGGACCCCCTGGGCGAGCTGAGCCAGCGTGAACGCCAGCAGCGGCAGGGCCTCTCCGGTGCCGGTGTCCTCGACCAGCCGAGCCACCAAGTGGTCCTCAACGTCGATGCCGGCCAGCCGGGCCGGGCCTTCGACCACCAAACGCAGCGCCTCGCGGTGCAGCGGCCGCAGCGGATACATACTCGCAGTCAGACCGGCCAGAGCGGTGTCGCCGAGCAGCTGGTCAAGGAACTCCGGGCGCACAGTCCCCACCACCCGCACCCGACCACCCAGTGCCGGGCGCAGCAGCTCTGCGAACTGTGCCCGCTCGGTAGGGCCGGCCTGGGTGAGCAACTCCTCGAGCTGATCCACCACCATCAGCAGCTGCCGTCCGGGACCACTCGGAGCGGCCGGCAGCAGCTCATCGACCAATCCCACCAGACCACGCCTGGCGAGCTGGTCGTGAACGTGGTCTACCGTCCAGTCCAGGTCGCTGCGCCGGGCGGCGGCAGCCAGCTCCCGGGCCAATGCCGCGACAGGGTCGGCGCCCGGCAGGATCGGGGGCAACGTCAACCACCCCGGCTCCTGGGCCATCACATGCCCCAGCCCAGCGCGGACCAGCGAGGACTTGCCGCACCCCGAGGGGCCCACCACCAGCAACACCGCGGCTTTGGCGCCTTCAGCGGGGGATCGCAGCAGCTCAGCGAGTTCCCCGGTCTCGCTGGCTCGGCCGAAGAACACACGATGCTGCTCAATGTCAAACGGGCGCAACCCTGGGAACGGAGGCCGATCATCCTCCCACCCGAAACCCCCCGCGGCATCCACCCGGCGCAACGCCTCGGCCAGCGCAGCGGGGACACTTGCCCGGTTCCCGGTCAGATCAAGATGCTGGAGATCGGTCAGCAGAGGATGGGTAACTCCCGCCTCGGCCAGGACCGGAATCAGGCGGCTGCCCCGCGACAGAGCAGTGCTGACCTCGTAGGAACACCACGGTGAAGCCACCGCGGCTGAGGTGACCACGCAGACCACCGCATCAGCCCAGCGCAACCGCTCATGCAGCCGGGAACGCCACTGCTCCCCGGCAGCGATCCCCTCCCGCAGATCCTGCGCCAGGAACACCTCGTGGCGATCAGCCTCCAGCCACCCGCACACCTCACGGGCCAGAACGATATCCGCACTGGCATAGCTGACAAATACCCTGGCCACTGCCCCTCCTCGGCAGTGTAACAGTCGGTTTTTACTCCCGGAACCGCGGTTGCCGGTAACCCGCCCCTGGGCGACGACGACCACTCGATCGGGCGCGCCCGGCGCCTCACGCTAGTTACACCGCTACAAGCCCTCGCGCCTGCTCCAAGAAGTCTCCTACCGCCGGCACCTTCGCGTGCGGCTTCAGCTGGCGGTAGAGGTCGCGGAGACGGCCGACGCCGCGGGGTGAATCCAGATTCTGGGACAGCTCCAGTGCCGCAATACCCTGCCTGGCAGCGGCGTCGAGGTCACGCTGCGGGCCCGGATGAGCCAGCGCCTCGGCTAGACGGATCGAGTAGTTGCGCCGGTCGCGGATGAATGATCCATCGAACAGGGCGATGCCGTCTTCGAGCAGGGTGACCGCCTGGTCAGCTTTCCCCAGTTGCAGCAGGCAGCGACCGGCACCGGCCGTGACCTCAGCCGGCCCGACCCAGTACAGGTACGGGAGTTCGTCGTCGGGACTGAGGCGTTCGACGTGAGTGCGAGTCTTCGAGATCGCCGCCGCGCAGCCCGAGGAATTCCCCAGGGTCGCCAACGCGTATGCCTGCCTGCTGTAGAGCGCTGTCAACAGCCCCGCCGTTTCCCGGCCCCGCACACCAACTACTGCAGTCTCGACGAGGGTGACAGCCTCCCCCGAATGTCCCTCGCGCGCGGCAAGATAGGCCATCGATCCAAGAATATGGGCACCCAGAGGCCGATCACCGGCACTGTGCGCAGCGCGCAGGGCTGCGATGTAGTAGCGCTGCGCCAGTCCCGGCTGCCCGGAGTCGTAAGCGACCCAGCCCGCGAGCTGTCCCAGCTCAGCCAACGCCACGTGGAGTGCGCGGCCAGTGGACTCATCATAAGAGGCCTGATCCAGCAGCTCAGCGGTCACCCCGAACTCCTGCTCAGCCAGCGAGAGCACCGTGCCTCCACCAGCCACATCGTCCATCGCCCGCAGCTCAGGGATCATGCCCCTTAACCGGTCCACCAATGGTGTCGACACCCGACGCCCCGACAACCCCGACACGAGTGGCCCCGGCTCGTGCACCAGCCACTGATGCGCCGGAGCAGTCAAGGCCATCCCGCTCAAGAAAGCGAATCCCCGGCGCTTCACTAGGCACTCACCACCCCTCAGCACGACTGCCACCTCGACCGTACCCCGAGGATTCCACTCGGGAGCCAGCACCGGATCACACTCAGGATCAACGGCCTGCTGCCCCTCCGCGCTGCCCGCTTGTTCGTCGTCAACCGGCTGTCCCTCGGTGAGCAGGACGTCTAGCTCCTCGAGCGAGACGCCCAGCGCCTCGGCCAGTTTCGGGCGGCACCACGGCTGCGGAGAGGTCTCACCCCGCTCCCAGCGCCCCACCGTGGTGGGCTCCACACCCACCAGCCGCGCCACCGTCTCCTGACTGTGCCCCACGAGTTGACGGCGCTGCACCAAAGCCCGGCGCTTCACAATCCCCAGCCCCCCGTCGCCGATCACTCCAGTCCGTGATCGGCACACTAACTCAGCACCGTGACCACCACGCCCAACCGCAGCGAGATGACCTAGGGATGTCATGAGCCTGCGCTGTCAGTACCTGAGCCGACCGGATTGACTGTTCCCCACGGCCCCAGGGTCGGGTTGACCACAGCGCTGGTGCGTCCCCCGTCGGGACGGCTCCCCCCGTCTCCAGCCCAGTCCGACGTCCCCGACCCTGGGTGCCATCCACGGACGACACGAGACAGACTGGGAGAGACCACATGCACAACGCGGGTCATTGTTGCTGCAGGCTGGCGGGACGAGCTGAGTGCGCACCTGAGCGCGGCCTTCGGAAGCCTTGAGCTGACAAGCATTGACCCTCGGGCGCCAAGTGGGAGCGGTGAGTAACGTTTGGGAAACTCGAAATCGGCTCCTGTGGGAACAGCTTGAGCAGATGACGAAGAAGCTCAGCAGTGCGGAGTCACCAGAGCCGACGGAACTCAAGGAACTAGCAATACGGCTCCTCACCAGCGTCGCCATGCTGCTCCGCCTGCCTCATACCAACAAGCGAGGCCAGTGCTCGTATTGTGCCTGGACGAGGCGGGCTCGGCCGTTCTGGAGCAGACGACCAGACTGCGCGGTGTATGAGATTGTGGACTTCGCCTTCCGGCAACGCCTGGACAAGGTGCGGCGACAGTTGCACATACACAGTCGTTGATCGGGGGTCTGCCGGGATTGCCGGGCACTCGGCTGAGGGAGGAAGGCGCTGTCGCTTCTTTCCACAGCCCTGTGGTCGAACTCGGCGACAGGACGGTGGGGCACACCCACGATCAGCGCGGTGGCACCCGCGATCCACCCCGACACCACTGAGGTGAGGGGGCTGATCGCTAAAGATCTTGTTGTCTGGTTGGAAGAACACCCGGAAATTGTCAGGGGTGGGGTCGATGATGGTGGCGTGCTCGATACCGGGCTGGACCCGAGGCAGACGATCACCGCCTGCCTGCAGCAGTGGCGCGCGGCGATGGTCGGGTGCGAGGACACCGGATTGCGGGATCAGCTCCGGGACATCGAAGCGGTCTCGCGGATGCTGCATGCGGTGATGCTGGAGACCGTCGCGGAGATGGAGTCCCGCAACCTCGCGGCCACCACCGGATTCGGCAGCACGAAGCGGCTGCTGGCGGGGATGCTGCAGTTATCGGCCGCCGAGGCCGGCACTCGGGTCGCGCTCGCCGTCCAGCTCACCGCGCGGTGCACCCTCAGCGGTGAGGTGTTGCCCCCTGTGCTGGCGAAGACTGCTGCGGCGTTGGCGGCGGGGGAGATTGGGGTGGGGCAGGTTCGGGTGATCGCCGAGACGATGGCCGCGGTCCCCGCCTCGGTGGGACTCGAGCAGCGCGAGGCCGCCGAAGCTGATCTGGCTCGGTATGCCCGCTCATTTAATCCGACGTCGTTATATAAAATCGGGCGGCACATTCTGGCGCATCTGGACCAGGACGGTCC
>JAFATA010000046.1 GCA_019244165.1 Pseudonocardiales bacterium | reverse complement strand
CACTGTGCGATGCGGCCATCGTGGTGATCCTTTCTCGAGTTCCCTTGATCCGGTTCTCGAAAAGATCACACGGTGGCCGTCTCACATCACGACGCCACGCCGCTCACCGGCGACAACTCCGTACACCACCTCAGAAGACGCAACCTGGTCGTCTCGGCTGAATACTTGGTAGGTCTGGATGGTGTCTTGGAGCGGTAGGGGAAACGGTTATGGATGTGCTGTATGACACCACAACAATTCATCCGCTGGACCGATATGACTACTTTCGGGCGGGAGCTGGTATCGAGCTGGCCCCCTGGCGGTCCATGGGCGTGCACCAGGTCGCTTGCTCGCGATGATGTCAGTCGCCCAGATCGGCGATTTCGAAATCGAGGTACTCGCCTGGTCTGCGGACTCCGAGATCGCGACGCGGCGAACCGAACGCCTCATCCGGGCCTGCGATCCTGAATGCTATCGGATATTCCTGAGCGTCAGCGGCGAAATACGATTGGAACAGGCAGGAAACCAGGTGGACGTTCGCGCTCGGGACATCGCCCTACACAACCTGTCTCGTCTTTCCCAGGCCACACCTTCACCAGGATCGATGCGGCTGGTCATGCTGACGTTCCCCCAAGCGTTGGTACCGATCGCCAGCGCCAAGGTCCGGCCCCTGATCGGTACCCTCCTCCCCAGGAGCATGCCAGGACGCAGCCTGATCGCACAGTTCTTCGTCGGGCTCACCGACACCGCCGAGCTGACAGCTGACCCGGATCTAGCTCAGGTCCTGTCCGAGTGCACAGTCGGGCTGATTCGCCAGCGACTCGGCCAACCCAACGGAATCACCCCACACACCCGTCAACTGCTGCATAGAGCACGCATTCGCGACATTATCCGTCGACACCTCGGCAACCCCCTGCTGGACCCGAACCGCATCGCCGACGCCGCCAACATCTCGCCCCGCTACCTGCACCAGCTCTTCCAGGGCACCGAACTCACCCCGATGCAACTGCTCAAACGGCTACGCCTACAGGAATGCCACCGTCATCTGCAAGATCCGGCGCTAGCCACGGTGCCCATCAAGGACGTCATCGCCGCGCACGGCTACCTCCGCCCGGACCAGTTCACCCGAGACTTCAAACACCACTTCGGCGTCTCGCCAACACAGATCCGCAGACTCGCCAGCCAACAGCCAACCGAGCGTAAAGGATGAACCATGGACTCGCCCAGCCCGCAGTCCACGGGAGCGGATCAGGCTCGATCCAGCCGCGCAGGACAGCAGCATGTGCCCGATTGAAGGCGGGATTTCTCGTCTCTCGACATTCGGCAGCATCATGGCCCTCGTTACCGCAGCAGCCCTAATCGCCTGGATCATCGGACTGTTGATCGTCCTGCGGGAAAGTAAACCCAACGAGCGTTCAGAAATCATCCACGCGTATGCCCACTGTCATCCGCTTGGGTATCTCCGACGAAACACCGCACCCAGAAACGAGGGCTCAGCACTTGCGCATACCAAGGGCGATACAACAGACAGTAGTGGCGAGACAGATCACGAGGGGTCGGCGTGAGATCGTCGTCCGCTCATCAGCATTAGAGCACATCTCCGTCGCCCGGTGTAGGCCAGACAGTGGCCAGCGGGGACGTTTAAACAGATACCGTAGCTATGGTGAGTTAGATTGTGCGTCTGGCCATCTCTGCATCGAGTGCGTTCATGTGCGCAGTCATCGATGACTGTGGATTCCACCACAAGAATGCCAACGCCTCATCATTGATCATTAGCTGTGGAGCCACCTGTAGATCGGTTCGGTAAAGTGCCATGTACTCCCGGCGGTTCGGCTGCCGTAGATCACATTCTGCGACAGCGACGAAATCCATATCCACCGCCTCAATACCGGTCTCTTCTTCCAACTCACGCATAGCAGCTTGTCGAGCGGTTTCACCAGGCTCGCGCTTACCGCCAGGTAGTTCCCACTGTCGGCGCCAGCTATCAAATATCATCAGCATTGAGTCTTCAAAGCGAACAACGACCAGTGAGGCCGGCATAGGCAACTGACGTTCTAGTAATCCAAGGTCTGACTCGGCAGCAAAACAAATATCCACCAAAACATTGCCGTCAGCGTCACGCACCACAGCCACAACAACCATTCAACCAGCTCAGACTCGCCCCGGCTGGCATCCCGGCCACGCACGACTACATAGAGACTCTCATCACCATCTACGAGCCCCTCCCCATAGACAGCCCCCAATCGCTGTTGATCAGATCTGCGGTTCGTACACTGACACACTCGTCACGACAACCCGCAGGTCACGGATGGTGGTGGACCTAACGTGTCAGCATAAGAACCAGGCCCTCTTGGTTGAAGGGCCGGAGGTCATGATCCGTCCGGTCGGTACTCGCGCGCAGAGTATGCGTGGCCGTTTCTCCGCTGACCAGCTACAAACCATGATCGATCTGTACAAGTCTGGTGCCACAGCCGAGCAGGTAGCCCAGACCCACGGCTTCAGTACACGCAGCATCAAACGGCTACTCCAGCAACACGGCATAAGCCGCGACAACGCCCGACACGGTGAGTCGCGCGGTGTCGCATCCGACGTAGCTCACTCACAGTGACTGATTATCGCCAAACTGGGCCGGATCACCTGCGGGAACGTCCGTCGGCAGCACGAGAATGCTAGACTGTCTCGACGTATGACCGGCGCGCGGCGATTACGGGAGACCGGAATGATCGATTTCAAGGGTCGATTTCCCGACAAAGTTCACGTGCCGACAGTGCTTCTACAGGCAGCCAATGAACAGTGCATGTTGTTGTGTCTAGACAGTGGCAACTCCCAGGGAGCCACCGTGTCTACCGAAGAGCTTCGGAAGGAACTAAACCCCAAGGGTGAGGGGAAATTAGCGATCCGGGTGGGCAGCGTCACCGCGTGCCAAACACTGCCGGACCCCCTGCGACTGGGGTGGCGCTGCGCGTCCGATCAAGTCCACACCGAACAACTCGGCCGGGCAATGAAACTTTCGGTAGAACTGGGGCACCCCCGCTATATGGTAGATGTGCTCTCGACGCGCTACCTGTTCGGCGATGAGGTACCAACAGCGCCCAACCCCTATCCCAATCGCCTGGTGGCGTTCTGGAGCACCGCGAGCGGTCAACAGTTGACGGTTGCCGACATACTGAGTCAGAAGGATGCGGTGGAAGGGTACGGACACCCGGTGTCGTGCTATGCCGTACCTATCCACTTCGTACCGCCGGACGACGCGTCGATTCCTACCAGCCAGCAAGACGAAGTGCGTGTCGAGGTTACGCTGCACGACTGCGTACCGTACTGCAATGGGCGAATCGCCGGCAAAAACGGAAAGGTGGCCACCGAACCACAGTTGGTCAATTGGGATATGGGGGCGGTCGGTAACATGATTACACCAGAACTGGCGGACGAATTGGGTTTGGACTACGACGAAAAAAACCCGCAGGTGGTGGTCAACAAGGTGAACATCCTGGACAGCAGAGGGAACACCACGCTAGAGTTGCGTAACGTACACGCTATCGTCGATGAATTGAGGCCGGAATCCGTACTGCTTGGCATGTCGGTGCTGGATTGTTTTCCGCAGGTGGTGCTAGATTTTGGCACATTCACCGGCAATCACGATGGCAAACTGCTCAGCGGGGGAATCATCCGCCTGCTGCCGAACTCCTGACCGCACGCCCCTTGATCCCCGGTGATTCAGCGGGCGGAGTCCAGGTCGAGATCTGATTGTGTTCTGGCTAGCTGCAGTCCGTGACACACGTCAGACACAAGGTGAAATGAGCCATGCGGAACTCTCCCCCTCCACAGACGACAGACCCGGAAGGCACGTCGGCCTGCCCGCGAAGATCACCGGTATATCAAGCATTAAAATGCGTCGCCGGTGTCGGCACCGCCTTCCCGCTGTCCAATGAGACTTGACACTGACCCCCTGATCGCAGCCCACACTGACCAGATCTGATCCTGATCATGGTCTGCGGTTCGCACACTGACACAACCATCACAACAAAGCCGCAGGTCAAACGTCACGGTGGAGCTGACGGGACTCGAACCCGTGACCCCCGCACTGCCAGTGCGGTGCGCTACCAGCTGCGCTACAGCCCCGAAGGGATCACCACGGCCCGGCCGCGGCGCGTAGGCCACCGTACACGAGACCGGTGATGACCCCCGAACAGGATCGGCTCAGCGTCGAGCGCCGTTCAGCGCCTGGGTCAGCCAGTTCTTGTCAGTGATCTTGATGAGCTTGCCGTTCACCAGGACGGTCGGAGTGCCGAACTGGTGGTCGGGTTCCAGGGCTCTGATGTAGCGACTGGCGTTCTCGGTGGAGGTGTCGATGCGCTGCTGCGCGCCGGCCTGCACACAGCGTCCGAAGCCGTCGCTGGCGCCCAGGTAATGGCCGAGCTGTTGGAGATTGGCGACGGTCCACCCGGGACCGTCCTCAGTCGGTTGGTGTTCAAACAAGCTGTCGTGGAAGCGGGGGAAGATACCGGCCTGCGCGGCGCAGAAGGCTGAACCGGCGGCCAGTGTGGAGTAGCCGGGCGGGACCGAGTAGTCCTTGAGGATGTTGACCGGGTGGTACACCACCTTGGCCTTGCCGTCGGCGGCAGCTTGCTCCAGCCGCTGACGGTAGAGCTTCTCGAACTGCCCGCACACCGGGCACATGAAGTCCTCGTAGATATCGATGGTCACCGGCGCCGGGGGGCTTCCGGTCACGATGGTGTCGCCCTGCACGGCCACCGGGTACTGCACCCCGGCCGCAGGGACGGCGGGAATCGCCACCGGCAGGGCACCCTTCTTGTGGTGGTTCTGCGCCCATACCGCGAACCCCACAACAAGGGCGAGCAGCACGACGAGGGCAACCCCCACGATCACCCCGCGGCTGCCCCCGCCGCCCCCGCGGGCCGCCGTCACCGCCCGCGCGGCCTGCCGCTTGCGTTTGTCCTCGACCCGCTCAGCGCCGCCCACGACATATCCCTCTCTGCCTTCAAACTGGCCGGGTTCCCGGCTGGGGTTCATCTGGTCGGGTTCCCGGCTGGACTCAGCGGGACGCCCGGATCCGCGCGCAGCCACCTGTCGATGCTGAGCGACGTGCGCGGCCGCACCAGCAGCCACAGCGCCAGCAGCAACGTGCCGACGTCACGGGCCAGCTCCTGAGGGTAGTGCGTGCTGTTCTTGGCTACTGCCCCGCCACCGCCGAAGCAACCACAGTCAATAGCCAGTCCGCGCGCCCAGGCTTGCGCTACCGCGGTCATCAGCACCAGCAGCAGCACCGCCGAGGCGAGGGCAACCCACCTGGTGAACGCGCCTACCACCAGCAGGGTTCCCAGTGCCAGTTCGACCAGCGGCAACGTGGTGGCGACCGGTCCGACCAGCTCCGGCGGCAGCAGCTGGTAGGCGCGCACCGCGAGGCGGGTCTGCGCCGGGTCAAGTACCTTGAGCGTCCCAGCGACCAGAAAGATCGTGGCTAACCCAAGGCGCGCCATAGTGCCGATCCCATCGATGACGGAGCGGGACAAACGGGGCACCTGAGCAGACTAGCTAGCAGCCCGGGGTGGGCGTGAAGCTGCCCGTGGCAAGGGGAACCACTGGCTGTGCCGCGGCGCGGTTCGTACCGTGGTGGCAAGGGTCGCTGAGGTGGGTGATGGATGATGGCCGTCGAGCCGGGCGATGAGATTGGGCACGTCCACCACGACTTGTCCGGAGGGTGGCTACGACCGGCCGTGTTCGGCGCGATGGACGGTCTGGTGACCAACATCGCGCTGATCGCGGGGGTGGGCGGCAGCGGGGCGGGCGCCCACCTGATCGTGCTGACCGGGACGGCCGGGCTGGTCGCGGGCGCGTTCTCGATGGCACTGGGGGAATACGCGTCGGTGCAGACCCAGAACGACTCGGTGCGCGCCGAAGTCCAGGTCGAATGCGATGAGCTGCGCCGGCATCCCAAGGCGGAGAAGGCTGAACTGATCGCCTCCTTCGTGCAGATGGGCCTGACCCGCCAGACCGCGCAGCGAGTGGCCGAGGAGGTGCACGCCAACCCGGCGCTGACCCTGCGGGTGCACATCAACCAAGAGCTTGGCGTGAACCCCGACGATCAGCCCTCCCCGGTGATAGCCGCCGCCTCGTCATTCCTCTGCTTCGCGATTGGCGCGCTGATCCCGTTGATCCCGTACCTGCTTGGGTTCGCTTCGCTGATCCTGGGGCTTGCCGCTGGCGCGGGTGGGCTGTTCCTGGCGGGGGCGCTCGCGGCCCGGTTCACCACCCGCTCGTGGTGGGGCAGCGGGTTGCGTCAGGTGGGGTTCGGCGTGATCGCCGCGGTAGCCACCTACCTGGTCGGCGCGCTGATCGGGGTCGGGGCGCGCTGAGTACCGCACCCCCAACGCCTAACACGGTGTGACGTACGCCGCGGAGATACCGCCGTCCACCAGGAACGTCGATGCGGTGATGAAAGCGGCATCGTCGCTGGCCAGGAAGGCGACCGCGGCGGCGATCTCGGTCGGCTCGCCGAAGCGGCCCATCGGGACGTGCGCCAAGCGGCGCTGCGCGTGCTGCGGATCCGCGGCGAACAGCTCGCGGAGCAGTGGGGTATTCACCGGCCCCGGGCACAGTGCGTTGACCCGGATGCCCTGGCGGGCGAACTGCACACCCAGCTCCCGGGACAGCGCGACCACCCCTCCCTTGGACGCGGTGTAGGAAATCTGCGAGGTGGCCGACCCCATCACCGCCACGAACGACGCGGTGTTGATGATCGATCCGCAGCCCTGGCGCTGCATGTGCGGCAGCACCGCCCGGCAGCACAGGTACACCGAGGTGAGGTTGACCTCTTGGACCCGCCGCCAGGCCGCCAGCTCGGTGGTCAGGATCGAGTCATCCTCCGGTGGGGAAATGCCGGCGTTGTGGAAGGAGATGTCCACCGCGCCGTAGCGCTCGATCGCCGCGCTGAACAGCACCCCCACCTCAGGCTCGCTGGTCACGTCGGTGCGCACGAACAGCCCGTTGACCTCGGCGGCGGCCGCGGCTCCGGTGCCGGGGTCGATATCCGCGACCACCACCGAGGCACCGTCGGCGGCGAGCCGGCGCACCGAGGCCAGACCGATTCCGCTGCCGCCCCCGGTCACTACCGCGACCCGGCCATCCAACCGGCCGCTCACCTGGTCATCTCCCCATGCCCGCCGCGATGAGCGCGGTGAACAACCGGTCGTCGACGGGATTTTGTTCCGGGTGCCACTGCACGCCGAACACGAAGGTGCGTCCCGGCAGCTCGACCGCCTCGACCGTGCCGTCCTGCGCCCACCCGACGACGTCAAGCTCCTGCGCCACCCGGCCCAGTGCCTGATGGTGCCGGCAGAGCACCTGCGCTTGGGTCCCGAGAATCGCCGCGACCCGACTCCCGGCGGCCAGCCGCACCTGGACGGGACCGAACACGCCGTGCTGCGGCCGATGCTGGTGGTGGCCGAGGAGGTCGGGCAGGTGCTGGATCAGCGAACCACCGAGTGCGACGTTGAGCAGCTGCGCGCCGCGGCACACCGCGAGTATCGGCAGGTCGCGATCCAGTGCGGCGCGGAGCAGGGCCAGCTCGAAGGAGTCGCGCGCCGGCCGCACGCCACCGTTGGCCGGGTGCGCCACCTCGCCGTAGGCGGCGGCGTCGACGTCACCGCCCCCGGAGAGCACCAGGCCATCCAGCGCGTCGAGCACTTCCTCCGCCGCACCGGCTACCGCCGGGAGCAACACCGGGACGCCGCCTGACCGGATGATGGCATTGACGTAGGTGCTCGGCAGCAGTGCGGCCTCCATGTCCCACGCTCGGGACTGCACCTGTTCGGTGTAAGCGGTCAGCCCGATCACCGGGCGGCGCGGGATGCCGCCGCCCGGAATGTCACCGCTCGGAATGTCACAGCCGTTCGAAGCCACGCTGGCGCTCCCAGTCGGTCACCGCAGAGTCGAAGGCACTCAACTCGACCCTGGCGGCATTGCAGTAGTGCTCTACGACGTCCGCGCCGAACGCGACTGGGCTGTCCGCCCACGGCTGGGCAGCCTCGCGCAGGGTGCCCGGCACCCACGGTGCATCCGATCGGTAGGCGTTACCGACGGAGGGTGCCGGCAGCTCCAGCTCGTGCTCGAGGCCGTGCAGCCCCGCAGCAACCAGCGCGGCCACCGCCAGGTACGGGTTCGCCTCGCCCCCGGGAACCCGGTTTTCCACCCGCAGCAACGGGCCATGCCCGACCACTCGCAGCGCGCAGGTCCGGTTGTCCAGCCCCCAGCTCACCGCGGTCGGGGCGAAGCTGCCCGCCACGAAGCGCTTGTAGGAGTTCACATTCGGCGCGAGCAGGTAGGTGAGCTCGCGCAGGCACGCCAACTGCCCGGCCAGGAAGTGCTCCATCAGCGGGGAAAAGCCATGCGGGCCCTCCCCGGAGAGCACCGGCTCACCGTCCGCACCCCGCAACGAGAGGTGGATATGGCAGGAGTTGCCCTCGCGCAGGTCATACTTGGCCATGAAAGTCAGGCTCATCCCAGCCTGATCGGCAATCTCTTTGGCGTCTGGCGCGGTGAGGCCGCCACCGCGCTGCCATCCGCCCACTGCGCATCGCAGAGCACCAGCGCGGTCGCGTCGTGCCAGGGCACCCGGCGGAGCGTGGTCAGGTCGGGGGCGAGCATGAAGTCGCCATAGCCCTGCTCCCAAGAAGCCATCGCGTAGCCCTCCACCGTGTTCATCTCCACATCGACGGCCAGCAGGTAGCTGCACGCCTCGGTCCCGTTCTTGACTACCTCATCAAGGAAATGCCGGGCGGCGTATCGCTTGCCTTGCAGCCGGCCCTGCATGTCGGTCAGTGCGACCAGCACCGTGTCCAGCTGCCGCTCATCAACCAGTATCCGGAACTCCTCGAGCGTCAGCCGCCCCTGCCGTGGGCTCATGGCGGCCTCCTTCCGCACTTTTGCGCACTATACATACGTTTGTTTAATTTTGTAGTATTGTCGTGGCGGGGCCGAGCGGAGGATTCGATGACGCTACGACGCGGAATCCGGTGGATGGTTCGGCACGGGCTAGTCAGGCGGACGGTACAGCGTCAGATGCGCGCCGGTGACCTGGGATCGCGACTGATGATCGATCCGACGACCCGCGAGGACCCCTTCCCGTACTACGACGAGCTGCGCGCCCAGGGCCGGCTCGTCCGTACCGGCCTGGCGCTGATCTCGGCGCACTACGACGTCTGCCTGGAGGTGCTGCGCAGCCCGAACTTCGGCCAGATGCGCTTGGATCGGCTACCCGGGATTCTCCAGCTGGGCCGGAAGCTCGGCGGCAACCCCGTGTTGGGGCCGATCGAACCACCCTCCATGCTGGCGGTGGACCCGCCCGATCACACCCGCTACCGCAAGCTGGTGACCCGGGCGTTCAGTGCGCGAGTCATCGCCACCATGCGGCCCCGCGTCGAGCAGATCGCCGACGAGCTACTCGACGAGATCACCCGATCGACATCCCGTGGCCCCGCAGTGGATCTGGTGACGCGCTATGCCAGCCTGCTGCCCGCCACCGTGATCGCCGAGATGCTCGGCGCACCCGTCGCGATGCGTCGCCAGTTCCTCGACTGGGGGGCCGGCGCGGCGCTGTCGCTGGACATCGGATTGAGCTACCGCGACTTCCGCCGCTCCGAGCGTGACATCACTGCGCTGCACCGCTGGATGCTCGAGCATTTCGCCGTGATCCGCCGCGCTCCCCGCGACGACATCCTCAGCACCCTGCTAGCCGCGCACGACCAAGGCGATCAGCTGACCCTCGATGAGCTGAGCAGCATCGCGATGCTGCTGCTCGCCGCCGGTTTCGAGACCACGGTCAACCTGCTGGGCAACGGCGCTGTTCTGCTGATGCGCCACCCCGACCAACTGGAGGTGCTGCGCGTGCAACCGCAGCGATGGGCCGGTGCCGTGGAGGAAGTCCTCCGCTACGAGTCCCCCGTGCAGCGCACCGGCCGCCTGGCGCTGCGGGACACCGAGGTGGCTGGTCATCGCCTCACGGCGGGCGCGTTCATTGTCGTGCTGCTCGGTGGCGCGAACCGTGATCCCGCGGTCTTCCCGGATCCCCACCGGTTCGACGTCGCCCGACCCGAGGCAGACCAGAACCTGGCGTTCTCCAGCGGCATTCACTACTGCATCGGCGCCGCTCTAGCCCGTCTGGAAGGTGAGGTCGGGCTGCGGGCGCTGTTCCGCCGGTTCCCCGACCTCGCGCTCACCGGTACCCCGCACCGAAGCCCCACCCGGGTGCTGCGTGGCTATGACGCGATCCCGGTCCGGCTGAGCAGCCGGACGCAGACGGTCACCTCGGTTCCGCTGTGATCCACGTGGCCTGCCGCCACTACACAGCGTAACGCTCCGCTACGCTCCCGGCATGGGTTTTGCGGACACTGAACGGAACCGGGCCGCCGTGCACGAAGCTGGTCATGCCCTCATTGCTGCCTCACGTGGCCTGGGCGTCGCCGTCATTGAACTGCATGGCAACGACGGCGCAGGGGGGATGCGTCTTTGCGAAGAACCATTAGAGCTCGACTGTGTATGGGTTCTGTATGGAGGCCCATTCGCAGAGAAGGTGGTCTTTAAGAAATGGGCCACGGCGGCCATACCGCCGGAACGTGACGAACTATTGTTGGCACATAGTCTATGCTGGAAAATGGGGATTAACAGTACCCTCGAAATCAGAGACCAAGTTGAGACATACCTCCGAGAGCAGCAGGATCGGCTTGAGCTCATCGCGGCCCGCCTGTTGGAGGCCAATACGGTGCGCGGTGCGGAGCTTGAGGAGCTGCTCCGGGAAAAACTCCTCGACTGAGCCGTCCTGCCTGAGCCGGCCCTGCCGGAGGCTCAGCGGAGCTGGGGCAGCACTTCGCTGGCCCAGTCCTCGAAGAACGCCTCCTGGTCCGGCCCGATCTGCTGCACGTAGACCTCATCGAACCCGGCATCGATGTACTTACCCACCCAATCCAGATGGCGCTGCGGGTCCGGACCGCAGGCAACCATGCCAGCCACCATCTCCTCGGTGACCAGCTCGCAGACCGCCGTGAAGTCCCGAGGCGCGGGAAGGATCTGGGCGATGCCGGGTAGTGCCTCCGTGGGCCACAAGCGGTGGGCCGTGGCGACACCCTTCTCCTCGGTGTCCGCCCAGCACACTTTCACGCCAGCCTGCGCCGGTTTGTCGCCACCACCAGCGTCCCGGAACGCCCGCACCAGTTCACCGCTGGGCATCGTGCAGCAAAAACCGTCCCCAATCTCCCCGGCAAGCCGCGCGGCAGCCGGTCCAAACCCGGAAACATAGATCGGCACAGCCTGCTCGGGCCGGGTGAAGACCTCCGCGTTCTCGACGGTGTAGTACCTGCCGTGATGGGTCACCTCTCCCCCGGCATGCAGGGCACGGATCACCTGCACCGCCTCGCGCAGCATCTCGCGGCGCACCACCCAGGGCGGCCACCGGTGCCCCAGGATGTGCTCGTTGAGCGCTTCGCCAGTGCCGACTCCGAGCACGAACCGGTCCTGGCACTGCACCGCGGCGGTGGCCGCGGCCTGAGCGATGATCGCCGGATGCATCCGGATAATCGGGCAGGTGACCGCGGTGCTGATCGGCAATGCGGTCACCTGGGACAGCGCCCCGATCACCGACCAGACGAACGGGCTGTGCCCTTGCTCCCGCAGCCAAGGGTGGTAGTGGTCGGAGATCCACAGTCGCTCGAAGCCGGCTTGCTCTGCCCATCGCGCCTGCCGTACCAGCTCGTTGGGCCCGAACTCCTCACAGGACAAGAAGTACCCGACGCTCACCATAGGCCGTGGATACCCCAATCACGCTCGATGAACCGCCACCTCCTCCGCGGCGCGGGAGTCGCGGGAGACCCTGACGAGGGCGGAGGACAGCCGCGCCAGATCGTGGGGCGAGTCGAGCAGCGCACCTAAATCGCGGGCACTGGGCGGCAGGCCTACCTTCTCGGCTCCTTGCAGGACACGCCCGTCCACGTATGGCGCGACCTGCGGCCAGACGGCCTGCACTTCGCGGAGAAAGATGTCCGCACCCACCGGCCCCACGCCCTTGAACTCGGTGAGCAACTTACGGATCTGTTTTGGGTTTTCCGCCGCGTCGTCGCGGAGCTTGCGCAGGTCACCCTGCCAGCGGTCCAGTAGCAGCACGGCGGCCTCACCCAGCATGGTCGAGGTCCGCTCGTCATACCGGCGGTAGCCCCCTCGGCCAAGCGCGTCCACGCGATCCTGCCAGCTCGCCTGCCGCATCCGCTGCGGTGTCCGGTACCCGGCGGCGAACAGCTCCCGGGCCGCCGCCACCGCGATGTCCGCAGAGATCCGGGCGCTCAGCAGCATGGCCAACACCAGTAACTGGTAGAGCGGCGCGGGCTTATCGGCGAGCCGGATACCGGCCTGCTCGGCGGACGTCCGGCCGAAGCGGTCGAGCAGCGCCCTCACCACGGGCTCGTGACGGGAGGTCATCGATGGGTGACTACCCCGCAGTCAGCCACCTTATGCCTGCCAACCATCCCGAGCGCCTCAGCGACGGGAGGTCAGGAGTAAGGACGCGGCGAGGATCAGCAAGATACCCTCGACGACCAGGCTGATGACCCCGAGCGGTTGTGCCCAGTTGCCGATGTCACTGGTGTAGTCGGGTAATCCGGACCCGCGGGAGAGCACGTACCCGAGGATGGGGCCAGCTGCGACCCCCAATGCCAGGAACCAACCCAACTTTGTTCGGCTGGCTACTAGCAATAGCGCGGCCACAATGCCAGCGACTTCGAGGATGTAATACAAGATCTGGACGTATCCCGGGGATTCCGAGCCGGGCAGGCCGTCCTGGTCGATGACGTGAATCGCGGTCACCCCAAGGCACCCGAGGATGCCGCCCACTCGTACAAACCAGATTGCTCCTTGCCGACCGGCTGTTGACTGCATCGTATTCATCACACCGTCCCCTGCCCCGCAGCGACTCCCGACGTATCCAGTCTGCGACCCAGGCGCTCGAACACGCATACTCCTCTCGATGTAGGTGCGCCGTGCCCGAGCCTGTGCCTCGTCCCGCCATCCCGCCCTGCGTCGCAGGGCAGCTACCATGGCGCCGTGATCTCGCCGACAGCACCATCCACGCCCGAGGTACGGGTGCTGGTGTTCTCCGCCTCGCTGCGAGCGCAGTCACTGAACACCCGATTGGCCACCCTGGCCGCGAACACCCTGGCCGCTGGCGGCGCCACCGTCGACCTGGCCGCGATGCGCGAGTTCGACTGCCCTTCCTACGACGCCGACGTCCAAGACCTCCAGGGCTTCCCCGACGGCGTCGAGCAGTTCCGACGCAGGTTGGAGGCGGCGCACGCATTCGTCATCTCCTCCCCGGAGTACAACTTCTCGATGCCGGGGCTGTTGAAGAACCTCATCGACTGGGCATCGCGGTACCAGCCGCAACCGTTCAAGGACAAGCACGCCTTGCTGCTGTCAGCGTCACCCTCGATGGCCGGCGGTAATCGGGGCCTGTGGACGCTGCGCATGCCACTAGAGCACCTCGGCGTGCACGTTTACCCCGACATGTTCTCCCTCGCTCAGGCACACTACGCCTTCGACGACCACGGCCACATCGCCAACACGCAGCTGCAAGCTTGGTTCAACCGCACCATCACCGACTTCCTGGCTCTGGCCGAGGCGGCGGTCCACTATCCCTGCGTCAAATCCGCGTGGATTGAGTTTCTCGGTGAGCACAGCGACCCCGCCCTCGACCGTGTACAGGAATGACGCCAGCCAGCGGAAACCGCTGGACCTGCATCAGGTGGACGACAATTCCTGCTTGACCTGTGTCGCGGCGAACATGCTGTACGTGTTAGGGATCACCGATGCCCCGGACACGGGATGGGTTGATCGCGAGGTTGGTCGGCCGCCAGGCACCGGAGCCCGTCGCACCGGGGTCAGGCGTTTGCTGCTCCAGCAAGGCCTGTCCCTGCACCTAGTGTGTGCCTACGAGCCTGAGCGGTTCCTGCGGGAGGGCTTCGAGTACCTGAGGCACTACTACCGCCAGGAGTGGGACCCCTCGTGGGAGCAATACTGGACCCGGCATCGACTGGAGCAGCACCGCCGCGAGTGTCTGGCGGCCCGAGAGTTGAGCACCTTCGACGCCAGGATGCAAGCGGAGCACCGTCAGCCTACCCTCGCCGACCTTTACGGCTCCCTGGACCGCGATCGCCTGGTGTGGATCTCCCTCGACAACGGCTGGAGCACGGTGGACTGCCACGCGGTCCTCGTCTACGGCCACCGCGGCACCGTGTTCGAGGTCTACTCGCCGGAGTTCTCCCGGAGCGGCCTGCAGCAGTATCACCGCAGGCAACTGGAGAGGGTGTGGCTGCGCAGCGAAGGCATCACCGCGGTGTGGCGCCGCGCCGGGGTGAACCGCACGCCCGCGTCCTCCAGCGAGCTGTGCCGCATCATCAGCACGTCCCGCGGATAATTCTGGGGCAGTCGCCACGGGGCAGCCGTCCCCTGCTTCGGCAGCACGGCCACACTGCGCAGCACGTAGCCCGACTGCAGGTCAATGATCGGCTCTCGCTGCGGCGTGTCCGGCGCCAGTGGCATGCATACCTGATAGCCACGCTGGTCCATGTGATTGAGCAGCCGGCAGACGTACTCGCCGACCAGATCACTCCGCAACGTCCAGGACGCGTTGGTGTAACCGAGGGTCAAGGCGAAGTTCGGCACGCCGGAGAGCATCATGCCCTTGTAGCTCACAGTGGCCCCGAGCTCGACGTCGGCGCCATCGACGCTCACGGTGATGCCGCCGATCGCCAGCAGGTTCAGGCCGGTCGCGGTGACCAGGATGTCGGCCTGCAGCTCCGTTCCGGAAACCAGCCGGATCCCGTGCTCGGTGAACGTCTCGACGTGATCAGTAACGATCGACACGCGGCCGCTGCGGATCGCCGCGAACAGATCACCATTGCGCGCCAGGCACAGCCGCTGGTCCCAGGGGTTGTACCGCGGGGTGAAGTGAGTGTCGAGGTCGTAGCCTGCGGGTAGCTGCGCTGCGACGCCCTTACGGAGCAGGGCCTTCACTGCGCCAGGGGCGCGGCGGCTGAGCTGGAAGATGAGCGTGGCGAGCAGGGCGTTTTTCCACCGGGCGAGGGAGGAGGCCGCGGTGGGTGGCAGCCTGCGACGCAGCGCGTCGGCGACAGGGTCGTGTGCCGGCAGCGACAGGACGTAGCTGGGTGAGCGCTGCAGCAGCGTCACCTGCGCAGCCTTCTCGGCTAGCGCCGGGGCCAGGGTCACCGCGGTCGCGCCGCTGCCGATGACGATCACCCGCTTGCCGGCGTAATCCAGGTCCTGGGGCCACTGCTGGGGGTGCACGATCTGCCCGGTGAAACGGTCAGTGCCGGTGAACGGCGGGGTGTAGCCCTCGTCGTAGCGGTAGTAGCCGGCGCAGACGAACAGGAAGCCGCACGTCAACACCACCGACTCGCCAGTGTCCGTCCGTTGCGCCTCGACCCTCCAGCGAGAGTGCTCGCCCGACCACTCGACCCGCACGACCCGGTGATGGAACCGGATGTGCTCCTCCACGCCGTGCTCGCGCGCGGTCTGGCGGATATACCGGCAGATCGCCTCGCCGTCGGCGATGGCTTCCGGATCTGTCCACGGGCGGAAGGAGTAGCCGAGCGTGAACATGTCCGAGTCCGAGCGGATCCCGGGATAGCGGAAGAGATCCCAGGTGCCACCGATCCGCCCGCGGGCCTCCAGGATCGCGAACGTCTTGCCCGGGCACCGCCGCCGCAGGTGGCAGGCAGCGCCGATGCCGGACAAACCAGCACCGACGATGAGCACATCGACATGGTCGAGCCGCACGCCCTCACCCCACCTCACGCTCTAGAGCACTCCAGCCCAGCGCCAGAGTAGTTTTCCCGGGCCGGCGATGAGCCCGACCTCGTTGAGGAACGCGACGACCTTGCGGGCGGCGAACTGCTTGGTCTGCCGCCAGTGCGGGTTCGCGGCAGCCGCTGCGACGGCTTCGGCAACGTCGAGCCCGACTGCCGCGTACACCTTGGGGTCAACCAGCCTGGTGGTGGCGAAGTAGACCACCAGGGCGAGGATGAAGCGGCTGTACGCCCGTCTCAGCGGACCCAGTCGAGGCCACTGCCGCAGCGTCTCCTCGCGGGCGTAGCGGATGTGGCGGGCCTCTTCGATGACGTGGATCCGCGACACTGCCTGGACCACCGGCTGCAGCGATGAGTCCGCCATCTGCTCGCGCTGCAACGTGTCGAGGATCTCTTCGACGTAAATGGTCGCGCCAAACGTCAAGGTGCCGTTGGAGACCGTCTTGAACAGCCGCCCGAGCTGGTGCACGACGGTGCCGGGGCCGTACTCCCGGGCACCGAACTTCTCCGCCATGCGGGAGAACATCACCGAGTGCCGGCACTCGTCGGCGATCTCGGTCCACGCGTACCGGGCATGCGCGCTCCCCTTGGGGCAGTCGTAAACGTGCCGGACGAGCATCTGCATGAGGATCGTCTCAAACCAGATGCCGATGCTGTAGAAGCTCGCCACCTCGTGCTTGGTCAGCGCGATCCGCTGCTCCTCGCTCATCCGGTCCCACAGGGCTGTGCCGTAGAGGGAGCTGCGGTGCGCGGCGATGAAGTAGCGGTCCGGCGCGAGCGGGGCGTCCCAGTCGATCTCGGTAGCCGGGTCGTAGGAGTGCTTGGCCGAGGTCCGCAGCAACCGCCGGGCGGTGTCCTCGCGGTCGGGGACAGGCCTGGCCGTCGCGTCAACGGCGCTGGTCATGGACATTGTGGCCTCCTTGACAAGCGTACACCTCAATATAACTGACTCGTCAGTCACTTACAAGAGGAGTCGTTCACCCCGGCGGATCCGGTCCAGGCCCAGCCACCCGAAAGCAACCGCCTGCGCCTCCACCTTCGCTCGCGGCACCTCCGGGTGCTCCAGCCACCAGGACATCAGTCCATGCAGCGCCCCCACGAGCAACGGGACGATCATCCGGGCTTGCTCAAGCACCTCCCCCTCCGAAGGCGCCGCGCCGCCCGGCTCGGGGGCGTAATAGCCGGCGAGAACCACCGCGAACACCTCACTAACCTGCTCCCTCAGCCGCCGAAGCGGCGCACCGAGCTCGGGGTTATCCAGGTGCCTGGTGACCAACGCCCACGCCTGCGGACGCTCGCTCACCAGGTCACAGAGCAGCCGCACCACCCCGCGCCAGGCACCTAGGACGTCTTCGGCCTTGGCCAACACCTCAGGCAACCGCTCCGTGAAACCTGCCACCACCTGTTCGGTGACCGCCGCGAAGAGCTCCTCCTTACTCTGGAAGTGCTGGTACACCAGCGCCTTGCTCACTCCGGCCGTCGCGGCGACGTGTTCCATCTGGGTGAGGTGGTAACCCCGGCTGCTGAACTCCTCCAGCGCCGCCTCGAGCAACTCACCCCGCCGAGCCTGCGACGACAGCCGGCGCCGGGCGCGCCCTGCATCGGGAAAATGCTGCGGCGATGGTCGGCTCACGCCGACCAGTGTGCCCGCATGGCCCTGCTGCTGGTCTACCACGTGAGCGCCACGCACAAGGTGCTCCGCCGCGGTCTAGCCTGAGCCCATGCAGCGCTACCCGCTCGGCCGCTTCTCCGTCTCCCGCATCGGCTTTGGCGCGATGCAGCTACCCGGTCCTGGCGTGTTCGGTCCGCCACGTGACCGGGGCGAGGCGCTGGCGGTGCTGCGGCGTGCTGTGGACCTGGGCGTCGACCATATCGACACCGCGCAGTATTACGGGCCTGACGTTGCCAACGAGCTGATCCGGGAGGCGCTGTACCCCTATCCCGACAGTCTGGCGTTGGTGAGCAAGGTCGGCGCGCGCCGCGACGAGTCCGGGGGATGGGTTCCCTACGACGAACCTGACCAGTTGCGGCGGGGCATCGAAGACAACCTGCGCAGCCTCGGTGTCGAGCAGTTGGCGGCCGTCAATCTGCGACTGGAGGACGACGCGACGCCAGACCATCGGTTCGACGACCAGCTCGCCGCCATGATCCAGGCGCGCGACGAGGGACTGATCGGGGGCCTCGGCCTGAGCAACATCACCCACGAGCACCTACGACGCGCGCTGCCAAGCACCCCCGTGGCGTGCGTGCAGAATCCGCTGAACCTGATCAATCGCGCCTCAATGCCGATTCTCAAGGAATGTCACTCACGGGGGATCGCCTTCGTGCCATTCTTCCCGCTAGGCTCCGGCTTCGAGCGAACCAATCCGGTGCTGAACAACGAGCACGTCCTCAGTAACGCCAGGCGGCTCGGCATCACCCCGGCACAGGTAGCGCTTGCTTGGACGTTGGGGCTCGCACCCAACGTCCTCTTGATTCCTGGCACGTCCTCGGTGCGACACTTGGAGGAAAACCTCGCGGTCGCCGACATCGAACTCGACGAGGACGTGCAGCAGCAGTTGGCAGCGGCCGCATCAACTCGTTCGATCGGGCGCGCGTAGCTCTGTCACCATAGTCGAGTAGCTGCCCAGAGTAGGCTCGTCGAACATGCTGTCGGTCTGGCTCCAGCGCAGCAGCAGCGCGACCATGACCACGAACAGGGTGAACTCGCCGATGGCCAGTGCGAGCATCCCGGCAAGCCGTTGATCAGCTAAAAGATGAGGCACCCAGGGTAGCTTCAGCGCCTGGTACATGTTTGCCGCAGCGATGCCGTTGCCGATGACCCAGTGGGTGTTGATGAGCGCCGTGGCGAAGACGATGTCCGCAGGCATTGCGGCCAGCAGAATGCCTAACCGAGCGACATTCGGCAGCGGTTCCGGTGTGGTGTCCACACCGATCACCGACCAGAAGAAAAAGTAGCCGATGAGCAGGAAATAGGCGTTGATGGCCAGGTGCGCCCAGTGGAACCGCACGGCGGCGTCGAAAAGGCCGGTGAAATAGAGCGCGAACGGAGATCCCGCGAACAGCGCCAGCGTCACCACCGGATGCGTCAGTGCCCGCGCTAACGGCGCGGCGCGCAGGGTCCCCAGCCAGTCCCGTAGTCCAGGCAAGGCGCCTGGTCCTGTCTGGGGGGCCACTGCTGCCAGCAGGGTCAGCGGAGCCCCTAGCACGAGCAGGGCCGGGACCAGCATGGAGATCAGCATGTGGCTGGCCATGTGCAGGCTGAACATCGCGGCCGCGTAGCGGCCCAGTCCCGAGGAGGTCGCCAGCAGCAGCGTCAGGCAACCCGCCAGCCACGCTGCCGTCCTGCCCCCCGGCCAGCGTTGGCCTCCGCTGCGGACACGGCGAACACCGAGCAGGTATGAGACCGCAAGGAGCACCGCAGCCGGGCCGAACAGCACGTCGATCCGCCAGGCGGTGATCAGCCGCAAGGGTGTTGGCGGCCCGGACAGGTCATAGCCGAGCAGGGTTTGGGCAGTGGTGAAGGCACGGCGAAGCGCATGCGGCACGGACAGATGCGTCAGTTCGACCGACATGCCCAACACCCCCAGCAGGGGCAGGATTTCGGCACACCCGAACCGGACCGATCCCGGCCACCCGGGCCCTGGCCACCCGGGCGCTGTGGCCTCGAAGCCGCGCAGCGTGCGCCGACGCAACACCTCGCCAGCGACGCCCAGCAGCGCCACCATGCCCACCTTGACCAGCAGCAGCATGCCGTACTCACTGGTGAGCAGTGTGCGTAGGGGAACTACTACCACGCCCAGCACGAGTCCAGAGGCGACCAGCACGGCCCAGCACCACCGGGCTAACCGCGCATACCGCGTCATCAACAGCCCTGCCATGCCTCCGCCGCGACGCGCCTGACGCAGGACGGCGAGCGCCGTCCCGATCCATAACGCGGCGGCGGGGACGTGGATCACGATGGCCGCCAAGGCGAGGTCGTGTCCGCTGTCGGCGGAGCCATGCGCGGTGACCAGCGGCGGCAGCAGAGCTAGGGTCGCCACCCCCCCGAGCACGAACACCGCCTGCCAGGACAGCACGGTCCGGCATCCGGCCGCGACCACCGCCGCGACCACCGCCGTGACCAGCCACGCCTTCGGTTCTTCCAGCGCATCCAGTTGAGCAAGCAGGTGTCCGGGTGCGATGACCCGGGACAGCGCCAACCCCGCTGTGTCGGCAGCGGTAAAGGGAACGAGCAGCAGCGCGCTCATCCCCCAGACCAGCGCGGCGCGGGTGGCGATGCGCAGCTCCCCGTAGGCCTGCGCCGAGACCAGCCCCGAGGACTGCGGCCGCGTGCAGAACACGGCGAAGGCCAACGCCCCGACGCACACGATCGCGGCCAGGTCGGCGAGCAGCCGCAGCAGCGGGGTTCCCAGCATCACGACGGGACCCGGATCCGGATTACCGACCGCTGCGTAGGGTCGCGCACCGGCCAGCACGCTGAGCACGACGATCAGGACTCCGGCCAGCGTCACACCACTGACCAGCGACCACCACCTGATCCCGGCAACGCTGGGTCTCTGCACAGTACGTTGTTCGCTCACTCCAGCCTCACGTGCCGCCACCGGGGCGGTAGGAAGGAATTTGCCTTTGACGCCATTGTTCGTCTCCCCGATCTGATGGCGGTGTCCGGGTCAGCGCTACTCAGGGGCCACTCAGGGGCCACTCAGGGGGCCGCTTCAGGGAGAGCGCCTCCCACTCGGTTACAACGCAAGGACAGGATCTGGCTCATGGAACTGCTGCGCCACGGCTACACCAACCGCACCGGCCGGGACGGCGCCATCGTGGTGAAGTCCTACCGGGGCCCGGATGCGGCTCGCCGGCAGTCCCGGGAGGAGACGGCGCTGCGCGCCCTGCACGGGCGACTACCCGTACCGCCCGTCCTCGACGCTGACGACAACACCCTGCACCTGCGGTTCCTCGACGGGGAACATGGGCAGGACCTCATCCGTGGTGGATGGGCAGAGCAGGTCCTCCAGGCCTGCGGGCACACCCTGCGCCGCATCCACGCCATCGACGTGACCACGGTGTTCGCTCCCGACCCGGCGCCGCCCGGCGCGGTGCTCGTGCACGGCGACTTCGGTCCGAACAACATCCTGCTCGACCCGGACACGCTGACGGTCACCGCGGTCCTGGACTGGGAATGGGCGCACCCGGGCGATCCGTTGGAGGACCTGGCCTGGTGCGAGTGGATCGTCCGCTCCTACCACGGCGAGCACGTCAGCGCGCTCGAGAAGTTCTTCACCGCATACGGCAGCCGACCCGCGTGGCCGCTACGCCACCAGCAGATGATCTCCCAAGCACGATCGCTGGCCGAGCTCACCCAACGATGGGGATACGCTGACCAGGACCGCGTGCACACCCGCTGGCGACAACTGGCCGCCACCGAGGCCTGGACCGAGTAGCCCGAGTACGTCTGAGCTCAGCTGTCGGGCGGGCACCAGGTGGAAGGGACTCGTCCGGGAACGGTCCACTGCTGCACGTGATCCCCTTGCTCACACACAAGGTCGGCATCTGGATAGTGCGTCGATCAAGGGGTCGCGGGCGTCCCACTGTCGCGGCGTGGGCGGCCACGTGGCGAGGATCCCTCGGAAAACGGCCGAAGGTGGTTGACAGCGGTGTCGGGTTGCGAGGGTGTCTGGCTCCGGGTGGATCACGAGTACTCGGGCTGTGACAGCGCCAGGAAGGACTTCGCCTACGGCGCAACGCCCACGAGCCCAGGATGTCCGTTCACGCCCCGTGGTGGCCCACCTCGCCCAACGATCGCGTGAGGGCCTTGTGCACCTCATCCGGGTTGGGGTCCTCGGCCGCCCAAGCGGCATAACCGTCGGGCCGGACTAGGAGTGTGGGATGCAGGCTGGCCGCTGGGGAGGTCGCCACGACCCGCCCCGCCCACGGCGCGGCAACCGCAGCGACCTCGTGGCCCACCAGCACGAACGTGCCCTGACGCAGCGCCTCATACAGCCGAGCCGGTTCCCCTGCCAGGCGGAGGTCCGGCACCCGGCGCCCCATGAGCGGATGAGAGCCCCGGGGTGCACGGTAGGCGATCCCGATGCCGGAAATGCCGCGTGATGCGCGCGCCTCCACCACGCCCAGCTGATGCGCGACGGCGGCCACCGAGGCCCGTACCGCGCGGACTAGAGGTGAGTGGGTGATGACGGCCGTGAGGAGTGCGTGACTAACGAGCAACACCATCCGCCCCACCGGGTGACGCTCCGCGTGGTAGCTGTCCAGCAGCGCATCACCAGCCCAGCCGTGCAGAACATCTGCCAATTTCCAGCCGAGGTTGGCAGCGTCCTGCATTCCGGTGTTCATGCCCATGCCGCCGGCAGGCGAGTGGACGTGCGCGGCGTCGCCCGCGAGGAACACCCTTCCTTGCCGGTAGCGGGGTACCTGTCGTTCGTCACTGTGGAAGCGGGAAAGCCAACGCGGGTCGTGCATCCCGAGGTCATCACCGATGGTTCGCCTCGTGATCTCCCGGACTTCCTCCAAGGTGACTGGCGCATCGTCGGGCAACTGCCGCTGCCGGTCCCAGGCCATAACCCGGTACCAGCCGTCTCCAAAGGGCGCGAAGAAGGTAAAACCATGTTCATTGGAGGCGAAATTAAGAAGTTGGTCTGGCGCGCGTTCGAGCAGCACATCAGCCAGCATCACGGAGCTGACGGCTGACTTGCCGGGGAACGGCATGCCCAGGCTTTGCCGGACGGTGCTGCCTGCCCCGTCGGTACCGACCACGTAACGGGCCCGAAGTGTGGCCGTGGCGCCATCCGGATAGCTCACGTCCACGTCTACGCCGCCTGGATCCTGCCGTACCCCGGTGGCCCGAGCCCCACGCAGCATCGTGGCACCCGCTTCCCCAGCCCGGCGCAGCAAGAGCCGCTCGACCTGCCACTGAGGAGTGATCAGCATGAAAGGAAAGCGTGTTCGGAGCCTGGAGAAATCAATACTGATACGGCCAAACGGATGCAACGACCGGACTGGCGTGCCGATACGGAGCAGTTCGTCGGCCAAGCCTCGGGCGTCGAGCTGCTCCATGGTTCGCGCATGGACGCTGAAGGCACGGCTTAAGTTGGATTCGCGATCGCGTCGCTCCAACACCGTGACATCAACTTCGGACCTGGCGAGATCGCCCGCGAGCAACAGCCCGGTCGGGCCGGCTCCGACCACCAGAACGTCCACGACTGGTGCCCCGTGTTCGTCCGAAGAGCCACTAGACAACATGCCCCCTATAATCACTTTTCTCACCGAAGCGAAGCAGATCACCGGTATCGGCGAGGCCCGCAACCGCACCCGGCTGGCCGTGGAGCGCACCGTTCCCTCTACAAGCCCCCCAGCCGCACCGGCGCCTGGTCACTACCGAGCTGGTCAACGCCACGACTGCAGAACTCAGTGATGCACTGCTCCACAGCGACCTCACGTTGATGCTCCAGGGTCAGCTCAGTGGAGCGCTGGCGGCACCCTCGCAGGCGCTCCGAGTACGACAGCATCCGTCTCACTGGCTCCACCCACCCCCTGTTGGAACCATGTAGCCACGATCGAGGCTGACACCAGGGGCGTGCTAGCCCCCATTCCGGTGATCGCGATCAGTACGCTGTGGACCTGGCAGCGTTGCAGTTATCCCCATTCGCTCATTTCGCGGGCGATCTCCGGCGCTGACCAAGAACGGCTAGGGATGGCACGGTTGATCAAGAGTGCTGCCGGTACAGCTTCACGCTGGTACCACTGCTGCTCTTGATCGCGACTCGCACCGAACAGGCGACCGTAGCACGTGATCATGGTCTGTGGTTCGCACACTGACACAGTTGTCCCGACAAAGCCGCAGGTCGCAGTCGGTGGTGGAGGTGCCGGGAATCGAACCCGGGTCCTTCGTCGCTTCGTCAGGGCTTCTCCGTGCGCAGTCCGCTACGTCTCTGCTTGGATCCACCGGTCACGCGGACTAGCCGGTGTGACGATCCCAGTCGCTGCAGGTGTCCCATCCAGACCCCGCGACCGGGTCTGGTGGTGCAGTCCCCTTACTGATGCCGGGGTCCGGGGCGAGGACACCCCCGGTCCGACAGATCCGCTCCTCGCTTAGGCGGCGAGAGCCAGATCGCGCTGACTGGTGTCGGCGCTTATTGGTGTGCGATGACGCTTACGGTGGTCTCTCGCCTGCACCGGCACGCTTCCCACTGGCTCAACGTCCGAAGTCGAAACCGTTCACCCCCTGGATGGGCTGGGCTGGATGGGCTGGATGGGCTGGACAACGACCTTAGGGTAACGCCCGGAGGCCGGGTATTCATCCCATGCCCTTGGCCCGCCGCCCCAAGGCCCGCGCTACCTCCCGGTTCGCGTCGCGTTTGGCCAGCTCAGCCCGTTTGTCGTAGGACCGCTTGCCGCGGCCCAACGCGATCTCCACCTTCACCTTGCCGTCGGCGAAGTACATCGACAAGGGCACCAGCGCCAGCCCCTGCTCTCTGGTCTTGCCGATCAGTCGGAGGATCTCCTTGCGGTGCAGCAGCAACTTGCGGGTCCGCCGGGGCTCGTGGTTGGTCCAGCTACCCTGGGTGTATTCCGGGATATGCACGCCGCGTAGCCACACCTCACCGCCGTCAACGCTGGCGAAGGCGTCGGCGAGTGAGGCGCGGCCGGCCCGCAGGGACTTCACTTCCGTGCCGGTGAGCACGATACCCGCCTCGTAGGTGTCGATGATCTCGTAGTCGTGCCGGGCCCGCCGGTTCGACACGATCACCTTGCGGCCCTGCTCCTTCATGGCTCCTTCGATCCACCTTCGGCCATCTTAGATTCGCACGTAGAGGCGCAAGGTGAGGTAACCGGTCAGTGCGGCGACCACGGCACCCACCACGATCAGGATCGGGGCGACCGAGAAGATGTCCGCGTAACCCAGCCGCGGCACGATCGCCGCCTCGAACACGCCGGCCAGCACCCGGTCGACGAAGGCAACCTTACCGATCACCAAGCCCACGATCGCCAGCACAGCACCCACCACACCGGCGACCACCGCCTCCAGGAGGAAGGGCAACTGGGTGTACCAGCGGGAGGCACCGGTCAGCCGCATCACGCCGACCTCGGTACGCCGGGTGAAGGCCGATAGCTGGATCGTGTTGGAGATCAGCAGCAGTGCCGCGAGAGCCTGGATCAGCGCGACCACAAAGGTGGCGTTCCGCAACCCGTTGAGGGCCCGGAACAGCTGCCGGAGGTACTCCCCCTGGTCAGTGACCCGGTCCACGCCAGGACGCCCGGTGAACGCCTTGGCGATGGAGGGAAACCGCGCCGGATCAGCCAGCTGGACCCGCAGCGACGCCGGGAGCGCCTCGGGCCTAGCCAGCTGCAGGAGCTCCGGCTGACCCTGGAAGATGCGCTGGAACCGAGCGAAGGCGGCCTGCCTGCTTTCGAAGATCACGGACTGCACGCCTGGCGTGGACTCCAGCTGCCCACGCAGGGTCGCGCAGGTACTCGACGTGCAATTGGGGTCATTCGCGCTGATGTCGGCACTGAGGTACACCACCGTCTCCACCCGCTGGTAGTAGTCCTGCTCCATCCGGTCGATGGTGCGGACCACGAGCAGACCCCCGCCAAGCAGGCCAAGGGAGATCGCCGTCGTCAGGATCATCGCCACGGTCATCGTGACATTGCGGCGCAGGCCGGTCGCGACCTCGCCGAACACGAAGCTGGCACGCATGGGTAATGGACGTTCCTTATCTCAGCGGCCGACGCCGTACACGCCACGGCTCTCGTCCCGGACCACTTGTCCGAGGTGGAGCTCCACGACGCGGCGACGCATGGAGTCGACGATCGCGTGGTCGTGGGTGGCCATCAGCACGGTGGTGCCGGTTCGGTTGATCCTTTCCAGCAGTAACATGATCTCGTGACTGATGTCGCGATCCAGGTTTCCGGTGGGCTCGTCGGCCAGCAGCACCAGCGGCCGGTTCACGAAGGCTCTCGCGATCGCCACCCGCTGCTGCTCCCCGCCGGAGAGCTCATGCGGCATCCGGTCCGCCTTGCCCTCCAGACCGACCAGCTCCAGCACCTCGGGTACCACCTTGCGGATGGTGTGCCGGGGCTTGCCGATCACCTCGAGGGCGAACGCCACGTTCTCGGAGACGGTCTTGTTGCCCAGGAGCCGGAAGTCCTGGAACACGCAGCCCACCCGCTGCCGCAGCTGCGGGATCCGGCGCTGGGAGAGCTTGCTGACGTTCAGGTCCGCCACGTAGACGTCGCCTTTGCTGGGCAGCTCCTCACGCAGTAACAGGCGCAAGAGGGTGGATTTACCCGATCCGGACGGCCCGATGAGAAACGCGAACTCGCCCTTCTCCACCTCGACGGTGACGTCATCGAGAGCGGGTCGGGTAGAAGTCCGGTAGGACTTGCTGACGTGCTCGAGCCGGATCACGAGCGGCGAGTCTACTCATCGGGCCAAGGCGCTCCAGCCGCGCCCGAATGATCGGAAGCACTCAGCCGGCGAGGCGCGCTTCCTGCTGGCGACGCCACCGGATACCGGACTCGAGAAAGGCGTCAATGTCCCCGTCGAGCACCGCGGCCGGATTACCCACCTCGTGCTCAGTCCGCAGATCCTTGACCATCTGGTAGGGATGCAGCACGTAGGACCGCATCTGGTTACCCCACGAGCTGCCCTCGCCCTTGAGCGCATCCAGCTGCGCCTGCCGCTCCCGGCGCTTGCGCTCCAGCAGCCGGGACTGCAGCACCCGCATCGCCGCGGCCCGGTTCTGGATCTGCGATTTCTCGTTCTGGCAGGACACCACGATCCCCGTGGGCAGATGAGTGATGCGCACCGCGGAGTCGGTGGTATTCACGCTCTGCCCACCGGGTCCGGAAGATCGAAAAACGTCGATGCGGATCTCGTTCTCCGGGATATCCACATGATCGGCAATCTCGGTCACCGGCAGCACCTCGACGCCAGCGAAAGACGTTTGCCGACGCCCCTGGTTGTCAAACGGTGAGATCCGGACCAGCCGGTGGGTGCCCTGCTCGACCGAGAGGGTGCCGTAGCCAAAAGGGGCCTTGACCACGAAGGTCGCCGACTTGATGCCAGCCTCCTCGGCGTAGGAAATGTCGTAGACCTCAGTCGGGTAGCCGTGTCGCTCGGCCCACCGCAGGTACATCCGCATCAGCATCTCGGCCCAGTCCGCGGCGTCCACGCCGCCAGCCTCGGAGCGGATCGTCACCAGAGCGTCCCGCTCGTCATACTCGCCGGAGAGCAGGGTCCGGATCTCCAGTGACGCGATCTCCTTGCGTAGCCGGTGGTGCTCCGTTTCGGCCTCGCGGTGGGCAGCCTCGTCAGCGCCTTCCTCGGCCAGCTCGTAGAGCACTCCCACATCTTCCAACCGCTGCCGCAGCCCGAGCACCCGCCGCAGGTCGCTCTGCTTGTGGGCGAGCTTGCTGTTGACCTGTTGGGCCTGCTCGACGTCATCCCACAGGTCAGGGCGGGCGGCCTGCTGCTGCAACTCGGCCACCTGAGCCCGCAGCCGGTCGATGTCCAGCACAGCCTCGATCCCGGCGAGGGTAGCGAGGAGATCCTTCAGGTCGGCAGCGACGTCGGTGTTCACGTCGAGCCAGCGTAGTCGCCCTGTGGCTCAGTCCGTGGGGATGGCGTCGAGCAAGGTGAGCACCGCGCGCCGGTGCGCCACCGTGAAGTCGGCGGCGGCCTTGAGATACGGGGTGGTGGCGGCCTTGGCGGCAGCCCTGGCCTCGTCGAGGCGGCCGCGGTAGCGTGCCCGGGCACTGCTGACCAGGTTGGCGCGCTGCTTGGGGGTGAGCTGCCCGGCGTGCACAAGGCGCAGGATCAGCGGGCTGCGCAGGTGCTCTGATCCTGAGGTGGAACTCAACCACGAGGTGAAAGCGCGCTTGCCCGCGGCGGTGAGGACGTACTGCTGGCTGGCGCGCGCTCCCCTCTTGCCGAGCCGGAGCAGACCGGCCTCCGCGAGCGCGGGCAATTCGCGGTAGACCTGGCTGCGGGTGATGCTGAAGAACGACCCGAACCGCTGCCCGGCGGCCGCGACCAGCTGCCCGCCGGTCATCGGGCCCGTCTGCAGCAGTCCCAGCAAGGCGGCCGAGGTGGCGTTCAGGTCAGGCATCCACTCACGGTGCCACGCCCGCCGGGACGTGTCCACAGTGGTCGAGGGAAGGGGGGTCGAGGGAAGGGGTCGAGGGTCACGCGACCTGCGCGGCGGCACGGATGGCCTGGGCGATAGCGTCAATGTCGGTGTCCTCAGCCGCGAACGGCGGCATCGTGTAGAGCAGGTCGCGCAGCGGTCGCAACCACACGCCAGCCCGGATTGCGGTGCGGGTGGCGAGGGCAATGTCGAGCGGATGGTCGAGTTGTACGACGCCGATCGCACCGAGCACCCGCACGTCCACCACCCCCGGCAGGTCCGCTGCGGGCGCAAGTCCGGCCCGCAGCCGCTGCTCGATGCGAGCCACCTCTGCCGCCCAGTCACCTTCGCACAACAGGTCGAGCGACGCATTCGCGATTGCGCAGGCGAGCGGGTTGCCCATGAACGTGGGCCCGTGCGCCAGCACCGGCGTCTGGCCCTGGGATATTCCCTCCGCGACGTCGCTGGAGCACACGACTGCGGCCAGCGACAGGTAACCGCCGGTCAGTGCCTTGCCCACGCACATGATGTCTGGGCTCACCCCGGCGTGCTCGGCGGCGAACAACGCTCCAGTGCGCCCGAACCCGGTGGCGACCTCGTCGAAGATCAGGAGGGTGTCGTGCTTTCGGGTCAGCTCCCGCAGCACCTGAAGGTAACCGGGGTTGTGGAACCGCATGCCACCCGCGCCTTGGACCACCGGCTCGACGATCACTGCGGCGATGTCGTCGGCATGGTGTGCCAGGAGCGTCTCCAGATGCGCCACATACCGCGGGTCCAGAGAGGTGTGGAACCCCGAGGGCGGGGTGTCGGCGAAGACCTGCTGGGGCAGCAGCCCGTGCCACAGGTGGTGCATCCCGCTGTGCGGGTCACACACCGACATGGGGTGGAAGGTGTCGCCGTGATAGCCACCGCGCCAGGTCATCAGGCGGTGCTTGCCGCTGCGTCCCAGGGAGTGCCAGTATTGAAGGGCCATCTTGATCGCCACCTCGACGGAGACGGACCCGGAGTCGCAGAGGAACACGTGGCGCAGGGGGTCCGGGGTCAACTCCACCAGCCGGGTGGCGAGACGGATCGCCGGGACGTTCGTGAGCCCACCGAACATGACATGGCTGACCTGGGCCACCTGCTTGCGCACGGCCGCATCCAGCGCCGGATGCGCATAGCCGTGAATAGCCGCCCACCAGGACGACATCCCGTCGATGACTTCGTGGACCCCCTCGACCGGTTCGGCGAACCGCAGGCGCGTTCCCCGAGCGGAGGCGACCAGGAAAGGCTCCTCGGTGGCAGGCATCGGACCGTAGGGGTGCCAGACGTGCGCCCGATCGAGCGCGAGCAGCTGCCGCGTCGCCAGGGTGGAAAATTCCTGGGCACCCACCTCACGCATTGGGGGGCAGGCCCGTCCCCGCACCACGCTGGCGCAGCACCACCCGTTCTGCTCCCCCAGCTGCCATCGGCGTTGTGCTCTGCTGGCCCTCGACCGTGAAGCCAGCCTCGGCGATCATCTTCAGATCCTGGTGACCTTCCTGGCCCTCGCTGGTCAGATAGTCCCCTAGGAAGATCGAGTTAGCCAGGTACAACGCGAGGGGCTGCATCGAGCCAAGGTGGATCTCCCGTCCGGCGGCGAGCCGGACCTCCGCATCCGGGCACACGAACCGCACCATGGCCAGGATGCGCAGGCAATGGCGCGGCGTGAGGTTCCATTGCGTGCTCAGCGGTGTGCCCTGAAACGGGATCAAGAAGTTCACCGGGACGGAGTCCGGTGTAAGCTCCCGCAGGGCGAGTGCCACCTCGACCAAGTCCTCATCGCGTTCTCCCATGCCCGCGATGATTCCCGAGCAGGGGGACAGGCCCGCGTGCTTCGCACGCCGTACGGTATCGATCCGGTCCTCATAGGTGTGGGTAGTGCAGATCTCGGAGTACCTCTGGCCGGCCGTGTTCAGGTTGTGGTTGTAGGCGTACGCGCCCGCCGCCCGCAGTCGCGCCGCCTGATCGTCCGACAGCAGGCCCAGGCAGGCACATACCTCTACCTCCGGGTGCTTGGCCTTGATCGCGCCAATGACGGCAGTGACGCGATCGATGTCCCGTTCACTAGGCCCGCGCCCGCTTGCGACCAGACACACCCGCCGGGCACCACCCGAGATCCCCGTCGCAGCCACCGCGGCCGCCTCCTCGGGCCCCAGCCAGCTGTACTTCAGGATCCCAGCGCCCGAACCGCGCCGTTGCGAGCAATAAAAACAGTCCTCCGGGCACAGCCCGCTCTTCAGGTTTACCAGGAAGTTCAGTTTCACGCGTTTGGCGAAGTAGAACCGGCGAACCCGGAACGCGACGGCGATCACGTCCATGAGGTCGTCGTCCTCGCTTCGCAGCACGGCCAGGGCCTCATCCCGGGTAGGTCGCTGGCCGCTCAGGGCCTTGGCGGTGAGGGTGTTCAAGGTCTCCAGCAGGTCCACGCCTGTCTCCCCTTCGCTCATGGGCACAGTTTCACTCATGGGCACAGTCGCTCACGGCCGCAGAGGCAGGGCTCCGGCTGCGGCTGCGGCATCCAACCCGTCACGCTCAATGCGGGCGGCCAGTACCCGAGCGTGACCGACCAGCCCGGCGACGTCCAGTCCATAGGGCGGCTCGGCGGTGTACGGGTCGATCCGGTCTGCGCCGCGACGCAGCAGCCGCACCGCTCCCTTCGGGTTGTCCCGCTGCATGTGGGTGAGGCCGACCGCGAGCTGCGCCAGACCTCGCCACAGCTCGCGATGTTCCCCCGAGGTCGCCTTCCACACCCCTTCCAACACCTCGTGGGCCTGAAAGGGGTAACCGTCGTCGATGAGCCGCTGCGCGTGCCGCAGCGCGTCGTCCGGGCTCAGCACGAGGTCCTCGGGAAATCGGTCAACCCCGCGCGCGCCACGGGGCAGCGGCCGGCCCTGGGCGTCTCGGGGACGGGCATTGCGGGCCCGTCCGGTGGGATCCCGGTCACGGTTGTCCATCTCTGAATGATGATAGGTATATGGACTACCACGGCCGCCGCGGGTACACCGACCGGATCCGGCTGGGTGGTTCCGCGCTGCCGGTGGTTAGCCCGGCCCGGCTCTACGTCTGCGGCATCACCCCCTACGACGTGACCCATCTCGGGCACGCCAGCACGTTCGTGTGGGCGGATGCGGCCGCCGCAGTGCTTCGCCTGGCTGGGGCGGACACCCTGACCTGCCGCAACGTCACCGACGTCGATGACGTGCTGACCCGCGCCGCCGCAGCGCACGGTCGACACTTCGACGAGTTCGCGCTGGAGCAGGAATACTTGTTCGGACGGGACATGGCCGCCCTGCGGGTGCGCCGGCCCGAATACGAGCCACGGGCCCGACACCACGTCGGGCGGGTCGTGCAGCTGGCCTTGGCACTGCTTGCCAGGAGCTGCGCCTACCAGCGCGACGGTACAGTGTACTTTCGTGGCGCCGATGTGCCGGCCAAGGCCGGGCTGACGCTGGAAGACGCCACAGAGCTCGCGACCGAGTTCGGCGATCAACCCGATGACCCGGCCCGCGACGACCCCTTCGACGTCCCGGTATGGCGGCCTTCCGCCGATGAGGTGCCCGGCTGGCCCAGTCCCTGGGGTCGCGGACGGCCCGGCTGGCATGCGGAGTGCGCCGCCATCGCGCTAGGCATGCTCGGCCCCACGGTGGACATCCTGGCCGGCGGCGCCGACCTGGCCTTCCCGCACCATGCCTACCAGACCGCCATGATCGAAGCAGCAACCGGTGTCGGCCCCTTCCCGCGAGCCACGTTTCCGGTGGGAACAGTCACCGTCGAGGGCGCCAAGATGGCCAAGTCAGCGGGCAACCTGGTGCTGGTCTCAACGCTGCTCGAGAACCATCCCGCCGCGGCGGTGCGGCTGCTGCTGCTCAACCGGCCCTGGCAGCAGAGCTGGGATTTCCACCCTGGGGAACTCACGGCCCGGGAAAACCAGCTTGACAGGCTGTACTCGGCGGCCGGCAGAGCGCTGACGTCACAAGCCGCGTCGGACGCTGTCACCACTGCCTTGGTGGATGACCTCCACGTTCCCGCCGCCCTCGCAATCGGCGAGGAGTCCGGTGGTCACGCTGCACGGTTGGTGCTGCGTACCCTCGCTCTAGAGTGAAACCCACTAGAGTGGAATCCACAGGGACCATGACACACACGCTCATCCTGCTCAGGCACGCCAAGTCGGCACGGCCGCAAGAAACCGCCGACGTCGACCGCCCACTGGCCAAACGCGGGCACCGCGACGCCCTAGCCGTCGGTCGCTGGCTGCGTGACCAGGCACCCAAGATCAACCTTGTGGTGTGTTCCCCCGCCCTTCGCGCGGTGCAGACCTGGGATCTTGCGGCCGCCCAGTTGGAGACGATACCCCGAGTCCGCCGCAACAAATGGCTTTACGGCGCCTCGGAGCAGGACCTGCTGATGGCCATCAAGAAACTCCCAGACCAGGCATCGACAGCGCTGCTGGTGGGTCATAACCCCGGTCTGGAAAACTTTCTGACGTTGTTGACCGGAGTTGCTGAGCCACTCAAGACCTCCGCCATCGCCATCATGACGACATCGGGTAGCTGGGAACGAAGCCATCCCGGTTCGTGGAGCTTGGAAAAGCTGGCGACCCCGCGGGGTTGAACGACAGTTGCCTCCCTTTTGAGGTCACAGCCTTTGAGGTCACAGCGGTCACACTCCTTGACGGAGGACGACCTGCTGGCCTTCGCTGAGGCCGGAGATGACCTGGGTACGGGTATCTCCGACGAGACCGGCTTGGAAGCTCATCTGCTCCTGGGTGCCGTTGGGGTCCACGACCGTGACGGTGGTTTGCTCGCCACGTCTGCGAACGGCGGAGTTAGGGACGGTGAGAACGTTGTCGACCTGGTTGGTCACCACGCGTACCTGCGCAGTCTGGCCGTCTTTGAGTCGCGGATCGGTCTCATTGAGCACGACGGTAACGTAGTAGTTGATGACGCTGGAAATGTCAGCACCCGAGGGAGCCACGGTAAGAACGGTTCCCGTCCGAGTGAGATCCGGGATGGCATCGAAGGTGACGTTCACTTTTTGGTTGGGGGCGACCTTCGCCGCATCGGATTCCTCGAACGGGACAACCACCCGGAAGCTGTTGACATTATCGAGAACGATGAACTGGGTACCACCGGGACGCTGGGCGCCAGTCGCGGGGTTGCCCAGAGTACTGCTGGTGCTCGAGGTGACGCCGTTCAGGCCGGGGATAGGCGCATGGACACCCGGCGCCAGTGCACTGGTTCCCGTGCTGGGCTGGACGTACTCTCCCACTACGCCGTTGATGACCGCAACGGTACCCGAGACCGGCGCGCGCAGGATGGTGTTGTCCACATTTCTCTGGGCTCCGGAAACCTGAGCCGCGATGCTGGCCACCAGCGCAGCCTGCTGATCAATGGTGAACGGCCGGTTGGCGATTGCGGCCTGGAGGGCGTTCTGCGCGGTGATCACGTTCTGACGGGCGTTCTCGATGCTGACCAGCCCTTGGGTGCGGTCAACATTCTGTTTCTGCACGTCGGCGACCAAGGTGGCCTTGTCGGTCAGCACCTGCTGATGGGCGCTGGCGACATTCTTCTGATCCTGAGCGATGCGGTTACAGGCCGGGTTGCCGTTGCCGTTGCCACCGACCGGACTTGGCCCGTTGACGCCCGCGCTGACGGGGCCTGCCTTCACGGGGTTATCGACAACTGCCTGAGCCGGCCCTACCCCGATCGACGAGTTAGGACCACCGGAGGTCGACCCGCCGGCTAAACCGTTACTGGGCTGGGGTGGGGTATAGGGGACTCCGCCGGAGGCGGAGCAGGAGACCTGATCGGCATGCAGCTGTTCCCGAGCCTGGTCGAACGTATAGCTGTCGAGGTCCACCTGCTTGTGTGCGCTGCGAACGGCCGATGCATCCGAGGCGAGTTCCGCGTCGACCGACTTCTCGGTCACATCCACGATCCGACGCGCCTCCTCCAAGGAGGCCTGATCGCCGTGCACCGTCGTGTCATTGAGGGCCTCACTCAACAACGCCCGCTGAGAGTTCAGCTGCCCCTGCAGCTGGTTCAACGTCTGTCGAAGCAGGAAGTCGTCCTGGCGCGCCAATATCTGGCCCGGGCTCACCCGGTCCCCGACCTTGACCGCGACTTCCCTGAGCTGCCCAGTCATCGGGAAACCCAAATTCTGCTCTCTGATGGCCGACAGGGAGCCCGAGGCTGATACCTGGTTCGCCACCGTGCTGCGCTCCACCCGTCCGGTCGGCGGTGGTGGCGGCGCACTGCCGCACCCCGTCGGCGCACCCAGCACGGTGGCCAGCCCGAGCGCCAACAAGGCCCGGGCACTGAAGCGCCAAGCTGCGGACGGCGTCGATGAGCTGGTGAAAATCCTGGTCACAGTGAGGTCCCCCTGTGTGTCTGAGGCGTCGCACTATGCAACGCCTCAGACGTCAGGGAGTTACGGGGTGCCGCGTGTCAGTGGGGTCAGACCGGTGAGTGGGTTACTGGAATCGCAGGGCTTCGATGGGTCGTAGCCGGGCGGCCCGGTTGGCGGGGTAGCCGCCAGCGACGAGCCCGATCGCGAGGCTGATCGCGAACGAGATCGCCACCGACGGGATGGTCACGGTGGGGGTGAAGGTGGCGAAGGCGGGGCCCAAGGCGGGCGCGACAGCGGCGCCGAGGACCGACAACCCGATACCGACCACAATGCCGACCAGCCCACCCAAGCCGGCCAGCACGAGCGACTCGATGAGGAACTGTTCGAGAATCGCACGGCGGGTGGCGCCGATCGCCTTGCGGATGCCGATCTCGCGAGTTCGTTCGGTGACTGAGACCAGCATGATGTTCAGGACTCCGATAGCACCGACGATCAGCGAGATCGCCGCGACGGCGGCGGTGAACAGGGTGAGGATGCGGAGGATCTGGTTGAAGGTGTCGAGCCGACTGCGCAAGGATTGAACTTCGAAGTCTCTTTTCGCCGTGTCCTTGATCCGGTGCCGTTCGCTGAGGATCCGGATCACGTCATTCTGGGCAGCGGGCACAGCAGCCGCCTGGGCAGCTTGCACGGTGATCTGGTTGACCTTGTCCCCGCCGCCGAAAATGTAGCGGCGAGCGGTGTTAAGCGGCATGACGGCAAAGCTGTCACCCGGCTCACCGACGGATTGCATCACGCCGAGGACCCTGAATGTCTGGTGGTTGATCCGGACGGTGTGATTCAGCGCAGCCGCGGGGTCGGTGCCGAAAAGGTAGTTCGCCACGCTAGGACCGATCACCACCGCTCTGGCCGCGGAGCGGACCTGGGCCAGGTCGAAGAACGACCCGGCGGCCATATCCTGGTTGTTCACCTCAAGCCAGCGATCGGTGGAGCCGACGACTGTCGCTCGGAACTTGAAGGCGTCAGTCTCGATCAACGCTTTGCCCGTGGTGGCAGGTATCACGGCAGCGATTTCCTGGGATAGCGTCGGGTCCTGTAGCGCCACGACATCGGCGTCGATCAGATCCTTCGGCGGGGCGCCGCCGGGAACATTACCGACCGACGGAACGACGGTGATCAGATTGGCCAGCGGTTGGATTTTCTCATTGACCGAGGACTGCACCCCATTGCCGATAGCGACCAACAGGATGACCGAAGCGACCCCGATAATGATACCGAGCATGGTCAACACGGAGCGCAGCCGGTTAGCGCGCAATCCGCGCACCGCGATGCGCAACGCCTCTCGAAGGTTCACGCTGTGATCTCCGTCCGGTTCCGCTGCACCTGGTCGCTCACGATGCGCCCGTCGCGCATTCGCACGACTCGCTTGGTGCACCGGGCGACTTCCTCTTCATGAGTGATGACCACAACCGTGCGCCCGGCGTCGTTCAGCTCGCCGAGCAACTTCAAGATTTCGGCACTGGAGGTGGTGTCGAGGTTGCCGGTGGGCTCATCGGCGAGCAGGATCGCGGGATCGTTGATCAGTGCCCGGGCGATCGCCACCCGCTGCTGCTGACCCCCGGAGAGCTCGTTGGGCAGGTGCTTCTGCCGGTCACCCAGCCCCACCTGCTCCAGGGCCCGCCGGGCCGGGTTGCGCCGCGACCGCACCCCGGCGTAGACCAACGGCAGTTCGACGTTACGGACCGCGCTGGTGCGGGGAACCAGGTTGAACGACTGGAACACGAACCCGATCTTGCGGCTGCGGATCTTGGCCAGCCGGTGGTCAGAGAGCCGGCTGACGTCGGTGCCATCGAGCAGGTAACGCCCGCTGGTCGGGGCGTCGAGGCAGCCCACGATGTTCATCAGGGTGGTCTTGCCCGACCCAGAGGGGCCCATGATGGCGACCATCTCACCGTCGTCGATAACCAGGTCGACACCGGAGAGTGCCCGCACCTCGACCTTGCCCATTCGGTAGACCTTGGTGACGTCCTCTAGCTGGATCATCTCCACTCCCCCCATCACCGAGTTGGTCCCAAATCTGGATACTGATCGCGCTCGGGTTCCGGTGGTGGGCAAGCGGGCAGCACGCCTAACCCCCCGGACCGGACCTCGGGGCGGGAGAGGACGTCACCCACCGTACGCGATCCGCTTTAAACGCTACCGCGTTGCACCCGTCACGGAAAGTATGCATGGGGCTGTCGTGGGATTATCACGGTCGTGCTCCCCTCAGCCCGAGGCGCGGCGGATCTGCCCATGATCGGGTAGCAACGCCAAGAGCGGCCGCAGGGCGTCCGGAACCTCGGTTTCGCTCAGCTCTACGTGCCGCTCGTGGCCGCCCTCTGCGGTGACCACCTCGTAGCGGAAACGGTCCGCCCCGGTGGGCTCCGCGGCAAGCCTGTCCCAGGGCAGGTTCCGCAGTGCCGTCTCGGCCCGGGTGGCATCGGCAGCGGTGAGTTGGGCGGTGTCAAGGGTGGCGTGCAGGGCAACTCCGGCGAGGCCGCCACGGCGAGTCACGTGTACGCGCATACCGTCCAGTGTCCGGCTCCGCTCGTCGTCTGGCGAGGGATCAAGTCCCCAACCTGAGGATCAACCCTACCTTAAAGATCAACCCCCCCCCTCAAAGATCAACACAGTGGAACCTTGACTGCTTCCCAGCCCTGCTGCACCGCGTGGGTTTGGTCGCTGCTCGCGCCGTAGGTCTGTCGGGCGTGGCGCACCGTGATCCGCGCGAAGTCACGGAACGTCGCGTTGGGTCGCAGCTGCGGGTCTGCCAGTGCGGCGTACCAGATCGGCCCGGCGGCGTCCCAAGCATGCCCACCCAGGGTAGTGGCCACAACGTAGAAGGCGTGGTTGGGGATGCCCGAGTTGATGTGCACGTCACCGCCGGGCACGTAGCCGTTCATGTCCGCGGGTTGATCGTCGTATGGGTTGGCGGTGCCGGGTTGTTTCATCGACCGCAACGCCGGGCGCAAGAGCGGTCCGACGACATCCGCCCCGATGAGCCAGTCGGAGCTGTGCACGTCCTGGCCAAGAGCATACTGTTTGACCTGGATCCCGAACACGTCAGACACCGACTCGTTGAGCGCCCCGGACTGCCCTGAGTAGGTCAGGTTCGCCTCGTGTTGGATGACACCGTGGGTGAGTTCGTGGCCGATGACGTCGATCCCCGCCGTGGTCTGGGTGAGGATCCGCCCGTCGCCATCGCCGAAGAACATATGGCCGGCGCCGTCCCAGAACGCGTTGGGGTAGCGCCGCCCGTAGTGCGTCAAGCCGAGCAAGGGCATGCTGGCACCGTCGATGGAGTCGCGCTCGAACACCGTCCAATAGAACGAATATGTGGCGCCCAGACCGTCATAGGCCTGATTGACCGCTTGGTCCTTGCTCGGCGCTTGACCTTCCACCCGCATGACGACGCCAGGGGTCTGGGACTCGCTGTGCTGCTGATCGTAGATGGTCCGCTGCGGCTGACCGCCGATCCAGGCGAAGGTGACTGGCCTGGGCAGCTGAAGCAGCCTTGCCGCAGACTCGGCGCGGGCCAGCCGAAAGCGGCCGTCAAGGGCCAGCGCGTTCAGCGCGGCATCCCGTAACGCTTCCTCGTCACAGCGGGCAAGGCGGTACAGCAAGCCGGGCGGCAGGATGCAGTGCTGCGCATAAGGAGCAGTCATGAGCCTGTTCTCCTCTTCATCGGGGGTGCTAGGGCGTGGCCGTGACGCGGGCAGGGCTGCAGAACGCCCGGAGACTAGCCGCCGGGCGTCGACCACCTCCAACCGGTACATGGATACTCACCGGTACATGGATACTCATGGACGCTTCGGTTATTCTCGCGAACGGCCGTGTGTTTTGCTCGATTGTGAGAGCTGCAGATGACTGCTCGGGTTCCAGCGCGGCCATAGCGGGGACACAGCAGGCGCTGGCCGTCGACCAGGGCCTAGCGCAGAGCGAGGGGAGATCGCATTGTGGAACAAAGCCAGGTCGAAATCATACCTGTAGATGGCGAGGGGACCTTCTGGGACGATCGACCTATCCTCTTGGCGGGTCTGCGGGAAACCCCGCCGCGGGTGCCGGGCTACTTCGGGTACGACGCGGTGGGGTCCTGCCTGTTCGAGTCGATCACCAAACTTCCTGGCTACTACCTTACCCGTGTCGAGTACGGGCTACTGCAGCGCCACGCCGAGGAGATTGCCGATCTGATCAAATGCCGGCGGATCGCGGAGTTGGGCAGCGGGAGCGCGAAGAAGACCCGCGTGCTGCTGGCGGCCTGCGTCAAGCGCCGTGCGACTACCTATCTTCCGGTTGACGTCAGCCGCGAGATGCTGGCGACCAGCGCCCACGAGTTGACCGCTGAACTACCCGGCCTGCGAGTGCAGGGGTTGTGGGGCCGGTACGAGGCGGGGCTGGCCCGGCTGCGGGACAACGAACCCGAGCCGGTAGTGGTGGCCGTCCTCGGAAGCAACCTGGGTAACACCACGCCCGAAGAGCGCGATGCGTTGCTCTCCAAGATCGCAGACACGCTCCGGCCCGGCGATGGTTTTCTGGTGTCGACCGACTTGCAGAAGCCAGCCGAGGTGTTCGAAGCCTGCTACAATGACCCACTCGACCGGTCGGCCTTCGCCCGATTCCGGCTCAACCACCTCACCCATCTCAACAGGCGCTTCGGCGCCGACTTCGCTCTAGAGTATTTCTACCCGCGGGCGCACTACGACTCGGCGACTACCGCAGTCCAGGCGCACCTCCACGCGACCGAGGACCAGACCGTGGCACTGCGCAAGCTGGGTCTCGAGCTGGTGCTGCGGCGCGGTGACTCGCTGAACGTCGGCTTGGCCTACAAGTTTCACCGCCCCCAGTTCGTGGCCGACGTCTCCGCGCGTGGCTTCGAGCTCAGCGCGCAGTGGATCGACGCGGAGTGGCAGTACGGCATCTTCCTGTTCGTCCGCTCGGCCCAGTCGCGACGGCCTTTACCGCGGTGCAGGAAGTAAGCCGACGTTTCTTCCGGTCGTGTCCTGGGTACTGGAAAGTTGTGCTATTGCTGCGACCACCGGGGGTGTATCGAGTCGATAGCGACACTTCTTTGCTGATCCGCATCCTGCGTGAGGGCGGTTACGCGGCTGGCCGCCGCGTTCTGGACATCGGGACCGGCACCGGCGCATTGGCTCTGGCAGCTGCCAGAGCCGGCGCTGCCTCCGTCACCGCGGTGGATTTGTCGCTACGTTCAGTGATAGCCGCCTGGCTCAACAGCCGCCTGCGCGGTGTTCCGTGCACCGTGCGGCGCGGCGACCTGTGCGAACCGGTGGCAGGCCAGCACTACGACCTCATCCTGGCCAATCCGCCCTACGTCCCTGCGGCTACGGCCATACTGCCCAGACATCGGATCACTCGCTGCTGGGATGGTGGCATCGACGGACGTGTCGTGTTGGACCGCATCTGCACCGAAGGATCCGTTCTCCTCGCGCCTGGGGGCATGATGTTGCTTGTCCACTCCGCCGTGTGTGACGACAGCATCACCCTCAGCAACCTTGCCGGCGCCGGCCTGCAGGCCGAGGTGCTCACCCGCTGCACGGTGCCCTTTGGCCCCGTTATGCGCCTGCGTGCCACCATGCTCGAAGCCCGCGGACTCATCGAACCCGGGCAACGCGACGAGGAACTCGTGGTCATTGGAGCCCGGCGTGCCCACTGAGCCTGTCCGCCGCCAAGTCACCGTGACCGATGAGGGACCCGTGCTGGTGCACGGTCCCATAGAGATCGTCCTGGCCGATGGCCGCAAGGTGATCTCCGACCGGGCAGTTACCGCGCTCTGCACGTGCCGTCGCAGCCGCCGCTATCCGTTCTGCGACACCAGCCACCGGCGACGGGTGCGCAACAGCGTCGCCCATGGCAGCGCTCACGATAGAGATTCTGAGGAGTGCACACGATGCTGAGCACCACTGCACCACCGCCCGTTGCAGTGCCCGATATAGGGCCCGATACAGGGCCCGTTACAGGGCCTGCCCTCCCAGCGCCGCGCGGCCCCCTTTCCCTCGTCGTGCTTGACACGCTGCGCGGCAGCACCAGGACGCCATCTGCGGCGGGGCTCACCTCAGCGGCCATCGAGCAGGCCGACCCCTACGGCGAGGACCTGCAGCTGGCACTGTACTGCTGCTATGAGCTGCATTACCGGGGCTTTGCTGGAGTCTCCGATGGTCTGGAGTGGGATCCTGGACTGCTCGGACTGCGCCGGGACCTGGAGCAGGTCTTCCTCGCGGCGCTGCGGGCCGAGGTCCGGGGGGGAACCGACGTTGCTACCGAGATCGACACGCTGCTGGTGGAGGTGGTGGACGCCAGCGGTGTCTCCCACCACCTGCGCCGCACCGGGCAGCTCTGGCAGCTGCGCGAGTATATCGCGTACCGCTCGCTCTACCACCTCAAGGAGGCCGACCCGCACGCGTGGGTCATCCCCCGGCTGACCGGGCCAGCTAAGGTGGCCCTGGTCACCATCGAGTACGACGAGTACGGTTCGGGCAGCGTAGGCCGCATGCACGCCCAGCTGTTCGCCGACATGATGACCGAGTTCGGGCTCTGCGCCGAGTACGGCGCCTACCTCGACACTGCCCCGGCCGCTCTCTTAGCCGAGATCAACTTCATGTCACTGTGTGGGTTGCACCGCTGGCTGCGTGGAGCGCTGATCGGCCAGTTAGTCGTCGCGGAGCTGACCTCCTCGCCCAGCTCGGACCGACTGGTTCAAGCCATGCGCCGGCTGGGCTGTGGGCCCGCAGCCATTGAGTTCTACGCCGAACACATCGAGGCCGACGCAGTGCACGAACAACTCGTCCGGCACGGCATCATCGCGCCACTGCTCGCGGCCGAACCCGCGCTCGCTGGCGACGTGGTGTTCGGCATCCAGGCCAGCACCCTGCTGGCCGACCGGTTTTCTGACCTGCTTCTGCGACGATGGGCCGAGGAGCAACCCACCTAGTCTCTGCGGAATGTCGCCGTTGAGTCGGAACGCGGGCAACCGACCGGCAAGAGGCCCTCGATGTGAGAGGATACCCGCATGCCCGCGTCAGTGAATGTTGTTGCACATCTCCCGAAAACGCTGATTCTGTGGGACATCGACCACACCCTCATCGAGAACGGCGGCGTGAGCAAGGCAACATACACCCTGGCGTTCGAGCTACTGGCAGGACGCGCTCCCTCGGCGCGCCCTGCCACCGACGGTCGCACCGACTTTCAAATAATGCATGAACTCCTGTCCGCTAACTCTATCGACACTGAGAAGTATGTAGAAGTTACACAGTTTGAGGGTGTTCTTGTCGAAGCCATGGAACGCAACGCGCCGCAGCTTCCGCAACGTGGTCATATTCTGCCAGGCGTGACCGAGGCGCTGACGGCGCTGTCCGCCGTGCCGAGCGTCATTCAATCCATCCTAACCGGCAACATCGCTCCTAACGCGCGCGCGAAACTAAGCGCTTTCAACTTGGACAGGTGGGTTGACTTAGATGTCGGCGGCTACGGCTCGGACGACACAATCCGGGCTAATTTGGTCAACACTTCCCGACGAAAAGTTTTGAAGAAATACAGGACAGCCTTCGATCGATTATCGACAATTCTGATCGGAGACACCCCGCTGGATGTCAAGGCCGCACGCGAAGGAGGGGCCAGGATAATAGCAGTAGCCACCGGCGCATACAGCGCTGACCAGTTGGTTGAAGCTGGCGCAGACGCGACCCTGGATAGCCTCGCCGACCTCAATCGCTTCATGACTACCCTAGTCAACCTACGAACTGATGCAATTTTAGCCTAGCTTACGGCCTCCTCAGCATGAATACTGTGCGATTCTTCTCGCCAGACCAGCTCAAAGCTTCTCATGTATGTGTCAAACAAGTCAGCACCAGAAACCTTGCGAAGGTGCAAAATTGGGGCTACATATCCGTACGTACCATAAATGTGTTGATTAACAAGCATTTGATCGTCGTAGCGAAATATTGAGTTATATAGCGACGTTCCATGAAGGCGAAACTCGACACCCTCAACATCGACGAGAGGTCGATAGTATGCGAGCGCCATCTTGATTCGACCTGGGATACCCTCAAAGAGTCGTTCTTCTCGACCACGGAGCTCCATTGCCGGGTGGTCGGGATCACCCAGCAAGATCCGCACCTTCACACCTTCGGCGGCCTTCTCTTTTATAATTTCTATCGCTTCCGGATTTTCTTCGGGAAGAAATAGGCTCGCATTCGCAAACAAGTCGATATTTTCTTGCGCGCTAACCAGGAGGTCCATCCAAAGGTGTTTCGGGGTGTCCGCCCTGTGCGGATAGAATGCTACGACCTGGCTGACGCCTTGACCAACTGACCCGGTGGGCAAGACAGGTCGGACAGCCGGTTTTTGCGTCTGCGGCGTAGGCGATTCAGGAACAAACTCGACTCCGTCATCGCACACGCGAAACAATTGATCGACCTTCCAGCCAGAAAACATGCCCTCCAGGACCCGACAGTGATCAGCATATGGGAGTCCAACCAAGTTACCAGAAAGCCACCGGTAGAACTGTGCCTTGCTCGGCCAACCACCCCGCAAAGTCGGATCGATAGCTGCGGCAACCTTGTCGTACTCACGACAAAAAGCGCGGTGGGTCTGCAGATGGCGACGCTGAAGTAACACCTTAAGCACGAGCGGCTTGGCGTTCAACGAGTCAACCTCCTTCGCTGCTGATTGAGATGAGACTACCACGTCTGGGAGACCAAGGAAGACCAGATGTGGCATAGAAGCCTGAGAGGAGACGGCCGCGAGGTCGAGAACCGACCGTGACCTGGCCGAACCTTATAGTGTCGCCCGCTAACCGGGGGCAGCAACCCACAGGCAGTCGAGTCAGGGAAGGACGCGGTCATGGCGGTTCCCCGGGGGCCACGGGTCCGCAACCGAGTTTGACAGGGTATTTTCGTTGACAGGGTATTTTCGCCAGGCAACAGGTAAGCGACAGCGGAAAACCGCGATCACCAAGCCGGATGAGCTCAACCGTTTCACAGCCACGACTAGTGCGACCGAGACCCGCCCCTCACCCTCCGCTAAATCCGCCGGCAGTGCCGGCCACGGTGAGCCCGCCCAGCAAGCCACATGAACCACGCCATGAACGGTGGGGGAAACCGAACTCGCGTTCCACCCATCAAGAAGGAGCATCATGGAACCACACAACCGCGCTGACCGCCCGAGCGGCCGCCGTCGCAAGGCGATCCCCGCAACGTGTCATCTGCACCGGGGTCCGATCGGTTTCGCAAACCTCATGGTGAGCAAGCAGAACGGGTCAATTGTGTTCGATCCCCATGTCACGGGCGCTTGTCTGATCTCCCTTGATGAGGAGGGCGCCGAGACGCTACGCGACTTATTGACGGAGTGGCTGGGGTGAGCGGGAACGGGTAGCGACCACGGCAGCGCGCAGGGCCACTGCCCGACGCGCGAGACGCCCGAGATGGTCAGGCAGAGGAGGTGACGGGCGATGGGGTTACGTAGCTGGTGGGCTGGGGTCCTCGAGCGGCGGCGGGTCCGCAAGGGTCGGGCGCGGGAGACGTGGCGGACCTGCCGACGATGCGGGAGCTACTCCTACCAGACAGGTAAGAGCGGGCTGTGCGGTGGCTGCCAGAGCTTGCAATAACAGACACCCCGCGAAAGTCCGGGAAACTCAACGCACCGGGGTGGTGCGACGCTGCCGCACACCCTCATCAAGCACACCAGTAACGTGCAAGCGCGGAAAGCGAATCCAATGCTGCTGACCGTGCCGGATCCGTGCCGCAGGGCGGCGCGACCGGATCTCAGTCCGGTTGTTGCACGGGAAGTGCACGGCTACCGACGCCGCCCACGCCTAACCGAGCCGGTCACTGAACGGGCCACGCCAAGTGAGGAGCACACGGCGCTGATGACCCCCGCGCCGACCTCCTCGCCGCCTGCACCGACTGCCCGCAAGGTGGGTGAGGCCTCGTGCGAACAGTTGGCGCCGCCACAGAGAAAGCATGAACCGGAAGGTGGTTGCTTTTCAGTTGCCGGCAACTGGTTCAGTTTTCAGCTACCGTGGTCGCTCCGGCCGTCGAACGCCTCTCGCTAGATAAAACGAACCTGTTCAACTATTATTTTTGCTGGGAAAGGAATGCGGCAACAATCGCCATTGGCTACGGCAGTCTTACTACCAAGACATGAACCTGCCCGCCGGATGTTCTTCGGCGGGCAGGTGCCGCTGGTAGCGGGGGCAGGATTCGAACCTGCGACCTCTGGGTTATGAGCCCAGCGAGCTACCGAGCTGCTCCACCCCGCGTTGGTGCGTGCCACCCTACGCGGGCAGTTACAGGACGTGCAAGTCGGGTGGTCATCGGTCAGCCGCCACCCCCGCCGGGTGTCGCAGTAGCGCCGATACCGGCTGCCGCAGCGGCCCTGTCGAACCGGTTGGCGGCCGCGTTGAGGTCGGCCAGTGCCTTGCCCTGGGCAGCGAAATCACCGGAAGCCTCGGCCGCCCGCAGGCGCTTAAGCGCATCGGCGATGTCCGCGACAGCCTGATGCATCTCCTGGCTGGCGAGACCAGCGCCAGCTGCCGCTGGAGGCGGGGTTGCGCCCGGAGAGGGCGCCTTGGCCTGCTGGTTGGGCGAGACGGCAGCACTCCCGGCGCTGTCACCAAACACCTGGTTGAGCGCCTCGCGCAGGGTCGGCGCGTACCCGATCCGGTCCCCGTAAGCCAGCAGTACCCGGTCCAGTTGGGGAAACGCCGCTTGCCGGTTCGCGCGCTCAATATAGACGGGCTCCAGATAAAGCAGCCCACCGCCGAACGGAAGAGTGAGCAAGTTGCCATAGCGCACATCGGTCTCAGACTGCCGCAGCAGGTTGAGTTCCCGACTCACATCCGCGGAGGACAAGAACCTGTTCTGGATCTGCTCTGGTCCCAGCGTCTGGGATTCGCTGGGCAGCTCAAGCACCTTGATTTTGCCATAATCTCCCGGGTCGCATCCCACCGAGATATAGGCAGCCAGAAACGGTCGGCGCAGGCTGACCAGTGCGCTGGTCAGCTGAAACTTCGCCGGCCCCGACCCGATCGGCGGCCCGGCCAGTACATAGTACGGTGGCTGGTCGACACCCTGTTGGTTCTGGGTCGGGTCGTTGGGCACATTCCAGAAATCGTCGTTGGTGAAGAACACCGATGGGCTGTTGACGTGATAGCGAGCGAGTATCTCGCGCTGCACCTTGAACAAGTCCTCCGGGTACCGGAAGTGCGCCCGCAACTCATTGCTGATCGCACGAGCGGGCCGCACGGTACCGGGAAAAACGTTCATCCACGTCCGCAGCACCGGGTCGTGTTCATCCACCGCATAGAGCGTCACGGTACCATCATAGGCGTCCACAGTGGCCTTGACCGAGTTGCGAATGTAACTGATCTCCTCGTCCGGTAGGCGGGGGCGGGACGGCCCGGTCAGCGAGTCGGTAGTCACTTTACTCAACACGGTCCGCTGCGCGTATGGATAATTGTCGAGGGTCGTGTAGGCGTCCAGGATCCACTTGATCCGACCGTTGATCACGGCCGGATAGGGGTCGCCATCGACGGTCAGCCAGGGCGCAACCTTCTCCACTCGCTCCCGTGGATGCTGATTATAGATAAGCTTTGAATTCGAGCCGATCGCCTGATTAAACAGGATGTTGCCCTCGCCGTAGTACCAGGCGAATACCAATCGGCGCGTCCAACTTCCGAGAGACACCCCACCCTTGCCCCGATAAGTGTAGTTCTCCGGCCGGCCGTCGAACTCCCGAGGAGGAGCACCGGGACTTCCTCCGACGATCACATAGCTGTTGATCAACTCGCCAAAGTAGATCCGCGGCTGCTGAACAGGGATATAGCCTTGCTGTGAGGTATCCGACACGGTGAACACGGGGTAGCCGCCTTCTCCGGAGTCGGCATCCTTCAATGCCGAGCTCACAGTGTTGGCCGGGGCGGCGACGAAGCCGTTGCCGTGGGTGAAAGTGAGATGCTGGTTGATCCAAGTGCGCTGATTTTCTGCCAACGACGCCGATGCCAGCTCACGTACCGCAACAATGTACTCCTGCGTCTTGCCATTGATTGTGTAGCGATCGATGTCGAGTTTGTCCGGAAAACCGTAGAAGTTCTCCCGCTGCTCCAACTGAGTGAAAGTCGGAGAGAGTATATTGGCATCCAGCAACGGCAGGTTCGGGATCGTGGTGGTGTCGGCGCGGACGTCAGCCGGTGTCGTAACGCCACGCCCGGAGTAGGGGGAGTATACGACACGCTGGTCAGTGATGCCGTAGGCCGCCCGCGTCGCGGCAATATTTCGCTGGATAGATGGCGCCTCGCGCTCATTGGCGTTGGGACGGACCACGAACTGCTCCAGGACCAGCGGCCACGCCGCGCCCACCAGAAAGCTGGACAGCAACAGCAACACAATGGCGATCGCGGGCAGTTGCAGGTTGCGCAGCACCGCGCCGACGAAGAAGGCGATCGCACAGATCACCGCAATGCACATCAGGATAATCTTCGCGGGGAGCACCGCGTTGAGGTCGGTGTAACTGGCCCCAGTGAACAGCGGATTACGTCGGGAGAACACCAGCTCGTAGCGATCAAGGAAGTAGGCCACGGCCTTCAGCAGCACGAAAGTGCCGGCCAGTATCCCGAGCTGGACCCTGGCCGGGCCGGAGAGTTGACCGCCGCGACCAGCCAGCCGCAGCCCACCGAACAGGTAGTGAGTCAGCAGGGCCCCGAAGAAAGACACCACCACGGTGACGAAGACCCAGCCCAGCAGCATGCGATAAAACGGCAGATCAAAGGCGTAGAAACTGATGTCCTTGTGAAACTGTGGATCAGACACGCCAAAACTGGTTCCGTGCAGGAACGTCTGCACCGTCTGCCAGTTGCCCAGTGCGGACAGCCCGGCAATCAGACCCACTAACACTGGCACGCCGAGACCAACCAGCCTCAGCCGCCCCACGATCGCAGCGCGGTACCGCGCCACCGGGTCGTCTGGCCCCATCACTGGCACGAACATCGGCCGAGCGCGGAACGCGAACACGATATTCAGCGCGAGCAAGCCACCCACCAGCAGGCCGGCAACCACAAACTGCACAAGACGAGTGAGAAGAACAGTGGTGAACACCGACCGGAAGCCCACCTCGCCAAACCACAACCAGTCCACGTAGGTATCGATCAACCGCGACCCGATGATGAGGGTCACCAGCACAACAGCCCCGACAGTGATCAGAATCCGGGCACGGCGAGACAGCGCGGGAACTCCGACGGAGGGCCGGTTGGCCACAGAACACGCTCCTGGAGACGACGGCGGTGCAGTGCTAACCCCTCGGGCAGCCCGGTACCACACCGGGTTGAGTCTGCCTCCCCAACTCTACGGAGCGCCCTGGGTTCCGATCCTGGCGGCTGCGCCGCCAGTAACCGGCTACTGGCGGCGCAGCCAGGATCGGCTTCCCTCACCGATGCGACGATGGCTGGGTGAGCGAGCCGCAACCGTCCCCATCCCTGCTGTCCCGTGCCTTGCCGGCCACTGTGCGGGAGGTCGAGGAGTTTGTCGCAGCCGCCGGGTGGGATCAGCAGCCGCAACTGTTTGCGCTGGTCGCCACCGCGACTCTGCTGGCGAGCCAACCAGAGCTGGCCGATCGCCTGGACGCGCAGGCCCCGCTCACCCCGGTAGCCCAGGAGGCCCTACCCGAGGGCGAGCTCGACGCTGCACTGGCCGGAATCCAGTGGCCCGACTCGGTCGCCGGTTGCGCATTGGCCCAGGAGATCGTGATGCTCCCCCCGGAGGCTGAGGCTGGGCTCGGCGGACTGCCCGAGGACCCAGCGCAGGCCCGCCGCGCCGCCGCCGGGCATCCGCAGCGGCGGGAGGGCCGGCTGGTCGCCGCAGTGCTGCGGGATGGCGTCGGTGCCTGCGTGCTGCGGTTGCGGGCCAATCCCGAACAGGGGCGGGAGGTGGTGGTGGAGGACCCGCAGCTCGCCCCCAATCTGCTCCACGCGCTGCTGGCAACCCTGCACTGAGTAACTGATGTAGACGCTTGCAGTGGGACCTTTAGGAGCGACAGCCCCTGGGCTGCTGACCGGCTCGCATCTCCTCCAGCGCGTGTACCGCATCCACCAAGGTGGCCACCCGCACCAGCCGCAACCCTTGGGGAGCACGTTGCATCGCCTCGGCGCAGTTACCCGCAGGCACCAGGAACACCGAGGCCCCCGCTTGCCGGGCACGGATCATCTTGAGTGAGATCCCCCCGATCGGACCGACCTGGCCTTGCGGGACGATCTCGCCGGTGCCCGCCACAAAGGTGTTGCCCATGATTCCGCCCGGCGTCAGCTTGTCCACGATGGCAAGCGCGAACATCAGGCCCGCCGAGGGTCCCCCCACGTCGGCCAGGGTGATGCCAATAGTGAAATTCACGTCAGGCCGCTCAGACACCCCGATGCCCAGGTAGCCGCGGCCCCGCTGGGCTCCCGAGCCAAGCGTGATGGCCACCTCTTGCGGCAGGGCGTCACCGCGCTGGAAACGGACCCGGGCAAGCTGTCCAGGGTGGCTACCGGCAAGCAGTTCGACTACCTGCTGCGCGCTGCGGAGTTCCCGACCATCCAGGGCCAACAACCGGTCTCCCACGGCCAGCTTGCCACTCGCGGCGCCGGCGGGTACCACCTCGCCGACCACGACCTTGGTCGGATAATCAAGGTAGCGCAGCGCAGCCGTCTCGGCGTTGGCCTCCGAGTCCCGGAACAACTGTTGGTTCTGCTTCTCGACCTGCTGCTCGGACAGCTCTGGCGGGAAGATCTCGTCGCGGGGAACCAGCTCACTATTCCCGGATATCCACAACGCGAGTGCCCCGTAGAGGGTCACACTGTCAACCACCGACACGGTCGTCATGTTCAGGTGGCCGATGGTGGGGTAGGTCCTGGTGCCCTTGATGTCCACCACCGGCTTGCCAGCCACCACTCCGAGGGTGTCGAACGTGGGTCCGGGACCAAGCGCGACATAGGGCACCGGCGCCAACGCGCCCAGCAACCCGAGCGCCGTAGCGAGGCCAAGGCTGACCAGCAGGGTCCAGGTTCGGCGGCTCACGGCCGAACAGCGTACGTGCCGGTGGTCCGCGTACCGTGGAGTCATGAGTGACATACCCTTCGGTTTCGGCTCCCCCGACCCTCGGGACCCCGATCGGAGGAACACCCCCGAAGGCGGCGGCACTCCCGACCCGGCCAATCCGTTCGGGGCCTTCGGGGCTGGCGGCTTCGATGTCGGCGCCCTCGGCCAGATGCTCACCCAGCTAGGTCAGATGCTCAGCCAGGGTGCGGCGGCAGGTGGCGGTGGCCCCGTCAACTACGACCTCGCCAGGCAGATGGCGGTGCAGAAGCTGTCCACGACCGGGTTGCCCTCGGCGCAGCAGGCGGCCGCGATCAGCGATGCGGTGCGGCTGGCTGAGCTGTGGCTGGAACCGGCGACCGCGCTGCCCGCCGGGACGCACAGCAGTGCCGCGTGGGCACCGCGGGACTGGGTCGAGCAAACCCTGCCCACCTGGCAGCGGTTGTGCGACCCGGTGGCCCGCCGGATGGCCGGCGCGTGGATCGATGCGCTGCCCAGCGAGGTCCGTCAGACGGCCGGCCCCTTGGCGGCGATTGTCGAGCAGATGGGTGGGGTGGCGTTCGGCTCGCAGCTCGGCTCGGCGCTCGCCCAGCTCGGTGGCGAGGTGCTCACCTCCACCGAGATCGGGCTTCCCCTGGGTCCGCTGGGCGTGGCAGCGTTGCTGCCGGCCGCGATCGAGCAGCTTGCGGCCGGGCTGCAGCGCAAAAGCTCCGAAGTGACTGTTTTCCTCGCCGCGAGGGAGGCCGCGCACCACCGCCTGTTCGGTCACGTGCCGTGGCTACGTCAGCGGCTGCTCGCCACCGTCGAGGAGTTCGCGCACGGCATCCACATGGACACCGACGCGCTGCAGGACCTCGCCCGTCAGGTCACAGCGACCGACCCCCAGAGTGTCGATCAATTGATCTCCTCGGGTCTGTTCGAGCAGCGGCACAGTCCCGAACAGCAAGCCGCCCTCAGCCGGCTGGAAACACTGCTGGCGCTGGTGGAGGGGTGGGTCGATGTCGTGGTCGCGGACGCGTTGGGGCAGCGACTGCCCGGGTCCGAAGCGCTGCGGGAGACGCTGCGACGGCGGCGCGCTTCCGGAGGCCCGGCCGAACACACCTTCGCCACGCTGGTCGGTTTACAGTTGCGTCCGCGCAAGCTCCGGGCGGCCAGCGAGCTGTGGCGAAAGCTCACCGAGCAGCACGGCGTCGAAGGCCGGGATGCCCTGTGGAACCATCCGGATCTGCTGCCCACGGCCGAAGACCTCGACGATCCCGCCGCGTTCGCCGATCGGGCCGCGCGGCACGCCGCCGACCTGGAGGATCCGATCGCCGCACTGGAGCGCGCCGCAGCAGACGCTCCCCGCGAGCAGCCGCGCTCGGAGGGCTCCGGGGGCTCCGGCGACGATCCACCGGCGCGTCCTGTGGAGTAACCGTCTCCACAGGCTGTCCACAGCTGTGGACAGCCTGTGGAGAGCCAGTTGAGCTGCCGGGTCGGACGACCCAGGATTGCGGGCATGACTTCCAGTGCCGCCCTCGCGCCGTCCGCTGGCGCGCCGTCCCCCGGAACACCAGCGACCCCTGTCGTGGCCGACGATTCCCCACCGCCCGACCTTCCCCAGCGGCTGCGGCTTGCACCGGGCCGCGCCACCCTCTGGCGTTCCCCTTCCTGCCTGCAGTTCGGGCTGGATCAGCAACGCGCCATGGTCCTTGAGGACCTGCCGGAACCGCTAGCCGCGTTGCTCCAGCGGATGGACGGCATCCGCAGCACGGCCGAGCTGCTCACCGAGGCACAGCGAGCCGGGTCCTCCCGTCACGACGCCCTCACGATGCTCGCCGAACTGCACCGTTGCGGCCTGGTGCAAGATGCTTCGGCCATCGACCACGGCCCACCGGGTTGGCACCGCGTCGCGCTGGCCACCGAGGCAGCCAGCTGGTCGGTACACGTCACCCATGCCCCGAAACACCTGCTGCGACACGTGCTGCGCCAGCGGCGGGAAGCTGCCGTGCGGGTGATCGGATCCGGTCGGGTGGCGGTGGCGGTGGCCACCGCGCTAGCCACGGCCGGGGTCGGTCAGGTGGCGGTGCAGGCTTGCGGGTCGGTCACTGCCGCAGACCTGGGCACCGGCTATTTTCCGGAGGACCTCGGCAGATCCCGCGCCGAGGCAGCCGCCGATGCCGTACGCCGCTGCGCGCCGGAGGTCGTCGTTGCCGCTCGCCGTCAGCCAGACCTGATCGTGCTGTCCGACGTGCTGGTCCCGGAACCAGCGATGGTGACCGAACTGCTCGGGACCGGGACTGCGCACCTGATCGGTTACGCCCATGAGGGGACCGCCGTGGTGGGCCCGCTGGTGTGGCCGGGTCGCAGCAGCTGCCTACGCTGCGCCGAGCTGCATCGGGCGGATGTGGACACAGCCTGGCCGAAACTGGCTGCCCAACTGGTCGGGCAGATCCCGACCGCGGGATTGGCGTGCACCCAGCTCGCCGCCGCGCTGATCGTCGAGCAGGTGCTTGCGGCACTCACTGGGCCAACCGCTGGTCTGCCACTCCCCCCGATATGGGGCGCAGCGCTGGAAGTGGACCCCGTGCGCGGCACGTTGCGTCACCACCCTCGGCCAGCACATCCGCGCTGTCACTGTGGCGCCGGATGATCTTGGGGCGCCGGACGAGCTTCGGGCGCCGGACGAGACTGCAAGCCCACTACTGCGCATGAGCGCAACCGGGAGACAATCGTACCGTGACCGACATCCCACGCCGAGCCACGCGGCGGACCGCCCGGCTCGCGAGCCTCCCTCTCGGGGTGGCCGGGCGGGTCGCTGCGGGCTGGGGCAAGCGGCTGGCCGGGCACACTGCGCACGAGGTCAACGCCGAACTCAGCGCGCGCACCGCCGAGCAACTCTTCGCGGTGCTCGGCGAGCTCAAGGGCGGTGCGATGAAGTTCGGCCAAGCATTGAGCGTGTTCGAGGCAGCAATCCCCGATCAACTGGCCGCACCGTACCGGGAGGCCCTGACCAAGCTGCAATCTGGGGCACCGCCGATGTCCCCGCAGTCGGTGCGGCGGGTGCTCGATGAGCAGCTCGGCTCGGGATGGCGTCGCCGCTTCTGCGACTTCTCCGATGAGCCTGCCGCCGCCGCCAGCATCGGGCAGGTGCATCGGGCGGTGTGGCATGACGGCCGTGAGGTCGCCGTCAAGGTGCAGTATCCCGGCGCCGATGAGGCATTGCGCTCTGACCTGCGGCAGCTGCTGAGGTTTAGTCCCCTGTTCCAGGCGATCGTGCCTGGCATGGAGGTCAAACCGCTGCTCACCGAGTTGCGGGACCGGATGGTGGAGGAACTCGACTACCGCAACGAGGCCGATCACCAGCGCGTGTTCGCCGCTGCGTTCCGTGGCCACCCCGAGATCGCCGTCCCGGCGATCGTCGCCAGCGCGCCGAAAGTGATGGTGTCGCAGTGGGTCGCTGGGACCCCAATGGCTCAGATCATCCGGGGTGGCTCGCAGTGCGAGCGAGACGACATCGGTACCAAGCTGGCCCTCTTTCACTCCTCCTCCCCCACCCTCACCGGGCTGCTCCACGCGGACCCACACCCAGGGAACTTCTTGCGCCTGAAGGACGGACGGCTGGGCGTGCTCGACTTCGGCGCCGCAGCGAAGTTGCCCGGCGGTGCCCCCCGCACCCTGGGGGTAGCAATCCGGCTGGCTGTTGAGGAGCGCTCGGAGGAGCTGCTGGAACTGCTGCGCTCCGGGGGCTTCGTCCGACCCGGCATGCAGCTACAAGCCGAGGACGTGCTGGCCTACCTCAGCCCCTTCGCTGATCCGTTACGCACCGAGACCTTCCACTTCACCCGGTCCTGGATGCAGGCTCAAGCCGAGCGCATCGGTGACTTCTCCGGCCCGGACTTCCGGACCGGGCGAGCGCTGAACCTGCCGCCGAGCTACTTGCTGATCCACCGGGTGAGCACCGGGACGTTCGGCGTGCTCTGTCAGCTCGACGCCACCGTCCCGCTGCGCGGGATCACCCAGCGCTGGCAACCGGGTTTCGCCCCCTGAACACCTCGTGGACAGGCGGTCGCCCTCACGCGGCGGTTTCCCGTTCAGCGCGCTCACGCTCAGCGCGATCCCGCTCGCGGGCGGCCTTGCTGGGCCGGCCACGGGAACGCTTACGCAGGATGACAACGCCATGCTCGAAGATCTCGCCACCCCATACCCCCCAGGGCTCCTGCCGCTTCAGCGCGCCCTCCAGACAGGCAGCCTTGATCGGGCACCCTGAGCAAAGTTGCTTAGCCCGCTCCAGCGCAGCGGGCAACTCGGCAAACCAGAGGTCCGGGTCGTGGGAGCGGCACGGCAGGGTGACTGGCTCTGCTCCCACTGAGTTGGGCCCCACGAGGTCGGGCTCCTCTAGGTCGGTCAACGCCCCGCCGCCGGGCGGAACGGTCGCGGTGAACACTTGTCTCTTCCTCCTCGGTGCTGCTTGCCGGTGCCGCTCGCCGGCACCGACCTGCCGCGGGATGAGGACCCAGCAACACATCAAGGCCGCGGATCCCGCTGCGGGGCCCGCGGCCTTGATGAGCCGGATGTTGCTGACTCGACGATCACGGCTCAGATGCGGACATACGCCTGCGGTCGGTCATCGGCAGATCACTGCCAGCCGGATTGATCAGGGCGCGGTAGAAGGGCTGCCCGGGCACAGTGACGGGCCGGCACCGCGGGAGGCTAGAGGCGCCGGTAACCATGCACATCTCCATCGGAGCACCTCCTTCCCACTCGGCCCACGCTCAGTGGCTGGGCGATCTGCTCTCCTCGACCGCATGCGACGACCACTTCTTGTGAGGTAAGAGCTACGTGGGAGCACTGCTGATACACCGGCAACCGATTACGTCCTAGCGCCGCACCATCGGGTGATGCTGCGCCTCTTCTAGGGCACTTCTAGGGCACCAAGCCATCGAGGAAACGGCTGCGACGTCGGGAACGCCTCCCGCCCGCACCCCGTGACAGCGCCCAGGACAGCGCCAGCCGGCGGCGGGCTCGGGTCACCCCGACGTACAACAGCCGACGCTCTTCTTCCATCGCAGCCTGACTGCCCTCAGCGTACTGAATGGGCAACGTTCCCTCGACGAGCCCGACCAGGAAAACCGCATCCCACTCCAGGCCCTTCGCCGAGTGCAGACAGGCCAACGTCACGCCCTGCACCGCGGGTGGGTACGCGGCCTCGGCCCGGGCGTCGAGCTCGGCGACGAGCCGGCCCAGATCAGCGTCCGGAGTGCTCGCGGCGAGGTCATCGGCCAGTTCGGCCAGCGCACGCAGCGATTCCCAGCGGGACCGTGCGGCAGCGCCCGTGGGGGGTTGTGCGGTGAGGCCCTGCCGGGCCAGGACCGCGCGCACGACAGTACCCAACTCAACCGTGCCCAACTCGACTGTCGACTCCGCTACGGGTGGGTGGGGCGAATATCCCGTGACCGCCGCCCGCAGCGCGCGAAGGGCGGCCCGGACCTCCGGACGGTGGAAGAACCGCTCGCCGCCGCGGAGCAGGAACAAGATCCCGCGGGCATCCAAGGCCTGCTCGTAGATCCCAGACTGGGCGTTCACCCGGTAAAGCACGGCTATCTCGGCGGCCGGCGTTCCGGCCCGCAGCAGCTCGTCGATCTCCGCTGCCACGGCGGCCGCCTCGGTGGCCTCGTCATCATGCTCGGTGAACGACGGCTCTGGACCGGCGCCGCGCTGGCCCTCCAGGCGCAGCCGGGCCCCCGCCGGCCGCACGCGAGCAGCGGAGATCACCCGGTTCGCCAGCGACACGACCTGGGGCGTGGAGCGGTAGTCGCGGTGCAGCCGCACCGTCACCGCGTCGGGGAACCGCCTAGTGAATTCCAAGAGAAAGCCGGAAGCCGCACCGGCGAAGGAGTAGATGGTCTGGTTCGTGTCGCCGACGACGGTGAGGTCGTCACGAGCACCCAGCCAGGCGTCCAGCACACGCTGCTGCAGCGGCGTGACGTCCTGGTACTCGTCCACGACGAAACAGCGGTAGCGGTCCCGGAACTCCTGCGCCACCGCTGAACGCTCTTCCAGCGCTGCGGCAGTGTGCAGCAGCAGATCCTCGAAGTCGAGGACCCGGTGCCGGTTCTTGAGTTCCTCGTATCCGGCGTAGATCGCCGCGATCTGCGCCGCCGGCATCGGGGTGCCCCGGCGAGCGGCGGCCACCGCGGTGGGATAGTCCGCAGCGCTCACCAGGCTGGCCTTGGCCCACTCGATCTCACCAGCGACGTCGCGAAGGTCGTCGGCGCCGGTGCCAGTGCTGGTGCCGACTTGCTGCGCGACCTGAGCGAGCAGCCGCAGCTTATGCTCCAGCAGCGGCCACGGTTCGCCGCCCACCACCCGGGGCCAGAAGTAGCGCAGCTGGCGCAGCGCCGCGGCATGAAAGGTTCGGGCCTGAACCCTCTCCACCCCCAACTCACGCAACCGGGTACGCATCTCGCCCGCAGCGCGAGTGGTGAACGTCACCGCCAGAACCTGGCCCGGGGCGACATGGCCGGTACGGACCAGCTGGGCGATCCGCCGGGTGATGGTGCGAGTCTTGCCGGTGCCCGCGCCCGCCAGCACGCAGACCGGCCCCCGTGGCGCGCACACCGCGGCACGCTGTTCTTGGTCAAGACCATCGAGGGGATCCAGGGCCATAACGGGTTATGATGCCGCAGCGTGCTTGGTCCCTGACGGTTCGCGGCGAGGGCGGTGTGCCAGTGAAGATCATCGACCGGAAGCTCTGGGAACGAGAACTGACTGAGCACATGCGGCGCCACGCCACCGACCTGCACGGCTCCCCTCGGGCCGCACCCGCACCCGCACCCGGTATATGGGTTACCGCCCGGCAGGTCTATCTCTGGACCATCTCGGTGATCATCATGACCAGTGTGGGATGGGCGATCGGTCTGTACTTCATCTGAGGCCCGTGTACTCACACCGGTGCGGGGGCCGGCCACTCATCCCCCGGAAGATCTCGATCTGGCGGGACAGCGGGTTAGCTCATGCTGAGGGTGGGCGGGTGCCTCGGCTTTCGGCGATGCCCAGCGCGATCGCGCTGCGGGGAAGGGGTGCCTCGGTGAGCGTTTCCAGGCTTTGGCCTTTGGGTTCGGGTAGCAGGGCCAGGGTTGCTAGCGCCCCGAGCAGACAGACCAGGGCGACGATGGCGCTGGTGCGGCCTAGCCCGATCACCGGGAGCAGGGTGGTCAGGGCGTACGTGCCGACGAAAGCGCCGATCTTGCCGGCCGCGGCGGCGATCCCGTGGCTGGTCGTGCGGACGCGCACGGGGAAGATCTCCGCTGGGTAGACGAAAGTGGTGGTGTTGGGTCCGAACTCGGCGAAGAAGTACGTGGCTCCGAACAGGACGAGAAACAGCCATACGACGCTGGTGGCACCAGGAATGAGCCACAGTCCGGCGAATGCTGCTGCCATGACGACGAAGCCCAGTATCTGCAGCCTTTTGCGTCCGATCCAGTCGATCGTGGCCGCGGCGATGAGGTAGGCCGGCAAGGCCGCGACGGCGAAGATCGCCAACGTGTAGGTGGTGGTGGCGATCAAACCCGCGTGCGGAGCGACCAGACCCACGATGATGGGGCTCGCGATAGTGTTGCCGTAGTAGGCGATATCGAACAAGAACCAGGTCAATGAGGCTCCGATCAGCCAGCGCAGCAGTCGCCGGTCGGCCAGTACGCCTCGCAGCCCGATAGGGCGGCCGTGTGCGATGGCTTCCCGTTCGTACTCGGCCTTTTCGATCTGCGCGAGCTGGAACCGTGGAGTCTCTTTGATCTTGCGGCGCAGGTAGAACACGCTCATCGCCGGGATTGCCCCCAGCCCCAGCATCAGCCGCCAGGCGAGGTCGTGTGACATGCCGGTGGCCAGCAGCCCGATCGCGACCGCCGGGCCGATCACCAGGCCGGCGCCTTGCATGGCGAACACCAGCGAGACCATCCGGCCCCGATGTGCGCGATTGGCGTATTCGCTCATGATGGTGGCACTGACCGGGTAGTCCCCGCCAATGCCGAACCCGAGAACCGCTCGAAAGCCCAGCAGCCACCAGATGTTGGGGGACAACGCGGAGGCCACCGCGCCGATGGCCAGGACGAGCACTTCCCAGCCGTAGATCTTTTTCCGGCCGAGCTGGTCGGCGACTTTGCCGAACACCACCGCCCCGATGGCCGAAGTCAGCAGCGCCAGCGAGGACACCAGCGACTTCTGCCAGCTCGCGATGTGCCACTCCTGCACGATCAGCGACATCACCACGCCGATGATGAACAGGTCGTAGGCGTCGGTGAAAAACCCCATGCCGGAGGTCAGGAGGATCTTCCAGTGCTCACTGGATGTCTTGGCCTCATCCAGCGTGGCGAGCAAGTCGCGGTTGATCTGCACGGAGCGGTCAGGGTTGACCACGTCATAGATCGAGGACAAGAGAACCAACCTCCTTCGCACCGGAAGCACCGACCGTCACCCGTTCGAGTGCCATGTAGGTCGCCACAAGACGAACGGCGCATGAACTTCCGGCTACTACATTGGCCACATTGGCCCCGGACCCTCGCGGGTTCGGGTGACGCTGATCTCCCCCGTGGCGGCTCTCGACGGCGAAATCGAGCGGAAGATCGCCAAAGCCGCCCGCGCGAGTACCTGCCCGGTGGTGACCACTTGGAACCGGACGGGGTGGGTGAGCAACCAGTACTACCACGCCGGTGGACCTCCTGGGGGCGAAGAACTCGGCTGCGGGACAGGTTGGCAGCTTGCGGCTGCGCGTCGGAAACGGTTGATTGAAGCAGTGCGTGTTGGCCACAGCGCTGGGCGGGAGGTCCACCGTGTTGACCGAGACAAGACACTGGTTCATGCAACCGAAAATTGATCCATCGCCACAGGCCGTCTGGACCTCGTTCCTAGAATTGGAGATCACCGGCTTCTGTCAGCTGAAGTGCAGACATTGCTACGCCGACAGTAGTCCCGAAGGAGATCACGGCACCATGACTGCGAATGACTGGGAACGTGTCATCGATGATGCGCAGGCGCTTTCGGTGGACACCGTTCAGTTCATCGGCGGAGAGCCGACCCTTCATCCTGAGCTGCCCAGGCTCGTCCGCTACGCGCTCGGTAAGGGACTCAAGGTCGACGTGTACACCAATCTCGTGCATGTCACGCCGGAGTTGTGGGGGTTGTTCTCCCTCCCAGGGGTGTCGCTAGGCACTTCGTGGTATTCGGCCGACCCTGACCGGCACGCAGACATCACCGGCAAGTGGGCGGCCTGGACTACCCCCGTGGATTGCGCGAGGAGTTCGCGGTCATCCGGCAGGCCGAGGGTGAGCAGGTCAGCGTCGGCCGCTACCCCGTGGTGAACATTGTGCAAGCGTGGGAAATCTGGTCCATGCTGGGGATCATCGCGCCCGGCATCGAGCACCACTACCACCAGGGCGACGACGGGCAGTGTACGGCCTGGATGCTGCACCCGGATGGATCCTGGTCCAGAGCCACCGGCATGGACGGTGACGCGCCGACCGTCCATCAGAGCGGCCCGCGCCGGTTGTGGGACATCGTCGATGACATCCGCTATCGCTGGCTGCGGGAGGGCTCACTACCCGTCTACGGAGCCACCGTCACGATCACCCCAGAGGGGTCCTGCCACCTGAAACGCGGGCGCTGGCGGGCAACCATCCCTGAGGCCTAATCCCCGAGGTCAGGGCAGTTCTACACCGCCCAGGGCAGCGAGCGGGTCGGCCAGCCGCTTGGCATCGCCCACCACCACGCCGGTGAACCGGCTCGGGGCGAAGAACTCGGCGGCAGCCTCGGCGACCTCCCCGGTGGTGACCGCTTGGAGCCGGGCGGGGTGGGTGAGCAGCCAGTCGAGGTCCAGGCCGAGGGTGGCCAACGTGGCGAGGTAGCTCGCCAGCCCCCGCTGCGATGAGGTGGCGATGGTCAGGGACCCGATCGCGTAGTGCCGCGCGCTGTCGACTTCGGAGTCCTCGGGAGGCATGATGGCTATCCGGCCCAACTCGTAGCGGGTCTCCAGCAGGGCGGCTGCGGTGACCTCGCTGGCGGTGTCCGCGTCGGCGATCAGCGTGGCCCCGTGCCGGGTGAACTCGAAGTAGCAGTGCGCGCTGTAGGTGTAGCCCTTGTCCTCCCGGATGTTTTCTACCCAGCGGGACGAGAAGTACCCACCGAAGATCAGGTTCGCCACCTGCAACGCCGAATAGCGCTCATGGTTGCGCGGCACCGCCTGAGCGGACAGCCGCAGCTGCGACTGCACACTATCGCGGTGCACCAGCTGCAGGTCAGCGCCGGTCAGCTCGGGCAACGCAGCCAGCCCGACGGCTGGGTGGTCGGACTGCCAACCCGACAGGGCCGACGCCACCGCTTCCACCGCACGAGCCGGCACGATGTCGCCCACCAGCACCAGGACAGCACCGCCAGGCACCACCGAGCGGCGATGCAAGGCACGCAACGCCGCTGGCGTCACGACGGCAACGTCGTCAGCTTCCGGCCATTCCCGAGCGAACGGGTGATCTCCGTAGCGGCGCCGCTGCAACGCCTCCCGGGCGATCACTCGGGGCTGAGAGCGGGTCACCGTGAGCCGCTCCAGCAGGCGGTCCCGTTCCCGGGCCACTTCGGCGGTGGTGTACGACGCGGAGGTGAGCACGTCACCGAGCACATCGAGCACCACATCTAGCCCGCTGGCCAGTGTCGAACCCGACACGGACAGGTACTCGGGATCCACCCTGGCCGAAAGATCGGCGCCGACGCCAGCGAGCACCTTATCGATGGCGAAGCGGTCCCGTCGCGGCGTGCCACGCAGCAGTGTCATCGCGAGCAGCTCGGCGCGGGCCGGATGGGTCGGCTGCGAACCGCCGAAGGGGATTTCCAGGCGTAACTCCACCATCGGCACCGCGGGCCGCCGCACCGCGATCACCCGTAGCCCGCTGTCCACCATGGTGTCCGCAACGGGCGGTGGGCTGGGGGGACGCGGCAGCCCCAGCGGTGGTAGCGGGCGCGGCCCCAGCTCGGTCCTGCCGATCTGTTCGGCGCTGCGGTGCAGCATCACGGCTCCTGTCCTGCTGTTCCGGGTTCGACGATCAACACTGCGCGGGAATCCGGCCGTAGCGCGGCGGCCGCGTTCGCAACGTGCTCAGCGCCCACCGCAGCCACCATGGCCGGTAGTTCAGCCACCAGCTCGGCGCGTCCGTGCAACAGTTCGAAAGCGCCGATGGACATCGTCCGGGACACTAGCCGGTCATTTTCGCGGAACAGTGTCGCGGCCCACCGGGCGGTGATCCGGGCCAGCTCGTCGGGGTCCGGTCCGTCCGCGGCGAGCCGGGCGATCTCCTCGTCGATCACTTCGAGCACCCGGTTGACGTCCACGCTAAGCGGGTGCATGGCGGTGACGGTAAGGGTATCCGGGTCCCGAGCATCCAGCGGCGCACCAAACAGACCGCAGTGTGCCCCGATGTCGGTCACCAGCGCATCGGTGTGGACCAGCCGCTGCTCCAGGCGGGAGGAATCACCGTCGGAGAGCACCGCGCAGAGCACCTCATAGGCGAAGTAACCCTCGAAACCGGCGGTCGGATCAGGCAGCCGGTAGCCGATGGCCAACGCGGGTAGCGGAGCGAGCGAATCCAGGTGGCGGTGCCGGCGCTCCCGATCCGGTGGTGGCTCGGCGAACGACGGCCGAGCCGGAACCGGGCGAGCGGGGACGTCATCGAAGTGCCGGTGCACCAGCTCGATAGCGTCATCCACCTGAAAATCCCCGGACACCGTGAGTACCGCATTGCCCGGTGCGTAGTAGACGTCGAAAAACGCCGCGCAGTCGTCCACCGTGGCCGCTTCGAGCTCGGAGAAGTCACCGTATCCGTTGTGCGCGTTGGGAAAGGTGTCATAAAGCACCGGCGGCAGCGTGATCCACGGGAACCCACCATAGGGCCGGTTCAACACGTTGAGCCGGATTTCCTCTTTGACCACGTCGACCTGGTTGCGCAGGTTTTCCGCGGTAATTCGCGGCGCCCGCATCCGGTCTGCCTCGATGAACAGTGCGCGCTCCAGTGCCGCCGAGGGCACTGCCTCGAAATAGTTGGTGTAGTCGGGATGTGTGGAGCCGTTAAACGTCCCGCCCGAAGACTGCACGTGGCGGAAGTGCGCGAGCTTCTCCAGGCTCTCGCTGCCCTGGAACATCAGGTGCTCGAAAAGGTGCGCGAAGCCGGTGCGGCCCTGCGGCTCGGAACGAAACCCGACGTCGTAGTGCACGCCGATGGCGACCACCGGAGCAGATTGGTCCGGGCTCAGGACTACCCGCAACCCGTTGGACAGCGTCTCTCGGTGCAGCACGACTGGAGACGAGGGGATGGCGACTGGAGGCGAGGGGATGCGGGTCATGGGCTTACCCTACGGTGGGCTGCACTCCAGTTGCCGCGCAGCCGCCACGCCAGCAGCGCACCGGCGATCCCGGCAAGGGCAACACCGAGGGCGCCCAGGCGCTGTCCGTCCTCCGTCCCGCTTGGCGCCCCGGTCCCGGCGAGGCGCGCTACCAGCTCACCCGCGGGCAGCGGGTCGGGAACCTCGACGGCGAGCACCTCACCCAGCCGGTGACCGCAGCCATTCAGCCGGGCCGGTACCTCACGACCGTCGGGCAGCTCGACGCGCACCACATCCCGGGCGTCGGAGGGACCGCAGGGCACCGACTGCACCACCGTGCCACGGGCGAGGTGGACCACACCGTCGCCAGCGTGCGGCCACAGCAGCCACCCCATCCCCATCGAGACCGATCCGATCAGCGCTAACCCCATCACCCGAGCAAGCAGCATGAGGGCCACCGGAGAATCGTAGCCAGCCCGCGCTGGGAGAAACCTTCAGCCGCAGCGGCGCCGCGCCATCGCCTCCAGTTAATCCGCGCGCAATGCCTTGGCGAGCTCGGCACGGCTGCTGATGCCGAGTTTGGCGTAGGCGTTGGCCAGGTGGGCCTCGACTGTGCGCACCGAGAGCACCAGCCGCTCGGCGATGGCCTGGTTCTTCATGCCCTGCACGACCAGGCTGGCGACCTCGCCCTCCCGGCTGGTCAGCGGGCGCGGCGCCAGCTGCTCCAGCGCCGGGGTGCGGATCTCCTCGCACGCTCGGGCGAGGCTGGCGGCTCTCGCGGTGGAGGCGGCCGCTCGACGCCGATCACCGGCGCGCACATGCGCTGCGGCAGCGTGCGCGGCGGCATCGGTGGCCAGCAGACGGACCCCCATCGCCTCGAACTCGGCCGCCACCTCGTCCAGATCCCCCCCGGCGCCCGCGGCCAGTGCCTGGGCGTGCGCACCGTAGGCGGCCACCAACGGGCCCTCGACCTGGCCGGCCAACTGCCGCAACCGTCCGACCACCTGGCCGGCTTGGCCCAACCGGACCGCGGTGTGCAGGGCTTGCGCCTCCACGGCGCGTTGCCCCATACCGGCCGCTACCGACGCCGCGCGCAGCGCCCGATCGACTGCTTGGCACGTGCGGTCGTCAGCAGCCGCGTACCAGGCCTCGGCCAGCAACCACTCTGGCTCGAACACCGCGCAGTGGTGCCCCACTTGGCTGCTATCCAGCAACCGCCGCGCAGCCCCGGCATCGCCGAGCTGGGCATGGGTTTGCGCCAGCAACGCGATGCACAGTTGTCCAAAACCGCCCGGGTCGCACCGGCTCAGGCCAGCCACCGCCTCACTCAGCCACCGGATAGCGGTACGCGGACGTCCGGCCGCCAACGCCGACCACCCGACGTGGGCGGCGGCCACGGCGTCCCCAGCCCACTTCGGCGCAGTCATGCACCATTCGTGCAGTTCGGTGGCTCGAGCCACCGCGTCAGGCACGCGGCCGGCCACCAACAGCGCCGACAACTCACCATGCGCCAGGACCTGCCGGCACAGCGCAATTTCCGGCTCGGTGGTGCACCGCGCAAGCGCTGCCCAGCCACCCGCCACCGCCGCCAGCGCCTCGGTGGTACGGCCCCGCGCGGCCAATCCCGCCGCGGTCGCGCCCGACGCCCATACCGCCGCCTCGGGGGTGAGCGCCTCCGAGGCCAGGATCTCAGCACCGGACTCCGCCGCCTGCTGGGGACGTCCGGCGAAAAACGCCAGCACCCCGTGGACCGCGCTGGTGTGCTGGCGCATTTCGTTGTCCACCGCGTCAGCGGCTGCCTTGTGCAGCATTGCCTCGGCCTTGGCCACTTGACCCAAGCCGAAGAACAAATTCAGGGCCCGCACCACGGCCAAGTGGGACCGGTCCTCCGCCGAGGTGGCGAACGGTGCCGCCGCCGCTGCTACTTGCTCGGCCTCTTCGGGCTGACCCTGCCAGCGCACCGCCTCCAGCAACGCCAGGTGTGCCCGCATACCATCCCGGCCCTCGCTGCCGTCAATCGCCGCCTGTGCCAGGCGCGCGGCGTTCTCATGATCGAGCAGGGCATTGGCGTGCACTGCGGCCTCGGCCAACAGGCCGGCGTGTGCACCGGGTTGGTCACTGTCCAGCAGCAGCATGCCGGCACGCAGCAGGTCATCCTGGCGCTTCCAGGGCAGGTGGGTGTTTGCTAGCCGGCGGCGCAAGTGACAGGCATTGGCCTCAGGCAGTTGATCACGCACTACCGTGGCGTAGATCGGGTGGGCCAACCACACCTCGGCCCGCCAACCGCTGTTCACCACCGTCACCAAGCCGCGGCGCTCCAGTACCGCGACCACCTCTGGGTTGATTAGGCTGGCCACCCGCCCCAGGCCCAGCGGCTCATCAGTGGCCAGTAACTCCAGCGCAGTCCTCTCGTCGGCGCCCAACCCACCCAGCTGGGCCTGGACGATCTCCCGAAGCCGCGGGGTGGGCTCCATCCGCCCCTCCCAGCGCCACACGCCATCGCGCATGTGCAGGGCACCGGTGTCGCACCCGCCCTCCACCAGCTCACGCAGGAAAAGGACGTTCCCGCGGGTGGCCCGCCACAACCGCTCAATCGTGCGGCTGTTCACCACTCCCTCGAGCACGCCCGTCACCAGCCGGTCCATCTCGAGGCGCGGCAGCTGCCCCAGCTCCAACCGGTCGGCTAACCCGTTCTTCCACAGCGTCACCACTGGATCGGGAGCAGGCTCTCCGGTCCGCACGGTCAACACCACACACGCCGTGCGGGTCAAGGCCAGCTGATGGAGCAACGTCACCGACAGCTCATCCAGCAGGTGCGCATCATCGATCCCGATGACCAACCGGTGGCCCTTGCCCTGCTCGGCGATTGCGGCGCCAGCGCGCTGCAACAACGTCAGCGGGTCAGATGCCGTCCCTACCGCCGGTAGCAAGTGCGCCACGGCACCCAACGGGATCGCGGCCGCCGCACTGGTCCCCGCCGCCCACCGAGTCAAGCGACCACCGCGCTTTGCCACCGCCAGCGCTTCCCGAGCGAGCCGCGTCTTGCCCACCCCAGCCGGCCCGGCAATAACCACACTCCGTGATTCCCCACCATTTAAACGCTCAGCGATAAACCGCAACTCTGCGTCACGCCCCGTGAGCGTCCACGGATCTGTTCTCATCGCTGCCCCGACCAACGTACTCGGCTCTTTGCGCTGGTCGAGGGCACAGTCGATCGCAATGCGCGGACAACCGGCCGCCCCGGCCCCCTCTGACACATTGGCTACGCCCCCCCGCGTCGCGCCAATAGCTGGCTGGCTCCCCTTGAGTTCAGCATATGCTAGGAGTGACGAGATCACCATGGGTGACACGTCGTAGAAGGTGGATAATGAGAGGATCGAGGATCCGTACTCGTAACAGCATGTGCTCATGTGGTGACATTACGCTTCAACTTTTCCGAGCCTGCGTGGATTGCTGATCATGCAACAATGGCCGTCGATTACTTACGGTGAGTCCCGCGCGACCGACGCCATGCCCGACACCTGGAAGCGGGTGACGCTCGGAGTGCCTCGGTAGTGCAGCACTGAGGCACCAGCAGCCTGCGCGGCAAGCGTGCCGGTGACCGTGACGGTAGCGTGGCTGACCCCGGACAGGATCGCATCGAGATGACGGACCGTGAGGTCTGCTAGCGGTAGTTGGCTGGCGCCCGTCGCGCTGAAGCGCAGATCCTGGACCTGCCCGGACAGCGCGAGCGTGCCCGCCCCTGAGACAGTGGCCTGGACCTGTCCGACCGTGACCGGACCGGTGACCGCGCTGGTCCCACTCACGGCCAGTTGCAACGCGGGGCTGGCCAAGGCGGGGCTCAGGGTGACCCGGCTGGCGCCGCTGGTGTCCAGTCGATCGAGCTGACCCAACGTCACCTCGGCGGACAGCGTGGCATCGCGGACGCTCATGCCCGGCTTGATCCCCAGGCGTAGCTGGTCACCGGCGACGGTGGCCTCGAGGCGATCAGCCAGGTTGTCGTCCATCGTGACCGTGGCTCTCGCGGGCTCCCCCGTCCTCAGCCGCACCACGAAATTTGCCCCCACCATCACCGAGGTGACCCCGGAGAGGTCGACCGTCTTGCTGATCAGCCGACCGGAACCGGCTACCGCACCGGGGTCGGAGAGACCGTCATAGCCATAGCCGCCATAGCCATCGCCGCCGGGACCCCCGACCCCGCCATTACCCCCGACACCACCGTTGGCGTCACCACCGTTGCCGCCGTAGCCATTGCCGCTGCTCGTGCTGGTACCGGGGGTACCGGTGCCCGCCGGGCCGGAGGTTCCGCCGACCGATGTGCTCAGACAGCCAGCAAGCAGTCCCATCGCGGCCAGGATCGCCACCGCCCGACCGATCTGGACGGTCCACCACCCCACGCCATGATCCGGGCCATGATCTGGGGAAGCCAGCACTACGACCTCCTTGCGCTCGCCCGCGTCGTCCAGCGAGCCAGAAGCCACCGGGCCGGCCGGCGCACCATCATTCCCAGCAGCAGCGCAGATCCCACCCACGGCAGCAACAGCAAACCGATCTGCACCACACCCAGGGCAGCCTCGGCCACCTGACCAGCCGCCGCCTTTGCCCCTACTGCGTGGATCAACCAGACCAGCCTGTGCCACACCACAGGCAGCACCTGGGGTATCAGGAGCACAAATCCGACCATCCAGTAGAGCAGGTAGGGCACCACGATGAGTACCCACAGGGTGATCGTTCGACGGACCCAGGGCTTGAGCTCCTGCACTCGAGGATGAGTACCTCGCCCGGGGATCATGCTCATCAACACCGGCCCCATGCGGCTGAACAGATCAGGAACCCCGATCAGATCGCTGAGGATGTAGTAGCCGTCCAGGCGGATCATCGGCAAGAACTGGGTCGCGGTCTCGATATGCAACGCCACAATGGCCACTAGCAGCCACGGTGCCCTAGTCCCCAGATAAGCTAGGCTCATCCCAGTGATGAATACCGCGTTGAAGTAAACCCCACCCAGATCGGTACGCAGCCGGCCGACTCGACCCAACCGGTAAGAATCAGTGACCGTGCTGTACAGCGCCGGCCACACCAGATACAGACCAAAACCCATCACCCCGGGCCGAGCGCCGCCGTAACGGCAGGCGGCGACATGCCCGCACTCGTGAAACGCCGCTGAGGTCACAAGCAACGCCAAGACCAGCAGCGTCAACGCCGGCTGGTAGACCAACGCCAGAGCGCTGGGCACGATCTGCCGCAGACCACCCTGCACGATAATCACTACGTCTGCGCCAACGAACGCGGTCATCAGGGCCAGGATTACTGGTGGCCAGAACATTGGCCCGAACACCCCGGCGATGCGCCACACCACCCGCTCCGGCACCACCCCTATCCGGAACTTTAATGCCAACAACGGATCCGACTTCATCTTCATCTTCGGCGCTGCGGCGATGTGCTTATCACCCGGATCGGTCGCGACGATCCCCGCCGGGCGCAACCGTTTGTTCACCAGAAATTCCACCTGCTCAGCCTGCACCACCTTGCCGAACTCGGCGCTGAGCACACTCGCCACCTGCGCTTGGTCCCGCTGACCGTCCACACAGGCGGTCAGCAGGTACAGCAACCGGGGCAACTGGATGACCTGTCCGTCAGCCCGCCGCACAATGTAGTGAGGCTCTTGAAAACCCGATCCCTGATACTCCCCGATCAGCTCCACGCCGTCCGCCAACCGCGGCACTGTACCCACGACAGGCCCGCAGTCAACCACCATACGTTCGGTATCGATGACGCCCTCCCCGCCGACTCAACAAGCCCGAGAAACCCGACCACGTCAAGAACCGACGCGCCGAAACAAGTCGTAGGTGACATAGCTACGTTGCAGGAGGGGCGGCCGCAGCCGGCCACCCCCTACCAACGCCCCTGCACGCAACCACCTCATTACCGGTGGCATCAGCTCAATTAGCTATAGGCAGCACCGCCAGCACCACCGGTTACAGCGCCACCGTCGCCGCCGTAGCCGGTACCAGCGCTGTTGGTCTGGTTGCCAAACAAGTTGATGTCGAGGAGGCTAGCGCCGACGCCCCCCCGACCGAGGCCACCGTTGCCCCCGAGGCCACCATTGCCACCACGACCTGCGCCACTAGCGCTGAACAGCGACAACACCGTGCGGGACGGCAGCAGCTCCACTTGCTGCCCGTCGAGTTCGGCCAAGCTCACTGCATCAGACATAGATCCTCCTAGGAAAGGTGGTCCCGTGGTCTCCAGATGGCCCACGGGACGACAAACACCGCATCGGTGGCAGCGCCGATTCGGCGTTACATACCTTGCCCACGGCGAGATCGATGGGGCAATCAGTAGCGATACTTAACTCTTACCAGGCCACTACCTAGTCAGCGGTAATGTCCCTGGTAGCAGCCGGGGAGGGGCGACTGCAACCGGACCACCCCTCCCCCGACCAACGGGTGCCGCTGACGACCAGATGATCGCCTGAGGGCGCCATCCGGTTCAGATGCCCAACGCTCCACCCGTACCGCCGTCGCCGTCGCCGCCGTCCCCGCCAAAGCCGTCACCCGCGCTGTTGACCTGGTCGCCGAGCAGGTTGATGTTCAAGATGTTAAGACCAACACCACCCCGGCCTTTGCCGCCGGTGCCACCCGCGCCGCCGTTGCCACCCCGGCCCGCACCACCGGTGCTGAACACCGACAGGACGGTACGAGCCGGCAGCAGCTCCACGTGCTGCCCGTTGATCTCAGCAAAGCTCAGCGCATCCGACATCAAGTTCCTCCTAGGAAAGGTAACGCCCGGTGACCGGGCCGGAAACACCTCATCGGTGACAGTACCGATTCGGTAACTCATAGCCTGCCGAGCAGCAACGTGCGTGGCAATCAGTAGTCACACGTAACTCCTCCGG
>JAFATA010000045.1 GCA_019244165.1 Pseudonocardiales bacterium | reverse complement strand
GCGGCGACGGCCTTGCCGTGTCGAGTCAGCACGGTCCGTTCCTGGGCGAGCTCAGCCTTTGACACGATCTCACCGAGGTGATCGCGTGCCTCGCTGATCGGCAGCTCGCTCATGCCACAAATTGTACGATCCGTGGCAAGCAAGGCCGGTGGACACGGCCCGCAGTGTCACCGATTTCGACCCCTGCCGCTGGGCGTTCGCGCTAGCGAAAACACGGCTGACGCGCAGCTCAACTGGGCAGGACACACCCGTGCCTACCGGTGTGCAACTATGTGACCTATGACTCGTGCTGCTATCTACTGTCGCATCAGCCAGGACCGCGCTGGCGCTGGTCTGGGTATCACCAGGCAGGAGGACGACTGCCGGGCGCTGTGCCAGCGCCGCGGCTGGAGGTCGCCGAGGTCTATGCCGACAACGATGTCAGCGCCTACTCCGGCAAACCGCGCCCCGCATGGCAGCAGCTGATCAGTGACGTGCAAGCTGGCGCGCTGGATGCGATGGTGAGCTGGCACGTAGACAGGCTTACCCGCTCACCCCGGGAACTGGAGGACGTCATCGATCTTGCGGATAAGCACGGCATCGATCTGGCAACCGTCACCGGCGAGGTAGACCTCAGTAACCCGACAGGCCGACTTGTCGCCCGCATGCTCGGTGCGGCTGCGCGGCACGAAGCAGAGCACAGGGCGGAACGGCAGAAGCGGCAGCGTCGCCAAGCCGCCGAGGCTGGTCGCGTGGCAGGAGGAGGCAAGCGCCCATTCGGATTTGGCGAGGATCGTGTCACCATGGTCGACGCCGAGGCAGACGTCATCCGGGAGTGCGCCGCCCGGGTGCTTTCCGGTGAGTCACTCGCGAGTATCTGCCACGATCTAGCTGATCGTGGGATCACTACCTCGGGCGGGAAGAGGTGGCTCCCGACGACGCTTCGGCAGTTAATGGTTTCTGCCCGGATCAGTGGACGCCGCGAGCGCATTCCGCGCAGTAGCGGCCAGACCATCCGTCCAGTTATCGGTGAGGTAGTCGCGGACGCCGTATGGCCCGCGGTCATTGCACCTAATGATTCTGACCGGCTGCGCGCATTGCTCACGGACCCGAGTCGCCGAAAGTACAGTGCCGCTAACGGTCGCCGCTACCTGCTGAGCGGCATTCTCCGGTGCGGGCTATGCGGGGGTGGCATGGTCCGGCCGGCCGAAGGCTGGAACCCCCCGGTACGTCTGCCCCAACACGCCCGGGGGCTACACGTGTGGGAAGACGGCGACGGTTGCCGACAAGACCGACAAGCACATCAGACCCGATTCCGCGAGTAGCGGTGTGATGTGATCTTCAGTCTCGTTTGTTGATCTTCTGGTGGTCTTTTTCGGGTGATGGGCAGGCTAGGGGCCCGAGTGTCGCCTCGGGTGGCGGGTTCCGGGTGTGCAGGGCGTAGTGGCTGGGTTGGGTCAGCAGGGGTGGGGCAGGGTGCGCAGCCGGGTGAGGACCGCGGGCAGCAGCTGGTCACCAGGTGGCAGGCGCAGGATGAGCTGCCCCGCGTGGTGGGTCACGCGGCCGGGCACGCGGATCAGGCGGTGCCGCAAGGTGGCGATCATGGCCTTGCCGTTTCGGACGCCGAGACCGACCAGCGGCCCTGGCTCTGGCTCGGGTGCACTGTCCGGGTCCGGGTGTGGGTGTGGGGTGGGGCTGGTCGCGGCTAGCTGGTGGAGGTAGCCGGCGAGGCTGGTGGCCAGCAGGGCGCCCCACATCCAGGCGGTATTCACCTCGGTGTATCCCGAGGGGAGGTGGCGCAGGGCGGCTCCGTGTTTGGCGTCGCGGAAGATGTTCTCGATCTCGGTGCGGTGCCGGTACCAGTACTCCACGTCCGCAGCGTGGGCGGGGGTGGAGAGATCCAGGTTGGTCAGGATGAACGAGTAGCCATAGACCGCGTCGGTGTCCGCGAGTTCCTCGATCGGTAGGGTGCGCTGGTCGGGGTGCAGGGTGCGGCGCCGCCGCGAGCGGGGATCGGCCGAGACCTGCTCACTGTCCAGGCGCACGCGGCGGATCAGCACCCGGGTGTTGGGCGGCCACCAGGCTGGGCGGTAGTCGGCCACGGCGACCTGCGCCCCCGGCATGTCGATCGCCTGCACCCAGTCGGTCTCCCTCACCCCGGCCAAGGTGCGCCACAGGGGGGCGAGGCGCTTGGCGCCGATGGCGAAGCCCACCCCCTCGCGGTGGGCGGCGATGGCCAACTCCACCGCGAAGTATCCGGCGTCGGCACGCATCTTGATCTGCCGTACCCCCGCCGGCAGACTGGCCAGCGCCCGACGCAGCAGCCCCGGCGCCCCCGGGCGGGGATCGTCGGTGCCCGAGCCCAGCTGTGCCGCCAGCGTCACCCCCAGCTCGGCCCAGCTCGCCACATGCGGGCGTCCGACCCGTTGGCCCTGATAGTTATAGGCCACCCCACGCTTGTGGCGACCGTAAACCTCCACATCAGTGGTATCCAGATCAATCGTCACCGAGCACAGCAGCGCCCCTCGGCGCGGCGCGCTCAGCCGGGCCAGCATCCGGCGCGTCACCGTGGCGACACCTCGTTCCACCACGGCCCACCGGGCCGGGGTGATCCGCCGGGCCAACCCCGCGGCGGTCGTCGAACACAACCCCACCACCGGCGAGAGCACCTGCCCCGCCCCGTCCGCGCGCTGGCGGTCCAGACCGATGAGATGATCCTCCCCAGCCAGCTGCGCCGCGGCCATCCCCACCAGCAGCGCCCCCGCCGAATACCCTCGCTCCCGCTGCTTGATCGAGCCCACCACGGCATCCAGCGCCTCGATCACCCCGAGCCGCTCGCACAACTCACTGACCGCAACCATGCCCGACACACCCGTCAGCGACGAATCCGGCGCGCCGATCCGCACCCGCCCACCAACCCGCTTCCCACCCCGTACTCTGCCCACCAGATAGGTGTCCTTCCCACCCGGGTGATCATGACCTTGACAGCATCATCATCCCAGGTCAACAGGACACCTATCGCCATTCCACGACCCGTGTCGCACCACTACTCGCGGAATCGGGTCAGAGACCTCATCCTCACCGCGCTTGACTCCCCTGCGATGGCCCGGCGCCTGCACCAGCAGCAACCCGACATTTCGAGCCTTGATGAGGAGGCCCGTGATAACGAGGCGCGGATGGAGGAGCTCGCGGCAGCATGGGCCGCAGGTGAGATCAACCGCAAAGAGTGGATGACTGCGCGGGCCGTTCTCGAGCAGAAAGTGACACGTGCTCGCACCCAACTGCGCCGACGGGACTCCCGAGCTCCCCTTCGCGCGTTCATCGGAACTTACGACGAGATGCTGGACCGATGGGAGCGGTCCAACGTCTCCCAGCGACGCGCCGTCGTCAGCTCGGTGCTTCGTTCCATCATGGTCATGCCCGCCGACCGAGCTAGGAGATGGGATCCTGGCCGTTTCCAGCAACCCGAGTGGATCGTCAACCCCGGCCAGCTGCTCAGGCAACACCAGCAACTCCGGCGGCAGGATCGCCTCCCACAGCCCCGGCTGATCGCCTACAGTGCGCAACACGATGACCTCGATCCCTTCTAGGCCAAGGGGTCAAGGTCATCGTCTCCCGCAGCGCACGCACACAGCGTGATCAACACGCCGACTTTCTCAGGTCAAAGTAACTAGGCGTTTAGGGCAGTCTGCCGGACGTCGCGGACCCGTTTCCAAGTGATCCGTGAGGTTGTCCCGCTGTCCCATCGGATCTTGTATGGGACGGGTGCGGGTGGGACGGGGTCAAACAGCCGCTGATATGCAAAAATCCCATCAGAACGAAGGTTGGGACGGGGGCTGAGAACTGTCCCCCAGCCGACCCGACCCCGGGGACCGCCACGCCGTTAACAACCTTCTGCGCACGGGACGGGACACCGATACCGGCGAGGACTGGACCACGCAGAGTCAGTCTCGTAGAAGCCGGTGCACGGCGATCCGGGGCGCTCGGGCTGGCGTCCCGGGATCCCGAATGAGACACCGGTCCTGGGAGGGAATAGGACCTCTAGCACCACGAACGCCGAACGATTACTGCGCGGTGATCGACATGAGAGCGCATCAGCCGATCTATTGCATCCAACTAGATGTATCTTTACACTTATCTGCGTGCCTGATTCCCCTCTCCGTCAAGACCCTCCCCTCCTCACGGAGGAGGAGTTGCTGGTACTCGAATCCGTCGGGCGCGTGATCAACCGGCCGGTTGGTCACATCTTCTTCAGCGAGGGGGAAGGCGCCGACTTCGCCCTGCTGATCAGAAAAGGGCACGTCAAGGTGGTGATGGGCAAGCCACCGAGGATCGTCGCTATCCGAGGACCTGGCGAGATCGTAGGAGAGGTGGCGCCCATCAGGCACAAGCCACGCTCCGGAAGCGTCATCGCCTTGGACGAGGTCGAAGTGCTCCACCTGCCCGCAGCGGAGTGGTTGCGGTTCCTCTACGAGAACCCGCGCGCGATGCACGCACAGCTGGTCGCCGCGGATGAGCGACTTGACCAGGCGGCGCGCAAGATCATCGAATCGGATTTGGCGATCGAGCAGCGGTTGGCCAAGGCACTGGTCGAACTGGTCGACAGCGGAGTCGGCGAACACAGGGGGGAGGGCGTAATACTGCGCTTCAGCCAGCAGGATCTCGCCACGTTGACCGGTGCCTCACTCGACTCGGTCAAAAAGATCATCCGGACTTTGAAAGACGAGAAACTAATTGGGACTGGACGGCAGACGTTGGTCATCCATGATGTCCCCACCCTCATAGAAATCGCAGACGGCAATCGCACGGCGTCGCCGTGACTGTGCAGGAGCGACCGATGCCCGCGACCTTGCTCACCGACGCCGCCTGGCTTGTGCCCGCTGTTGCGCTGACCGCTGCCGCAATCTCCTCGATTACCCGCTCGCTGGTCTCCCTGGGCGAGAAGATGGTGGAGGAAAGATCACGCACAGCCCGGTTCAACACGGCGCTCAAGGACAGCACACCCCCACAACGGGCCGAGATCATCTTCGCTTATGGGTCGCTTGAGAGAGGCCGCGCGAGCGAACTGACCACTAGAGAACCCGAGGAGGTACCACCGCCTTCGCTTGATAGGTCTTCGCTGGTCGCTCGCCCCCTACGAAACGGGCCTAAAGAGGAACCGGGGAAGGAATAGGCCTCGCTCGGAAAGTCGGGAGGTCCCATGTTCTCGTCGGATGTCGCTCGATTCTCACCAGCGCCGTCAAACCGTGTAGCGCTGCCCTCTAGGAGGTGCTCAGGCCACACCCAGCACGGTTGAGTCACATAGACAATATGACTACGCCCTGCCTGCGTGGGTCGACACGAGTGTTGGAATCATCCGCGGCGTGCCGCAGGCCTAGAAACAAGCCGGAACGTTGGACTGTCCGATCAGACTTCCGCATCAGACCGCGATCCTTCAATGTCGATGGCGGCACGGTGCCCACGACGGTCAGCAGATCCCATGGCCCAAAAACAGGAGCAGACTCGCTCCATGATCTAGCTCACACCCCGGCATCATGGCCGATCCAACTGGGCTGACATGATTCAGCGCTGACGTTAAGCTGGCTTCTAGCTGGTGATCGTTAGCATCGAAGAGGTGGCGCATGAACACTGCCCGTGCCTCCCACCTACCCACGTACCGCACGATTTTCGCGGTCGACGTGGTCGCGTTCACCCGTCCCGACCGGAACAACCTCACACAGCTCGCGATCCGCCGTGTAATGTATCGAGTACTGCGCGACGCGTTCGAACTCGCCGGAGTGCCCTGGCGAGGCTGTGTCTGCGAGGACCGTGGCGACGGTGCATTGATCTTCGTACCCGGCGATGTCTCAAAAGCCGTGGTGCTCGGAACGATGATCAATGCGCTCACGGAACTGGTGAAGGCGCACAACAACGTCGCACCACCACCAACTGGATTTCGCCTGCGTACGGCGGTGCATGCGGGCGAGGTGCATCGAGACCGCCATGGGTTCGCCGGTGTCGACGTCAACCTTGTCTGCCGCCTGCTGGACGCGCCCGTATTCCGGGAGGCGATGGACCGCAGCGGCTTTGACGTAGGTGTGATCATTTCCGAGTACATCTACGAGAGCGTGGTGCTGCAGCGCTACATGGACATCAATCCTGCGAGCTACCGCCACGTCGACGTTGCTGTGAAGAGGACCAAGACCCGGGGTTGGCTGCGTCTGGTCGGCGAAGACCCAGTTGAGACTGGCCAAGTTGAGGACCCGTTCGAGGGTGCGGCCAACTCCACGGCCATAGAGCAGGGAGAACAAAGACCGCGGGCTGAGCTCGTGCCTCGTCAACTCGGTTTCGTGCCACGTCTTATCGACCGCGAGAATGCACTCGCCGCGCTCGACCGGGCGCTGGAGGACAAGCAGGTTGCAGTGGTGTCGGGTTCTCCCGGTGTTGGCAAAACCGCCCTTGCGATCAGCTGGGCGTACCGTGTCACGGACAGGTTTCGCGATGGTCAACTTTACTTGGACCTGCGCGGCTATTCACCCGCTCCCGCGCTGACGGCTGCCGAGGCAGTGGAGACGCTCCTCAGTGCCTTCGGCGCCGACAGCCGAACCCTCCCAATGAAACTCGATGCGCGCATTGGGCGCTATCGATCGCTGCTCGCTCGCCGCCGGGTGCTCTTGGTGTTCGACAACATCGACGACCCCATATTGGTCCGCTCGCTTCTGCCTGGTGGACACGGCTGCTTTACGCTGGTCACAAGCCGGCGGGAACAGCCCGGCCTCGTCGCATTACAGGACGCCCACCCCATTCGGCTACAGCCACTCGACCCCGCCGACTCGGTTACTCTGCTAAGCCACGTTTGCGGCGAGAAATTCACCGCGGACGAGACGACACTAGATCTCGCGCGCAGGTGTGGTCACCTGCCGCTGGCGCTGCGGATTGTAGCTGCGCAACTCCGCAGCACCAAACTGTCACCCACCGAATACCTAATTCAGGTCGCACACTGCGGCCTAGCCTCGTGGGAGACACCTGATGACGGCGAGGCTGCCGTGCGCTCTGCGTTCGACCTCTCCTACTCACGACTATCCCCCGACGCGGCGCGACTGCTACGCCTGCTAGGGCTGGTGCCAGGCCCGGACTTCAGCTCGTCCGCCGCCGCAGCACTTATCGACAGTCCGACGGAGGAGGCCGAACGCCTGCTCGGCGTACTGACGTCTAGCAACCTGATCGAGCAACGAGTTCCGGGTCGCTACCAGTTCCACGACTTGCTTCGACTCTATGCACGCAGCCGGGCCGAGAGCGACGACAGTCCGGCGGAGCGTGATCGCGCCGAGAGACACCTGTTCGATTGGTACCTGGGCACCAGCGGCGGCGCGGTCGACCGGATCTTCCCCTCCCATCCGCGTCTTCCTAGGCCCACTTCCGACGATGCAGTACGCCCGCTCGTGTTCGCAGGCAGCGACGATGCACGCGACTGGCTGGGGATCGAACGCGCCGGTCTTGTAGCGGTCGCGAAACGTGCAGTGCAACGTGGCGACACAGTGGCGATCCGGAACATCGCGTACACCCTCTGCAGAGGGTTCTGGACGCGCTTTCACGGCGCCGACTGGCTCAACGTCGCCACTGCAGCACTCGACTCAACGCGAGACGAGGACAACCCTCGGATGCGTGCAATCATGCACCTCGCAGTCGGCGCGGCAAGGTGGGGCACCGGGGACATAGACGCGGCCGCCACGCACTATGCGAGCGCGCTCGAACTCGTGCCCGCCGAGGACACCGCGATGCGCGCGCTTGCGCATATCCAGCTCGGTGTGGCATATCGGTTCCTTGGTGGCCGCTGGCGGCAGGCGATGGACCACCTCACACGCGCGCTAGAACTACGACGCCGACTCGACGACCGGCACGGCCAGGCGAGCGTCCTGGTAAATCTATGCGCCTTGTGTACCGAGCTCGCAGAGCTCGACAACGCCCGGTTGTATGCGACTGAGGCGCTGACCATCGTGAGCACCATCGACTATTCCTCAGCCGAAAGTATGGCACTCGACACCCTTGGCCAGGTGGCGCTGGAGACCGGGAGACCGCGCCTCGCGATCGAATACTTCCGGCGCGCCCTGGCCCGAAGACAAATCGGTGGTGACCGGCTCGGCCAGCCCTCAACGCGGATCGGACTAGCCCTCGCGTATCTGGCCGAAGGCACCCCGGAGTCTTTCGACGAGGCGAAGTCAGAAGCAGAACGAGCGCTCGCAATCGCACGAGAGATCAGCGAACGAGTGGTGGAGTTAGATGCGCTAAATGTGCTCGGCGAGGTCAGTTGCCAAGCTGGAGACACTCGCGATGCGATCCGCCACCACCTCGATGCTCTGAGCCTTGCCCTCAGCGTGGATAATGGCTACGGCGTCGTGCGGGCACATGCTGGACTTGCAGAAGCACATCTCATCGCGGGAGCGTTGGAGCTCGCAGCTGGGCACGCGGCCGAGGCGCTCAACGTCGTCCGCGCCAACAACCACCGGCTAGTCGAAGGACGCGTCCATCACGCCAGCGCACGCATCCACGTCGCGTCCGGTGATCTCGCCGCCGCAAAAGAGGCCTGGACGCGAGCAGCCGCCACCTGCCGCGAAACCAAGCAGCTCGGGGGTGAGCTGGACGCGCTGCTCGCCCTCGCCCGTATCGCCTCGGATGCGGACGAGCACGATGCCGCAATGGCTTACACCCGCCGAGCTGAGGAGATCCGCACGTTTCTCCACAACAACCAGCCTGAGTGAAGACCGGCTGTCATCGACTGCGTGATCGCGACGCCCTGAATCTGTCCACCAACCTCTTCTCACCCATCGATTACTTACGGCGCCGCGGGGCGCTGTTGCATTGACGGAAAGGAGAGCAAGGTTTGCTGGTGTTCGAACCCTGGTTAGACGGCGAAGATGAGTTCGGTGAAGACCGCGGCGAGCCGATACCTGGGGGCGACATCCAGCCCAAGTTCGTAGTGGCCGCGGCGGAGATTCTGGATGAAGGCGTGTCCGGTGCTAATCACGCGTGCCGTGCGCAGCTGTTTAAGCCCACGCATCGGCCGCAGCCAGGCCTTCAAACGTCCGTGATCGGCCTCAATGGGATTGTTTGCGTAGCGCCCCACGATGTGACAGGCGGTGGGTAGGAGCTCATCGAGCACTCGCGGATATGCGGGGGCTCGGTCGGTGGTCACCTCCGTCGGAAGCGGGCGGTGTTCGAGCGCGCGAGTGAAGAACCGGCGAGTGGCCGGGAAATCACGCTTCTCGGATACCAAGACGTCAATGACCTGCCCATATTGGTCGATCGCCCGATACAGACAGACCCACCGACCGGCGATCTTCACATCCGTTTCCTCGGCGAACCAACGATCACCCGAGGCATGCCGGCAGGGTCGTGCCGCGTCGATCAGCAACGGGGTGAACCGTTGCACCCAGCGGTAGATCGTGACGGATCGACCTCGATGCCGCGCTCGGCGAGGAGTTCTTCCCCGTCGCGGTAGGACTGAGCAGGGTGTCTTGGGGTTGATCTGTCGACCTCGGCTTGAGGCGGTGCTTGCTGTCGCCGGACCGGCGTGGCGTGTCCCGAGAGGGGCCTTGCCGCTGACCAGGGCACCATCACAGTCCTGACCGCCCTGCCGGCCCGGCGATGGCCATCCGTTCCCGCGAGCAAAAAGACGAGCGAGCGTGCCCAGGATGTCCCCGGTAACCCAGCCTAGCCAGGCCCACACCGATTCCGAGGAGGTCCTTGTTGGTGGGGACACCCACAAAGATGTTCATCTCGCCGCGGTGATCAGCGTGCTGGGTGTAGTCCTGGGCCCTGCCAGCTTCCCGACGACCGCTGCTGGTGACCGGCAGTTGCTCGCCGGGGGAGGAGGTTTCGGGACACTGCGCCGGGCCGGGGTGGAGTGCACCGGCTCCTGCGGGGCAGCGTTGAGCAGGTCTCTGCTGGCCGCGGGGCTTGCGGTCTTCGAAGTCAACCAGCCTGACAAGGCCAGCCCTCGACGGCGGGGCAAGACCGACGCCATCGACGCCGAGGCTGCCGCTCGGGCGGTGTTGTCCGGGCAAGCCACTGCACTGGCGAAGACCAGTAAGGGGCCGGTGGAGAGGGTGCGCATGTTCAGGGGGGCCAGGGCATCGGCGATCACGTCGCACACCCAGGCCATCCATCAGCTTAAGGCGGTGCTCGTCTGTGCTGATCCCCTGCTGCGCGAGTCCTTGTCCGGACTGAGCACCACCACGCGCATGCGCCCGTGCGCCCCCCTGCCCACCCAGACCCCCAGCGACATCACTACCGCCGCGGTGTACACGTGGCCGCTGCTAGCCCGCCGCATCCTCGACCTCACCCAGCAGAGCAATGACCTAAAGCAACGGATCACTCAGGTGCTCTCCGCTCCCACCCCGCAGCTCCTCGATCACGACGGGGTAGAACCCAGACACCGCGTCCGTATCACTCCTCGCCGCTGGAGACAACCCCGAACGACTGCACAGCGAGGCCCCCTTCGCCGCCCTGCGCGGTGCCAGTCCCATCAAGGCGTCCCCGGGCAAGGCCCAGCGCCCTCGACTCCATCGGGGCGGGGATCGACCAGCACACTCCGCCTGATCCTCCACCGTTTTGTCCCGGCTGCGCTGAGACGCCCGCAGCCGCAACTACGTTCAACAACGCATCGCCGAAGACAAGACCCCCCGCGGAGCAATCCGCTGCCTCAAGCGCTACGCCGCCCGCAAGGTCTACCAGCCCCTCAACCCCAGACCCGAACGCACTACGCAACAGGCCTCAGCGACTTGACATCCATAAGGGCATCAACCCGTACCGCAGATACCAGCGCACCACCACCACGATCACCTCCGGTGGGAACCGGAACCCCGCGAAACCGGACCTCGACGCGGGCAGTCGGGCGGGACGACGACGCATCAGGCCACCTTGCCCGAGCTGCTGATCCGCCGACGCAACAGTGCCTAGGTGTGGGGTCAGGGCCGGTGGATGCTCATGGCCGGTGTTTCCGGCGTTCCGGCGCCAGCTCCACCCTCTGCCCCTCCGGGGTGAGGATGAACCGCCACCGGGTGACCGAGGGCCGCCCGGCGTGGTCCCAACGCTGGTAGGCGGCGGTGGCTTCGTCGAACAGCCGGCGCGGCCCGAACTGCTGTACCGGCCAGTGGTCGGCGTTGGGCTGGTAGTCAAAACGCGCCCAAGATTGGGAGCCCGCATCGAGGAACCACACGCGCCAGCGATCGTCATCGCCGGTGGCGGCCTCGTACTCCCGGTGGCAGCCGGGGACCTCAAGGGCGATCGCAAAGGGTGCATCGTCACCGTTGCACAGGTCCGAGGGGTGCACGTCGGTGTGACTGACCTCGGGGGCGTCGGTGTCGCGCACCACGTCGGCGACCGCGGGGCGGGCAATCCGCTGATCGCGTAACGGCATGAAGGAGATAGTGGTGTTGACCAGACCCCCGGTGGCAGTGCCGTCGGACTCCACGGTCAGCGACAGCAGCCCGGCAGGCTTGTAAGCGCTATTCCAGGGAGTGACCACCAACCCACCGGGACACGTGTGCGCGACCCACGAGTAGGGCACCTGGGGCGCGGCCACGGTGGACAGCACCCGATCAAACGGCGCCCCCTCCGGGTAGCCCTGCGCGCCGTCGCCGGTGATCACCGTGACCTCGCCGTAGCCGGCGGTGGTCAACGCGACCCGTGCTCGCTCCGCCAGCTGTGGGTCCACCTCGATGGTGGTCACGTTGCCGGCACCGAGCCGTTCAGCGAGCAACGCGGCGGTGTAGCCGGTCCCGGTACCGATCTCCAACACCCGCATCCCCGGCTCAACCCGTCCAGCCTCCAGCATCAGGGCGACGATGTCCGGGCGCGACGCCGAACTGGTCGCCACCCGACCTCGCCCATCGGGTCCGGCCGGGCTGCCGTCGTCAACCTGGGTGACAACGTAGTGCGGCCCGTAGACGCGGTGCAGCCACTCGGCCGGCTCGTCGCACCGGCGCAGCGGCATCAGATCGTCCCCGGCCTCACGCCAGATCACCTCCGGGATGAAGACCTCCCGGGGCACCGCCAAAAACGCCGCCCGCCACGACTCGCCCAGCACCCCCTCAGCGGCCAGGCTCTCCACCAACTCGGCCAGTGAGGGCGCCGCCGCAGTAGTGGTCACTTCTTGTCCTCATCCTCCTTGCCATCGTCCTCGCCGTGCTTGCCACTGGGATCTTTATCCGGAATCGGCCGGTTCGGATCATGCCCGTTGCTGTCAATCTTGCGTTGTTGCTCGGCCTTGTCCTTGTCCTCATGCTTTCCCATGTTGTGGTCCCCCTCCGATCAAACGGCCCAGGGAGCCGGCGCAGCCTTCACCGCGTCAACGACCGTAGAACAGACTCAGTCACACCTCACAGCGAACGCGTTCCCCCTGGTGAGTCTCGCCTCCCACGGTTGTCCCGCTCTCCTATTCCGCTCATACCCGCTAAGCGCGGCAATACTCGATCCGCTGGCTACTGGGGGTGATGGTGAACCTCCAGGTATCAACGGCTGGCTCACCGGCGTCGATCCACCATTGGTAGGCGGCTTTCACCTCATCCCAGAGCTTGCGGTGCCCGCTTTGGCGTATCTCGTAGGGGGGCTGGGGGGTGAGGTGCAGGGTGGCCCAGGAGCGGTTGCGTTGATCAACCAGGTACAGGGTGCCGGTGGCGGAATCTTCAGCGTGGTAGAAGCTCTCGCAGTCGTGCACCCGCAGTCCGATGGCAGTGGCCGCGTTGACCTCACCGGCTACCCGCCAGGGGTGCACATCGGTGCTGGACACGATCGCGGTGTCCGCGGGCCGGATGATCCGGCTGATGGTGTAGCGGGGGATGCGCTGAGCGCGCAACCACATAAACGAGGCCGGGCCGACGATCCCTCCGGTGGCGGTGCCGTCGGGGCCCACGGTGAGCTCCACCAGGCCGCCGGGGTAGTACGCGGTGCCCCAGGGGGTGAGCACCCGCCCTCCGGGCCGGGTCTGCGCCACCCAGGCATAGGGCACCTCGGCGGCGGCCGCGGTGCAGATCACCCGGTCATAGGGCGCCCCCGGCAGGTAGCCCTGCGCGCCATCGCCGGTGACCACGCGCAGCGCACCGTATCCTGCAGCGGCCAGAGCGGCCCGGGCGTGCTCGGCCACCGTCGGGTCGATCTCCACGCTGACCACGTTGGCGGCGCCGAGCCGGTGCGCCAGCAGGGCGGCGTTGTACCCGGTGCCGGTGCCGATCTCCAACACCCGCATCCCCGGCTCGACCTGCAGCGCGGTGAGCATTTGCGCCATCACCGCCGGCATCGACGCCGAGGACGTCACCTCGAACCCGCGCCCCTCCGCACCACTCGGGTGGCCGTCGTCAACCTGAGTGGCGATGAAGGCGTTGGCGTAGGCCAGCTCCAGCCAGCGCTGCGGGTCTTCGGCCCTGCGCAGCGGCACCAGATCGCAGTCCCCAGCGCAGCCCCGGTCCTGGTCCCACACCAGCTCCGGGACGAACACGTGCCGCGCCACCTCAGTGAACGCCGCCCGCCACGGCTCGTCCAGCTCACCGCGCTGGGTGAGGCCCTCCACCATGCGCACCCGCAGCGTCTGCGCCTCGGCCACCATTACCTCTGGGGATCCGGCTCGGGAGGATCCGGATCCGGTTTGCTGTGCTTACCGGGATCCGGTTCTGGAGGTATGGGCCTACCCTGTGGATACTGACCATCCCCCGTCGAATCCGGCTTCGGGTCTGGCTTGTCGTGAGCACCCATGGGACACACCGTGCCAGTCCAGCAACCCTCATACAACGGCGTTGCCAACTTGGTGGGGCTGAACCTGAACCAGTCCGATCGGCACGGAGGGTATCCAAAGGAGCTGTTGCGTTGTGTGAAGTCGGGTAGGCGAGGTCGTTGCTTTGGGTTGGTTAGATGGCCAGGGCCAGTTCGTCGAAGGCCGCCGCCACCCACGGTGTCGTGGGTTTCTCGACTCCGAGTTCGTCGTGGCCGCGGCGGATGTTCTGGATGAACGCATGCCCAGCGCTGATTACGCTGATGACCCGCGTT
>JAFATA010000022.1 GCA_019244165.1 Pseudonocardiales bacterium | reverse complement strand
CAGCGAACCTGTCGGGGCTCACCCTGCCCGTGGACCGGGTCGCCGCAGCCTGCGGCCACATCGATGAGCTGGCCAAGGCCGCTACGCCGGTGACGGCCGCCCGATCGACCACATCCGCGCCGATCTGTTCCTGGGCATGACCGACGGTACCTACACCGGACTCGACGATGCGACCATCCTCCAGCGCCTGCGCGCCACCCACGGGAATGAGGACGGAGTCGACGACACGGCTGCCGAGGGTGACGAGGACAGCGGGGCCGCTGAGGGCACGCGCGCCGCAGCTGATGACCGAGCGCAGCGTAGGCCAGCGGGCAGAGGAATGGAGCTGCGGGTGCGGCTATCCACTCTGTTCGGGCGCGATGAGTATCCTGCCGAGCTGGCCGGTTGGGGGCCGGTGCACGCTGAGCTGGCCCGGAAGCTCGTCACCACTCTGGGCGGTGCCCAGTGGCGCTTCGCCATTACCGACGCGCAGGGGCAGTTGCTGCACTGCGGAAGCAGTCGGGCTCGCCCCGCTGGCGCCCCCACCTGCATGGCGAGCTGCCGCGCGATCGTGGAACTGCAGATCCCCGCCACCACCCTGGGCGACCTCACCAGCGGTGATCCCGAGGAGCTGGGCAGCTGGGGACCCGTGATCACCGACCTGGACCACCAGTACACCAGCGCGCAACGATCCGCTGGGGACCCCACCCGACGATTCCCCAGTGCCGCGCTGCGTCGGCACATCGGGATCCGTGACCGATCCTGCGTCATGATCGGCTGCCGCGCCCCCGCCTCCAGCACCGACACCGACCACACGCTCGATCACGCCCACGGCGGGGCCACCGTCGATCACAATCTCGGCACCGTCTGTCGCCACGACCACCGCCTGAAGCACGACGGCGGCTGGCAGTTACACCAGCCCCAACCCGGCCTGTTCCATTGGATCAGCCGACTCGGCCACGTCTACCCCCTGCACACACGCCCGATCATCGAACCCCTGCCCGACCCCATTCCCCGACCCGGACCAGCAGCACCGCTGTTTGTCCGGCCCGACGGCGACTGGGAAAAATCGACCATCTGGGACGACACCCCACCCGAAGCCGACACCAAACCCCCGCCGGAATCCCCGCCGGAGCCCGAACTCCACGACGACCCGCCACCGTTCTGAACCGGTGCGTACCCGCCATCCCCACGGGTGCCCGCCCCGAAGGCAGCGCGGTATTACGGCCAACCGGGTTACACCCTGCAGGTGTGTCTCTCACCGCTCGCGCCGCCACCGCGGCGAGGAGGCCCGCTCAGCGGGTGACCGTGATGGCCTGCACAGGGCACGCCAGGGCGCCCGCCTCGGCTTGAGACTCCAGATCGGGCGGGACCTCTGGGTGGCGGATCAGGCAGTACCCGCCGTCATCCAGGTCGTAGACCTCGGGCGCAACGGCGTTGCACTGACCGTGCCCCTCGCAGATATTCGGGTCGACCTCGACGCGCACGGCGTCCTCCTCGGCTTCGATCTCAGCACGGTGCGAACATGACCATCTTGGCCTCGGCAGCGAGGGCCACACACTCGGGGGGTCCAGGTCCTCCCAAGGTCCTTCGGAGTCAATCCTTGGCGGTTACTACGCAATCCGGGTGCACTTGCGACCCTTTCGCAGCAGAGCATCACGACACCAGGGTGAGGGGGGTTAAGTCCGCGGGGGAAGTCCGGTAGACAGGTGCACTGCGGCGTGACGGCGTTTCGGTGTCGTCGTTAAGCATGTTAAGCGTGTCCTCGGGGTGGTCGGGCGGCGAGGAGGAGGCAGGTACGTGGACCGTCGAGTGCGGCGTGCGGTGCTGGAGCGACTGGCGGGGATTGAGGAGATGGCCGCACGGGCAAGTGCGGTGCTCTCGGCACCGTCAGCGCGCAGGCACATCACAGCCATCACTGGCGTCTGGCGGGAGTTGCTCAGCCAGCACCTGCCGGACTCCACGGGTCGCTGCACCATCTGCTCCGGTTGGCTGCGCCGCCGCCACTGGCCTTGCAAGGTATGGATGACCGCACAGCGTCATCTCCTCGGTGACGACCCAGAACCCATCAAGCGGTTTGTTCGGAACTCCGATCCCTTCTGCCGGCCGCGTGAGGTGGAGGTGGTCCCACGTCAGTTCAGCGCTCCTGCCGCCGAACAGACCACGGTGCGTAACGTCCGCCCACGAGGCGAAGCCGGCAAGGCAGTAGTCCACCGAGCTTGACAGTCCACCGAGCTTGACCCACCAGTCACCGCCCGGGGTCGGCCGCTGGTGCAGGCCTTGTCCCCCGCTTATTGTCAGAGTGGCCGCATAACCTGGCACTCGTGCTCGCGCAGATCTCGACACACCAAGCCGGTTGGATCCGCCGGCTGGGGGCAGCCTGTTGGCGCCATCCCCGCTTGGCCACGGCGGCTTTGCTGGCCTCTGGTATCGGGGCCAGCATGGTAGCCAGCACCCCGCTGCTCATCCGGCTCGCGGTGAACGACGCCGTCACGGGGATTACCGAGCGGCTGGGCTGGCTGGTCGCCGCGCTGGCCGGTGTGGCGCTCGTGCAGTTTGGGACCTCCTTCGCGCGCCGCTACCTCAGTGGACGGCTGTCCCTGGACGTCCAGCACGATCTGCGCACTGGGGTGTTCCAGGCGGTGCAGAAGCTCGACGGCGCCAAACAGGACAGCCTTCGCACCGGGCAGGTCGCCTCCCGAGCCATCTCCGACCTGCAGCTGGTCCAAGGCCTGCTGTCGATGGTGCCGCTGACGGCGGGCATGGTGGTGCTCTTTGCTATCGCGCTGGTCGCGATGCTGTGGCTATCCCCGTTGCTCACTCTGGTGGCGCTCATCACGGTGCCGGCCGCTGGGCTGGTCACCGTCCGGACCCGGCGCATGTTGTTTCCGGCGACCTGGTCGGCTCAGCAGCGCGCGGCCGAGATCGCCGAGCATGTCGAGGAGACCGTGACCGGGATGCGGGTGGTGAAGGGATTTGGCCAAGAGTCCCGCGCGGTGTCCCGGCTGGAGAGGCGGGCTGCGCGGCTGTTCGCCGAACGGATGCGCTCGGCGTGGCTGAATGCGAGGTTCGCCCCGACGCTGACCGCGTTCCCTTCGCTGGGTCAGGTGGCGGTGTTCGGCGTGGGCGGGATGCTGGCGCTGCGCGGGACGATCAGTCTGGGGACGTTCGTGGCGTTCGCCGCGTACCTGGCGATGCTCGTCGGTCCGGCCCGGTTGGTTGCCAGCCTGGTGGTGCTGGCGCAGCTGGCCCGCGCCGGGGTGGAGCGGGTCTACGAGCTGATCGACTCCCAACCCGAGGTGGCGGAGGCGCCGGATGCGATCGATGTGCCGGAGGGGCCACTGGCGGTGCAGCTGGAGGAGGTGCGTTTTGGCTACGCCCGCAGCGAGCCGGTGCTCGATGGGGTGTCCCTGCGCATCGAACCGGGCGAGACGTTGGCCTTGGTGGGCACACCCGGCTCGGGCAAGTCCACCGTCTCGCTGCTGCTGGCCCGGTTCTATGACGCGCACCAGGGCGCGGTCCGCATCGGGCCACCCGAGCACCCCATCGACGTTCGGCACCTGCGGTTGTCCTCGCTGCGCTCAGCCATCGGGATGGTGTTCGAGGAGGCGTTCCTGTTCTCCGACACGGTGCGGGCCAACATCGCCTACGGATGTCCGGATGCCACCGATGACCAGGTGCGTCAGGCGGCGAGAGCCGCGGCGGCGCACGAGTTCATCGCCGCGCTGCCGCAGGGTTACCACACCCAGGTCGGCGAGCGGGGACTCACCCTCTCCGGCGGGCAACGCCAGCGGATCGCCCTGGCCAGAGCACTGCTGGCCGACCCGCGGGTGCTGGTGCTCGACGACGCCACCTCCGCGGTCGACGCCACCACCGAGGCGGCCATTCACGCCACCCTGCGGACGGTCACCGCGGCCCGCACCACGCTGCTCATCGCACACCGCCGCTCCTCGCTGGCGCTGGCCCACCGGATCGCGGTGCTCCAGGGCGGGCGGGTGCTCGACGTCGGGACCCAGGCCGAGCTGAGCACTCGGTGCGCGCCCTTCCGCGCCCTGCTCGCCGGCCCCGGAGAGATGATCGAGAACATCACCCCCGGCACGTCGAGTGTGCTGAGTCCGGGTCCGCAGGAGGGCATCACCCCGCGGCTGTGGCCCGCAGGCGCTGCCCCGGAGGCGACGGAGAACTTCACCAGCGCCGCGCGCCCCCACCGAGCGGGGCAGAACGCCCCCAGCGCCGGGCGGGGCGGCTGGACAGCCGGCATAGCGGGCAGCGTCGGGCCGACCCCGGAACTGCTCGCGGCGGTGGCCGCGCTGCCACCGGCCAGTGCCCTGCCCCACCTCACCGGGACCGACCCGAGAGCCCCCGACCCGGATTTCCGGCTCACCCGGCTGCTGCGACCGATCCTGGGGTGGCTCACGCTCACCACCATCCTGGTCGTGCTCGACGCGCTAGCCACCATGGCCTTCCCGGCGCTGGGCGGCCTGGCCGTCACCACCATCACCCGCCACGCACCGAACGTGCTCGCCCTCGTGGTCGCCGTCGGGCTCGGCGTCCTCGCCGCCGACTGGCTGGTGATCGCCGCCCAGACAGTGGCTGCCGCACGGGGTGGGGAGACCCTGCTGTACCTGCTGCGGGTGCGCAGCTTCGCGCACCTGCAGCGGCTCGGGCTGGACTATTTCGAGCGCGAGATGGCGGGCCGGATCATGACCCGGATGACCACCGACGTGGATGCGCTGTCCACGTTCCTGCAGACCGGGTTGTCCACCGCACTGGTGAGCGTCCTCACGGTGGCCGGGGTGGCCATTGCGCTGCTGCTCACCGACGCAGGACTGGCCCTGGTGGCGATGGGCGGCCTGCCGGTGCTCATCGCGGCCACCGTGGTGTTCCAGCGGCTGGCCTCCCTGGCCTACACCGAAGCCCGGGAGAAAGTCAGCGAGGTCAACGCCGACCTGCAGGAAAACGTGTCCGGCGCGCGGGTGGCGCAGGCGTTCACCCACGAGCACCGCTCAGCCCGGGACTTCGCCGCCCGCAGCAACGCCTACCGGCGCACCCGGCTGCGTGCCCAGCGCTACATCGCCACCTACTTTCCCTTCGTTGCCCTGCTCTCCGACCTCGCGCAGGCAGGAGTGCTGGGTCTGGGGGCCTTCCGGGTCGCCGCGGGCACCGTCACCGCCGGGGTACTCACCGCCTTCCTGCTCTACCTGGACCTGTTCTTCGCACCCATCCAGCAGCTGTCTCAAGTCTTCGACGGCTACCAGCAAGCCACGGTCGGGCTGCGACGCATCCGGGAGCTGCTGGACACGCCGGCCTCGGTGCCACCCCCCGACACCGCCGACACCGTCCCGGTGCCGACCCGACTGCGCGGTGAGGTGGAGCTGCGCGATGTCACCTTCAGCTACCCCGGTGCGACGCAACCCGCGCTGGCCGACCTGTCGCTGCACATCGCGCCCGGGGAGACCATCGCTCTGGTGGGAACCACCGGAGCTGGTAAGTCCACGGTGGTCAAGCTGCTGGCCAGGTTCTATGACCCCGCTGCCGGGACGGTGCTGGTTGATGGAGTAGACGTGCGGCGTTTCGACCCCGCAGCGTTTCATCACCGGCTGGGCGTGGTGCCCCAAGAGGCACACCTGTTCCAGGGCGACGTCGCGAGCAACATCAGCTACGGCGCCCCGCGGGCCTCCCCCACCGAGGTGGAGGCGGCGGCCCGACGGGTCGGCGCGCTAGCAGCCATTGCCGCACTGCCGCACGGATTTCGCCAGCCGGTCGGGGAACGCGGGCAGGGCCTCTCAGCGGGGCAACGACAGCTGATCGCGCTGGCCCGCGCCGAGCTGGTCGACCCCGACCTGCTGTTGCTCGACGAGGCCACCGCCGCGCTGGATCCGGCCACCGAGTCGGTGGTGCTGGCCGCCACCGACCGGCTCACCGCGCGCCGCACCACCGTGGTCATCGCACACCGGCTGACCACCGCGGCCAAGGCCGACCGGATCGTGGTGCTCGACGGCGGGCGAATCGTCGAGCAAGGCCACCATCGTGAACTGCTCGCCGCAGGCGGACCCTACGCCCGGCTGTGGGCCGCAAGCTCGCCAGAGGCGACCCTCGCCACCGATGCGGCCAGCCCACGACCGGTGGATCGACACGTTCACCAAACGCTGGCGTCAGTTCCGCCTCAGCGTCACCGACGTCGATGCACGGGCCGCGACGCAGCGCCTCAACGGCACCTGCCGAACCCAGGCCAACCTCAGGGAGTTCCATAACCTCCGGCTAACGAAGCTCGACGTAGCATCGTCTTTGACCCGCACAGGGGCCGCCGCGTGTTCGTGCTCGACGAGGACAGTGCTCGACGAGGACGGGGCCACGGCGGTCCGCGGCACACTGATCGAGTGGTTCGGATGACCTGGTACTTGCGATCCATGGAAGATCACGACACGCACCGCGGCGAGCTGGCCGCCGATGGGACGGTGACCGCCTCGTGCGGCGTGACGTTTGAGCCCAAACCGCTCCCGCTCAATCGGGTGGGCCTGCCTGGTTACCCCTATGACCGTGACCAGATATGTCCGGCATGTGCGAAGCGGCGAGGCCAATAGATCCCCAGCCGGGTACTCGGCCGCTGAGGGACCGATGACCGTCGTGCACCGGCGCGCCGCGGACTGCCGGACACTTCGGGCCCACGGCGGGGGCTAGCCTGAGGGCAGTGTCAGCGACCCTGAGCGAACCCGCGCAGGACGGACAGAACGGATAGAGGCGACTTCCAGCAGTGTCCCGTAGTGGCAGTGACCGCCCCGTGCAGTTCGGTCCCAACGAGTGGCTCGTCGAGGAGATGTACGAACAGTTCCTGGCCAACCCTTCGGCGGTGGACTCCTCGTGGCATGACTTCTTCGCCGGCTACCGGCCCGCGGCACGCAGCGACAACGGCCAGCCGGCACGCACCGCCACGCCGGCACGCCCCCAGCAGCCCCCGGCACAGCTCCCAAAACAGCCCCCAACAAAGCCACCGGCAAATCGAACCCTGGGGCAGGCCACCGCAGGCGCGCCTGCTCAGCACGACTTAGCACAGGACACCACCACCCCGCTGCGCGGCGCGGCGGCCCGTGTGGTAGCGAATATGGAGACCTCGCTGGAGCTGCCGACAGCCACCAGCGTCCGTGCAGTACCGGCAAAGCTGCTGGTCGACAACCGCATAGTGATCAATAATCATCTCAGACGGACCCGCGGCGGCAAAGTCAGCCTCACCCACCTCATCGGGTACGCCATGGTGCGGGCGTTGCACGACATCCCGCAGCTGAACCGGCACTACACCATTGACGAGGCGGGCAAGCCCGCTGTCGTGGCGCCCGAACACGTCAACCTGGGTCTGGCGATCGACCTTAAGACCGACAAGGGCCGCAGCCTCCTCGTCGCCTCGATCAAGGGTTGCGAGGTGATGACCTTCGCTGAGTTCTGGCAGGCTTACGAGGCCATCATCCGCAAAGCCCGGGAGGGCAAACTCACCGCCGAAGACCTCGCGGCCAGCACGATCACGCTGACCAACCCAGGAACCATCGGCACCAACCACTCGGTACCCCGGCTGATGTCCGGCCAGGGCGCCATCATCGGCGTCGGCGCGATGGAGTACCCGGCGTCCTTCCAGGGTGCCAGCGACCGGACACTCGCTGAGCTGGCCATCAGCAAGATCATCACACTGACGTCCACCTACGACCACCGCATCATCCAGGGTGCCGAGTCCGGCGAGTTCCTGCGCCGGATACACGAACTGGTGCTCGGCGAGGACGGCTTCTACGACGGCGTGTTCGCCTCGCTGCGCCTCCCCTACGAGCCGGTGCGCTGGGTACAGGACATCCCCGAGGGCGCGGTCGACAAGACCGCCCGGGTACTAGAGATCATCGACGCCTACCGTACCCGTGGCCACTTGATGGCCGATACCGACCCGCTCAACTACCGGCAGCGCAAACACCCCGACCTTGATGTGCTGCGTCACGGCCTCACCCTGTGGGATCTGGACCGCGAGTTCGCCGTCGGTGGGTTCGCCGGGCAGTCACACATGCAACTGCGCGACGTCCTGGGCGTGCTGCGCAATGCCTATTGCCGCAACGTCGGCGTGGAGTACACGCACATCTCGACGCCCGACGAGCGGCGGTGGCTGCAGGAGCGGGTGGAGCGGGTACACACCAAACCCACGAGCGCCGAGCAGAAGTACATCCTGTCCAAGCTCAACGCCGCGGAATCGTTCGAGACCTTCCTGCAAACCAAGTACGTCGGCCAAAAGCGCTTCTCGTTGGAGGGCGCCGAGACCGTGATCCCGCTACTGGACGCCGTGCTGGACAAGGCCGCCGAGTACGAGCTGGATGAGGTGGTCTTCGCCATGCCGCACCGCGGCCGGCTCAACGTCCTGGCCAACCTGGTGGGTAAGCCCTACTCGCAGATCTTCCGCGAGTTCGAGGGCAACCTCGATCCCGGGCAGGCGCACGGCTCCGGTGACGTCAAGTACCACCTGGGGGCCGAGGGCAAGTACTACCGGATGTTCGGCGACGGCGAGACGAAGGTGTCGCTGATTTCGAACCCGTCCCATCTGGAGGCGGTGAATCCGGTGCTGGAGGGCATCGTGCGGGCCAAGCAGGATATCTTGAACAAGGGCCCGGACGGCTTCACCGTGCTGCCGGTGGCACTGCACGGGGACGCCGCCTTCGCCGGGGAGGGCGTGGTAGCCGAGACGCTCAACCTGTCGCAGTTGCGCGGGTATCGCACCGGTGGCACCGTGCACGTGATCGTGAACAATCAGGTCGGGTTCACCACGCCGCCGCAGTCTGCCCGGTCCAGCGAGTACTGTACCGACGTCGCCAAGACGATCGGCGCACCGGTATTTCACGTCAACGGCGATGATCCAGAATCCTGCGTCTGGATCGCCAAGCTAGCGGTGGACTACCGGCAGGCATTTCGCAAGGATGTCGTGATCGACATGATTTGCTACCGCCGGCGCGGCCACAATGAGGGCGACGATCCGTCGATGACGCAACCGAAGATGTACGACATCATCGACGGCAAGCGATCCGTCCGCAAAAGCTACACCGAGGCGCTCATCGGGCGCGGAGACATCTCCGTGGCGGATGCTGAGCGCGCCCTGAAGGACTATGCACAACAGCTTGAACATGTCTTCAACGAGGTCCGGGAGCTGGAAAGACGCGCCGCGGCGCCGAGCGAATCGGTGGAGGCCGAGCAGATCGTGCCCACTGGACTGGCCACCGGAGTAGATCGCAGCGTCATCGAGCGGATCGCTGACGCGCACGTGAACCTGCCTGAAAGTTTCACCCCACACCCGAGGGTCAGACCAGTATTGGAAAAACGAGCAAAAATGGGCCGTGAGGGTGGGATCGACTGGGCCTTCGCTGAGCTGCTGGCGCTCGGCTCGGTGTGCCTGGACGGTCGCATGGTGCGGTTGTCCGGTCAGGACACCCGGCGCGGCACGTTCGTGCAACGGCACTCGGTGCTGATCGACCGCAAAACCGGGACCGAGTACACGCCGCTGATGAACCTTTCGTCGGACCAGGCGAAGTTCTTCGCCTACGACTCGGCGCTGTCGGAGTTCGCCGCGTTGGGCTTCGAATACGGCTATTCTGTGGCGAACCCGGACGCTCTGGTGCTCTGGGAGGCGCAGTTCGGTGACTTCGCCAATAACGCGCAGTCCGTGATTGATGAGTTCATCTCCTCCGGTGAAGCCAAGTGGGGCCAGCGCTGCGACGTCGTGTTGCTGCTGCCGCATGGTCACGAAGGGCAGGGCCCGGACCACACCTCCGCGCGCATCGAGCGCTTCCTGCAGCTGTGCGCTGAAGGCTCCATGACCGTGGCACAGCCATCCACTCCGGCGAACTATTTCCACCTGCTGCGCCGGCATGCCCTGGACGGGGTGCACCGGCCGCTGGTGGTGTTCACCCCCAAGTCGATGCTGCGCCTCAAAGCGGCGGTGAGCCCGGTGGAGCACTTCACCTCAGGACGGTTCACCTCGGTGCTCGATGACCCGGTCATCACCGACCCCTTGCGGGTGCGCCGGGTGCTGCTGTGCAGCGGCAAGATCAGCTACGAGCTGCATGCCGCACGCCAGCAGCATGGCATCGACAACACGGCGATCGTGCGCATTGAGCAGCTCTACCCGGTGCCCCAGCGCCGGCTGACCGCAGCGCTGGACCGCTACCCGAAAGCCAACGACATGTGCTGGGTGCAGGAGGAACCCGCCAACCAGGGTGCCTGGCCGTTCTACGGGCTGAGCCTGCCAGAGCTGATGCCCGAACGCCTGGGTGCGCTGCGGCGGATCTCCCGGCGTGCCATGGCAGCTCCCTCCGCAGGGTCAGCCAAGGTGCACGATGTCGAGCAGCGGGAACTCATCGCCGCCGCCCTCGACACCTGACGCCCATGTATTTCACCGACCGCGGCATCGAGGAGTTCGAAGATCGACGTGGCGACGAGCAGCTCAGCGTCGAGTGGTTGGCCGCCCGGATGCGCGCGTTCGTCGATGAGCACCCGGAGTTCGAGGATGCTATCGAGCGGTTGGCCACCTTTCTGGCTCGTGACGATGCCGACGAGCCGGACAACCTCACCGGCTGAGAGCGTTACCACGCATAGGCCTCCGGGGCGGGTTGGTCGCCGTGCGGTGCCGGCGGAGGGAACTGCGCGTCCAGCCGGGCCAGCACCTCGGCATCGAGGGCGACCGCGATGGCCCGCAGCGAGCTGTCCAGTTGCGCGGCAGTGCGCGGGCCGACAATCGGCGCGGTCACCCCGGGCTGGTGCAGCAGCCAGGCCAGCCCGACGTTGGCGGGGTCCTCACCCAGGTCAGCACACAGCTTCTCGTAGGACTCGATACGTTTCCGGTTCGCCTTGAGCGCCTCGGCTGAGTTCCCGGTGATGCTTCGGGAACCCTCGCCCTCACGTTGCTTGCGCAACACCCCGCTGAGCAGCCCACCGTGCAGCGGCGAGTACGGGATCAGCCCGATGCCGTACTCCCGCGCGGCGGGCAGCACCTCCAGCTCGACCCACCGGGTGAGCAGGTTGTAGAGGGACTGCTCGCTGACCAGCCCGGTGACGTACTGGCGGCGGGCCGCCTCTTGCGCCGCGGCCAAGTGCCAGCCGGCAAAGTTCGACGAGCCAACATAGATGATCTTTCCCTGGTGCCGGAGCACCGACATGGCCTCCCAGATTTCCTCCCACGGCGTCGTTCGGTCCACGTGGTGCATCTGGTAAAGGTCGATGCAGTCGGTCTGCAGCCGGCGCAGCGACGCCTCGCAGGCCCGCCGGATGTGCAGCGCGGAGAGTCTGCTCTCGTTGGGCCAGTCCCCCATGAAGCCATAGACTTTGGTCGCCAACACGGTGCGCTCCCGGCGCCCACCACCCACGGCAAACCATCGGCCGATGATCTGCTCGGTGATCCCTTCGCCCTTGTGCCAGCCGTAGACGTTGGCGGTATCGAAAAAGTTGATGCCATGCTCATGGGCCCGATCCATGATCGCGTGGCTGTCGGCCTCCGAGGTCTCCGGGCCGAAGTTCATCGTCCCCAGGCACAGTCGGGACACCATCAGGCCGCTGCGGCCCAGTTGCGTGTAATCCATATCCATCAGCCTCGCACCGCGACGGCCGTCAGACCACCCGGTGTCAGACCAGGCAAGGCCGGGTCGCAAGTTGACTCGATCACTAGGCTGCCCAGATCGTGGATACTCTCCATTTCATGCCCTCATCAGCCAGCCGGCTGGTGCAGGCTGTGGACCTGATCGCGTTCCTCTACCATCGGATCAAGACCACCCCCACGACGGCTGACACGCGGGCTATGCGAGCAAACGATGCGCTGCTCATTTCTCGGCGGGGTGAGCGGCGGTGGCGGGCAGGCCACCCAGTGGCACGACCTTGGCACAGTCCGCGGGATTGTCGATCACCGAGTGGAACCAGGGCACCGGGTTGTGCTTGGGAACGTACTGATCTTGCGCGGTTGCGCTGCCCGGATCGGGCACGCCAGCACCGGTCGGAGAACCGGGGATGCCGCAGCGGTAGGGGTCTTCCCGGGAGGGCGTGTTGCCCATGTCCTGGGCATAGACCTTCCAGCTGACGTGGTGAGCGTCCAGCTGGTTGAACAGCGTCGGGACCCAGGCCGGATAGACGCACCCGCTGGAGGCGTGGACCTGGCGGTCCGTGCTGGGTGAGCCGGGCTGCACGTCCTTGTACTGCGGGCAGTCCTGCTGGGTATCCGGCGTGGGTGCCTGGCCGGAGACCAGACTGATGTAGTTGTCCAGGCTGAAGTGCCCGGTACCGTAGTATTGCCGCAGCAGCAGCCCGTAGCTGGGCAGCGTCTTCCACAGGTAGTCGTTCTGGTTCAGCCCGGTGAAGGTCGCTTCGTAGGACTTGTTCTCCAAAATGATCGTCCACACGTGCCCGATCGGGAGCAGCCTGTGCTGGGCGTTGCTAGCCGACGCCGCGCACGACGTGCCCACCAGCATCGCCAAGGTCACGACGACCGCCATCGAGACGAGGGCCCGCCCGCGGAACGTCGAGTAAATGCCCGTCACGATCTCATCGTCGCAGCTCCCCGGGTCAGACAAAACGAGTGCCCGGCGTAATCGTCACAAAAGGTGCCACGGAGGTAAACTCCAGGAGAAGGGGGTAACCAGTGCCGGGCGTGAGCCGTGAGGGTTTTGTCGTCCGGGTCCTGCGCATCGGCAGGTCGGATCCGGTCGGTATGGGATTTGTCGTGGGAAAGCGACAGATCATCACCTGCGCGCACGTGATCAACGCGGCTCTGGGCCGGGAGCAACGTGCCCAAGAGGAACCAAAACCGAATGCTCGGGTGCAGGTTGACTTTCCCTTCCTGAGCGGCAACGGCGCGCCATCCAAGAGCTGCCGGGTCGTCGCATGGAAACCACCACCGGTCTCTGGGGTCAGAAGCAGGGATGCGGTCGCCGATGTCGCGGGCCTAGAGCTGAACGACGGTGATCTTCCTGCCGGGGCAGATCCGGCACAGCTGGTCAAGCTTGCCGACCACGCCGAGGCGTTCATGTTTGGCCATCCCCTGGAGCCGGTGCGACGCCCCGAGGGGGTGTGGATCCCCTGCCGGCCGGTGGGGCCAGTGACCCGCTGGATGATCCAGCTTAATCCGGATCCCGAGTCGGCCTTCCGCGCCCAGCCCGGCTACAGCGGCTCCCCGGTCGTCGTGGCCGACGGCGACGGGGATGCCGCGGTGGGCATGCTGACCGTGGTCAGCCGCGACGAACGTGCGCAGGACGCCTACGCGATCTCTAAAGCCGGCCTGGAGGACGGCTGGCCGGAGGTGTTGGTGCCCCTGCCGCCCTGCCCGTACCGGGGCTTAGCGCCGTTTCGGGCCGAGGACGCCGAAGAGAACCTGTTTGTTGGCCGGGACCAAGAGACCGAAGAGCTTCGCCGGATGGTGCATGACCACTCTTTGGTCGTTGTCATGGGCGCGTCGGGAGTGGGAAAGTCCTCCCTGGTCAGCGCCGGGTTGCTCCCTACATTGCGGTCGGAAGAGTGGGTCACGGCCACATTCCGGCCAGGAGACAAGCCATTTTTCGCAGTGGCCGAAGCCCTCTCCGAACTAGAGGGATCCCGCCATGAAATGAGCAAGGCGGCTGTCGAGGACCGCGCTGCCCAAATACGACGCAACGGGCTGGCGGCAGAGGTAGCCAAGCTTCGAGTACCGACCAGTAAACGCATTCTGCTCTTCGCCGACCAGCTTGAGGATATTTTTATCTCAGGCCCGAAAGGCCAGTGGACCGACTTCCTCGGCAGAGTCGTGCCTGCCACGGACACCGACGATGCTCCGTATCGGTTGGTGTGCACGTTACGGGCCGACTTCTGGCAGAAGTTCTCACAACACCCGAAGATCAGATCCCGGACGCCCGACTACGTGTTGCCACTCGCGCCGATGGAAGCCGAAACGTTGATGCTCGCGGTCACCGAGCCGGCCAGGGTCCGTGGTGTGAGCTACGAGGAATGGTTGGCCCGGCGAATCGCAATCGCACTGGACACCGCCATGGGTGATGGTGGGCTGCCGCTGATGGAGCTCGCCCTGACCGAGCTGTGGCCGAAACAGCGCCAACGGCTGCTGACGTTCGCCGGCTACGAGGAGATCGGCGGTGTCGCGGGAGCACTCAACCGGCACGCCGACAGGGTCTTGGCTGAGCTGGGGCATGAGGACCGGGTTCGGCGGGTCATGCTCATGCTGGTCCGCAACCGCGAAGACCCCGCCAGGGCGACCCGGTGTGTCGTCACGAAGGACCGCCTCAACGCGGACTGGGACATCGTCGAGCAACTCGCACACCATCGCCTGCTGGTCATCAACAAGCCGAGGGACGACGACCCGACCAGCGGTACCACCGCGGTGGAACTGGCGCACGAAGCGCTGATCCTCTCCTGGGAAAGGCTCAAAAATTGGATCGATGAAGATGTCGCGTTCCAGCGTTGGCTGGCCATCGTGAGAAATCGTGTCGCCAACAACGATCTGCTCACCACGGACGCCAGCATCAGGGAGGCAGAAGAATGGCTGGACTCAAAAAAGGAGACCAACCAGGAACTGGATATTCCCGCCGAGGTCCGCACCCTGGTCATCGAGAGTAAAAAAGAGGCGAGGCGGCGTGAGCATGCCCGCCTCTGGAGGTTTATCGGTTTGGGCCTCGTTCTGGTGGTGGTTGCCGGAGCGGTCGGCTTCGGGATCTCTGAGTTCCAGGACGCGCGCTACCAGCGCAGCGAGGCGCTGTCCCGCATGGCCGCTGATGAAGCCAACCAGGCCAGTGCCACTGACCCGGCTCTGGCGATGCAGCTCAGCCTGGCCGCCTACCGCATCGCACCCACCCTGGAGGCCCGCAGCAGCCTGCTCCAAGCTTCCACCTTGCATGCCGCCACCCGGATCCTGGGACATTCCGGTGCCTTCAACGCCGTGGCCATCAGTCCCGATGGACGCACCCTCGCGGCTGGTTCCGCCGACCAGCTCGTCCGCCTGTATGACCTCACCAGCCCCAACCCGCAAGGACCTGCGCTGCTGAGCAGCCTCACCGACCACCTCGGCGCCATCACGGCGGTGGCCTTCAGCCCGGACGGGCACACCCTGGCCAGCAGCAGCGACGATGACACGGTGCGGCTGTGGGACCTCAGCAACCTGCATCACCCAGCGCTCCTCGCGCTGTTGACCGACCAGGCACCGACCACGACGTCCGCCACCGCGGTCACCGCGGTGGCGGTCAGCCCCGACGGGCACACCCTGGCCAGCGGCAGCACCGACCACACGGTCCGGCTGTGGGACCTCACCAACCTGCGCCATCCCACCGCCGAAGCCACCTTGCCCGGACACAACAGCAGCGTCAACACAGTGGCGTTCAGCCCGGACGGGCGCACTCTGGCCAGCGGCAGCGACGACCGTACGGTGCGGCTGTGGGACCTCAGCGATCCCCACCACCCGACCAAATCCGCAGTCCTCACCGGGCACACCGACGACATCCACGCGGTGGCCTTCAGCCCGGATGGCCGCACTCTGGCCAGCGCCAACCGCGACCGCACAGTGCGACTGTGGGACGTCTCCGATCCCCGACACCCCACGCCGGGCGCGGTCCTCGCCGGCCCGAGCGTGTCGGTCGACGCGGTGGCCTTCAGCCGGGATGGGCGCACCCTGGCCAGCGGCAGTGACGATGGCCTGGTGCGGCGGTGGGACCTCACCGATGCCCGGCATCCGACCGCGTTGGCGCCCTTGAGCGGGCACACTAGCGTCGTCGGCGCGGTGGCGTTCACCCCGGACGGGCCCACTCTGGTCTCGGGCGGCAGCGACGGCACGGTGCGGCTGTGGAACCTGAGCGCCCCCGGTCATCCCCCCGTCGTTCTCACCGAGAGCCTCTACAGTCCGCTGAACATCAGCAACCCGCTCGACGCGGTGGCGTTCAGCCGCGATGGGCGCATCCTGGCTAGCGGGGGCAACAACCCCGCAGCTCAGCTGTGGGATCTCACCGACCCCCGTCACCCCACCCTGTCTGCGGTCCTCTCCGGGCTCACCAACTTCATCGAGGCGGTGGCGTTCAGCCCGGGTGGGCGCACCCTGGCCATCGCTGACGGTGATCACACCGTGCGGGTGTGGGACGTCACCGACCCTCACCACCCCAGCCCGACAGCCATCCTCACCGGGCACACCAACGTCGTCGAGTCCGTGGCGTTCAGCCCGGACGGACATACCCTGGCCAGCGGCAGCAGCGACCACACCATCCGGCTGTGGGACCTCACCGACCCTCGGCATCCCACCGGAATGGCCACCCTCACCGGGCACACCAACGTCGTCGAATGGGTGGCGTTCAGCCCGCACGGGCACACCCTGGCCAGCGCCAGCGACGACAACACGGTCCGGCTGTGGGACGTCACCGACCCCCACCACCCGAGCGCGAGGGCGACCCTCACCGGCCACACCGACGACGTCGAGATGGTGGTGTTCAGCCCCGACGGGCACACGCTGGCCAGCGCCAGCCAAGATGGCACGGTCCGGCTGTGGGACCTGACCGACCTCGATCATCCCACTGCATCGGCGACGTTGACCGGCCATACGGCCAGGGTCGAAGCGGTGGCGGTCAGCCCGGACGGGCGCACCTTGGCCAGTGCGAGCTTCGATGGCACCGTGCGGCTGTGGGATCTCGCCGATCCGCACCACCCGGCTGTGGTCCTCAACCATGGTGGGGAAGTCGAAGGAGTGGCGTTCACTCCCGATGGGCACACTCTGGCCAGCGCCAGCAGCGACGGCACCATCCGGCTCTGGGATACCAGCCCCGAGGAGAGCGCCCAAGACATCTGCGCGCTGATCGTCACGCCGCTCGCTGCCGCCCAATGGCACCAATACATTCCCGACCAGCCCTACAGCCCACCGTGCAGAACGCGTTAGGGTGCCGACGGTTCTCCACGCACTGCGGCTGTCTGCTAGAGGCCGGGTGTGGCCATCGGTCAGACTACCGGTATGACCGTCAAGGTAGGCATCTCACTGCCCGACACGACTCACGCCCGCGCACTTGCGTACGCCCGCAGCACCGGAACCACCCTGTCCGGGCTAGTCGATGCGGCCTTGAGGGCGGAACTGACCCGCCACGAGCTGGCCGACCACATCGCCATGCTCGCTCAGGCCGACGACACCGACCGGCTGCGCCGACGGGCCCGGGCACGCACCGAGGCGCTGACCGCGTGGAAGACCGGGCGGTGACAGCACCGGGCACACCTCCATCCTCGCCCCGCCAAGGCGACGTTCTGATCTCCCACCCGTCTCCGCTGACCGGGGAACGAGAGCTTTACACCGTGGTCTCCGCCGACATCTACAACGCTGCAGGCGGACCCACCGTGCTCCTCGCCGAGATCGAGACCGGCACCCGCTACCGGGCCAGTGCCTATGCCACCGAGACCGACTACGGCGTGGTGCTCGCCGACCGGGTGGTCTGGCTGCCCGTTGACCTGCTTGGCGAGTACTTCGGTCAGCTCACCGACGCCCAACGCACGCGGGTCATCAACCAGATCGTTGCCGTCCTGCGCGGCCACTAGCCCAGTCAGCGCAGCAGCGGGCCGCTCTCCAGGAGAGCACGGAACTCGGGGCCGGGGACCGCGCGGGAAAACAACCAGCCCTGGTAGGCGTCCACCCCGAGGCCCCGCAGCACCTGGAACTGGGCTGTGTTCTCAACGCCCTCGGCGACACAAACCCGATCCATCGCGCGGGCCATGTCGACGACCGCGCGGGCCACCGCGAAGTCCGACGGGTCAACACCCACCCCGCAGACGAATCGGCGGTCCAGCTTGACGATCTGCGCGGGCAGCTCCTTGAGCCGGGCCAGGGAGGAATAACCGGTGCCGAAGTCGTCCACCGCGAAGCGCACCCCGCGCCCGACCAGCTCCGCCATCGCCCGCCGGGTCGCGCTGGGCAAACCGATCAGCGTCGTTTCCACCAGCTCCAGCACCAGGCAGCCCCAGGGCAGCCCGCTCTCGGCCACCGCGGTAGCGACGGTGGCCACGAAGTCGCCCTCGCCGGGATCGGCAAGGTTAACCGCGACGGCCACGGGGCGCCCATCCCACGCTCTCCACTCGCGCGCCTCATGCATCGCGGTGCGTAGCACCCAGCGGTCCAGATCGCGCATCAGGCCGCCCTGCTCGGCCACCGGCAGGAACACGTCCGGGCCGAGCATCCCGCGCTCCGGGTGCAGCCAGCGGATCAGCGCCTCCGCAGACAGGATCGCTCCGTCCGGATTGACCACCGGCTGGTAGTGCAACTGTAGTTCGTCGCGCAGGAGCGCCTCGCGGAGCTGGCACTCCAGCTCTACCTGCTGATCGGCTGATGCGATCAGCGCCGCGTTGGCCATCACGAAGTGCCCGGTGCCCGTCCGCTTGGCCTCGAACAAGGCCGCGTCGGCAAAGCGCAGCAGGTCCTGCGCGGTGGCGGTGGAAGCGTCGGGCACCGCCACTCCGATGGCCGCCGACACCCGGATCACCTGGCCACCCAGCGGGATCGCGGTGCGCAGCAACCCCGAGACCGTAGCAACGAGCGAGCCGATGCCGCCCTGAGCGGTGAGGTTGGCGCAGATCACCACGAAGACATCGCCGGACAGGCGGCCCGCGGTGCAGCCTTCGGGCAATCCGTCCTGCAGCCACCGCGCCACCGCGACCAGCAGCTCATCACCGGCATCATGGCCGAGGGCATCGTTGACCCGCTTGAAGTTGTCGATGTCGCAGAACAGCACCGCGATGTCGCGGTCAGCCGACAGCAGCATCTCGGCCAGGGTGTCCTTGATCGCGGCCCGGTTGGGGAGACCCGTGAGCTCGTCGTGCGTTGCCCGGTAGGTGAGCGCCTCGGCCACTCGGCGCCGCTCGGTGATGTCAGTAAAGATCACCAACAGGAAACGTTGGCCGTCGTCTTGCACCGATGCTGAGACGTGCAGCTCGCAGTACACCGGGGTACCGTCGGCCCGCCGCAGCATCCGCTGCGGCACCGTGTAACTCTCGGACCAGGCTGCATGACGGGTGCGCAGGGGGCGCAACCGCTCGGCTCGCTCGTCGGGGTGGGTGAGGGCCTGGGAACTCATCCCCCGAAGCGTCTCCAGGTCGTAGCCCAGCAGCTTGCACAGCGCTTCGTTGCCGTCGACAAGCCGATCGTTGTCGTCGAAGATCCCAATACCCACCGGGGCGATGGCCACCAGGTCGGCGAAACGCTGGCCGGAACGCATCATCCGGGCTTCGGCGGCCCGCTGCTCGGTGACGTCCTGCACGGTGCCGACCAGGCGCAGACGCCCGGAGGAGTCGGCGAGGGCCGCGCCATGGCAGCGGACGGTGCGCTCTACCCCGTCCCCTCGTCGCACCCGGTGCTCGCAGTCCACCGGCACCTGGTCGATGACCAGCTGACGCCACAGCTCGTCCACCCACTCCCGGTCATCGGGGTGCACCAGCGCCAGGAAGCTCTGGTAGGTGCTCTCGCGGGCCGTCACCGCGTAGAGGTCTCGCATCACGTCCGACCAGACCAGCCGGTCAGCGCCCGGATCCCACTCCCAGGTACCGATGCGGGCCACCCGCTGCGCCTGCGTCAGCCACTGCAGCTCCGCCTGCGACGCCCGCTGCTGCGCCCGCTCCTGGGTGACGTCGCGCACGGTCCCTACCAGACGCAGGACTTCCCCGCTGGTGGAGCGCTCGGCCTGCACGCGGCACAGGTAGTAGGTCTCCCCGTGCTCGGGCAGACCGCGGAACTCCACCTCCAGCGTGCTCGCATCACGGTCAGAGACCATCTCGTGCAGCCGCCGGAACAGATCGGGCAGATCCTCCGGATGGATGTGGCGAAAGGGATCGGCGGTATCGACGCAGCGTCCGGCAAACAGCTCCCTCAGGGCGGGACTGTAGTTGATCCGGTTAGCCGAGTTGATCTTAGCGGTGGGCCACTCCCAGGTGAAGCTGCCGACCCCAGCGATCTGCTGCGCTTGCAGCAGGTGCGCGCGTTCTTGGGCAAAGGCGTCGGTCTCCGGCGGGCAGCCCACCGAGGTCCGATTGCCGGCTCCGCCGGCGGTGCGCAGGTCAGAGACGTCGACCAGGAACACCACCAGGAGGTCCGTGCCGGGTAAAACCCAGCGCGTCACCCGCACGGGTATCACCTGCCCGTCCGGCCTGATCAGCCCGGCGTCGCTTCCGGTCTCGGGACCCCTCAGCAGATGGTGCAGCGCAAGGCCGGTCAGCGAATCGGGGAACCACCGGCCGGCGAGCTGGACTGCGGCCAGGTTGGCTTGGACAACAACACCGCCCGCACAGACCAACGCGGGCGACTCCGGTAGAGGAATCTGGGGTACGGGGTCCGACGAGGTCGACCAGCCGGGCCGCCACGCTGCCCGGGGACTACGGGGTGCCCCCCAGCTCACTCCGCCGGGGTCCGGTGACAAGGGCACGAACTCGGCTCGCTCAGCGCGTTCGGCCACGGCACCACCCTCCCGCCGCGCCAGCCGCCAGCACCTGGCAACGACGTGTCACAACCCTGTCGAGTGTCCCAACGCGCGAACTGGCGAGCAGTTATGCACCTTGCGCAACCGCGTGTGACGCCGGACGCCTCAATTCCGGGCGGTAGACCGAGAACATCACCGGATCAGGTGGCTCCCGATGAGGTGGACGGGAGATTGTGTGGCGGGAGCCGCGGTGCGCTGCCAGCCTGCTGGCTAGAGTGGCGCGCCGTGCGGTTCCGTGAGCTGGCGGTGCCGGGAGTGATCGAGTTCACCCCCCAGGTCTTCCCCGACGCGCGCGGTCAGTTCGTTGCGCCGTTTCAGGAATCCGCGTTCCTCGACGCCACCGGCCACCCGCTGCACCTGGCGCAGTCCAACCACAGCGTCTCCCACCGCGGTGTGGTCCGCGGGGTGCACTTCTCCGACGTGCCGCCGGGCCAAGCCAAGTACGTGCACTGCTCCCGCGGTGCGCTGCTGGACGTCGCGATCGACGTCCGGGTGGGCTCCCCCACGTTCGGCCGCTGGGAGTCGATCCTGCTGGACACCGAGAGCTACCGCGCAGTGTACCTACCTGAGGGCGTCGGGCATGCGTTCATCGCGCTGGCCGATGACACCGTCATGAGCTACCTGTGTTCCACCGGATACCACCCCGCAGCGGAACACACGGTGGACCCGTTGGATCCCGCACTGCGGCTGCCCTGGCCTGCCGAGCTTGAGGTGGTGCTCTCCCCCAAGGACCGCGCCGCCCCCACCCTCGCCGAGGCTGCCCGCACCGGCATCCTCCCGTGCTGGGCAGACTGCCAACACCGCTACGCGCAGCTCCGCGCAGCTGCCTCGCCTGCCCCGCCGTCAGCCCGCCGACGGCGGGGCTAGCCGGTGGGGTGCGGGCCACAGCCGGGTGAGGACGACCGCGGTGGGGGTTGCGGTGCCCAGTTGGCGGGAGTCGGTGGATCCCGCTGGGTTGTCACCCAGGACCCACCAACCGTCCCCGTGCCGGCCTACCACGCGCTTGACTGACACCTGACCGGACCGCTGCGCCCACTGGACCAGCACCACCGCGCTGGGGCGTGGCCGAGCTCGCAGGCTGACCAGCACCACGTCGCCATCGGACAGCGTCGGGGACATCGAGGGACCGCGCACCACCGCGAGCCGCCACGGCCACCCGATAAGGTTGCGCCGCACCAATGATCACCACCTGCGGATGCTCGGAACATCACGCGCGAGTAAGGTCGCCTACCGTCGGCACACCACGTGTTAGGGAGGAACGATGCGACTGCTGTCGTGCATTCTGCACCGCCCCCGCCTGGAGGTTACGGCACACTGCGACCTCCCGTGCGGCGTCTACGACCCAGCGCAGGCTCGGATCGAAGCCGAGTCGATCAAGGCGATTCAGGAGAAGTACCAGTCCAACGACGACCCCGTGTTCCGCGAGCGCGCCATCGAGATCAAGGAGCAACGCAGCGAACTGGTCAAGCACCACCTGTGGGTACTGTGGACCGACTACTTCAAGCCACCGCACTTCGCGAAGTACCCGCAGCTCCATGAGCTGTTCAACAAGGCCACCAAGGCGGCCGGCGGTGGTGAAGGCGGCACCAAGTCCTCCAACGACCCCGCCACCGGGCAAACACTGCTCGACCACATCGCCGAGATTGACAAGATCTTCTGGGAGACCAAGCAGGCCTCCTGACCACAACCTTGAGAACGGCGCTGGCCAGCGGCAGTACTCGTCGTTGGCCAGCGCCGCATCCGAGTTACCTTAGGTAGAATTCTAGGCGTGTATCGCGACGATCCCGCAAGACGATCGTGCGTATACCCGGCTGCCAGTGGGCCGGCAGCAGAATATATCGGTCGCTCCCTCGGGCCAACAGACGTAGTCCGTCATAGCGGTAATAGCGAATCTCCTGATCACCGATCAGCACGGTCTCCCGGATACCCGCGCCGCGGAGGTGAAGTTGATGCGGCGTAAAGATAACAACGCCCGGCAGGGACACGCTCCCTTGCGCGATCCGCTGGGCATCCTCGACGCCGTGAATCCGCGCGAATACTGCCACCGACCAGAATAGAGTGAGAATCAAGAACGCCGTAAACCCGACCCGAGCTACAATGTCGATCATATCGCTGTTGCCTAGGGGTCTGAGCTCTGTTCCGCTCGCCACGCGCCACAGCGAGGTAGCATAGCCGATTAGCAAGGTTCCTAGCCCTAGCGACATCGGGATGAGCGGCCATGCGACGGAGTAGGTAACTATGCCCAGGAAACCGAGCAGACCGACTATGATCGACGCCGTCCCAATGACAGCCGGCGGGAACACTATCCGCTTTCGCCACCCCCATTCTCTCATAACTTTGGTCAGTCCAAGGTGAACAGGGATCGCAACGAGAACTACTAGCAAGAGCAACGCGGCGGGCTCGAACGTCTCGCTGATGCTGCGAAAAAGGTAGTCCTGGACCGAAAACCCAAGGATGCTCTGATCAATTCCAAAGCTTTCATAGGTGGCGCTAGCGCGCGCCCAACCAAAGTACACCATCAACGCCGTGATAGTAACCGGAGCGACGACCTTACCGGCGATTTGAGCCAGTCGCGACAAGCCCTCTGATGTCCCGCTTTTCTGGTCCTGCGTCTCGGCCACCATAGCGAATCAGTCCGATCATCCAGTCGGGGTAGTCGACGCGCCGCCTCTCTCCTTAGTCGGCCTGGGCTTCGGCGCCGGTTTGGTGGTGGTCCTCGTCGGTGGCGGCTTGGTGGTGGTTCTCGTCGGTGGCGGTTTAGTGGTGGTTGTAGTCGGTGGCGGCTTGGTGGTGGTCCTCGTCGGCGGCGGTTTAGTGGTGGTTGTAGTCGGTGGCGGCTTGGTAGTGGTTCTCGTCGCGGCACATCCAGCGCCGCGCCGCACCGTTGCGCTGCAGAACTCATTGACGATTAAGTCTTTTTGGCGCGGAGATAGCTTGCTCGCGAGATCGAACTCATTCTTGGCTGCAGCCTCGTTACCGATCTGGACATACGCGTAGCCTCGGGCGCGGTGGTACAACGTGGCCATCTCAGATCGCACGTCATCCGGCACGGAACGGATGGCGCACTCGCCTTGTTGAAGTTCCTGGAGTCCAGCTTTGGGGTCCCTGCGATTGACGTTTGCAATACCCTCGACCGCATCAGCGACACACCTCGTCTTCGTATCCTCCTTGCCTGCGCCCTCACGCACACGCTGGGCTTCCCTTGCGACGGCGTCAAAGTCCCCTGCCCGCAGTCCGCGGTCGGCCTCCTGCAGGAGCCTCCGCGCGGGCGCGGGGAAACTCGCAGCATCAGGGATATCCCTACCCCCGGTGAGCGGTACGATCGAGCCAACAGGCGCAACGACAATGGCTGCTTCGCCATGTCCACCATTTCCAACGGCAGGTCCGCTCGTCCGACACGCGGAAACTAGGAGGAAGACTGCCACGAGCAGTCTAAGGAGCGTCGCCACAAGCGACTCGCGCGCAGCGAACCCCCGGGTCGCGGTCACCACGCTCCTAGTCCAGGACACAAGGCACCTCCCTCCTGGGAGAAGGAGTCACCGACAAGGCCACCTGATACCGATCCACCCCCTCGCTCCGGTGAACGCGCTGGCCACTACCGCGTTGATGATTGCTATCGCCCCAAGAGCAGTCACCCGCAGCCATACAGCAAGCCTAGGCGCTTGCCGAACCTCGATCGACAAAAAGTTGTCCATGCCGCGGCTCCGGTGGTGATGCCGAGGTCATGCAGGAGGGGTTGCATGTCGATGCGGAGGGTTTCGCAGGAGCTGCGGATCCCGATGGAAATAGGCCACCCTGCGTGTTGCCCGCCGCCTACACCCACCAGCCGGGCCGGCTAGCGCCCCGCTACAGCCAGGCACAGGCCGAGCAGGCGCGGGCGGACTTGTCGCCGAACTCGCGGTGGGGTCCGCCGACGGCACGCCCAGCCTCCCGGGACCGCGCGAGCCCTGGCGCCATGACCGAGGGTTCCGGCTTCGGGTTGGGCTCGTGCTCAGGCTCGGCATCGGGCTCGGATTCGCGGAACGTAGATCCTGCGTGCTGCATTGTCGTCGCTGCTAGATCTCGCTGGGAGCCTCGGATTTGGTGGGTTCCTGCTCGATGTCGTAGTCGTCAATAACGATGATGCGGTCGGCTGGCCAGACCGACTCGGAGATTTCCAGGATGTCACCGTGCTCGTCGTATGCGGTGTGGACGACGTGCATGACTGGTGCTCCGGTCGGCAGTTCGAGGATGACGGACTCCTCAGCGGTCGGCATCCGGGCGATCCACTGTTCCCGGGCGCGGGTATAACGGCGACCGGTGAGATCTTCCACGCACAGGAACAAGGCCTTGGGAACGACCGTGGGCTCTTCGAGAAAGGTTCCTCCGGCGACGGAGATCGGGAGGTAGCTCGCGCCGATCTCTTCGGGCGCTCCGGTGTCTTTGTCGAAGAGGTTGCGGCGGCGGATGACGACCTCGGCGCCGGGTTCGATGCCCATGATCTGGGCGATGTGGGCGGGGGCTGGGCCGCGACCGGCGAAGACGATCTCGTGCCGGAGGTGGTGAGTGAGCAACTGCTGGTGTCCTCGGGCGCTGCCGTAGCGGCCCCGGGAGCGGCGTTGCAGCCGGCGCTGCTCCTTGACGAACGTGCCCACCCCGTGGCGTGACTCGATCAGACCTTCCGCGCGCAGCACCGAGAGTGCTTGCCGAATGGTGGGCAGGCTGACCCGGAATCGCTCCACGAGTACGGTTTCGGCCGGTAGCCGCTGGCCAGGATGAAGCTCCCCGGTGCGGATCTCGGCTCGCAGAGCATCCGCGACGCGGTGGTACTTCGGCACTCGCGCGCTCAGCTCGTTCACTACTCGGCATCCTTCCCGGTTGCTCGGTACTCACGTGCCACCACAACCGTAGTCCTCCTGAGGACTTGACCACGGTCAGCTTCCGACCTAGCATTACGGTCATCAACAACTCTTCATGAAGAGTTGAGGACAGGTTGACAGGAGGTCTGGTTGGTGCCCGTGCTCGGCGTGGAGCCGACGCTGGAGTTTTCCGACGACCGCCGCCGCCGCCGAACACTGAGGCGACCGTCAGGAACGCGGCCTGAGCAAGGGAGAGACGTGCGCAAAGGGCGAATTGACATGAACGTGCAGGTGACGCTCACTCCCAATGCGCCGATGGCGCTCGGAGACAGCGGACCATGGCCAGACCAGCGGGTCGCCACCTTCGTGTTCGGGGGCGGGAACACCAGCCGGATAGCGCTCCGGGTCGGAGCAGCCGATTTACCCCGGCTGGCCTCCCTCGTCGCGCTCGCCCAGGTTCGGACCAGCGAGGCAGCGCCCTCATGACCACTCGGCGGGCTCGGAACTCGTTTTTACACGATCAAGTAAGGGGGTAATGATGAACTGGAACAGTTATTACACCAACGGCCCGAACAAACGCCGTCGCAAGGCGATACCGGCGACCTGCGCGCTGCACCGGGGTCCGATCGGTTTCGCGAACCTTCTGGTGAGCATGCAGGACGGGTCGATTGTGTTCGATCCCCATGTCACGGGCGCCTGCGTGATCGCCCTCAATGAGGAGGGCGCCACGATACTGCGCGACATCCTGACGGAATGGCTGGGCTGAGCGCCCGACACCCGAAATGGTCAGACCGGGAGGTGACGGGCGACGGGGTTACGCAACTGGTGGGCTGGGATGCTCGAGCGGAAACGGGACTCGCGGACCCACAATTTGCGTCCCAACGGCGAGTTCGCGGCGGGCGGTGTCGGTGGGGTCCTCTCCCTGGTCCACGCCGCCGCCGGACAGCTCCCACTAGTGGTGACCGGGGTCCTCGTGCTGGTCGGCGACGGGGTCCGAAGTTAGCAGCGCAGGGGGTTGGGGAGTGGTCTGCGGTCGGGGTCCAGAACTGCTGGGGGAATGAACTCGACGTAGCCCGGGCGGATCAGGATCTCCCAACCCGTGCAATGCACATGCCGGTGGTGCGTTTCGCACAACAGAACGCAGTTACCCACACTGGTCTCACCACCATCAGCCCAATGTCGACAATGATGAGCCTGGCACAGTCCCGGTGGCCGATCGCAGCCGGGAAAAGCGCATCCCCGGTCCCGGGCGATGAGCGCGCGGCGAAGGGACAGCGGGACAGTCCGCATCGCCCGCCCCACGTCCAACGGTTCAGACTCCCCACCCAAAACGACAGGGATAACTTTCGCATCACAAGCCCACCGCCGGGCCTCAGATGCGCTGAGATGGGTCCCGTAGTCCAGCGTCGCGCTCCCCAGACCGGTACGCAGAACCTCCCAGTCAAGGGCGACGCTCAGGTGTGAGGGTTCCCCCCCGGTGGTGGGGCAGCCTTGGGCGGCGCGGGCCAGCCCGCACACCTCCACCAAAGCGTCAGCATTGCGCTGGGCAGCCGTCCGCAGATCAGGGATCCCCTCAGCGGCCGGGCGGGGCGCGGCGAACTGCTCAATCAGAGAACGAAACGCGCCACCGTGCTCAGACTCCAGAAAGCC
>JAFATA010000085.1 GCA_019244165.1 Pseudonocardiales bacterium | reverse complement strand
GGGGAATGACGGTATGGAAGCCATTCAACCCGCTGATCAGCGATCCGCAGGTCAGCCTGTGGGTGAAGCACTGAACTTCCAAGCTGACTATGTGGGTTCGATTCCCGTCGCCCGCTTCACCTGATATGTGCTTAGCAACATCCCTGTGAGGACGGTGCGATCGGCAACTCCTACAGCGCTACGACGTGCACAAACTGCGCCTGAGGGTAGAAAGTCGGCGCCGTTTTGGCACACATTCGGCATAGCGACGCTCCGCCCGCCCACCCGGCCGCGCCGCGACAGCTCTTGTATTCGAATCTATGGCACACGGTTTAGAAATGGATGGTCAGTAACAGTGTGTGCATAGCGTCTGACATGGTGCTTCACCTTGATACTTAGCGATCGGCTGCGCAGCCATTTCGCGGTGGCTTCGCGTGATGGGAGAACAATTGACACGGGGTGGGATGCCCTTCGGCCGCCTACGGAGCGGAAGGCAGAGACGTTACCCAGTCCCGACCGGCCAGTGTTCGGGTTGCGACTGGCTGAGGCCATCAGCTCACGGCAGGATCCTCTAGCATTACGCGGACACAAGCGATCCTCTCTCCGGAGAGCGGTACTCTCTCCAATACCGGTAGGGCGCTGACTGAGCCAAATGGGCCGATGACGCACGCTGGAGTGGAGACTTGGGCGCGTATCGGGCGGGGGAGTGGGACGTTAACGGTCTTCACTGCGCTGCAAGGTCCGCGGTAGCCGCGATTAGGCAACTCGCGACGGACTCTGCCTACTCGTCGCCGCTCCCTCGTCCTGACCGACTTGCTCGTCGCGTCGGTGGTGTCAAACGGTGGTGCTTGCGCCATCGCAGCGCGACGCCGTCAGGCGCCATTGACTCCGGCGACGCGGCGTGGACAATTGTCGGTCGAGGTAGCGGCGACGTCGAACCCGCTCATCCTCGGACAGTTGTTTCGGTTGTTTGTGGATAGATGCGACGACCTGCGTTTTCCTCGATCGCACTCGCTCGACGATTGTGGTCGCTTGCTGTTGTTCAGGCGTCATTTAGTGTCCGAAAAATGTCCTAGTGATCATGGATACGTGCTTGAAGCGGTGGCTTTCGTGCGTTCTGTCGGCTGATAGCGCGCGATCGCACTCCGCCAGTGTTTTGTGGCTCTGTGGACCCAGCGTGGAAGTTCTGGCCGGGGATCATGGTTCTGGCCAGCAAATGCTTACCTGCGAGTGCTTGGCGAGAAGTGACCTCAACGTCAGACCTGAGTGACGGTTGCTGACGGTTCCGTGACCGGAATGCTGGTCCTTGATGGGCGTTGTCAGTCAGCTTGCGCCGACGCCACAGACCGGACTTCGAGCGACTATGGTCAGGTGGTGTGCCAGGATCTGTAGATCCCGGGTTCGATCCGGGGTCTTCCAGGTCATGGAGGCGGTATGCACACGCGGATCTTCCTGAGCTGGTGCCATCAGGACAAGGGGCTGAAGGAGGCGTTGCTGCGCGATCTGCTACCCGCCCTCGGCGGCTTCACCGACCTCGACGTCGAATGGTGGGAGGACAGCCACCTGGCCTGCGGGGAGGAGCTGACCGCAGGCATCATCGAGCGACTGAACGAGGCCGATTTCGGCCTGCTCCTGCTAAGCACCCGGTACTTTGGCCGACTGTTTATTCAGGAGCACGAGCTACCACGGTTCGCGGGTCCGCGCGCCGACAAGGGGTCGCTGCCGGTCGCGCTGAGCCCGCTGCCTGCATTCGGTCCGGAATGCGACCTGGGTGGCGTCGAGCGCCAGCTCGTCTTCACGCGGGACGCGAAGAGCTTCGCCGAGCTGTCCGGCGCCCAGCGAACGAGCTTTGCCAACGACCTGGCGGCGGCGATCCGGCGGCGCGTCCTCTCCTTGAATGGGTACCGCGCGCTGTGACTGCCCGACTGCTCCGTGCGGAGATCGCCCACCATCTCGCCGCTCTACAGAAGCGCTCGACGCTGACCGCGCTGCAGTCGGCCCGGCTGACGGCCATCCTCGACACGCTGGCCGACGACGGGCGGTTCCTGCTCCGGGACGCCCTTAACGCCGCCGAGTTCCCGGCGGGCGATGCTCGCGGCCAGGAGGCCTTCCAGGAGTTCCGCAAGCGGGTGAACCATGCCGCAGCCGAGGCCGACGTCGATCTCCGGCTCGAGCTGGACTCCCGCAAGGTGCCGCCGGACCAGCGCCACGGCTGGTTCACCGGCGGCCACCTGGTCGATGAGGGCATCGCCGCCTTCGCCGGGGAGGCCGCCGGGCGGACCGGGATCGATCACGCGGTCACGCCGGAGGTCGTGGAACTCGGGCTGTCCCGGCGGACCCGGGTGTACGTCAGCGTCCCCCCGATGAACAACGTTATGGCTCGGAAGGTGAGCATGCTGCTGGAGCAGCTGCGCGAGAGGCTGGCCCTGGACCGCGAGCACTCGTGGGAGGTTGCCGACTCGGGCTCGGTCGAGCTGGGGGAGGACCCCGAGGCGGCGCGCGACCGGCTGTGCGCCCAGGCCGACGTCCGGCTGGTGCTGGTGAGTCCCGCGTACCTCGCCGGTGCCGCGGCTGAGCGTCGTCGGACGCTGGATAAGCCTGGCAGGGTCGTCGCGTTTGCGCTGAGCGGCCTGCCGGACGGCCCGCTGGACTTGGGCCCACTGTATCTGCACGACGTCCGGCGCCGGAGCGAGCCCTGGGACGAGTTGACGCGCACCGACCAACGTCGGCACTACGTCGAAGACGTGGTGGACGAGATCCGGCGTGCGCTGCAGCCACCGCGGGTCACCGCTGAGGACCGGACGACAGACGACCCGCTGAGGGAGTGGTCCGCGAGCCTGGCCCGGAGCAGGCGGGCCGGGGAGAGCACAGTCCTGATCGAGCCTGAGTCGGCCGAGACCACTCTTCGGGAGTCCCTGCTGGACCGCTCGGGCTCGACGCACGGCCCAGCGCTGCGTGCGGTCGCCCGGCTGGTGGACTGGGCCAGGGCGGAGGGGACGGAGGCGCCGCGGCTGTGCGCGCTGCTCGGCGACGTTGGCATGGGCAAGACGACCACGGCGAAGCTGTTCACCCAGAAGCTGCTCGACCTGCGCGCCAACGACGCCCCCGGCCCGCTACCGATCCTGTTTGACCTGCGCGATGTCCGGATCACCGGCTTGGTCGCCACGATGACGCTCGATCACATCCTGGACGGCATGCTCGACGCCCGCCGACCCGCGGACGTCCCGCGAGACCTGCTGTCCGCCGAGGTCGTCCGCAGGCGGCTGCACCAGGGTGACGCGGTGGTCGTGTTCGACGGGCTCGACGAGGTGCTCGTCCACCTCACCCCGCACGACCAGCAGCTGTTCACCCGGCAGCTGTGGCGAGCCCTCAGCGAGGGTTCGGGCGCGAAGATGCTGCTCACCTGCCGCACCCAGTACTTCCGCACGATCCGCGAGGAGATCACCTACTTCACCGGGGCGGGCCGGCAGGGCCTGCGGGGCGAGGACTACCTGGCCCTGCTGATGCTCCCCTTCCGGGAACAACAGGTGCGGGAGTACCTGGCCGCCAACCTGGACCGCGACGCGGACCGGGTAGACGCCTTCCTCGACACCATCCGGGCCGTGCACGACCTGCCCGATCTCGCCCGCCGCCCGCTGACGCTGCGGCTGATCGCCGACCAGGTGGAGTTCATCGAGACCGCCAAGCTGCACGGCCGCACGCTGCGCTCGGTGGACCTCTACGGCGAGGTCGTCGAGCGCTGGCTGTCCCGCGACAGCGGCAAGCACACCCTCATCCCTGAGCACAAGCAGCTGCTGATGGAGGAGATCGCGGCCGGGCTGTGGCGCTCCCGGCGGAACTCCTGGGGGGCGGCGGAGGTCGACAACTGGCTCCTCGACGTGCTCGAGCGCCGGCCCGACCTGCAGCGGCACTACCGCGAGCGGGTGCCTGACCTGTGGAAGGCCGACTTCCGCACAGCCACCTTCCTCAATCGCGAGGACGACACCTTCGCGTTCGGCCACCGGTCACTGGCTGAGTACTTCCTGGCCCGCTACCTGTGCCGGACCCTGATCGAGGCCGCTGGCTCGGGTTTCGACGCGCTCGCAATGCCGGTACCCAGCCCAGAGACGCTGGACTTCCTCGGCCAGTCGATCGACGCAGCGGAGGCCGAGCAGCGATCCGCGGCGCTGGTGGCGCTGAGTCGGATCGGGCGCCGGTACCTGCCGCAGGCCTCGGAGCTCGCCTTCGCCTACGCCCTGCACGCCGCCGAGCACGGGCACCCATACCAGTCCTTGCTCGGGGTCCATCTGGCGGGCGCCCGGCTGAGCGGGTGGACCATCGGCAGGGAGGGGCACGACGGCCCGCGGCTGCCCCTGGCCGGGGTGGATCTGACCGGGGCGGACCTGCGACGCGCGACGTTCCGCCGGGTGGACCTGACCGGGGCTGACCTCAGCTGCGCCGACCTGACCCTCACCGAGCTACACAGCTCACGCCTGACCTCGGCGCGGTTCGCCGACGCGCGGGCAATCGGAACCATTGTCCGGGACTGCGCGCTCGACGGCGCCGAGATTGCCCAAGCCACCACCTACCGGACGCAGATCCTGCGGTGTACCCCGACACCGGAACCAGCGCCGGGGCTGCTGATCGCCCCGCTGCCGGGCGGCGGCCGGCAAGCAGCAAGAGGCGTCTCGCCGCTGCGCCCGCTGACCGGCCACACTGTCGGGGTGCGGGCGGTGGCCTGGTCCCCCGATAGCACTCGCCTGCTCACCGGCGGTAGCGGCGGCGCGTGGGTCTGGGACGCCGCCACCGTAGAACCGCTGCACCAGCTCACCGGCCACACCGAGTGGGTGTGGGCGGTGGCCTGGTCCCCCGACGGCACCCGCCTGCTCACCGCCAGCGACGACAAGACCGTCCGGGTCTGGGACGCCGCCACCGCAGAACCCCTCCACCACCTCACCGGCCACACCAACTGGGTGTGGGCGGTGGCCTGGTCCCCCGACGGCACCCGCCTACTTACCGCCAGCGACGACAAGACCGTCCGGGTCTGGGACGCCACCACCGCCAAGCCCCTGCACCAGCTCACCGGCCACACCGACGCGGTGCGGGCGGTGGCCTGGTCCCCCGACGGCACCCGCCTACTCACCGGCGGTAGCGGCGGCACCGTCCGGGTCTGGGACGCCACCACCGCAGAACCCCTCCACCACCTCACCACCCATACCGGCAGGGTGCTGGCGGTGGCCTGGTCCCCCGATAGCACCCGCCTACTCACCGGCGGTAGCGGCGGCGCGTGGGTCTGGGATACCACCACCGCAGAACCCCTCCACCACCTCACCACCCACCCCGACGAAGTGTGGGCGGTGGCCTGGTCCCCCGACGGCACCCGCCTGCTCACCGCCAGCGCCGACAACACCGCCCGGGTCTGGGACGCCACCACCGCCAAGCCCCTGCACCAGCTCACCGGCCACACCGACGGGGTGTGGGCGGTGGCCTGGTCCCCCGACGGCACCCGCCTGCTTACCGCCAGCGCCGACAACACCGCCCGGGTCTGGGACGCCACCACCGCAGAACCCCTCCACCACCTCACCACCCACCCCAACGAAGTGTGGGCGGTGGCCTGGTCCCCCGACGGCACCCGCCTACTCACCGGCGGCGACGACGGCACCGTCCGGGTCTGGGACACCACCAGCGGGCTGCCTGTCGGATTCACGATCGTGAACCTGCCGGGGGGCGAGATCGCGGTCTTCGACGTCAGCGCGGACCAGCTCGTCAGGGCCAGCGCGGGAGCCTGGCGCTGGCTCGGCTGGAGCGTCGTCGAAGACGGTCGGCTCATCCGCCTCCCGGCGGAGTCCTTCGGGACCCTTCCACCCCTGCATCCCACCGCCCGATCGGCGGAGGACGGGCCGGCGCCCTAGTCGCCTTGTTCTTCGGGTGGAGTGATCAGGGCGAGGTAGACATGTTCCGTACTGACCTCCGTCGAACAGGTCGCGGCGAGCAGGGCGTAGGCCAGTTCCTCGCCGCCGTTGGGTTCCGAGAGCCACCACGCGGCGGCATCCACCAGCGCCAAGCGCTGGACCGCGGATAGGTGCGCCTCCCGCTCGCCCAGGACCGCCACGGCGGCCAAGCGTTGCCGGTTGGGGATCACGCGCGAGCCACGAGCGGACCGCATGATCGGCTCATCACCGTCACCGAGCGCTGCGGCGGCCAGGTCCAGTGTCCGCGACAGGTCCAGCTCGTCCAGGGACGGCCGAGTCGAGCGGTGAAAGATCCGCGACACCGAGGACCACTCCTCCAGCACCCGGGCCACCGACCGAGCGCGCCAGGGCGCCAGTCGCAGCACCACGCTCGGCGATTCCTCACCGTCGAGGACGAGCGCACCGCCGTCGAGTTCCACCACCTCACCGTGATCGAGAGCCACCCGCAGGCGGTCAGGGTCGAACTGCATAGGGTCTGGCATGGGTCTCCACCCTCTCCTGCAGGGTCAGGGATCAAGGCCGTGGGCAGGTGCTCGCAACACCAGCCCTCGGCCGCCTACTCAGGGGGCGGGTGCGTCCCCTGATCTCACTGACTCATCCGGCACGACACCAGGTCCCGCACCTGGTCCGCGCCGCCCGCGCCCGACTAGTCCGGTGACGTAGCCGGACGCCGGAGCGGAGTCAGCAAAAAGTCAGCAACCCATCGGCACGAAGTAGCACCAGGGCACCCAACGCGGCGACCTACGAGCAGGCCACAGCACTCGTTGGTACTGATCGTCACGCTCTACGCGCCTTCGGGACGAAGAGGCCGTGGGTTCAAATCCCGCCACCCCGACCCCATAAGCCCAGGTCGTAGGCCAGTTCTACTACGGGAAGAACCGGCCTCTGATCCACTGAGTGACTAACTGCGTGACTATGGTTCCGCTAGGGGTTAGTGGCCGGGCCGAGGAGGAGCCCGCCGACCAAGCCGGCCTGGTCTCGGAAGTTTAGGTGGTGCTGGGGCTGGTGGGGGGGTGCGACGAATTTCCACCCCGGCGCGGGCGTCACGCACGTGGGTGAGTGTCGGTATGGCGCATCTTTACGGTTCTGTCTGTGTCGGCTCGACTGACGTGCTGGGGGGCGTCATCGGGTCAGCGTGGGTGGGGTGTGCCGGGGTTTGTCTTCCTGGGCGTGCGAGGGGTGGTCTGGCCTGCGGTGAGTGCAGGCGCTGGATGGTTCTGCTCACCGAAGTCGATCGACACCGAGCCCTTGGTCCGGAGGGCCGGACCGATGGGGAGCAAACGGCTTGACGGGACAATCTGGACAGTAAACCTGCTAGTCAAGCAAATTAAACTAGGTTTCGATACGCCAGCAGTGGCAAGTTGAAGGAGGGGAGTTACCCGATGCCAGACACGCCAGACGACCGGATAGCAATGCCAACGCCCCGAAGCGAAGCATCGGATAATGTTGCAGTCGAAGTAAATCAGGGTATCGCTCCGCCGTCTCGAAAAAGGAGCCTGGCCCGCCAGGTCGAACTCTTAACGACTACACTAACGGCACTAACGGCCGTTGCGGCTCTGATCTTATCATTAATATCTACAGTACAGCTAAATCACAGACCTCAAATTTCGCTCACTATTCCTAGCGTATTACGAATTGCACAGGCTCGTTTACCTCAAGGAGATACACGAGTCGAGGTAAATATCCAGCCGACCTTTGCGGTTTACGAAAAAACAGACCTCACCGGTGTGATTACATCGTTACGTCTCAATATGATCCCCCCGTCACCACTCAATTCCCCACCGCCGCATTTCGTTTGGGAGGATATAATCGAGTACGATTACGATATCACAACAGGTGGCACAAAAGGCAAAATCATCTCCGACCCCGGCCCGATTATTGTAACACAAGATAAACCTCAGAGCCCAATGCTACGATTCATAGCGAATCAAGCATTGTTGCAATCGGGACGATGGAGAGCGACCCTCACTGCCGAGCGAGCGGGTCAACCTCCTCTGGTAAGCGAATTCTGTGTTGACGTATCAGACCATATGATGTCTGCTGTTGCTCCGCAGGGAACACCAAATACTCTTGGCGCCTTCATATTGCGGAATGACCAATCGTCGCCTTCAGCACAAACACCTAATTGCTATCACCCATAGGAGCAAGTCTGGCTTGGGGAGAACTCCCCAGCCTCCCTACCAACCAGCACACACCCTGTAGGGAGCCACGGGACCCCACCCGAATCAGGCCCGAAAACCCCCGAAATTCCCGGGACTGACACCCCCTGACTCGCCTCCCTCCCCAACCCCACCCCACCTACACGCGACTACCAACCGTAACAGTCATGGTCACGTTCTCCGGGCCGTCAGCGAGGCGTGACGATCGCTGACAAATATTGAGAACTGTCCGCGCAGGTCACCGTCGGTGTGGCCGGTTCACGCCGAGGCCGGTGCCGCTCGACGCTCTGAAAGGTGCGAACTGTAGTCGCCGGTCGCAGGAATATGGACCGGGGTCTCAGCTCTTTCTCAACCGTGTATCGCAGGTCCGAATTCCGCCAGGGGCACCACCCACTCACCGAGAAAAATTGCCGCTGACCCAGCGCAGATACGACAGCCGCTCAGAAGCTCGGGACGAAGAGACCGTGGGCTCAAATCCCGCCACCCCGACCTCATTTTCCCAGTTCAGAGGCCAGTTCCACTATGAGCGGAACTGGCCTCTGATCCACTGAGTGACTATGGTTCCGGAGCTACGGCGCTGAATATCCGGTCCATTGCTGTTGCGCCCTGCTGGAGTACCGGGCGGATCTGCTTGCGGTAGACCAGCTCGGTCACGGCTGTGCTGCTGTGGCCGACCAGGCGGGAGATCTCCTCCAGGGGGACGCCGCTGTCCGAGAGCAGGGAAACGAAGCTGTGGCGTAGCTCCCGGGGTGTCCATTCTGTGGCGTTCAGTCCTGGAGCGTCCCGGATCGCCCGCCGGAACTCACGCCGAACGTGGGAAGGATCGAGCGGTGTGCCGACCTTGGAGGCGAACACCAGCCCGCGTTCCTGCCAGCGTGGTCCAGCGGCGATCCGATCCTGGTCCTGCTGGTGTCGTTGCCCCTTTAGGGCCTCGACGCAGCGCCTTGGCAGCGCGAGGGTTCGTCGCGACTTGCGTGTCTTGGTGTCCGCTCCCGCCCTCACCGACCGCCATACGGCGACGTGTGGTGGCACTGGGGGGTTGTTGTCTGGGTTTCCCGTCAGATTGACATGATCCCAGGTCAGCGCGCGAAGCTCCTCAGTCCGGGCGCCAGTGAGAAGGGACACCACCACGTAGCCCCGCATCCGGCTGCGCTCTGCGGCAGCAAGCATGGCCTCCGCTTGTGCGATGGTCAGCGCTTTCGACGGGCGACCAGCCTGTCCTTTAGGGATGGAGCAGAGCGCTACAACGTTCCGTTTCACCTTGTCGCGAGCCATCGCTCGTTTTATCGAACGGTTCAGACACGGGTGCAAGCTCTGGAGGGTGCGCGTACTGAGGGTTGCCGCCTTACCAGCAAGCCATTTCTCGACATCCTCCGCACTGAGGTCCCGGAGCTTCCTAGCGCCGAGAGAAGGGATGATGTGTGTTTTGCTCAGGATAGTACAGGTACTGATGGTGCCTTTATCCCGTCCGTTGAGTCCGTAGGATAGCCAGTCATCGACGGCGTTGGCTACGGTGTAGCCAGTCGGGGCGATGGCTAGTCCGTCCTCATGGTCTCGTAGCACTTCGGTGAGTTTGGCTTTCGCGGCGGCCTTCGTCTTACCACTGCCGCGTTTGACGATCCGCCGTCCGTTCGGCGCATAGCCGAGACTAGCCGTTGCAATCCAACGTTGCCGAGACTCATCCCAGTGGAGCCCCCCATCGCCCCTGCTACGTCGCTTGGTCATCACGCAGCCTCCGCTTCTTTCTCCAGCAATGCAACATATTCGCGAATTGCGGACGCGGGGATCAGCCGAGTTCGCCCCTGCTTGACGGAGCGGAGGCGGCCGGATCTCAGTAACTCGAACACAACAGAACGACTCATGCTCAGTGCTCGCATCACGTCGGAAACTTTGTAAAGCTGCACATCCACTTGTCGCAATGGACTTTCCGCGGTGACCACAGATGATGTCCTCTCATCAGAGGTGCGCTGGGTGACGTGGGTGGTCATTCGGTGCCGCCGACGATGCGCAGGGGCGGAGGGTTAGCCGTACCAGCCGTACCAGGCTCGTTTTTCCTGGTCGGGCTGGTACGGCTGGTGTCGGTGGTACGGCTTGAGCCGTACCACTCTGGTGAGCCGTACCGCGTTGAGCTGGGAGGATGAGGCTGGTACGGCTGGTACGCCTTCCCCTCCTGGATGTGATCGGCTGGGTCGGGTGGGGGGCAGTAGCGGGTCCAGGCGTCGGCGAAATCGGCGCGTTGATATCCCTTGGCCTGGCCCAGGTGGGGGAAGCGGATTGTGGTGCTGCGGATGCTGTAGTCGCGCAGCAGCACCCCGAGTTTCATCGCGGTCAGCCCGGTTGGCCCGTAGTCGGCCCAGGGGGCTTCGGGATCGCTTTTCAACCGCTCCAGAAGGACGGTGGTGGGCAGGGCGTCGTGCTCACCGAACGCCATCCGGCAGTCGGTCAGCAGCCGGATCCGGGTCGATACCTCGCCCGTGTCGGTGGCTTCGGCGGTGAGCACGAGCACGGCCGCGCGGGCGCGGTCGGGCCAAGACGCCCCGGCGTGGTCGGCGACCGCGACGAGTGGTTCCCAGGTGTCGGCGGCGCGGTCTTCCACCGGCATGTCCGGCTCGGCCCGCTCCAAGGAGCGGAGCTCAGTGCGTAACCACACGCTGAGCTGCTGGGCAAGCTGGCGCAGCGGTGGCCGGTCGCGGCGGTGCCGGTAGGGGGCCACGGTCTCGTTCGGTGCGCGGCGGCGCATCCGGATCACGATGGCGCGGTCTTCGATGGTGTCGGGCATGGCGCCGATCCCGGCGAGTGCGGCCATCGCGAAGGTGGGGATGGACTCCACTCGATTGGTAGCGGCGTCGTAGCGCTTGGCGGGTCGGTTGCGTTGGTGCCCGGCATTGAGCAGCCCGCGCAGGTCTTCGTTCCCGTCGGCTTTGGGTCCGAAGATGGTGTCTGCTTCGTCGACCAGCATGGTGGGCGGGTCGTCGCTGATCGAGCGGTACACCGCGGCCGGGGAGGAGTTAACCGTGATGAACGGGTCTCGGCAGAGCGCTTCGACGATGTCGAGCAGCCGGGATTTCCCGCACCGCTTCTCCGGCCCCCGGACCACCAGCCGGGGCGCGTGCGCCCACGCTGGCTGAGCGTGCGTCGCGGCGATCCACAAGGTGACTGCGTCGGCGGCCTGCGGGGTGGGCAGCACCACGTAGCGGATCAACGCCGCACGCACCGCGTCGAGCAGAGCGGCACCGTCAGTCGTGGTGGGGTGAATGTCGGGTTTCATGCTGCCCCCTGGTGGCTGGTACGGATAGTGGTCCGGCGCGGGTTGCGTGCCCCGGCGGTGAGTCCTGCGGTGATGACGCGGGTGATCTCGCGGGGTGTGCAGTCGCAGTCGGCACTGATCAGCACGGCGGCTGCGGCGGTCAGCTCGGCTCGGGCGATCTCCTCGTCGAGCAGGCCGGCGCCGACGAGCTGTCCCAGGGCGTAGGCGGCTCGGCAGAGCACCGCGTTGTGCTGCCCCGATGGAGCGCTGCGGACCCGGTGGCATTCGCCCCGCACAGCGGCACCCACGTAGCCGCTGAGGTTGATCGTGACCGGCTGAGCGGGCGCTGAGAGCGCCGGTGGCGGGTTGGGGGTGAGGGCCTGGTGTAACCAGGTGGGCAACTCCACCGGATCACGGCCGTCCACCAGCTCGTATGCCCTCGGGGGCAGCGGGCTGCCGGGGGCGACGACGTACCCACCGTAGGCGCGGGTGTCGATTTTCCATCCGAGCACGGCCTGGGTGTTGCGCAGCCGCACCCTGGGTGGGGTGGTGTAGTAGAGGTGCCAGCCTCCGGAGGGTGTGGACACGGTGTAGGTCGGGGTGAGGGTGGTTCCCTGGGTGCTGGCGAGCGCCCGGAGTACCCCGGCGCCGGAGCTGATGCCCAGAGCCGCCCACCGCTGGTGTATGGGCTGGCCGGGTTTGGGGGTGTCGAGATCGATGACCACCAGCCCGGAGGGACCGGTGGCGATCCCGACGTTGCAGGGGGCGTGGTGCCACCAGTGGTGGATCTGGTCGGGGTCAGTGCTGGCCCGGTCCTCCCACCGGTCAATCACCGGGGGCTTCTTGGCGCCAGGGGTGACGGGAAAGACGTGCCAGCCCCGGGCGGCAAAGTGCAGCGCACTGTCGCGCAGGCGGTTTCGGGTGACGTCCCTACTCGGGGTCGGGTCGGGCAGCATGGTCATGCTTCGACACCTTTCTGATTACTATGAGTAGTTAGATGAGGGCGTGCGGGACCGACACCGGGTACCAGGGGTGGCGCCGGGGAGGTGGGCTAATCCGGTCGGGAAACGGGGTGTGGGCTGGTCGGGGCGTGGGGGTCTACCCCCCGCTACCCTGCAGGTGATGGCCCGTTACCGGGGGGGTCTACCGGGGTAGCGGCCCCCCGCTACCCACCGGTGAGTGGGCGGGTGCGGGTAGCGGGGGGCCGGGGAGCGCCCGGGGAGACCCCTGCCCCACTACCCGTTACCCTCCGTCATCGGAGGGGGCAGGGTGGCGCCAGCAGGGATGGCGGCCTCCAGGTCGGCTCGGCGATAGCCGGCCAGATTGACCCCGTCGACTTTGACCTGTCGGCCGGAGCGCTGCACCCCAGCGCGTTCGAGGTCCTCGGCCAGCCGCTCGGGCGTGAACTCGCCGTAGGTGTCCTCGTCCATGTTGACCAACCGGGCGAGGATGGTGCTGGTGTGCATGCGCTCCACCCCGTGCATGGCATAGAGCACATCCGCTAGCACCGCCGGGATCTGCACCCCAGCCGCCTCAGCCTGGGCGACCGCATCACTGGCGGCATCCCCACTCAGCGTGCCGGCCGCGACCCGCAGTGCCCGCCCGTGGGTGCAGACCTGGGCGAAGGTGGGCAAGTCCATGTAGTCGCAGCGGACGATCTCAAGGGACCCCGGCCCGGTGACCAGCACGCCGACTCCCTTGTGGTCCTCCGACAAAATGGAGGCATCCGCACCTTGGGCGGCTTTGCCTTTACCCAGCACCATGTCCGAGGAGGTGCGGTCCACGACCTGGGTGCAGTACCGGTAGGTGATGATCTCCCGCAACTTCGCCGGCACACTGTCAGCGTCCGGGCGCTGCGAGGCGGCGTTGAGGATGAACCCCGCCGCCGGAGCCCGGCGAGCCAGCCGGGCCAGCTTCTCCACGGTCCCCTCCTTGAGCGCGGTGGGCATCGCCGAGAGGTATTCCTGCAACTCGTCGATAGTGATGAAGATGACCGGCAGCTCGTAACGGCGACTGATCTCCGGAGTCAGCTTGCCCTCCGGACACACCGAGGTCGGCAACGTGCCCAGCACCGTGAAACGCCGACCCATCTCCGCGATCAGCTCATCGAGCATCGCGAGAAACTGCTCGATAGCCTCATCCTCAGCACCGATAACGAGGCGGTGGGCCACGGCGCGCATGGGGCGCCAGTCCGCCCCACCCTTGCCATCCGCCACATAGTGACGCACGTAGGGGTCAAGGACCCCGGCGGCGGAGGGCAGGCGTTGGGCGAAGGTCTTGCCCCGCCGGGGCAGGCCCCCGAAGAACATGGACTGCCACATCAAATAGAGCAGGATGCGGCGCCCTCGGGCGTCTTGACCAAAGGGGATCGGCTCCCACACGCAGAACTGCTCAGCCTGACTCAACGGGCTGGGATTGGGGGCACCCAGGTAGGGGTCATCATCAGCGACCCAGACCGAGATGCGCCCGGCGTGGCCTCCGGCGGCGGCGCGGATGCGGGTCATGATGACCTGGATCTCATCCACCCCGAGCTCGGCGGCGAGGGTGTCCCGTTTAGCGATCACATCCGCAGCGGTCTTGCCACCACCCCGGGGCAAGTCCAGGGTGACGGCCCACCCGTGGCCATCCCGCAACGGTGGGGTAACCAACTGCGGAGTGGCATCGGTTTTCACCAGCCCCGCCGCCCGGAGGGCATCGGTGAGCATGTCCGGCGAGAGCTCCAACTGCACCGGCAGCACCGGGCCTGATGGCAATACCGGGGAGGTGCGGGGGCGACCGAGCCACAGCGCGCCCACCCCGGCCCCGGCCGCGACCCACCACCCGACAACCGGGCCGAGCCAGATGACCCCGGCCGCGCCGGCTGATCCCCCAGACAGCGACAGCCAGGCGGTGGTCTTCATCCGGACCCGGGCCAGCGCCCGGCGCTCGGTGATCAGCTCCCGAACCAGCTCCCACCGCTTAGTCTCCCGAGCGGCAGTGATCAACGGGTGGTACTCGCCGCGCGCGCTCACCCACCCGAACCCAGCCGTGATCGCGCGAGCACCACCGCGCAGCGTCCACCAGGACAGGGCCAGCCCATAAGCGGGGGAACGCCAGGCGTGGAAGGCCACATGGCGGGCGGCGTACTCGATAGCCCACCGCGCCATAGCCCAGGCGGTCTGCCGCGAGCGCAGCCATGAGGGCAACACCACCGGCATCACCCACCGTCCACAATCCGGCTCCCCGCCCGGCTGCCCGCAGGGCACCTTCGGTGCTGGGTGTTCGTGGTCACCCGCCGGGGTGGGGAACGGGATTACCGTCGCCTGTCGTCTCGGGTCCGGCGCGGTATCAGGCTGGGGCTGGTAGTCGGTGCCGGGCAGCGGTGGAGTGGGATCGTCGCCGGGATGGGTGGTGGTGCCCTGGTCGGGCTGTTCAGTGCTCATCGCCGAGCCCCCTTGTTGCCGTGCACGTTGCTGCTGTGCACGATTTCGGTGACGGAGAACAGGCGGGCGATCACGCTGCCGGCGAACAGCGCGGGTACCCCGAGGGCCACGCCCCAGGCGCGGGGGTCGGTGGTGAAGGCCACGACCGCCCACTGGATTCCTACGATCACGGTGGCGGTGCCCAGGGCCCGGGCCAGGGTGCCGCCCATCCGGGTGACTTCCTGGGTCTGCCGGGCGACCTTGTACGCGCCCCGGGCCCCACTGCGAAACGCCGCTATAGCACCCAACCCGGCCAACACCACCAGCCCCACCAGCAGCACACCCGCAGGTGACTGGTTCATCGGGACTCACCCCCACCCACGTGATCCACGAGGGCGGCGGGGCGGGACTCGAACAGATAACACCGGAGGCAGTGCCGGTACTCGCTCAACGCGGGGTACGGGCCGAGCAGGGTGGGATAGTGCCACGGGCTGAACTGGTGGCCTTCGGCCTCGCAGGTCAGGACCGGGCCGCAGGCCGAGCAGTACAACTGGCCACCCGGGCCGATCCGCCAGCCCCGCGCGGCGGCGGCCTCCAGCGCGATGTCCTCGCTCGGGTAGTGCGCCTCGAACCCGGGGGCACCCAGGGCATCGCCGCACTGGTGGCAGTGGACGCTCACACAGGTCCGCACCTGTAGCATTCCGGTCTCCTTGATGGTGTTGGTGGGTGAATCAGGAGCCCCGACCCGGTGGGCGCGTTCTTGGCGGTTCGGGCCGCCGGGTCGGGTGCGGTACTCATCGATCAAGCTCACGCCGCCACCGCCGGACCGGGCGTGTGGGCGGGGTCGCTCAGCTGGCGATGACGCGCTGGCAGGGGATGGATCGCTGCCAATACGCGGTGCTCCATGCGTTGTCTGCGCTGCTCAGCTGCGGTTCCGTCCAGCAGCGTCGAGGTTGGCCGGGGGGCCGTGGCCACCTCGGCATACGCTCGGTTGATCAGCTCGTCCAGCGCTTCACCGGTTAGCCCGTCGGGGGGCGTAGCGGTAGGCGCTGTCTGGTTCGCCGTACACCGGCTGACCTCCTCACTTCAATGTATGTATTGAATAGACAATCTGTACGATGCAGAGAGTGGCAGATCGGTCACGGAGCTGTCAACCCCATGGTCCTGATTGACTAGACAATGTGGGGTGAGCAGGGCAGACTGGCGGCCATGTCCCCACGCATCGAGGAAAGCCCGAGGCCCGTCTACCAGCAGCTCGCGGACTCGCTCCGCGCGAAGATCACGGCCGGTGAGCTAGCTCCCGGCGAGCAAGTGCCCACCGAGAAAGCCCTGGCCGAGGAGTTCGGCGCGTCTCGCGCCACCATCCGGCAGGGACTCATGGTGCTGGTCAACGAGGGCCTGATCGTGGCCTCACGGCCACGGGGCTACTTCGTGCGGCGCCACGAGCGGTGCTACTTCCGACCGCAGGCTGAGTGGGAAGAACAGCCAGCGAGTCCGGAGATGGACCGGTGGATGACCGAGCAGACCACACTCGGCCGCACACCGTCCCAACGGATTAACGTGGAGATCATCCAACCACCCGACCGAGTGGCCGACCGGTTGGCGTTGAACCCCGGTGACCTCGTGGTCGTCCGCCGCCGAGTCCGCTACCTCAACGAGGAGCCGTTCAACATCAATGACACGTTCTATCCCTTCGAGCTGGTCCAGGGCTCGGAAATCGTCAACCCGGCGGACATCGCCCGTGGCGCGAGCGAGGTGCTCGCTGAGCTGGGCTATGAGCAAGTCCGGGCCATCGACGAGATCGAGGCCCGGATGCCGCTTCCCGACGAGGCGGCACGGCTGGAATTGGGCGTGGGTATGCCGGTCGCGGTCCATCGGAACACGGGTTTCACCCGGGACGACAAGCCCGTGCGGCACACGGTGAACGTTCTCGTCGGATCGAAACATGTAATCCTGTTCGAGCGCAGGAAACCCCAGGGGGCTACTGGGAATGAGTAAACCCTACGGCATGGACCGCGCTGACATCGGCGACCTGTCCGAGGTCATGGCGCTGCTCGACGAGCGGACACGGTGGCTGCGCGAGCGAGGACACGACCAATGGAACACCGGCCGGGACCCCAAGGCTTACATTATTAACGCCATCGGCCGGCGGAATACCTGGCTCCTCCGCGACAACGGCACTTCCCTCGCCACCCTGACCCTGACCAGCCAGGGTGACCCGGATTTCTGGACTCTCGAAGAACTGAGGCAACCAGCGCTGTATCTCGGGAAGATGGCCAGCACCGTACGCCGCAGCGGCGAGGGCCTGGGCTCCCTCATGCTCGCCTGGGCGCAGGATTTGGCAGCGCGAACAGGTTTCGACTACCTGCGCTGGGACGTGTGGCGAACTAATAAGCAACTCCAGGACTACTACCGGTCCCTCGGAGGGCGATATATCCGCACCGTCCCGGCCGCGCATCGATGGTCAGGCGCGCTGTTCCACATTCCAGCACGGCGTATCGCTGGTCTCTCCGACCATGTCATCACGTGCTCAGGAATTTCCGCTCACGAGCCGTCTCGCTCCTTCATCAGCTCTCTGGAAAGGTAACCATCAGTGGACTCTTTCGACCGCGCATTGTGGGAAGACGAGGACATCCGCGCCGCGCTGAGAGCCCGGGACATCGGCGCCGTGTATCGCCACCTGCGGCGCCTGGGTTTCAGCCAGCGCCACCTCGGGCGGCTGACCGGCCAGTCCCAGTCCGAGGTCAGCGAGATCCTCCGGGGCCGCCAGGTGGTCAACGTGTGGGTGATCGAGCGCATCGGCGACGGACCTCGGCATACCCCGAGCCTGGCTGGGCCTCGGCTACCGTGAAGGGCTAGAACAGGCACCGCCCGCCGAGCAGGCACCGCCGGCCACGGAGGAGGAGGTGGACGAGGACGTGAAACGCCGCGCCCTGATCGCCGAAGCCCTAGCGGCAGCCCTAGGCAACGTGATCCTCGGGACGGGCGAGCCGATCGAACTGGCCCTGCCAACCGGCCAGGTGCTGCCGCCGCGGCTGAGTATGGTCCACGTGCACATCGTGCGGGCGGTCACCGACCATCTGCGCGGTGTCGCACGGTACTACGGTGGCCAGGCTGGCGCATTCGGCGCTGTCTCGACGATCTACACCCAGTGGATGCAGGTCCCCGCACCCGAGGTGGTCACAACACAGCTGGCCGCCGCGCTAGCCGAGCTGCGCACCGAGGCCGGATGGTGCTGCCACGATGACGGCGTAGACGGCACGGGTCACTTCAGCCGCGCCTTCAAACTGGCCGCTAAGGCAGGGGACGCCTACGGGATCGCCAACGCCGCCTTACACGCCGGAGTGACGCTGGTCCGCAGTGGGCATCCCAACGACGCGCTAAAGTTTTTCCAGGCCGGGCAGATTCGACTCCAAGGACTCGCGCCCGGCAAGCCCGCACCACCGCCCGACGACCCCCGGCTACCGACCCTCACCGCGCGGCTGAGCCGGCAATCCGCGACCGCCAGTGCCCTCATGGGAGACCGTGAGGAGGCCACCCGCTGCCTCGCTGAGGCCAACGAGGGATGGGAACCCCGTACCGCCTTCGAACGCGCGGGTGGGAATTTCGTGACCGCAGGGATCCACCTGGATCTCGGACAGCTCGATGCCGCCGAGCACTTCGCCGCGAGCGCGGTGCGTACCTACAGCGAGAGCGAAGGCCGCTACCGACGGGGCCACACCCAGACCGAACTCCTCCTCGCCGAAGTACACATCCGCGCCGGGGAACCCCAGGGACTCACCCTGGCCCACCACGCCATCGAACAGGTCAAGACCCTGCAGTCCATCGCCGCCCGACGAGAACGGCTCATCCCACTGGCCACCGCGTTAGACGCCCGACCCGGCACCGACGCCCGCGACCTAGCTCGGACAGCCCGACAGGTCGCCGCAACCCGAATCTAACGAGAAATGCCAGGCTGGGGACAGCCCGGTCCGCCACCGGCGTACATCAGCCCGTGCCAGCTCGCGGCAGCCGGCGGCGAGCAGGATGACACTGTGTCTGGCGTAGTTAGCGACCTTGTGGTACAGCCAGAGTGTGCACGTTCCGTGAGTACTGACCGCGACAGCAGTTCGATCGAGAGGACAACATCATGAGCAAGCATGAGGACAAGGACAAAGCCGAAGAGGAAAAGAAGATCTACAGTAATGGGTATTTTCCCGGTCGCGACGTAGCGCCTAAAGATCCCGGTGGCAAGCACAGTAAGGAGGATGACGAGGACGAAGAGGACAAGGGAAGCAAGTGACCAGCGCTGTGTCGTCTTCATGGGCTGGGTTGGTGGATGATCTGATCACTGAGGAGGTATTGCCCCAGCAGTGGCGGGCGGCGTTCCTGGCGGTACCCCGTGAGGTGTTCATTCCTGACGTGATCTGGCGGCAAGTTGGTGACTGGCTTGTACCCCTGCGCCGCGCTGATGACCCTGAAGAATGGCTGCGACGTGCCTACGGGTCCGGGTACGTGGTGACTCAGGTTGATGACGGCACGCCGGTCGGTTGCGAGGGACGGGGCTGGGTACCGACCAGTTCGGCGTCCCGCCCGGACATTGTCGCCTTGATGCTCGCTGCCGGCAGAGTCGAACCCGGCATGCGGGTGTTGGAAATCGGAACCGGGACTGGCTACTCCGCCGCGCTACTGGCCCACCAACTCGGCCCGGAGAATGTGACCACCATCGAAATCGACCCAGAACTAGCGGCACGCGCTCAGGCAGCACTTGCTACTGCTGGCTATCACAAAGTCACCGTGATCACCGGAGACGGTGCACAGGGTTACCCCACGCGAGGCCCATTCGACCGGGTCCTCTCCACCGCCGCCGCGCCCCAAGTGCCCTACGCATGGGTCACCCAGACCCGGCCCGGGGGACTTATCGTCACTCCCTGGAACAGCCCCTACCAACCCGCCGGGCTCCTATCGCTGACCGTTGCCCCCGACGGCACCGCTACCGGGGGCCTGGTCAACACCACCATCTCCTTCATGCAGCTCCGCGACCAGCGAATCCACCGTGCCACGATCGCCGAGGTGGTACGCGACACCGACGTCCCTGACATCAGCGACACCGACCTGCACGCCTCTCACCTGTGTAACAGCCCTGATGCGCGTTTCGCGATCGAGCGTCAGGTCCCCCACTGCGAGTGGGAGTACGTGCCCGCCAGCAGTGGTGATGGCCGCTGGTGCATGTGGTTCCTCGACTCCGCTACCCGATCCTGGGCACGCTTTGACTACCGACCCGATACCGAGCGCTGGCCCGTCCACCAGTTCGGACCACGGCGGCTCTGGGACAAGGTCACCGCCGCCTACCGGTGGTGGGAGAGCGCCGGCCGCCCCCCTGCGACGCAGTGGCGCTTCACCATCACAGCAGACAGACAAAATGTGGAACTACAGGCGATGGCTGAGCAGTGCCTCGTGGTCTCCGACCACCTGCCAGCCCCATGACCGCCCCCCGGGGGTCCGACGGCACTGGGTGGTGTGCGCCGAACCCGAACGCGCCCGTGACCACGGCGTGAGTGACAAACTGAGTGACAATCACCGCGTACCTGCGCGGACGTGTCCGGACCCGCAGGGACGCTCCAGCAGGTGGGCGGCTGGCGAGGTCGCCGGTCTCCGAACCGCCTGCATTGCTTCGGGACGAAGAGGCCGTGGGTTCAAATCCCGCCACCCCGACCCTACAAAACCGCAGGTCAGCGGCTTCCGTTGTTGATCGATTCCGGTGTTTCGGCGCTCAGAGTGGCCCGTACAGCTGCGAAGTACAGCAGCACTTCTCAGCCATCGAGGCTCGCCCCCAGCCGCTTGAGCGCCTCCCGGGTCGCGGCGGAGGATGCTGACGCGTACACCTCCATCGTGACGTCGAACTGGGCGTGCCGAAGGATCTGCATCACGATCCGCGGGTGCACATCTAGATCCACGAGGAGAGTGGCGCAGGTGCGCCGGGCGTCGTGCACGGTGATCTGCCGGACGCCGGCCGCTTCGCATCGGGCGGTGAAGTAGCGGTTGAAGTTGCGCGGCTCGATCGGGTCGCCGTACCGGGTGGTGAACACCAGCTCCGATCGGGTCCATGCCGCGCCCGCCGTTTCGCGCGCCCGGTCCTGTACCGCTTGCCGTTGCCTGAGCGCCGTCACGCAGACCGGCGGCAGCGGCAGCGTCGCGTCTGAAGCTTCGGTCTTGGTCTCGCGGTGCAGCAGCTCGCCGCGGACCCGTTGCAGCTGCCGGCCGATGGTCAGCTCGGCTGCGTCCAGATCGACATCGGGCCAGGTAAGCCCGAGCACCTCGCCCTTACGCAGCCCGAGTACCAGGATCAGCACGTAGGCCGCGTACAGCGCGTTGTCGTCGCGGCGCACCGATTCGAGGAAAGCCCGTGCCTCATCGCTTGACCACGGTTTTCTCTTTCGGCGGCGCCGTGCCGGCAATTGGGTCATGGTTACCACATTTTTGGTGATCAGCTCCTCCCTCGTCGCCGACGACAGCGCTGATCGCAGCACGGTCCGGAGATCGCTGACCGTGCGCAGTGACGGCACAGCGCCGCAGCACTTGCCGACTGCACAACATCGACGGGCCGTCTCCGGCCGGCGAGTGTCCTTGCCCTGGGCGCAGCACTGGCAGCTTTGCCAGACCTTGTTCAGCCAGGTCTGGACGTCTCGCACGGTGAGCTTGTCGAGTCGCTTGCCACCCAGGCCCGGGACGATGTAGAGCCGGGTGAGGGTTTCATAGGTTGCGTAGGTGAGCGGGGCGAGGTTGGGCGCCACGATCTCCTGCAACCAGTAGGTAAGGTAGTCGCCGAGCTTGGGAACCTTCGTGGCTACCGGACCGCTCTTGGTCTGTTTTTGGAGGTCGATCCAGCGGCCGTGCAGCTCGTCCCGGTCCTGCCCGTAGATCCACTTGCGCTCGCGTCCGCCGGCCGGTGTGGTGACCCACACGTAGGCGGCATACCCGTTGCGGTAGGCAAACAGCGAACCCTCACCGTTGGCTCGGACTCTCGGCGTACTCATGCGCATTCCTCGGCGACGCGACGAGCAACATACTCGTCTACCCATTCCGGCGGGATGCGCTGGTGGCCGCCGTCTTTGAGTGAGCGGATCTGCCCGGTCGCAATGAGGAGTTTGGTTTTCGAGAGGCCGTAGCCGAGCTGCTCGGCGACCTCGGCCACGCTGTACCATTTGGGTGCGAGTCGTGGCCCCACTCGCAATTCATTTAACTCGTTCACTGGCGCTGTCCCTTTCTGGTGCTTTGCCGTTTGTCTTCTCGTCATGCGGCGTCGCGGGCGGCTTGTCGTCGTTCGTGTGCTCGGGCGGCAGCGGAGTGGGCGAGGGTGGTGTCTCCGGTCGTGAGGTAGCCGACTCCGGCAAATTCCCAGTGCGAGACGACGAGCGTGGTCTCTTCGTCGAGCAATTCGCGGGCGTGTTCGGCGGTTTGTCGCTGGCGGTAGCTACGACGTTCGCCGCGGATGGCGTCAAGGGTGGTGGAGTAGTGGCGACTTTTGGAGGCGAAATGCCCGCAACTCCTCATCATAGGTAGTAGCGGTTTCAGCGGTGATCAAGGATGACCCCGGACTCACCTGTGTGAGTAGGTGCTGCATGATGATGGCCTGACCTTGCACAGCCACGGCGTGGACAGGACGACGGATCTTCGTGGTTGGTGGCTGCACGAGTTGGTCAAGTTGGTGATGATGGCTGGCGTGGACTGCCCTGCTGCATGCGTTGGCACCCGGTCAGGGGGAAAAGGCGTTGCTGGCGATCTTGAGTGCTAAGCCAGCTGTGGGGGTTCAAGTCCGAGGGGGAGTTGCGCACTAACCACCCGCCTCGCTCTCGACACGCACAGCAACGATGACTAGGCGTGAGGCCAGTTCGGAGGGCTCGTTCACGCCTACTTCCCGCGACGGCTTGGGTCAACGGCAGTCATGGCAGTCACGATCATCGGCCACTGCGGACAGTGTCAGGGCTAGGTGCCAGACCCGGCTACGGCAGTCGGTTGCATACGGGGTTGGCGGGAGAACCGCGACGATCACTGGCCCTGATCGACCCTCGTATCGCTCGACATACTTATCAGTGCCGCGTATTTTAGTGATCGCATGGGGTAAGCAAGGAGGGATGACCATGACCACGTCGCAGGACATCGTCGGCGACACCGCCTATGCCAAGGCCATGAAGCTGTGGCTTCACAAGCTCAAAACCATCGGCTGGCTGCCAGCACCGGAGCCCAAGCTCCTTCAGGAAGCCGGGGACACCTACTTTGATGTTGCCCAGGACGTGTTCACCTTCCAGCGGAAGGTCGCCAACGGCGTGCTGACTGTTACCACGTCGGCGCCTCCGGGTGCCGGATCGCGGAAGGATCCGGGCGGGGCACCGCGCGTGCCGCTCAAGCGAGGGATGAGATCAACAAGGCGCAGGCCACCGACACAGGGCGCACAATCGTCGGTAATTCGTTTTCCTGCGGGCAGCGTCGGCGTGGGTGTGCAGACATCTGCGATCGGCGAATTTCTCCTCACTGACGGAAGGAGACGGACATGGCGAACGAAACGAATACGGTAGGGCTTGCCCTCGGCGGGATCGGGGGGTTTAACGCTCACGACGCGGGTGTCCTCAAAGCGGCTTACGACCTGGGTGTCAGGCCTGATGTCATCTCGTGCACGAGCGGGGCCATCTTTTGGACCTACTTGTTCCTCACCAACCCCGAGGAGATTCCGGCAGAGGTGCAGCGACAGGCTGATGCGGTGCACGGCGTCAACGCCCTGTGGGTGGCGGCCTTTGGCTATCCCAAGATCTTCGCCCCCGCTACCCGCCAGTATTGGGCGAGGTGGATGACGCCGTGGAACCCGTTCTCCGTGAACGAGTTCCTGGACCGTCTCCTGCCCGCTCAGGTGTACGAGCCGACCCGCACGATTGCCGACTTCGAGGGCATAGCCCAGGCCTTTCAGGACAGCAAGACCCCGGTCATCTTCAATGCCTATGCCATCGCCGAGGGCCGCGAGCTGCTGTTCGTCAACGAGGCCGCGTCTGACTTCCTGGATGACATCAAGAAGGACTTACAGCGGATCTTCGCCCCCTTACCATTCGGTCCTGATTTTCCTGATGGGGAGGCTGCGGAGGCTCTCCCGTGGCGGGGGATCGATGCCGAGGCGGTCGAGACCGCTCTGTGGCTGGTGCTCTACGGATTCGGGCACAAATACGAGGACAAGGTGACCATCGACGGCGCCTACCGCCGCCAGGTGATCCTCTCCGAGCTGACCAAGTGTGAGCGCGTCTACGTGGTCAAACCCCAGCCCACCGCCTGGGAGGGCGCTCCGCCTGCTAACTACTTTGACGTGCAGGACTTCAACACCGAGATGTGGTTCAACTCGTCGTACGCATCCGAGCGGGCGGCGTTGAAATACGCCGACGAGCAGCGCAACGACCCCACCAAAGTCGTGGAGATCACCATGGACCGGCCCCTCGGCTTCTTCAACTACTTCGTGGAGCGGATGAAGACCTACAAGGACGGGTATGGCAAGGCCAAGGAACTCTTCGAAAAGAATCTCACCAGCATGACGAAATACTGATAGAGTATCTGTTTCAGTCGAGCGGTAATGCTCTCTTCCGGATCCTCAAGAGGGAGCCATCTCGCTTCCAGGTCAGCCAGGAGGTCGGCCGGGTCTCTCTTAGCCGGCGTCCCAGGGAGCTGGTTTGAGGGCCGGCTAGCCAGGATGGGGATCTATTACCGAGCAGGGAGAGCCTGATGTGTCCTGAACCGGCTAGCGTTCGGACCGTTATCGTGTTGCAGGGGGGTGGCGATCTGGGCGTCTAAGAGCATGCGCACTGAAGGCGATTTATGTACGTTACGGCGCATCGGCGGCTAGGTCGTCGGCGTGCGTTGAGTTTCCCTAGTCTGCCCCAACGGCCTTACACGACCTTGTGACGCACAGAAGGAGGTCACGATAGCTATGTCCACTGATGATCAAAATTGTATCCCTGGGGCTGCGGAGGCCTGTCGGTCGACCGGGGGGATCCCGAGCGCCGATGAGATATGGGACTGGCAAAACCAGCTTGTGAGTTTGGGGCCGAAGTACACAGGAAATCTTGGCCACTCGAGGTACGTTGACTGGCTTTGTGAGCACTTCGCAGACATTCCCGGATTCACGCTTAAAAGGGATCGTCTCACTTTTAATCGCTGGCTGGCCCGAGATTACTCGCTGTCTATCACGATGCCCACCCAGGATCATCCCCACCCCGTTGCGGTCACCTCCTACTACCCGTACTCGGGCACAACCTCCGAAGCGGGCGTCACCGGCAGACTGGTTGACCTGGGCGTCTATCCCCCGATCCGCGCCACCTCGGCTACCGGCAACAGCCCCGAGTTCTGGGCACCGGCCAGGGGAGCCATCGCGTTGGTGCGGACAGCCCCTTCGACGTTCTCGCTGGCCACCGGGCAGATCCCGATCGGCGGTTATGAACCGGGCAAATCCTCCGCCCAGGCC
>JAFATA010000055.1 GCA_019244165.1 Pseudonocardiales bacterium | reverse complement strand
ACAGGCACTCGTTGGTGTGGTCCTGTGATTGGGTGCTCTCCCGTGCGTCCCGGAACTTGTCATTTGGCGTCTTCTCCACTGTCTCGTCCCCCTCGTGGTCGGCTCAGCACTGTGGTGAGCATTTTAACATCTTTCCGTTTCGTGTCCTGTGATGTACCACCTGTCGTTGGTGCGCTGGAGGATAAATCTGCCCAGTCGTGGCCCTCCTTCTGGTTTGATCTCGCAGGGGTGTCGTTAAGGAAACTACCAAGAGCCGTCAACGCGGTTGTTGCTCCTGGTCACAACGCTGATCGTTTGTAGCGCTGAACTCTGCTGAGAGTACCGCGGCGCTGCATCGTCAGCGCGTTGACCAGGCGATATACCGCCGATGGCGGCTCTTGGCGGTTTCCTTAACGACACCCATCTCCTTCGGGCTGTGTGGCCAGGACACCAGCCGGCCACCCACCACGACGTTCCTGTCCGCGCCCGACGGCTCCTGGTGCGAGATCGAGGCACCACTCGCCGGCGGCACGAGCCGGGTGGGAACGCTTCGGGCTCACCGTGCGACCGGCGTAGCAGTGGGTGTGGCTGGACTCCCCAGCCAGGGACATCCGGTGGGTTCTGGGGCATTCGGACCCTGGTGCCGCTGCTGCCCGGTGACTACCGCTGTGTCCTGAGGTCGTGCTCTACGTGGTATAGAGCATCTTGACGTTTTCATGCAGTTTCAGAGACATGGGCGGAGCAGCGAAGGTGTCGGCAACGACCTCGATGTAGGCGGCTACACCATCCTGGCCGGCCCGGCTCAGCGCCTCATCAAACTCGCTGCAGGTCGTGACGCGAGCGGTGAACCAATCGTCGCAACCAAGCGCGTACGGTATCTCGGAGTACCGCCAAGAAGCCACATCATTATAGGCGATCTTGGGATCTACGCAGAGAAGCCGCTCAATCAGGTAGCCCGAGTTGTTGAGCACGCACCCGTGGAAAGACTCATCGCCCACTTCAAGACCTGGCGAATCTTCCACGCAGACTACCGCCGCCCCTACCGCACCTATCACGACGCTTACGACGCCACTCACGGGCTATTCTTCTTCTCAATCATATGGGGTTTCGAATAATGTTCGGGATATCGCGCACAGGACTGCGGTCGCCTGTTCGGCGCCGGTGCTGCGCTTCCTGGGAGAGGGTGCTGAGATACTTGTAGGTCTGTGAGTCATGTAGTCTCTTCAGTCTCAGATAAACCAGCAAGTCCAGCAGTACGGTATCATAATGTACGTGCGGGGTTGCCGCCCTATAGTCCAGGCGACCGTTGGTATGCTCGTGAGCGGCATCCGTGCCGTAGTGGAAGTTGAAGCTGCGCGAATACTGTGCTTCTTTGCCTGGTGGCTTAATGTAGCATTAAAGGTGATCTCGATGTGCCCGGGCAAGAAATGCGCCTGCGCAACAAGGCCGTCCGTCTTCTTGATGAACTTGATCTGATCGATAAGTGCAGCGAGCTCGTCGAGCAGATCATTGAGGTGCTGATCCATCTTGTCGTCGTCGGGCAGTTGACTGCCACCTGACTCATTAACGATCTTGTCGAGTTGCATGCGTCGCATGGGTACCTCTGATGGATGCATTTCTCTCCCTTGCTGGCCCAGTGATAGTAAAGCTCCTGGGTCCCGGGGACCGGCCCCAGCGACCGACATTGGGGAAGGCATTGCGTGGTGGTGTCTGGTCGAGGCCCCAAACTGGGGCCATGGCGACCGAGCATACGATCTACCTCGGCGATGCCACGGTCAGCCGCGTCCTGGAATGGTCCGGGCCGCTCAAGACGGTGGCTGAGATCGACCCGAGATCCTGCCCGATGCCTCGCCGTCAGGTGAACCAGCGCCGTCCCTGCCCGGCGAGGACGCGGCCGAACTGAAGCTCGGGGAGGTGTGCGCCGGCACCGAGGGTCGTGCCGTCCTCGAGTTCGCGGAACAGGCGTTCTTGCACTCGTTGTGCGAGCTCGGGATCGACGTCACCGATCGATTGCCAGGTCGGCTCGTCGAGCTGTACCGGGCAGACGATCGCGTCACCTAGTAGTAGCGCGCGGCGGCCTCCTGAGGAGACGACGATGCTGAGGTGCCCGGGGGTGTGTCCGGGTGTCATGATCAGGGTAACGCCGGGCGCGATGGTGGTGTCGAGGGTGACGGGCCGCAGGCGGGCGCCGCGCTTTGCGGCGACGCGGAAGCCGTGGCGGATGTGGTCGAACATCCACACGTCGGGGTTGGCGACGAAGTGGTCCCAGTCGTGCGCGCCGAACCAGACGGTGGCGTGGGTGAAGACCGCCTCGGCTTCGGTATCGAAGAGCCAGCCGCAGTGGTCGGCGTGCAGGTGGGTGCAGACGACGTCGGTGATGTCGGGTGGGGTCACGCCGACGGCGCGGAGCCCCAGCAGGAGCTGGCCGCCGACGAGGAGTCGGCGGGGCCCGTCGTCGCGCATCTCGGGCCCCATGCCGGCGTCGACGAGGATCGTCCGGTCTCCGGTTCGAACGAGGAAGCACCCGATGGGTAGCCAGGCCATTCCGTGGCGGGTGAAGAGGTCCTCGTGGCCGGTCGGGGCGGGCGTGGTCGCCAAAGTAGGCCGGTGAAGCCCGAAAGGTTCCGTCGGCGACGGGATGGATGTCGATATCACCGATCAGCATTGGTCTCCTCGGGAGTACGGGTCCGTCGATTGACGGGTTGGATTGGCGGATCTTGAGCCGAGGTGACCTCGCTGTCGGTCACTGACCCGGTCCGCGAGGGCTGCCGACGACCAGCCTGCCCAAAATGTTTCGCTCTCGCCGCACGGTGGGGGAACCAGGGTGCTGGGGGTGCCTACTGCCGCGGACAGGATCGCTCAAACGGTGGTGGCCAGGCGGTTGGAGGCGAAGGTCGAGCCGATCTTTCACCGCGACCCCTACGGCTACCGGCCGGCCCGGGCGGCGTTGGACGCGGAAGACTATGACATGTCAACGAGAGTGAGGTGTCTAGGCCTGGCGAGCCATGGTCCGCTCTCCTTCGCTAGCTCAGCGATCGGTGTGGACCCCGCACGGGCCACCTCCACCGCACGACGGTGGAACTCAGCAGGATGAGGGGCAGGCACGGCATGATCCTTCCTGAGGGCGGGAGCCATCTCGGGTCGGGTGTCCGTGCTCCGGGGGGAAGCTTGGGGCTGTCCTTCCCCTTGGTCCAGCTTCACCTCTGCCTCCCCCGTTTGCGTTGCTCTCCGACACGCCGAGCCGTCGACGTCCTCGGCGTGAGGGCTGCCGCCTGATTCACTGGCGTTGGCGAGGGAGGCCGGTGTGCGGGTGGTTAAGGAACGTGGCGGCGGGATAGTCCGGGGGGTTTTGCTGCTCGATGACGCGGGTGGTGAAGGGGAGCTGTTGATCGTCTCCTGCCCGACGGTCAGTCGGATGCCCGACCGGGTCCGGGGCCTCCCGGGGTGAGCGTCGGCGATCCGGAGGCGATGGCCGCCTCCAGGCAGAACGAACGGACTCCGTTCGACGAGCTCTACGACCAGCCCGACCCTCGGCCTTTCTTCCAGACCTTCGCTCCCTTGGAGTACCAGACGCCCCATCACGCCCAAGAGGTGTTCCGGCGCCTGGTCGCCGCGTGCGCGCGTACCGCTCGCGTCACCCCACCGGTCACGGTACTGGATCTCTGCTGCTCCTATGGCATCACCGCTGCCCTGCTCAACCACGACCTGACGCTGGAGGATTTGTACGCTCACTACACGTCTGCGCAGGCGGCCGCGCTGAGCACCGCTGAGCTGATCGAGCGCGACCGGGTTTTCTACGCGGCCCGTCGACGCCCCGACGCGGCCCGGGTGATCGGGCTGGACGTGGCCCCGAACGCGATCACCTACGCCCGTGCCGTCGGCCTGCTGGATGACGGGTTCGCCGAGAATCTTGAGACCACGTCTCCCACTGCGGCCCTGCTCCGCGCCGCACACCACACACGGTTGATCACGATCACCGGCGGGGTGAGCTTCTTGTCCCCCCGTACCTTCCATCCACTCCTGGCCAGTATCCACGGACCAGTATGGATCGCTGCGTTCGTCCTGCGCACCGGCTCCTACCAGCCCATCGCCGATGGGCTCGCGTCTCACCGCCTGATCACCGAGAAGGCCACCACCCGCACCTTCCCACAACGCCGCTTCACCAGCGCCGCCGAGCAGCAGTACGCCATCGAGGCGGTGACCGCAGCTGGTGAAGACCCCCGTGAGAAGGAGACCGACGGTTACTTCCACACCGCACTGCACCTATCGCGCCCCTTAGCGGACATCACCGCCTTTCCGCTCACCAGCGTGGTGCCCGACTCCTGACAACGCGACCAGATGGCCTCCCGCGGGGCAGGCCGGCCCGATGAGGATGACGGAAATTCAGAATTTTTGGAGCATCCTCATGATCGTGTTATCGACGCAGAGCTGAGAACACGAAGAAATCCCTGGTCACAAGTGTTTCGACAGACGGTAACCTGCATCGGAACCCACGGGTTATCCCACATCTGGGCGCTCCCCGAAGAAGGCTTATTCTTGGTTATTTTTAAAAGACTGCCCGGGGGGATCGAGACTCACGCAACCGCTTTCCGGCGCGACCTCCACAAAAGATCCCAAGCACCCACGGGACGAGTATACTTGTATCGGTACGGCGGTATTGTTTACGACCGACCTGGCCATGGGGAGCACTTCAAGATGCACGCAAACGGACGACCCAGAACGTATCTCAGATACTCCCTTGCAACCATCTTCTTGAAAGAAGCAGATTCTGTCGTCTGGACAGGGACTGACGCCCGGAGATTCGGACACGTGAATTACCCCCTTATTTTCTCAATTGTTCTGTTGGGATATTCTCGGGCATGGCAACATGACGGGTGCCAATAAATAGTTCTGGCATCGGACATTCTGACGACCGCACCAAGGCCCCTCACCCTGCTGTCTATCAACTATTGAACAATGCACACTACACCTCCGTCAGTGATCTCAGGGTGGAGGACTCGAAGTGCCGAAACCGCCTCACAACCCGTCGGGATGCAGGGCACCGCGCTGACCGAGGCAGTGTGGGAACGCTTCGCTGAGGGCCCCAGGCCACCCGACCGGGGCTGCCGGAGTCATGAGCGCACCGTGTAGGAGTGCCGCATGAGGTCGGTGTGGAACCGCGAGAGCGGCCGCGTAGGTGGTGCGGAGCCCGTCGCGGCAGTTCTGGAGGGTGCTGCTGGCGGCTACCGGCTCGGGCTCCCCGCTGGCGTCGGTGCGCGCGCGACGCTGCTGGATGCGGTCGTAGCGGTGCGTGGGGGCGCTGAGCTGATCAGTGAGCGCTAGCAGCGCACCGCTGATCTGGGCGAGCAGGCCACCGAGTGCGATCAGCTCCTGGTGCCCCAACGCCGTCGTCGGGAGTGCCCGGTTGACCCGATGAAGGATCTCGACGACCCGATCGAGTACCTCGATGGGTCACTACGGGTGGCTGACATGGATAGCGACACGGTGGCGCGCCGGCGGCGGTGGGGAATCTCGTTGGGCATGACGCGCTCGCCCCTTGCGACTGGTCTCCAGGGCCTCAACTGCGGACTCCGACACCTTAACCTTATTGCTATATACATGCAATAGTGTTCCGCTGGTAACGCGGAGTTCAGAGTCTCCCGGCGTCATCCGCGACGCGACGGATTCGCCACCGGCGCGTCACTCACCAAGCGCTACCCGGCCGCGGTGAGGCCGAAGTGCATCAGCACGGCGGTGAGGACCTCGAAGGGGGCACGCTCGGTGCCATCGAGACGGCACCAGCAGGCCGGCCTGCTGGCGTGGCCGAGGACGCTGACCTGTGCCGCAGGGGTGGCTTGGGCATGGGCCAGACCGCGCTCGGCGACGAGGCGGGGGCCAAGGAGGATCCCATAGGGCAGCGCCGGCGGCGTCGGGCAGCCGCCGCGCAGCCCGTGCAGGCGACCGGGCTGGGCTGCCACGATCATCGATCGCACGGTGTCGGCGAGCTGGGCAGCCAGCGCCTCGACGAGGTCCTGGCCGACCACCGCGGCCGGCGGCCCTGAGAGCCGGACCCGCTCCAGCACCCCGGTGTCGAGCTGCTGCACCCGCAGCTGCCCCACCAGGGCCGAGCCGACCACGACGAGCCGGGTGGGGGCCGGGGCCCGTTCGCGGCAGTGCGCGGTGAGTTCCCGGGGCGACCACGGCTGCGTCACCGGCTCGCCGACACCCCAGCCTGCGGGCGGAGCGCCGGTCAGGGTCCGCACCACGATCTCGGTGCTGGCACCCAGGGGAGCGGACTCGAGGGTCGGATACAGCGTGGAGATCTGCACTTCGAGATCACCTGAACCCGGCTGTGCCTCGGGTGGCGTGGGGGGTGGTGCGTCGAGATCGGTGGTGAAACGCTGCGTGTTCCACCGCAGCCGGAAGCCGGTGAGCCCATCTCGGAACCGTTCCGGGCCCTCGCGCAGCACCCACTGCGCCCCGGCGTCCCGCAACAACAGCTCTAGCGGGTAGGTGATCCGGCTGTGGGCCGGGGTGAGCACCTGCAACACCCGCTCGGTCGCGGCCGCCTGGACCGCCGCGTCGGTCACCCAGGTGGACAGCGGCACCACGGTGCGGTCCTGCTCCACGATCAACGCTTCCGAGGTGGCCCGATCGGCGGCGGGGTGCCAGGTCACCGGCTCGACCACGAGACACCTCCCGTCGCGGCGAGCACCGCGTGGGTGAAGCGCCGGACCACCGCTTCGGCCTCCCGGTCACCGCCGGGTGCTCGGGACTCCACCCACCACACCGGGTGCGGCACGTCCTCGGTGATGCCGAGCAGCCGCTGGGCCTCGCCGGCCACGTGCACCAGCCGCGGGCCCTCAGTGGTGAGCAGCAGCCGCCCGTCCGGGTGGTACAGCTGTACCAGGTGTGCGTGATCGATGGTGTCCACCCGCAGCTGCGGCCCGGCCACCTGCATCGCGGCTAAGGCGATGGCGGCGTCGGGCTGCTCCCGGCACAGGGCGACGATGTCGAACGTCACGAGGGCTCCTCCAGGTAGGCGGTCTGCACGATGCGCGCCGGCTCGCCCGGGCGCAGATACTGTGCCCGACCGACCGGCAGCGTGCTGGGGCGGACTCCGGCAATGAGCTGTCCCTCGCTGCGGTCCCCGGACATCAGCAACGCCAGGCAGCCGGCCTCCCGCACGCCCAGGCTGAACGGTTCGTACAGACCGCGGGCCGCACCCGCGACCCGGCGGGTCATCACCACGTGCAGCCCCAGGTCGCGGCCTGCGGCCAGGTAGGGCACCAACGGGCCCAGCGGCTGGGTCGCCGACGCGGCGAGGATGTCATAGTCGTCGATGAGCAGCACGATCCGCGGGGCCAACCCGGTCGCGGTGGCGGGATCGCGGTGAGCCAGCTCCTTGCCCACCGCCGCGGCCAGCGGTGCCGCCAGCGCCGGGTTGGGCGCGTAACCACCTCGGTAGGGTTCCGGCACCACCTCAGCCAGCCCGCACCGCGGGTCGAACACCGCGAACACCAGCTCGTCGGGGCGGTACTGGCGGATCAGCGCGCCAGCCACCAACCTCAGCAGGTTGGTCTTGCCGGTGCCCGAGTCGCCGAGGGCAAGCAGGTGCTGGTCGCGGCCAACCAGATCGAGCACCGCGGGGGCAAAGTCGCTTTCAAACCGGCCAAACGGGATGCTTCCCGGTGTGGCGGGCACGTCGCGGAGGGTGGCCGCGGGCAGTACCGGGGGCAGCACCCGCACCGGGTCTGGCAGCGGCCCGGTCCAGGCGCCGCGCACCAGGCTCGCCGCCTCGGCCAGCGCCGAGCTGGCCGGATCGGGTACCGAGTCCAGCCGGGGCAGCGCGAGGTGCCCGTAGAGCTTGCCGGTGCTCAGCGCCCGCCCGGGCAGGTCGGCCGGCAGCGCGCGGGCCAGCGCGCCCCCGATGCTCGACTCAGCGGGCTCAGCCAGCCGCAGCTCGATCCGGTGCCCGAAGGCGACCTGCTGGCCGGCCCGCACCTCACCCCACCGGCGCGCGGTGGCCACCACATGCACCCCGTACCGCCCGCCCCGGGCGATAATGTCCTGCACCCGCTCCGCCACGCTCTCGAACTCCGTGCCCAACTGGGCGTAGCCATCGAGCAGCAGCACCACCTCGGAGCAGGCCAGCTCACTACCGGCTGAGCGGGAGCCGGTGGCGCGGGCGGCCCGCAGCTCAGCGACCGTGTCCAGCCCGTGGCGGGCGAACAGCAGCTCGCGCTGCGCCAGCATGCCGTGCACCTCGTCGATGGTGCGGCGGATGCGCTCCCGGTCCTCCCGGCTGGCCACCCCGCCGACATGCGGCAGGCCGGACAGGGGGCGCAGGCCGCTGCCGAGCAGATCGATGGCGTAGATCCCGACGTCGGTCGGGGTCTTCGTGGTGGCCAGGCCCAGCGCGAGAGTACGCAACGCGGTGGTCTTGCCGGTGCCCGGGCCGCCCAGCACCAGCAGGTTGCCGCCCGCCCGGGACAAGTCGACCAGCCACGGGCCCTGCCATTGCCGTGCGGGGTCATCGAGCAGACCGAGGGGGACGTGCAGCCCGGGCTGACAGGACGCCGCCAGGCGCAGGCGTACCCCGCGTGGGGTGATGTCGAAGCCACCCGAAACCTGGTCCAGCGTCAGCGCCGCCGGCAACGGTGGCAGCCAGACCGGCGGCACGCCCCGCCCGCTGCGGGCGATCTGGTCCACCATGGTGCACAGCAGCGTCGGGCGCCCCGCCCGCGCTCTGGGCGCGCCGCGGTCCTGGTCGCGCCCGCTCACCCCGGGTGGGCGGCCGAACCGGGGCATCGGCTTGACCAGCGGCCCGATCACCGGCGCCGCCTCGGGTTCGCTGCCATCGGGCAGCGGGCCGGACACGTAGGCCGCCTTGAACTTCTCATAGACGGTGACGTCCACCTTGAGGTAGCCGTTTCCTGGCGCGGAGGGCAGGCAAAACGCGTCGGGGGTGTCCAGCACGGTGCGCGACTCCGTCTCCGAGAGGGTGCGCAACCCGATGCGGTAGGACAGGTAGGCCTCCAGGCCGCGCATCTTGCCTTGCTCGACGCGCTGGCTGGACAGCAGCAGGTGCACCCCGATGGAGCGGCCGATCCGGCCGATCCGCAGGAACAGCTCGACGAGCTCGGGCTTGGCGGCGAGCAGCTCACCGAACTCGTCGATGATCACCAGGAGGTACCGCAGGGGCGGCAGCTCGGGCTGCTGTGTCCGGCGCAGGGTGTACGCACCGATGTCGGTGAGCTTGCCGGCATCGGCCAGGAGTTGCTGGCGGCGCAGGACCTCACCGTCCAGGCTGGTGTACATCCGCTCCACCAGGGAGGTGTCCGAGGCCAGGTTGGTGATCAGGCCGGCGACGTGCGGCAGGGGCTCGAACGGGGCGAAGGTGGCGCCGCCCTTGTAGTCCACCAGCACCAGGGACAGCTGCTCCGGGGGGTGGCAGGCGACCAGGGCGAGCACCAGGGTGCGCAGCAGCTCGCTCTTGCCCGACCCGGTGGCCCCCACGCACAACCCGTGCGGTCCCATGCCGAGCTGCGCGGGCTCCTTGAGATCCAGCAGCACCGGGTGGCCCGCGGCATCGACGCCCAGCGGGACCCGCAGGAAGTCCCGTTCGCTGCGGGGCCGCCACAACCGGCTCAGCTCCAGCCGGGTGGGCTCGGTGATCCCCAGCAGCGCGGTGAAGTCCGCCGGGGGGGTGCCCGAGCCGTCGTCGTAGCAGTCCGGGGACAGCCGCAGCGGCGCGATCTGGCGGGCCAGGCCCTCCACCCACGGTGTGCCGGCGGCATCGACGGTGCCGTGCACGCTCACCGGTGGTGTCGCCTTGAGGTCCTGCACGGCCACCGCGGTGCCCGCAACCGTGATCCGCCGCGAGACCTCACCCGGTTCGTGCAGCTGGTCGGCGAGCAGGTGCACCACGGTGATGCCCAGGCTGGGCAGCCCGAGGGCCGCATCCGGGGTGGCCAGCTGCCGCGGCAGGCGGCCGTGCGCGTCGTCGATCACCAGCAGCCGCTGCCGGGTGCGGGCCTCCTCGCTGCCAGCCCCGTGCCGGGAGGACTTCGCCGCGCTCCTGGCGCGCTCGGCGAGGTCCTCGGCGAGCAGGGCGGCCAGCGTGTGCGGGTCGCCGACCAGCCGCGGGGTCGGTCCTGCCGGGCCGAGCCGCTCGCGGTCCAACACGTGCGGCAGCCACCGGGTCCAGGCCCAGTCGTCCTCGAACTCCGGGTCGGCGAGCACGGCCACCGTCACGTCGTCCGGTGCGTGCAGCGCGGCGAGCTGCGCGAGGATCGCGCGGGCGACGCCTAGCACCTCGGCGCGCTGGGCGCCGATGACGCTGACCTCACCGGCCCGATCCAGCGCCACCCGCAACGGCAGCCCCGGAGTTGCCCTGAAGCGCCGGATCACCGCGGTGGCCTCGGACTGCATGAACGGGTCGGTCGGGTTGGCCAACGTGCCCTGGTCAGACAGCTGGAGCTGGCGCAGCGGCAGGGCCCCGGTGCCGATCCGCAGGCACAGGAAGTCGGCGTCCGCCCGGCGGCGCTCCCACAACCGAGCCGGGTCCCGGACGATGTCGAGCAGGGCGCTCACCGGAGGGTCGCGGTGCCCGCAGCGCTGCCGGAACTCCTGTTCCTGGTGCAGCAGTTCCTCGCGCAGGTCCTCCAGGTAGTCCAGGTAGCGCTCGCGCTGGGCCTTGCGCCTGCGGGTGGCCTGACCGCGCTGGGTGAGCTGCAAGACGCCGGCCCCGACCAGCGTAACCACCATGATCACAGCACCCCACCCGGCGAAGCCCGGGCCCCGCAGGAACATCATCATGCTCATGCCCGCCGCGGAGCCGGCGAGCGGGATCAAGCTGGGTATCCCGGAGGTGGCCTTGCCCTCGGGCAGCAGCGGCGGGGGGCTGATCGCCAGCGGCTGCTGGGGCGGCAGCGGATCCACCGTCCTGGCCGGTCGGTGCACCACTCGCGTCGTCATCGGCCCAGAAGGATATTCAGAAGGTATGCCCTAACGTGGAGAACACCCCACAGGCCCCGACTGCCACCGGGATGAGGGCCACGACGACCACGCCTTCCAGCCGGTCGGCGAGCTGCCGGGCCCGGACCCGCACGTGCGGTTGCGGCTGGTAACCGAGCACCACCAGTCCGGTGAGGGCCACCGCCAGCATGAGGGCGACGGCGCCCTCCCAGCGGGCCGGGTGCAGCTGCAGCAACCGGTGCGCCAGGCTGGCGATGACCAGCAGCGAGGCGGCGAGGAGGCTGACGACCTCGACGGTCAGCGGGTAGGCCCGCACGCGCAGCAGCATCGCGAGCGTGAGCAGGCAGGCCAGCGTGATCGTCCAGCCGGTGCCGTGCTGGGCGAGCGCCCAGCCGGCCAGCGCCCCGGAGCTCGCCGCGGCCACGCAGGCCACCGCGAGCCCCCGGTGCGCGGCGTCCACCGCGGCCGCCGCGGCGACCCTGGGTACCGGCTGGCCGGTGAGGCACCGGTCGTCCAGCCTGGCCAGGCCGGAGGCCAGCAACGCCAGCCGGGGCAGCAGCCCGAGCGCGGCGACCGACACCACCGCCATGATCGTCGCGGTGGTGTCGGGGGGCAGGCCGAGCGCAGGCAGCCCGCCCCAGAGCACCAGCGCCACCACCAGGCTGCCCGAGCCGAACGCGCCGACCCGGTGGTGCCCGCTCACCACACCTAGCACCAGCACGCACACCGCGCCCCCGAGGGTCCACAGCACGCAGCGCCCCGGCCAACTCCCCGTCCAACAGGGGACGGCCGCCATCGCGACCGCCGTGCCGGCCAGCAGCGTCGTGACCCCCAGGTCCGCGGGCCCGAACAGCGCGATCGTGGCCCCACCGAGCAGTAGCAGCAGCCCCAGCAGGGTCAGCGCCGCAGCCGGCAGGTGCGGGGCGGCCAGCAGCGCGGCCAACAGCACGGCCAGCGTGACGGTCACCGTCGCGGTCCATTGCCGGGCCGGTTTCCCCCACCGCCCGCGGCGCCGGGACAGGTCGTCGGCCAGCTCGTCGGATACGTCGGTCAGGACCGCCGCCGGGGGCGCCTCGCTCAGCGGATCGACCCGCAGCAGGGCACCGTCGGCGACGCCGGCTGCGCGCAGGCTCACGCTGGGTTCCAGGACCCGGCCGGTGAGAGTGCTCATCTGGTAGCCGCGCGGGCTGCCCGTGGGGCCGAGCCCGACCAGGGTGAGGATCTCGGGCAGCAGCACTCCGACCGGCTCCTCGGCGGGGAGCACCAGATCCGCCCGGCAGCGGGGTGCGAGCAGGGTGACGCGGGCCAGGCGGCCCGTCGCCGGTGCCCGGGCTGCCACGGGTGCCTGCGTCGGTGTCTGCGTCGATGTCTGGGGGGCCGCCGACGTCATCGCGGCACCGTGACCGTGCTCTGATGACGCTGCTGGGCGATCATGGTGTGCTGCACGAAGGACCATCCGACACACCCGGCGCAGGCCACCGCGGCGAGCACCACACCCAAGCCCAAGCGCGTGAGGTTGTCCACCATGGCCCGCGCCCGGCGCTGCCGTCCCCAGAGCAACGACTCGCGGATCCGGTTGCGGCGCAGAGCGACCGACTCGAGCAGCGCGACGTCGTATTCCCGTGCCATGGGCCGGCATGCTAGCCACCCCGGTTGCGCACTGAACTGACCCCGTACCTCCCAGGTCAAGGGATGTGGTGATGGACGCTGCCTTCAGGACCGGGCGTCGGGGCGGGCAGCGAGAAACAAGGGCGCTGCGCAGCCTGTTCGGTTACCCCCTTCGTCGAGGTGCAGCGCCCCGGGGTGGCTTCCGGGGGCATCGGCGGGGAAGATCAGATCACCTCGGCGAGGGGAGTGGTCTCGGTGGATGCTGGTAACGAAGCGCGCACGATCGGCCGGCGGCTGCGGCAGATCCGCAAGGCCCGGGACAAGTCGCTGAAAGTGGTCGCGGGGCTGTTCGAACGAGCAGGATGTTCTGCGCCTACAGTTTATTGACGGCGAGCATGGGCAGGACCTGCTGCGCGGTGGGCGCGCAGCGCAGGTACTACAGGCCTGCGGACATACGTTGCGCCGCATCCACGCGATCGACGTGACCACCGTGTCCGACCACGAACCCGCATCCGCTGGCGCGGTACTTGTACACGGTGACTATGGGCCGAACAACCTCCTGCTCGACCCGGACACTCACGGTCATTGCCGTGCTGGACTGGGAATGGGCACACCCGGGCGACCCGGTGGAGGACTTGGCCTGGTGCGAATGGATCGTACGCTCCTACCACGCCGAGCATGTCAACACGCTCGACGGGTTCTTCAGCGCATACGGCCGCCGACCCGCGTGGTCAGTACGTCACCAGCAGATGATCTCTCAGGCGCGGTGGCTGGCTGAGATGACCGAGCGGTGGGAGATCGCCGATGAGGACCGCGTGCAGACCCGCTGGCGACAGCTAGCCGCTACCGAAGCCTGGGCCGAATAGCCCGCACGCGTCATCAGTGCAGCAACCATCACTGACGAGCCGGGACCCCGGACTCCCCACCAGAATAACCAGGGCACCGGGGGCCCACAGCTTATGTCTCGCCAGGCCCCACTTGCCAAACCCCTCGACTGTGCCGCCGCGCGTCGTCGCTGGCGGCGTGTGGCGTGTTTGTCGGCGCCGTGAGCGGCCAGATCCAGCTGTCCGCGGCACCAAGGGCAGGCCAGTCAAGAACCGCTTGGTCGCCTCCTCACGATGCGTGGTTTAGGCAAGATGGACTCGGTGGCGGCCCCAGCGAACATCGGCGCTGCAAACGCCGTGCTCTGGCGGTTCACCGGCGATGGCCGGAAGCTGAGCACCATCAACGGGGCGTGATGTTTGGGCACTGGCGCGGTCGGCTACTGCGCCACATAGTGTCGATAGTACTACTGCGCCACATAGTGTCGATAGTACTAGGCCAGGTACCACGTGGGCTGTTGAAAACGTTTCCAGGAGCTGACGGGGCGGCGATAATCGTGCTTACGAGTCACATCAGTTTGGGCGCTGCACGTGCATCAGCGTGTAATGCTGCCCATGCGCTCGCTGGGCATCGACCCGGTACGTCGCCGGACCGATCCGCCAACCTGTTACTGGGGCCGCCTGTCAGCTACCCGGACCGGGGTTACGCTGGTAAGCGACGACCAGTTGAAATCAAGATCACCTATAACGGATCATCTCCAGCTGGGGGGCACTCGATGATCGGTGTTAATGCAAAAAACGATGCATGTGCAGCCACAAATTATCACCCATTTGGCTCTTTACGCCCCCTAACGGAATGGCGTTGAATGACGTGGGGGCCTATGGGTAAGGAAGAAAATTGGATCTTGGTCCTTTCGGTGGGGAGTTGAGTCAGATTCTAACCGGATCAACTTTCTACGAGGGCGCTGTACGACTTGTTCGACAATATCCCGACTTGCATGACAAAAGCCGGGACTTTCGTCGGGACGTGCTCAATGCGATTCAGGCCGAGAGGTTCGAGTCCGAAGAGTTTGTCACAACTCCTGCATACGACAACTACGACGAGTTGCTTGAGGCGACTATTAACCGTGTCAAGCCCACGCTCACAACCTGGGTCGAGCTGGGAGTGGGCAGTGGTGCCACTACGAAACGCATCTGCCGGATGGCTTCGCGGCTGGGACGCGACGTAACGTTGCGTGGCGTCGACTGTGACCTTTACACATCGACGAAGATCGCTCTGGATGCACTCTCTGGTGCACTACAAGTCGACACCGTACTATTTTTCGATGAGTACTACTGAAATTATCTCGAGGCTTCCAGACAATGGACATGACCGGATGATCATTCGTCATTACCCGCTGGAGTTGTATGACTTTCCGAGGCTGATCGGCAAGATTCTCGATGTTCCGGACCTTCCCTTCTTGCACGAGCGGATCAAACCCCCGGATGAGCGCGTCTCAGACCAAGACTCCCAAGCGCATCGACAGTTCTATGATGCGTTTGAAGAAATATCGCCGGAGTATCTTGAGTTTCTCCGCGAGGAGATAGCCCCCCTGTTTTCGGAGTCCATTTATGTGCAGCGGGTACCGACGTTTCGAGTGAGCTTCCCGGCGAGCACCGCGGTCTCCCGATATCACCGGGACTCAGAGTATAATCATCAGCGCAGTACAGTCAACTTCTGGTTGCCATTGAGTCCGGCTTTCGCGACGAACACGATATGGATCGAAAGCGAATATGATCGAGGTGACTTCCATCCAATAGAGCTCCATCCAGGTCAGATTCTACAGTTCGATGCTATCAACTTACGTCATGGGAACCAGTCGAACGACACCGGGGTAACCCGTGTCAGCTTTGATTTCCGGGTCGTGCCAATGAGCCGTTACCAGGCCACAGCGAAGTCGACTGTGACGAGTAAAGTGCCGCTGGAGGTCGGGCAATATTACATGAAATTGACCAGCGGACACGTCAGTTGATGCTTCTTCGCGGTCTTACGACGAGTTGAGAGGATGGAAAAATGGTGAGTGTTCTTGTGGACCTGCCCGACCTGCATTCGGAGACGCCGAAAGTTCCATTCCCGGTGGAGTCGGTAGGCCACGTTGGTGTCAAACGTTTTATTTCACTCACTCAAGCTGACCGGCCCGCAATGGCTGTCATGGAGATCACTATCGGTTTGCGAGCCGAGCAACGCGGAGCGCACATGTCTCGGCTGATCGAGTGCACGAAAACGCCAGCCGCACCTCACGACTTGCGCCACTATGTCAAGATGGTCTTTGATGGTCTGCGCCGGTTAACGCCCACAGCAGCCTCATGGCGCATCAGTTGCCGAGCATCGATGACGGTGCCAGTCGAGGGGGGCCTAAAACCGATCGAAGAAATCTGCGAGATGTACGCGGCTGCGAAGCAGGAACCGAGGATCCGATGGGGCGGGGCGTTCAAGGTCTGTCTTGCTTGCCCACAGGCGCAGGCTGTGATCGCACACGATCGCGACGACTTAGCCAATGCATTCTGCTATCCCTCACACAACCAGTTGTGTGAGCTGGAGATCCTGTTGTCAGGCAGCACCGAGGTGGCCTCTGGTCAGACTGTCGATGGCCTCCTCGCAATGGGCGAAGAGGCGGCGAGCGGTCCGGTCCGGGAATTGCACAAGCGCCGCTGTGAAGCCGACGTGGTAGCCGCAGTCCATCGACGCGCCTTGTTCGCTGAGGACGCGTTACGCGACATCACCGTCAAACTCCGCGCGGATCACCCGGATGCCATCGAGGTCCGGACACAGATCGTGAACTTCGAAAGCATTTTCGAGTACCCGCTGCGTTGCACGGTGACCGGGTGACCCGAGTTTCATCGATCCTGCCGACGAGGAGGCTGTAGTGGTAAATGCGCTGTTGGACGCGGTTGCGGCGCGCAAGACACCGTGGATACGGGTGGAGACTGGCTGGCTCAGTGGAGAGGACCTGACCCATGCGCTGAAGGACTCCGACGAGCAGTATGAGATCGTCCTGGTCCTGGACCGGGACGGGGCAGCAGCTGTGCTCGCCGATGCGCTGGCGCTAAGTTCCGCAGGTCAGCTACCGTTGTTGTGGCCTTCTCGGGTAGCTATACCCACCTGGCTGCGCACCTTGCTGGCCGAGCCGGCCACCGCGTGCCGAGCGCTCTGGTCCATTATCGGCGATCGGTACCCACAGTCGACGCTGATCGGCGTGTGCTCGTCCGGCACGTCCGGTACTGGTAAGGTCGTCATTCTCGACGTAGCGCGGTGCCTGAATTGTGCCCGAGAAGTTGCCGCGCGGCACGGCGCCAACCCCTCGTCGTCACCGCGAATTGTGGTCTCCTTACGGAGTATCGCATATTCGGCAGGGTTTGTCGCTGATGCACTGGGCAGTCTGTTTTCCGGCAGCTGGTTTTGGCATCCTTCCCACGCCGCGCCCGAATTGTTCACGCGGTCCGCGGGGCGGATGGACCTGACCGACGCCAGTCTTCGCTGCACGGGGGCTGTGGCCGAGCGGTTGTTACGTACCTCCATGCCAGCACCGCAGCAGCTCGTGTTGTCCGGTGATCTGATCAGTTCTGGGTTCGTACGGGCGTTGCGGAGCCGGTGGCCCACGACCGACGTCTGGATTGCTTACGGGCTTGCCGAGGCGGGACCACGGGTGGCGGTGGACAAGGTAGCTGAAGACTACCGGACAGGAGAGCTGCCCACCCTGCTGTCCGGCGTTTCTGTATCGATCATCGCAGGTGAATTGATCGTGTCGAGCCCCTATGCCGCGCTGGCCGTGCTGGACGGCAGCGGGCCGCGAGCCGTCGCAAGCGGCAGAATCTCCACCGGAGACCGGGCAGTCGTGGACAGCAGGGGGCGGTTCCTGCTACAGGGCCGTCGGGACGCCACCTTCGCGGTGGCCGGCACCGGGGTACAAACAGATCTGGTCGAAGCGCAACTGCGAGACCACGGGATCCTCGCGTCAGTAACCCCGCTGAGGCAAGGATGGCGGGTCACCGTGACTGGCGCCCTGGAATCCGCCACTATGGACGGTGACCGTAACGCCCGAGCCGCGATTCGTGGCTTGGTGCGGAAACGGTTCCCGTTTCTACCCGCACCCGATGTGACGTTTGCGCCAGCACCAGCCCTCACGGTGGCCGGGAAGCGCATCCCATCGAGCCCCGCCACGAGGTCGTAAATGGCTGTCACGATATTCCGCGCCGGCTCATCGCGCGTCTACCGTTTCGTGCCGGAAGCCCGCTACGCTAGCGTTCTGGCAGAGCTGCCCGCAGTGCAATTGTATCGAGAAGCAGGCCTATCTCGGTCGCGGCGCTGGGAACTGGGAACACAGCGGCTTGCGGAGATGTTGGACTACGCCCGCACCCAGGTTCCTGCATACGCCCCAATTTCCCCACGCATGGTAGAGGAGCGCGGCCTGGCGGCTTTCCCGCCACTGTCGAAGACCGAGCTACGCACCAGCGCCGAGCGCTTGGCCGTAGGTGGCACCCCGGCCCGCTGGAACCGCACAAGTGGATCCACCAACACGCCGTTGCGCACCGCACTGGGTCCTCGCCATGAATACAACCAGATCGTGCGCTGGTTGCGGCACTGGCGCTCGTTCGGTGTCGACCAACCCAGCACCGTGAGATTGCTCGTGCCCCGAGCGTACCGGTTAAGGGTGTTCGGGGGAGGTCCGCTGCGTGACCTTGCGGGCGGGCATGTGGTGCACCAACGGCATCCGACCGACAATGAGCCCGAGTTGCCATGCCAGGTTGTAGTCGCCAATCCGCATGTGCTGGAGTACCTGCATCCCAGTGGCTGGGAGTGGCGCTCCGAGGTCCTAGTGACTTCCTACGAGCAGCGCCCGCCCGACCTGCACCGATGGAAGGCCACGACATACGGGGATGTCTACGGACTGTCTGAGATCGGCGATATCGCCTGGCAACGTGTTGATGAAAACGACTGGGAAATACATGATGATCTTGTCCGCTGCGAGATCCTTGATAGGCAGCGGTACGGCGACCTGTTCCTCGGCGAGTTGGTCGTCACCGACCTCACCAACAAGGTAATGCCGCTCATCCGTTACCGGACTGGTGATCTGGTCGCAGGCCGGTGTGACGAGCACGGTTCACTTCTTGCCCTGAAAGCCGTCGTAGGCCGGCAGATTCTCACTGCAGGAACGCCGTTAGCCGGCCGCGATGTTATGTCGACGTTGATTCCGATCCTGCTCGATTTCGGCGAACCATTTCGGGTCTGTGCTGGTCGGGACCAAGTGGTCGTGCAGGTCGCAGCCGGGGTCACCCGACGGGCACAGCTCCGCCAACGCCTTGCTCGCACGTTGCCGGACGTGTCGTTAACCGTCACTACCAAGCGTAACTCGCTCAACGGGCTGCGGGAGGTCTTCGCACCGCCCACGCCGACGACACTACGGAAACGGGCATCGGCGAGCTCCGTTGCGCCTCCAGCCCTAGTTCGCTGCCACTGCGCCGACGATCCGTCGGCTCTGATCGCTCTCGGTGGCCTACGCGCCTGCTCTAGCGGCGATGGCAACCTGCCTCGGCTCATCTGCCTGCCACCCGGCCCAGGCCTCGGGCACCAGATCATCCGGAATCTGCATGGGGTACTCGTTGATCTTGGCTGCGTACAGCTGGTCGAGTACCCGGGCCACGGGTACGGCTCGGTGCCACCAGACACCAAAGCCGTCGTCGACGCGGTCGCTGGTGCACTGCATGCGGATGACGTCCTCATCGGTCATTCGTGGGGTGCCCAAATTGCTATTGCGGCGGCGAGCTGCCATGAGCTCGCTGGCCTGGTCCTGATCAGCCCTCCACCCGTCGGGCGAGCGCGCAGGCAATGGTCCGAGGACACTGCCCAGCTGCGCCGCTGGCGCCGAAACGGTCTTGATCCAGAGCAGTGGTATCGACGCTACCTGGAGGACTATGCGATCCCGCTCGGCCTTGGCAGTGACCGATCGCGCAGCAAGCACCTCATGATGGGCGTGGCCAGCTACGCGACGGTATGGCAACAGTTGCGGCGGGAGCCATCGATGTTCGATCTCTACGGCGGTTTGGCGATGGCCCGGGCACCGGTGATGGTCATCATCGGCACGGACGACCCGCTGGTAGAACCCAAACAGCTGGACACCGCCTCCAGCTACGCCCCTGTGCGAGTCGAATCAGTACCGGGCGGGCATTACCCGTTCCTGGACTGTCCCAACGTGCTCCGCCGTACCGTGGCCGCTTTCCTTGGTGATGCGGACCAATGAAAATGGAGGATACAGTGAGTGATACCCAGGATATCGACGCCGTTCGGTCATCCAGCTTCGATGGCGTGCTGGCCGGTGTGAGAGAGATCGTCGCGGAGGTAAGCGACGGCCCGCCCACCGACGAGACACTGCGCTCGCTCGATTCCATCGCACTGGTCGAACTGGTGGTGCGTCTGGAAGAGCATTTTGGACTCGAAATACCGGACACCTCCCTCAACGATGCGGTGTTCGACTCGACCGATAACCTGTGCGTTCTGCTCACCAAGGAAATGTCCAAGACGGACTGATCACGTCGATGGAAGGGAATTCGGACGATGCCTTATCGTAAAAACCGGCCAACTGTCGGCGGATTCCAGGAATTGGCCGCGCATACCGCCTCCGGAGTGCTCGTACAACGGCCCACAGTAGACGACGGCGCCCGAGATGCGTTGCTCAAAGCGGACACGGTCGAATTGGTTCGCCCGTTCCACGGTGCGGTGATACACGGAGACATGGCTGGCGACCTGGGGGCGGTGTACCCAGATACACCACGACCTGACTTGACCGCAGTGACCACGGCGGCAGTGCTTCGTGCCACCGGCAGGAGAGTAATCGTTCAAGACCTCAATGCGACCCAACGACCTTATCAACCTGCCGGGGCGCAGGTCCGGCTGGTAAAAGTTCAACTTCCTAGCTGGCAGGCCGATCTTGAGTTCGTGCGTGTGTTGGCCGCCGAGGACCCCTATGCTCCCGTAGCAATCTACGGCGCAACCGTAGAGCACTTGCCAGACAGCCCTTACTGGCCCGCCATCAGGGGCGACGCGCCGACCGCAGTTGCTTCATTATTCTCCATCGATGAAATTGCCATCGGAAATGCTTATGAGCTCTTTCCACTTTCCCGCTATCAAATGACGCACGGAGCCATCCGAGTGCACCTGCAAGCCAGCCGCGGCTGTAACCGTACCTGCCTGTACTGTCCCTACATCCGCACCCTGGGGCGATGGTCGGGACGAGACCCGGCTTCGCTCGAGACCGACGTCCGCAAGTTGGTCGAACTCGGGGTGCGCGAGGTTCAGTTCCGCGACCAGGATTTTGCTTCGGACAATCACCACGCGATCGAGGTCGCGAGCGTGTTGGAGCGCGCCGGTCGTGGCGCACTGAGTTGGTCGGTGGAGGGAAACCTAGACCGCTTCACACCGAGGCTGCTGGCGGCGATGCACGATGGTGGGGCGAGCGAGGTGATTGTTGGTATCGAGTCAGCGGACCCCGCTGTGCTCCGCCGCGCCCGCCGCCGGGTACTAGCGAACCTGACTGAGTTGATCATGATGGTGCGCCGCGCCGGGTTACGAGTACGTGGCTTATTCATAATAGGTCTGCCAGATGACTCCTGGGAGAAGCTGCTGGCTACTCTGGCAATGGCGATCGAACTCGATTTGGACGCGGCGCAGTTCAACGCGTACGCCCCCCTACCTGGAGAGAAGTTTGGCAACTCTGAAAGTGCCACCGTGCACGATTTCGTGCCGCTGACTAACGACTTCCGATACCGTACCTGCGACAACATGTCTCAGAAGGAGATCCGGCTCGCTCGCGCATGGGCCACCGCGGCCTTCCGGGCACACCGAATAGGAGATCGTATAGTCCGGAACAGTTTTATGGACAAAATCCGTTTGCGAGTGGCGGGAAAGACGCATGAACCGCTGTGACATCACTGTCTCTCTTGTGCTCCTGACGTTCAACAGATGGGATTGCACCATCCGCCTCCTAGACTCCCTGAGCGCTGACGCCGATGGCTATTCTGATGTCGAACTGGTCTGGATTGATAATAATTCGACCGATCGGACGAAATGTGAGTTCGACTCCTGGTTGGCTTCGCATGAACGGCTGTTCGGCGGGCTAGTGCGCCGATTCAATGACACCAACCACGGGTTCGTCGTCGGAGTGAACGAAGCGACCAGCCTGGCGTCCGGCAGGTATATCTGCCTCATCAACAGCGATGCGCAGGTAACTAGCGGATGGCGGCACGCACTTCTGCGGGCGTTGCATGAGCCCGGAGTAGCCGCAGCTGGGCCGGTTTCCGATGGTATGCCGTGGAACCAGTCGATGGAGCACAGCGGCCAGGGAATTAAGCAGGTGCCGGTCGTATACGGATTTTGTCTCATGGCGCCGCGTTGGATATTCGACCAGGTAGGACTCCTGGACGAGCGATACGGTCGCGGCGTGATTGAAATTGAGGACTGGTGCGAACGCGCCGCTCGCGCCGGAATGGGATTCGCGGTGAACACCGATGTGGTTGTCAACCACAATGAACCGCATGCGTCGTACACGCCGCGGGTCAACGGCATGCTGCATATCCGCAATAGGCAGTTGTTCGAGCGCAAGTGGGGTATCGGTCCTTGGTACTGGGGAAATCGAGACCTGCCCCCGCTGCAGTACGCTCGCACGGTGGTGCGGGTGGCTGCCGACGGTGTGCTCGACGACCGGTGGTTGCGCGGCGAGCTGGGCACCTTGGGCGGTGACACTGAATTGCTCATGGTAGTGCGTCACTGTGACGACGGTAACCATCTTGGCTGGGTAGGCCTCGCTCGGAGAGAACCCCGCCTCAACGTGGTCTGTGTGCCGTTCAACTGGCACGAGTCCCAACTGCCGTCTGTGTGCCGAGCGAACAGCCGTGGTGTTTCAATAGAGATACTCGCATGATAGGCCCTGTGTGGGCGATCGTACCAACGACAAACCACCTGTGACAGGGGTAGTTGTGAAAGCGGTGACCGTGGTACCGGTCCGTGGTGGCGACCTGCATACAGCAGACAATCTGCGGGCGATCGGCATTGCGGCGCTTCGCGCCGGAGCCGGGATGATCGTGGTCGACAACGGTATGGTGCACGAGGTTCGGAATGCCGTCAGCAAGGATGGTATCGCCGAGATAATCGAGTGCGCGACAGTGGGTTCCTACGCCGCGCGTAATGCTGGGGTGGCTACGGCTCTGCGGCAGGGACACGACGCAATCCTGTTCACCGATGCGGATTGCCAGCCGCAGGGGAACTGGCCGACACATCTGCTCGACCTACTCCGGTCGGTCGACGTAGTGACGACAGTAGCCGCACCACGGCCGGTCTCACCGTTTGCCCTTGGTGCGAACCTAGACTACCGCGAACGCCTCGCTGAATGGGCGGGGGGCAGCCTGTGCTGCGGTGCTCCGATCGCCACAATGGACACCCGGGCGGCCGCAGTGCGGGCCGACGTCTTTAACAATGGGCTGTTCGACACCAGGCTGAGATTCGGCAGCGACGCCGTCTTCGGCAGGTCGGCGCGAGCCGCCGGAGCTAAAGTCGTGGGCTGTCACCATGAGATCCTGTCCCACGACCCGCCGCACTCCTGGTCGGTCGAGTTGCACAAGTACCGGCGTATTGCCGCCAACCTGGTCGACGACCTGCGGGCCATCCCACGCCGTGACGTGTTGCGCCTTGTTCCCGAACACGCACACCTGCTGTTGCCGCCGCCGGCCGACGTACTGTCCGCCGCGTGGAAGCACCTGGACGAGATCGCCCAAGCCACCGATCCGGCGGACCCAAACTGGGCAGTGGCGCTGTACCAGGCAGTCCGGCGGTTGGGCTGGCACGCCGGCTGGGTGGCCCGACACGAGGAGCGGGCGAGGCTCTATAACTCGCAGCGTGGCAACTCGAATGAAGGTGTGCGATGAAGCCAGAAGTAGCACTCATCGGTGCGCAGGGTCGCATCGGCGCCGCAGCCGGTACGGCATTGATCAAGCGAGGACATCATGTGGTGGGATTGGCCCGCGACCCGGACCGACCGAATCGGCGTACGACTCCTTTCCCGGTGAGGCCACTTCGGCTAACCGACCCGGCACAGTTGGCGGCGGATCTTGATGACGTCGAGGTGGTTATCTACTGCGCAGGTGCCTATCACGAGGCAGTAGAGACAATCCACGAGCTAGCCGTGTTTGAGATCAACGCAATCGCGGCGTTGCGTACCGCGTTGGCCGCAGCGTACGTGAACGCGCGTCGGTTCGTATATTTAAGTTCGACCGCCGTCATGGGTAGGGATACCGATGGCTGCGCAGGAGCCTATGTTCGATCGAAACGTCTCGCCGAACAAGTTCTCACCGACACTGTTCCCATCGAAGTGACCATTCTGCGACTGGGCTGGGTGATTGATCCGGAGGACGAAGTCGCCTACCGGAAGTTATGGCCACCATCCGGGCGCCAAGTTATTGTGGGTGACCAGCCGGTGCCGATCGTTGCGCTGTCCGATGTGGCCAACGCTGCGACGTTGCTGGCCAGCCGTGACCTATACGGACATGCCGACCTGTCCGGCTGCGTCGACCTCGTGGTAGGCTGCCCAACACAGGAACAGCTTTATGAGCTTGCGTCGTCGTTAGCGATCACACCAATACGCGTCGTTGATGCCGGTACCGTAGCGCGGGTGGCAAGACTCGCGGCCCTGCGTCGCAACATGACTGAAGCACCCACGTGGCTGACCCAGTCCACTCCACTGCGGAAAACCTCGTGGACCTCGTTCGGTCTGACGCTAACCTCCTGGCAGGACTGTGTGCGAAACCTCTGGCGGGCGCAAACCGTGCACTCGTGACTGGCTTTCCGCAGCCTGGATGGTGATCGTGTTGTGGGCGTCGGCTTGGGCGGGCGTAGGCGTCGCGGGAGGTGAACCGGTCGCAGCTTGACACCTACGGTGATCGGAGGTCTCCGGAGTCGGTGCTCCATTACGCGGGAGTACGCGATGAGGAACTCGAGATAACGAACCAAAGATACGAAGGAGCACGTGTCCAATCACCACCGTGCATCACTGCCGAGCCGGAGTTCCTGGTGGTAGACTGTCGCTCGTGGTGAGCCATTCGACGAACGGCAGATAGCCGGTAGCGGGGGCGATCCCGCTGGCGAGGTATTCGGATGCCAGCGAAAGCGAGAAAGCTTCGCTCTCTTGGTAGCTCATGCCGGAATGGACCAGGCCATCGCGGCTACCATCGACCAGTCCGAGGCAGGTATCGCAGAGCGTAAATATCGAATACAGCCCGTTGAGTGTCCGGAGCAACTCCGGCTCTATACGCCATCGAGTATTACGAACCACCTCGAGCATTTCACCTTCGTCGAGCCGAAAATGAGCGCCGGGCAGCGTAAGTAGATTGGTCTCCGGTAGTCCAGGGATCGCCAGCACGTCCACCCACCTCGGCCTGCCGTCGGGAGCGAGAATGAGGTTCGACGGGTTGCTGTCTTGCAAAATCCAGCGGCGGTGAGCCTGATGACTAGCGAGCTCCGAGGCTAGCTTGTGGTCGGCCTCTTTCGCTGCCCGCACCACGCTCGCAGGCGGCGGCTGAACACGAGTGTTGCCGGCGATGGCAGCAAGCTGACGGGCGGGCGTTTCTTCGCTTCGTGCCACTCGTGTCAGGGCGTCAAAGCCGATAAAGGAGTTGAGCGACGTGGCCGGCGGCACCGGTGGCGGTTTACCGAGCGCCGACAGAGCTGACTGCGCATGGAGCAGTGCTTTGACATAATACATCGCCGCCTGCCGTCGGCCGCTCGGATCACTCGATATGTGCTGCGAGAAGCTGTCCGAGCCGAGGTCGGTGAAGGCAAGTACGAGATGGTGCGGGCTCTCGCCGAGAAGGGGCGCGAAGGGGGCGTCTGGCAACCCAGCAATCAGCCGTGCTACACCGAAAACGTCCGGTTCATAACGCTTGAGTACTGCCGTCTCGGACCCCCGCCGGACCCGCACGACCGGCTGCGAGGCGTCACTACCGGACAAAGGCTGGGCTTCTACCGACGTCCACCCGAGGCTGCACGCCGCCGCCGCTACTGTCCATGCGGGCACCGTTCCGGTCATCGAAACACCTCCATGTCCACGTCGGGAGCGTCGCGGTTTCCAAATTTCACGATGGTCACAACGCAATCCTACCATTATCAGAATTAGTGTCACAAAGCAGGAGCACAGCGGTATAACCAAAGCATTGTGCGCACCCAGGTTTTCAGATACACTGCCCGCCAGCCAGGACCCGGCAGCGATGCCGAGCCCGACAGCGCCTGCCGCCCAACTCAGCGACTCGGCCTTCCTCCCGCTGTTCGACACTTGCTCTGTTAACGTATAGCCGATAGACATGAACGGTGTTATCACTGCACCGACGAGCGCGCTCGCCGCCGCCATCGGGGTTCCTCCCGGAACAAACAATAGCGTTGCCGTCACTGGGACAAGCGACACTCCGAGGCATCGGAATGTGCGCGCTGCTGATCGCGATTTCGTGACAGCCCCGAACGCGAAAACACTCAACATGCTCCCCAGTGCGAAACACGTTAGGTAGGATCCCGCGAACCAAACCTTCTCGATCTTTATGGCGGTGATAATCAGCCCAACGTCAACGCTACCAAGTGTGACGCCAATCATCGCGAATACACCGATCAGGTGCCAAAGCACCAGATTCTTCGTGGGTACTTCTCTTTTAGCGTCAAAACGAACCCGTCCTCTAGTGAGTATAATTGAATTTGATTGTCCGGCAAGGAGAAACGCTGCGGTACCAACAACAACGCATATCACCGAAATCCACATCGAGCTTTCCGCGCCCAGCCCCGAGACTGTGAACGACGCCACGGCCGGACCCAGAATCCAAGCCGCTTCGTCTAAGGCACCTTCCAGTGCGTACGCCCGAACTATCTTGTTCCGATCCCCCAGATGGTGTGCCCACCGTACCCTGACCAACAAGGGCAGCCGCGGTCCGCTGACGCCAGCGGTTGCCGAGCACAAGGCGACAATGCTTGAGCCTGCCCCGGATATGGTGAGCACTATTAGCCCTGACATCGCCATAATGTGAAGAAGCGCCGCAGGTAGGACAACCGTGCGTTCCCCGAGACGGTCCACCAGACGTCCGAGCACCGGCGAACCGATCGCAGAGCATACAGAGTAGACGGCAAGAACGATCGATCCAAGCGTGTATGATTTCCTATATTCACTGAAAAAAACAATAAGGTTAACTGCCCGCATCGATGTCGGAAACCTGCCCACAAATGCTGCAATCACGAAGTAGGCGGTATTACGGTCTTTAAATAGATCAACGTAGTTTCCAAACTGCACCCGCAGGCGCGTCGGCAAACACCCCGACTGTCGCATCCATCACCACCGATCGAATGCTTTATTAGCCACAGGCATAAACAGGTTTGCAGTCTTATAAAACAGCGTACCCAATTTGTATCGCCATGAGAACGGCTGGGTGATAAAATTGTCTGTCCTCCGGGTCGCCGCCCTCACGTTAGCGCCCGCATCGTCGTTAGCCAACGTATATGCACGCATTATTCTCCGCCCAGCCCCGTAGTCGGAAGGAGCATCACGGCCCACTGGAACAGCCCTGGGGTCGCCAAACCCGGCTACACTGGCTAAATCATCGATCGCATTTGGTGTCAGCACGAGCACTGGCATCAAATCACGTTGCCACGCCAGTCCTCTCTCGAATTCTAGTTTCGCCCACGAACCTGATACAGGGATGACATCGGTGTCGACCACAAGAAGCTCGCGGGTCAGGTTTCTCAATCGCAGTAGCGTTTCGGCGTAATTGAATGTATGATAGAGCAGCCCAAGGCATAGGACCACATCGTGCGCTGGTGCGACATTCCTATCATTAATATCTCCCACCTTGAAGGTTATGTTATCGTCCTCGCGCAGTTGTTTCTTTAGCCAATTCGCCTTCCTAATTTCCTCTGGGTTAATGTCGATCCCGTGAGTTGAGGTCGCCCCCATGTGCATGGCCTGCCGACTGAAATAGCCATCGGCGCAGCCGAGGTCAAGCACTGTCCGATCTTTCAGGCTGCCAATTGTGCGGGCGATAAGCTGTCTAAGGAGTTGAGCGCGAAAGTTTGTCCGTTCAACGTTTCCCTGACGCCCTGGGTTTATTATCGTGCCATCTGGAAGCTCGTATCGAGCGTGCCAATATGTTTTGTAATTTGGAGACCAATCCATCGACGTACCTTACGCGAGTTCGCCCTTGATTGGTAAGGTAAGGGCGCTGCTGACGTTCCCGTGGGTGCCTGTTCATGATCGATAAGGGCGCATGTCGTGTGCTGTCGAGAGTTTCTGGCTTGCCAGAGTCAGAGACGGTGACGACGGGAACGGCGTGCGTACTGCGAGGGTATGGCGGTGTGTGCTGGGGGTCGAGCACACGGTGATCGAGTCGGTGGAGCTGGAGACGAGTGAGCGGGGCGAGGAGGTGCTGGTCGCGCGGATGCAGGTGAAGGCGGGCGCGGCGGGTTGGTGCTCTCGGTGTGGGCGGCGGGCTCCGGGTTATGACACCAGCGCCAAGCCCCGTCGCTGGCGGAGTCTGGACCTCTGGTCCACCGAATACGGGTAAAACCGGCATTGAGGCGATCTTGAGGGTGGTTTGTTCGTTGGCGTGACCTGCGTGGGCAGCTGGTCTGTGCACCGGCCGTGAGGACCCCGGTCTCGGGATCGGCTCGCGGATGACGTGGTGAGGGGTGCTGGGCACCTAGGCACCTGAGACTCCTGTCCGGTTGGAGGTTAAGAAGCCCGAAGCCATCCACCTGAGATGGTTCTCCCAGCTATCTGATCCATCTCAGCGGATGACAGCTTGAGTCAAGCGCACGTCCTGCGCCTTGTCAACTACTATGGACAGATAGGTTATTCTGCGTATGATTTAGTGGCGGCAGATGGCGCTGCACCCACGATCAGCGCGTCGAGGAGAGGCCCGTGGACACCGGTACACAGCGTGAGCCCGAGGGTGTCCCGAGGTCGTTCGCGGACAGGTTGAACTATCTGATCGATCAGTACGTCAAGTACTCCCCGGAGCATGCGCGTGGGTATCCGAAGTGGCCTTCGTTCGATCAGCTGGCTCGGGAGATCAGTGAGCACTCTGGTCGGTCCATCTCTCACGGCTATCTTCATCAGCTATGCCGGGGACAGCGGGACAATCCCACGCTGCACCACTTGGAGGCCCTGGCGGGGTTCTTCGGGGTGCCGGTGACGTTCTTCACCGACGCGGGCATGACGGCGCAGGTCATGGCGGAGTACGAGTTGGTGGCAGCGATGCGGGACAGCCGGATTCGGGAAATCTGTCTCCGGGCCCCTCGGCTGGACCAGCAGGGTCTGATGGCGATCACCAACCTGATCAAGAACCTGACCACTGCCGAGGACACGTGAGGACACGGGTGTGATGCCTGCGGCGGAGCCGGGTTCGCGAGAGCTGTCGGGAGTGTGAGCGTGGCGCGAGGCGGGGTTGCTCAACGGGTTGGGGCCTGTGCCGCAGGTGGAGGTGCGGCGTGAACCGGGCCGGAGCCCCGGGAAGTCAGGCGGCGCGGCTTACCGATCCCTACAGCAAGGGGATGGTGAGCAAGGATCTCCCGACCGAGCGTGAACGGCTGCGTTTACTGGAGCGGGACTCGGATCCCCAAACAATGGAGATCCTCCAAGGACTGCCGGTGAAGGCGTCGTGGCGGTGCCTGGATCTGGGCGCGGGAGCGGGTTCGATCGCGTACTGGTTGGCCGATCGGTGCCGTGAGGGACACGTCGTCGCCGCCGATATCGATGTCCGGTTCCTCGATCATGCGCGGCCCGGCACCCTGGAGGTCCGGCAGTTCGATGTGGGCCGCGACGAGTTTCCGGCGGGTTCCTTCGACCTCATCCATGCCCGGTCCCTGCTGTGTCATGTTCCGACCCGGGACACAGTTCTGGCCCAGGCCGTGGAGTGGTTGGCCCCGGGGGGTTGGCTGATGGTGGGGGAGCCCTACATGTTCGCGGCGGACACGTCGCCGTATCCGCCGCTGCAACGTTTCTACCGGGCGGTAGATGAGCGGTGGATAGCTCAAGGCTCGGACATGCGATGGGCCCGCCGGCTCCCGGGCCTGATGGCGCACGCCGGCCTGCACCAGTTGGGTGTTGCTACCAGGCCCAACTGCATGGGCCTGGGCGGGGTGCACGATGCGTTCGCGCTCGCCAGCATCCGCCAGATCGGCGACGTCATGGTCAAGGACGGGGACATCACCCAGGCCGAGCGCGACGAGATGGTCGCCCTGTTCGACGACCCTATGTTTGTCGATGTCCGTTCGGTGTTCATCACCGTGTGGGGACAGAAACCTGTCACGTGACGACGAGGATGGGTTCGCTGTGTTGAGACAACTGCGATATCGGTGTCGGCGGCTGCTGCGTGAGCTGCAGTTGCCGCAGCCGTTCTCCGTCGAGGCCCTGACCGAACGCCTCGCCCTCCAGCGAGGCCGGCCCCTTCATGTCCGTCCCCTGCCGGGGGATCCCATCCCCGGTGGCCCTTACGGGCTATGGCTGGTCACCGCAGACGAGGACTACATCTTCTACGAGCGGCACACCAGTCCCCTGCACCGGGAACACATTGTGCTCCACGAAATCGGGCACATGCTCATGCATCAGTTCGATGGTAGCCACTGTGAACCTTCGAAGGATGAACGTCTGCGTGCCGACCGGTTGTCGCGTCTAGCGCCGCACCTCGATCCTGATGCGGTGTCCCGGATCCTGGCTCGGGACCACTGCTCGACCGTCGAGGAACGAGAAGCCGAGCTGATCGCCAGCCTCATCCTCGAACGGGTGGACCGCAACCGCCCGGCCTCATTCGGTGAAGGCATGACCGGACGGTTGGGCCAAGCCTTGGGTACCGCCGGGGTCGACCCGTGATCGATCCTGAAGACCTCATGCGGACGACCGTGTCCACCGTGTCGTGGACTGTCGTGATTCTGCGCACTCCCGCCGCGATCCGTTCAGCCCATCAGCGCTGGATCTGGCTCACGGTGAGCGCACAATCCGTCGTCACCCTGATCGACCTGCGGCCCGTGACGCGCTTCATCGATGCGGCCACGGGCATCCCGCACGTGGCAGACCTCTCCAAAGATCTGGCAGCCCTCGTCTTCGTCGCCGCCCTGCTGGCCTTCATCCTTCACGTGCGTGCCTCCGGAGCGAGCATCCCGGCGTGGAAGCGGTGGATACCGTTCTGCCTCGCCGGAGCCACCGCGCTGATCATGGTCGCGGCCTTTCCCTTCGCGCACCCCACGCGAGATCGTTTCCTGGGGCCACCGGCCACGTGGGATCTCCTGGTCCTCTACTGGGCGCCCTTTCTGATCTACTATGCGGTGGTCACCGCGCTGGCCGCTCTTCTGTTCTGGGGCCACCTCAAACAGGTGCGTGGGGGCCTCCTCCGCGCCGGGATGACGATCATGGCGATCGCCATCGGTGTCGGCTTGGTCTATGTTGCCTCTCGGTCCCTGATGCTGCTCACCGCATCGCGCACCGTCGTCGGCGTGATGTCGGTGACATCATCGAGTTTCTTCCTCCTCATCGCGGTGGGAGGATCCCTGGTCGCCCTTGAGCCGCTGATCCGACAAGTCTCGGACTGGCGGAACCGCCGCCGCCTCCACCCCCTGTGGCGGACCTTGGTGCACACGACGCCCCACGTGGTCCTGGAACCCTCCGCATCCCCCTGGGGTGAGTTCCTGGCGTTCAAAGACGCGCACCTTCATCTCTACCGGCGAGTCATCGAAATACGCGACGCCATCCTCATCCTGCGCGACTACGTAACGCCGGACACCGTGCAGGACATCGACCAGTTCCTCGAGGAGCAACACGCCAGCTGTGGTGATACCGAGCCCCTGGTGACGGCCTGCTGGCTCCAGATCGCACGGCAGCACATGATCCACGGGAGGTCACCACGGCCGCACGCCCTCAACACCACCGAACTCGGCGGCGACAACCTGGACAGCGAAGTCAGGTTCCTCCTCACAATCTCCAACGCATGGCATGCCCCCCTCGTACAACAAGCCACGTACCGACTTGCCCTCGTCGAGAAGACATAAGTACCAGGTTGGCGCACTGGGTGACCAGCGAGGCGTTCGAGCAGGGGCTGCGGACGGCACGGACCAACTCCCGCACCCGCTTCTTGGGCGCCGCGACCTTCACCGCAGCTTGACGCCGACTCCCAGGAGCTTCTCGCGGAAGTTCTCGTAGCCGCGGTCTAGCAAGGACACTCCGGTCACCGTTGAATCGCCTTGCGCCACCAGGGCCGCCAGCACGTAAGAAAAACCAGCGCGAAGATCGGGGACCTGCACGGTCGTTCCCTGGAGTTTCGTCGGTCCGACCACGACCGCCGAGTGCCGATGGTTCCGGGATCCGAAACGGCACCGCGTGCGCCCCAAACACTCGGTGAAAATCTGCATCTGGGCCCCCAGAGCCGACAGGGCCTTGCTGTAACCCAGCCGGTTCTCGTGGACGGTCTCGTGGAGTACCGTGACCCCCTCCGCCTGGGTGAGGGCGGTGATCATAGGTGATTGCCAGTCCGTCATGAACCCGGGGTGCACATCCGTCTCGATGACGAGTGGACGGAGCATCGACCGCTCCCGCCGAAAAGTGACCTCGCTCCCATCGCTAGAGAAGTCGAACTCACCTCCGGCGCGCCGGTAAACATTGAGATACGTTCCCAGATCAGCCTGCCGCACGCCGCTGACGGTGATATGCCCATCGGTCGCCAAGGCGAGACTCGCCCAAGACGCGGCTTCGAGCCGGTCCGGGATAGCGGTGTGCGAAACGCCCCTGAGTCGCGATACCCCGGTGACCTGGATAGCCCGATCGGGCTGGACGGTGATCAGCGCACCCATCCGCTGGAGCATCGAGATCAGGTCGATAATCTCAGGTTCCATTGCGGCGTTGCGGAGTTCGGAGTCACCCGTGGCCACGACGGCGCCTAGAAGGAACTGCTCCGTGGCCCCCACGCTGGGATATTTTAGTTCGACCACCGCTCCCCGCAAGCCGCCGGCCCGGGCCGTCAACTTGAAGCCGGTCTCCGTTCGTTCGCTCGTCGCGCCAAACGCGCGAAGCACCTCCAGATGCAGGTCGACCGGCCGTTCACCGATGCTGCAGCCGCCGGGCTTCCAGAGTTCCGCCTCACCGACGCGGTGCAGGAGTGGAGCGCATGTGAGCACCGGGATTCTGCTTCGAGTGTGGAAATATTCCAGATCGCGCGTCGCGGCCGGATGAATGTCGCGCGCCTCAATCCGCAATTGGCCATCCGCGGGCTGCGCAGTGGCGCATCCCAGCGTATCGAGCAGCTCGCTCACGAGCCAGGTGTCAAAAATCTGGGAGACGTTGTGGATGACTACCGGCTCGCCGGTGAGCAAGGCCGCGACCATCAGCTTAGGGACCGCGTTCTTCGAACCACGAACCTTGACCGTGCCGCCGAGCGGCATGCCTCCGGTGAGGCGCAGCGCGTCATCATCAGTCATGGGAGGGAAGCTCCTTGCGTCGACGTCAGGCTCTCTTAATGGACGTATGATGCAACCGCCGGTTGTCGCAGGGCGCGACCGCGCTGCCCGACCGCTACCGTCGCTACGGCTACATCGGATGACGTACTGTGCGGCGCCGTGGATGGGCTAGCGTGCACTAGATGCATCCAGCGCCGGTCCCCGCCTCAACCCCGGACGGGGCGGACCCCGAGGTGGCGGCTGAGCAGGACTACCTCACCCTGCTCTACCAGCATCTCGACGAGCGCCGCCGCTACACCGCGCGGCGGCTCGCCGAGGTCCTGAAAGCTCCCACCACCGGGACCCCCCAAGCGCTTAGCGAGCGGGACGCGGCCGCAGCGATGTACTCCGAGCAACTCGCCACCCTCGACGGCGTCGAGCAGGGCCTGTGCTTCGGGCGGCTGGACCTGCGCCGTGACGATCTCCAGGTGGACGATCTACACGGGGACGGGGACGGGCGACGCTACATCGGGCGGCTCGGGCTGCTGGACGAGGAGCACGACTACCAGCCGCTGCTCATCGACTGGCGGGCGCCCGCGGCACGCCCATTTTACACCGCGACCGCGGCCCGCCCCGAGGGCGTTCGCCGCCGCCGGCACATCCGGACCCGCAGCCGAACGGTGCTCGCCGTCGAGGACGAAGTGCTCGAGCTCGACGGCGCCGGGCAGGAACCGACCCGGACCAGCCTGACCAGCGAGGCGGCGCTGATGGCCGCGCTGGCGCAGACCCGGACCGGCCAGATGTCCGACATTGTCGCGACCATCCAAGCCGAGCAGGACCGGATCATCCGCGCCCAACCCCAGGGGGTGCTGGTGGTGCAGGGTGGGCCGGGCACCGGCAAGACCGCGGTCGCGCTGCACCGGGCGGCCTACCTGCTCTACACGCACCGCCGACAGTTAGCCAAACGGGGCGTGCTGCTCGTCGGACCCAACTCGACGTTCCTGCGCTACATCGGGCATGTGCTGCCCTCGCTGGGCGAGACCAGCGTGCTGCTGTGCACTCTCGCGCAGCTGCATCCGGGGCTGCACGCCCGCGGCGTCGAGCCCGAGGAGACCGCCGCGGTCAAGGGTCGTCTGGAGATGGCGAAAGTGGTGGCCGCGGCGATCCGCGACCGCCAGCGCGTGCCCACCGAACCGATCGAGCTCGCGGTCGAGGGCCAGCCCGTCCGGCTGGACCGCGCGGTGTGCCTGCCGGCCCGCACCCGGGCGCGGCAATCCCGCCGGCCGCACAACGAGGCCAAGCAGATCTTCCACCACGAGGTGGTGAGGGCACTGGCCGAGCAGATCGCCACCGGGTTGGGCGAGCTGGGCCAGAACCTGCTGAGCCGGGCCGACCAGGCGGACATCCGCGCCGAGCTGCGGGCCAGTCCCGAACTGGTCGCCGTGCTGGAGGCGCTGTGGCCAACGCTGTCGCCGCAGCGGCTGCTCACCGAGCTCTACGCCGACCCGCGGCGGCTGGCCAGCGTCACCCACCGGGTGCTGGTCCCCGAGGAGCGCGACCTGCTGGCCCGCGCTGCGCCCGCCCCGGACGCCGACCCCGACGAGGTGTGGACCCCCGCCGACGTCCCACTGCTGGATGAGGCCGCCGAGCTGCTCGGCTCCGCCAGCAGTGCCCAGGCCGCCCGCGAGGCCGCCGCGCTGCGCGCGGAGCTGCAGTACGCCCAGGGTGTGCTGGACATCCTGGACCTCGACGAGGACCTGGACCCCGAGCTGCTGCGAGCCACGGACCTCATCGACGCGGACCGGCTGGCCGAGCGGCACCGGCAGCGCCGCTACGGCAGCACCGCCGAGCGCGCGGCGGCCGACCGGACCTGGACCTATGGCCACATCATCATCGACGAGGCCCAGGAGCTGTCCCCGATGGCGTGGCGGGTGCTCATGCGACGCTGCCCCAGCCGCTCGATGACGGTGGTCGGGGACCTCGCCCAGACCGGAAACCGGGCCGGGGCGAGCTCCTGGCAGGACGTGCTCGGCCCCTACGTGGCGCGCCGCTGGCGGCTGGAACAGCTGACCATCAACTACCGCAACCCCGCCGAGATCGCGGAGCTGGCTGATGAGGTGCTCGCCGCGATTGACGCCGACCTCCCCGCACCGCGCTCGGTGCGCCGTACCGGCGTAGCGCCCCGCGTGATCCGGACACCCCCCGACAAGCTCGCCGCCGAGCTGCCCGCGGTCATCGCCGCCGAGGCCGCCGCGGTGGGTGAGGGCCGGGTGGGGGTGCTGGTGCCGGTCGCCAGGGTGGCGCAGCTGCGCACGATCGTGCCCGGCCCGGGTGACGGTCAGCTCGACGCACCCGTGAGCGTGCTGACCGTCGCCCAGGCCAAGGGCCTTGAGTTCGACGCGGTGGTGCTCCTGGACCCAGCGGGGATCGTGGCCGAGTCACCGCGGGGGCTCAACGACCTCTACGTCGCCCTCACCCGCACCACCCACCGGCTGTGCATCATGCATCCCGGCGAGCTGCCCGAGGTCCTCGCCCGTACAGCAGGGAGCCCGGGTCGGTGCTGTCCGTGAACTCGACAGCACCGACGTTTTCCGGCGCTCCCCTGGTGGCGGCGATGGCCACGATGCTGGCCCAAGGCACGCTATGACGACTGCAACCGGGGTGGCCAATTGGGCCGACCGTGCCGCTGCGCTGGCGCGAGAACTCATCGCGGCGGGCAAGCTGAGTTCCCCGGCCTGGCACGCCGCAGTGCTGGCGGTGCCGCGGCACGTGTTCGTGCCCTCCTACTACGTGCACCGTGACGGTGGCATGGTCAAGGTCGACGCCACCAGTGAGGCGTGGCTGGACGCCGTGTATTCCAACACCGCGCTGGTCACCAAGCTCGCCCAGGGCAGCGACGGCGCACCTCCGGTGTTCTTGTCCTCCTCCAGCACACCGGGCCTGATGACGCGCATGCTGGAATCCCTGGACGTGCGCGACGGGCAGCGGGTGTTGGAGATCGGTACCGGCACCGGTTACCACGCCGCGCTGCTGTCCCACCGGCTCGGCGACGACAACGTGTTCTCCGTCGATGTCGAACCCGAGCTGGTCGAAGCGGCCCGTATCCGGCTGGCTGAGGTGGGCTACCACCCGATCCTGGTCGCCGGTGACGGCGCCCCCGGCCTGCCCGAGCACGCCCCGTTCGTGGACGAACCCGGTGGTGTGGTTCCTCTCCGCACTGCGCATCGGCCCGCACTACCGCCTCGGCTACACCGGTGGCGACCCCCAACACGGCCCGACCGCCGTGTCCCTGTCCACCCCGGACGGCTCCCGCAGCGAGATCACTCTCGCCCTCGACACCGAGGGGGGCCACCTGGTCCGCGCGAGGGGACCCGTCCGGCTGTGGGCGCACGTCGAACACGCCCACCGGATATGGCAGGCGGCCGGCCAACCCGCATGGCCCCGCCTGGGCCTGACCGTCACCCCCACCACCCAAACCGTCTTCGCCGACGAACCGGACAACGCCCTCGCCGACCTGACCCCTCAGCGCCGGACCGCGCTCGAGACAGGAGAGGCATAGGGTCGAGGTCGTGCCGTACCGCGTCAAGGCCGGGCCGCCGAGAAACCCGATATGGCCCACGTCGCTGAGTCCTGCCCGGCCCGAGCATGATCTGGGCAACGGTGCGGAGTACCAGACGCTCGGCTTCCTCAACAGTGACCTCTCCGGACGGTCAGCCACGTCGGTGGAGCTCACCCAGTGCCGGTTCCACGGCGTGGACCTCAGCGGCACGACGCTTGACCGCGCGGTGTTCACCGACTGTGTTTTCGACACCAGCAACCTCGCTAACCTGCGGGCCGACAAGTCCTCGCTCATACGGGTCGAGTTATCCGCGCTAAGAATGACCGGTTTCCACTGGACCGGCGGACTGCTCCACGATGTGCGATTCATGGGGTCCCGGCTGGACCTTTCGGTATTCCGCTGCACCGACTGCACACGGGTGCTGTTCGAACGGTGCAACCTCACCGGCGCCGACTTCGCCAATGCCGACCTCGGTGGCGCCCAGTTCCTCGACTGCGATCTGAGCGGTGCACAGTTCTCGCACGCCAGGATGGAAGGAACCCGGTTCACCCGCTGCACGCTCGTGGACATCGGCGGTGTCACGAGCTGGCACGGTGCGATCGTGCGCAGTCAGGACATCGTGGCGTTGTCGTACACGCTTGCCGCCGCACTGGGCATCACCATAGCGGACGACGACTGAGTCATAAGGTTTCCAGCTGCTTTGTGGTTGAGTTCCTTGGCCGGCCCCGCAGCGGCGTCGTTTCCTGGGTCGGCATCGAGTTGGGCGGTACCGGGTAGGCGCGACCTCGACCGACGGTGCTGAGCAGGATGTTGATGTTGCCCTCGAGGAACGCTCGCAGGGCGCCGCCGTCGGGGTTGGGGATGGCTGGTGGGCGGTCGTCGGGCGAGGCGGCGAAGTTGAAGGCCGAGGTGAGGTCACCGACGGTCCGGCGCCGCCAGTCGGTCAGGTTCGGCACCGGCACACCGAACCGTCGTTCCACCAGGCGCAGCTGTGAGGTGTGGTCGAAGATCTCCGAGGCGACCAGACCGCCTCGGCTGAACGGCGAGATCACCAGGCAGGGCACGCGGAATCCGAGCCCGATGGGCCCGGCGATGCCCTCAGACTGCGGGATCCCGGCGAGGCCAGGGGCGGTGATGTACTCTCCCGGCGTTCCCGGCGGTGGCACCGGCGGCGGCACGTGGTCGAAGAAGCCGCCGTTCTCGTCGTAGCTGACGATAAGCGCGGTCTTCTCCCACACCGCCGGGTTGCTGGTCAGGATGTTCAGCACTTCCATGATTCCGACCGCGCCGAACGCGGGAGGCACGGCAGGGTGCTCGCAGGTCAGCAGGGAGGGCACCACCCAGGAGACCGACGGGAGCGTCCCCTCGGCGACGTCGCGGCGGAAGTCCGAGGGGTACCTCGGTGCGGTGCCTCTGGTCTCCAGGGGTGAGGAAGGATCGCCGTTGAATGCGGTGAACTGCCCCAGCATCCCGCTCAGGAAGCTGCGCGCGAGGATCTCGATGCCCTTGTCCTGGTAGACCTTCCAGCTCACCCCCGCCTGCTCCAGCTCTTCGGGGTAGGTCCGCCAGGAGTAGATGTTCGGCTTGGGCGCCCACGGGGTTTCCAGCAGCGGACCGCCGTGGCTGCCCTCGGGGTCGAGGGTTGCGCTGACCCAGTACAACCGGTTGGGGTCGGTGGGCCCGAGTACCGAGCAGAAGTAGTGGTCGCAGATCGTGAACGCGTCGGCCAGCGCGTAGTGCACCGGGAGGTCGGCGCGGGTGTAGTAACCCATGGTGGCCGGGCCGTTGGCCACCCCGTTGGCCGCGATGTGCGTGGTGACCCACTGGTCCATCGCGCCCTCGTGCCAGGCCCGGTGCTGCGGGCCCCACCCGTGGGTGGGGTCGTTGATCGAGTCGCCGTCCAGGGTCACGCCGCGCGTGGTGTCCAGCCGGAACGGGTTCAGGTAGCCACTCGGCGTCACGCCGACGCCCGGGGAGTAGCCGAACTGCCGGAATGCCGGCGAGGGGTCGTCGAAACCGCGTACCCCCGACAGCGTCCCGAAGTAGTTGTCGAAGGAGTGGTTCTCCTGCATGAGCAACACGAAGTGCTCGATGTCCGCGAGCGACCCGGTGCCAGCCGGGTCAGTCGCGTGGGCTCGCTCGATGATCGGCCCGGCCCGGTTCCTCAACAACCGGGAGCCCTGCCGCGCCATCGCTTTGATCAGTATCTTCTGGCGACTGAACCCGGTGAACGGGCTAACCTGTGGCATACCTCTCCACTCTCGCGAAAGTTGTGTGGCATCGCTCGCTGCCCGCCATCGTGCTCAGACGGATCGCTCAGCGCTAGGGAATATCGTCGTTCGGGTGCGCTCTGGATGCGCCGAGTTCGACGGCAGGGCTGTTCATCTGGCCGCGGACAGCTCCCGTGCCGAACTCGGCGCATTCGGAGCGGGACAGTCGCCGGCCAGATCAACCCAGCCAGCAGAAGACTTCTGCATAAGGCTCCAGGGGGTCCAGGGAGGGGGAGAAGCGTGCGCAAGGGCACCGGACGGTCCCGGGAAACTTCCCGAACGGGGCGTTCACTGGCCGGCCTGGATGGACTGAACTTCTTCCTCGCCGACGCCCAGGGCGGGCTCGGCCCCTTCCTGGGGATCTACCTGCTCAACAAACCCGGCTGGAACGCAGCCACCATCGGGCTGGTGATGACCCTGGGCGTGACCGCAACCCTGATCGCACAAACCCCGGCCGGAGCCCTCACCGACCGAACCCACCACAAACGCACCCTCATCGTCGGTGCTACGGCGCTGCTCTCCACCGGCGCCGTTCTCATCACCATCACCCCCCGCTTCCCCGTCGTCGCCACCGCCCAACTCATGATCGGAGTAGCCGGGGCGGTCTTCGCTCCCGCCATCGCCGCCATCGCCCTAGGCCTGGTCGGACCGGCCGGCTACACCTACCGCACCGGACGGATGCAGGCGTTCAACCACGCCGGCAACATCCTCGGCGCAGCAGCCGCAGGACTCACCGGCTACCTGGTCTCCCTGCGCGCCAGCTTCTGGCTCACCAGCATCCTGAGTATCTTCGTGATCGCCTCCACCCTGGCCATCAACCGGCGCCTGGTCGACCACAACCTGGCCCGCGGTCTGCCGTCCCAGGACACCAGCGCAGACACCCCGTCGGGCTTCGCCGTGTTGCTCCGCTCTCGGCCGCTGCTCGCTCTGGGGGTCTCGGTCCTGCTGTTCCACCTCGCCAACGGCGCCATGCTGCCGATCGCCGGCCAGAAACTCGCCACCCACCACGCCAGCCAGGGAGCCCTGTTCCAAGCCGCGCTGATCATCGTGGCCCAAACCGTGATGATCCCCATGGCGCTGCTGGTCGCCCACCGTGCCGACAGGTGGGGTCGCAAAATCATCTTCCTGGCCGGGTTCGGCGTCCTGCCGCTGCGCGGCGTGCTGTTCGCCCTGGCCACCAACCCCACCCACACCGTCGCGATCCAAGTCCTCGATGGCGTCGGCGCCGGCATCTTCGGTGCGCTGTTCCCCATCATGGTCGCCGACCTCACCCGCGGCACCGGCCGCTACAACCTCGCACTGGGGGCAGCCACCACGATGTGGGGCATCGGTGCGGCGCTCAGCACCACCCTGGCCGGCGCCGTCATCGTCCTCGGCGGCTATAACCTGGCCTTCCTCACCCTCGCCGGGATCGCGGTCCTCGCTCTGGGACTGTTCGCCCTCGCGGTGCCTGAGACCAGCCCCACCGAGACGGTGCTTTCCCGGTGACCGGCATGACCGCCGAGATCACGGCGTTGCTGCTGCTGGCCGTGGTGTTCGTCGCGGCCGCGGCCACCACCGCCGTGCTGCCTATCACCCGCCCTGCTCGTGATTCTCCCCAGCGAGCCTCGCCCCCGCTCACGGTGAGCGGGGGCGAGGCTCGCTGGGTGGCTGATTGTTCCTTAGCCGCCCTGGTCGCCCGCCGGCATCCGCGGGCTTTCAGGGTCAACGTTCCCGGTCTCTCCGCCTACGCCGATGTCCATTTGCTCAGCCTTCTGTGCTTCTTCTGAGCTGCCGTACATCCGCACGTTCCCCTGGGTGGTCTTCGAGACTCCCGCTCCTAGCGGGCTGGCCGCAGTGGTGTCCGTGGAAGGGACACCTTCACGCTCGGCTTCTGATGTCTCCCGAGGCGGGGCTGCCGAGCCCTGACCGCCCTGCGGCTCAGGGGAGGGACCCTCGGTCTGGCGCCCCTCGTACGGGGGAACCAGCCCACCGGGTTCCTGCTTACCCCCGGTGTAGGCATTAGGCTCATTGGGAAGTGGCGCTTTCGCCGGTTGGACCTGTTCCTCACTCATCACTGGCTCCCTCTTCATCGACTCTGATGGACTTGGGAAGTCGTCGACTGGCGTCTCGCGATCACCCAGTGCCCTCCAGCTCCTCGGTCCCATTTGGTCTACCCAGTCAGCCCCGGTGCCAAACGTCGCGAGGTAGTTATGCTGCGGGGTGGAGCAGGACCTTGGTCCAGCCCTCGACCCGCTTGTCGAATTTCTCGTAGGCCTCGGGGGCGGCCTCCAGCGGCAGTTCATGAGAGACGATGACCGAGGGCTTCGCCCGGCCGCGGATGATCAGATCGCGCAGCTGGCGGTTGTAACGCTTCACCGGGCACTGACCCTGGCCCATGCTGATGCCCTTGTCGAACACCTGGCCGTAGTTGAACGCATACCGGCCCTGCTTGGCCGTTTCAGTGGCCGCACCAGGGTCCTGCGGGATGTAGACGCCAACGATGCCCAGCCGCCCGGTGGCACGGACGACCTCCACCAGCTTGTCGAGCACCATTTCCGGGTGCTCCTGCCCGGTCGGGTCGTGGGCCTGGTACCCGACGGCCTCCACCCCGCAGTCGACGCCGAAACCATCGGTGCAGTCAATGATCACTTCGGTGGGGTCGGCTTCGGCGAAGTTGACGGCGGTGGCACCGAAGCGCTCAGCCAGCCGGAGCCGGTCGGGTTCCTTGTCGACGACGAAGATCTGGGAGGCGCCTCGCAGGGACGCGCTGTGCGCGGCCATCAGCCCCACTGGGCCAGCGCCAAAGATCGCCACCGTGTCCCCGGGGCACACTTGGGCCAGCTCGGTACCGTGATACCCGGTAGGGAAGATGTCAGAGAGCAGCGTGAAGTCAGTCTCGTACTCGGTGCCCTCCGGCAGCTCCAGCAGGTTGAAATCCGCCCACGGCACCCGCAGGTACTCCGCCTGACCGCCCCAGTACGGGCCCATCATCGGGTAGCCATACCCCGCAGTCGGCCGCCCACTCGGATTAGCCCGCAAGCAGGCCGAGGTCCAGCCCGCATCACAGTTGCGGCAACTGCCACAGCCGATGTTGAACGGCACCGACACCCGATTCCCCACCTTGATCCGGTTCACACCCGGGCCGACTTCCTGGACCACACCCATGTTCTCGTGCCCCAGAACCATGCCCGCCTCCAGCGGCGCGCGCCCCTCATAGGGATGCAGGTCCGAGCCGCAAATGTTGGCGGTGGTGATCCGGATGATCGCATCCAGCGGCTGCTCGATCCTTGGATCGGGCACCTCCTCGACGGCGATATCGAACGGGCCCTGGTAAACAACGGCCTTCATGGCGCTCCCTTATGCTGTCTTGCTGTCATTTGGGTGATGCCCCTCGGGTACCCCCTCCGGACCGGTGCATGCGTAACATGGAGCGGTGCGCACGGTCGGACTGGTGGACTCGGTGCGTGGGCTGGTGCCTGGTGGTCATGTGTGTTGGGCCTACCAGGATCGGGCGGAGTTCCGGGTGCGGGCGCGGGAGTGCCTGGTGGACGGGATCGCTCTCGGCCAGTGGGTTGAGTACGTGGGCAGTGGCAGTGCTGAGGAGCTGCGGGACGAGCTGGCCGGGTTGGAGGGGGTCGGGCAGCTCCTCGATGGTGGTGGCATCGGCGTCTCGCCGGTCGGGGACTTCTACGAGTTCTCCGACCACAGCGGTGATGTGGTCGATCCGCTTCGCGCGGTCGCCAAGTTCGTCGTCGCCACCGAGAAGGCGTTGGCCGGGGGTTACACGGGCCTTCGGGCCGTCGTCGACTGCACAGCGGCGGCGCGCACGGCGCACCAGCGGGCGGCATTCGCCCGTTTCGAATACCTCATCGGCCAGCAGATGAGTGCGCTGCCGGTCACCGCCCTGTGTGCCTATGACCTCAGCGAGCTGGGCCGCGCGGCGGTAGCCGAGATGGCCTGCCTGCATCCCCTGGCCAGCGCGGGTGTCACGCCGTTTCACCTGTACGCCGAGGGGGACGCGGAGTTCGCTTTGGCCGGTGAGCTCGACCTGTCGTGCGCTGATCTGTTCGCTACGACGTTGGAGCGCATCATGCCGCTGTGCCGCGGACCGGAGCTGGTCGTGAACGGGGGAGGGTTGGAGTTCATCGATCACCGGCGATTACTCGTCCTGGCCGAGCACGCCCGGCGCGCCAACGCGACGATCGTGCTGCGCACTACCTGGCCCGGGGTGGGCCGGATCATCGGGTTTCTCGCCGTGGAGGGTGTGCGCGTGGAGTCGCTGGTATGAGCCCGGACTCGGCGGTAGGTGCTGGCGGGTTGGTTCACGAGGCAGCCCTTTACGACGGTGAGGAGCAGTTCCTGGAGCTGGTGGTTCCGTTCGTACAAGGTGGCCTGGAGGCCGGCGAGCCGACCCTGGTGGCCCTCGGTGACGGGCGCACTGAACTCATCCGATCGCTGATCCCACCGAGTCCGCACGTGTCGTTCGTGTCCGGGGCGTATGACCGGCCCGCCTGTGTCCTCAAATCCGTCGACACGTTACTGACGGGGTATTTGGCAGAGGGTGCGCGGCAGCTCCGCATTCTCGGCGAGGTACCGCATCCAGGGGTGGGCGTGCCCTGGGAATGGTGGGCCCGTTACGAAGCCACCGTCAACCACGCCCTCGCGCGGTTTCCGCTGTGGGCGCTGTGCCCCTACGACCGGCGCATCACCTCCGATGAGGTGCTCGAGGATGTCGTCCAGACTCACCCCTACCTGGCCACCCCTGAGGGCGGCCACGTGGTCAACGAGCGTTACGTCGACCCGGTGGAGTTTCTGGCCCAAGGGCGCTCACCACGTGCTGACCCGATGGAAACCTCCCCTCCGATGATCGAGCTGGTGGACCCGGCGGCATCCGCCGCGCGCCGCGCGGTCCTTGACGCCGGGCGCGCCAGCGGCCTGAGCGCTGGCGAGGTGGAGGACCTGATGATCGCGGTGAGCGAGACGGTCACCAACGCGATCTGTCACGGGCGCCCACCCACCCAGCTGCGGGTGTGGCCGGCCCGCGACCGCATCGTGGTCACGGTCACCGACCAGGGCGGCGGGCCGAGTGACCCGTTCGCGGGGTTGCTGCCCGCGGCGAAAGCACCAGCCGGCGGCCTGGGCCTGTGGCTGACCCACCAACTGTGCAACCTGGTCACCTTCGACCACCGCGAGGACGGCTTCACCGTCCGCCTCATCGCCGGCAACCCTAGGCCGTAGGCGCCAGCGCGACTTTCACCCAGCCGGGCTCGTGGGTATCGAAGGTCCGGTAAGCCGCGAGGACGTCGCCGATCGGCTTGAGCTGGGTAATCAGCTGGGCGGGCTCGGACACGCCGCTGGCCACCAGATCCATCAACTGCGGGATGATCACGCGGTGCGGGCAGTTCCCCATCTTCACGGTGAGGTTCTTGTTCATCGCCGCGCCGATCGGCCAGGTGCGCGCGGTGGGCGGGTAGACACCGATGATTCCGATGGAGCCGGCCTTGGCCACTGACTCCACGGCCCACTGCGCGGCCTGTGATGGGGCGGTACCGTGCGCCCACGCGGTGACACCCCCGCCAGCGGCCTCTGCGACCTCGCCCTCGCGTCGCTCGCCGTGTTGCTCGTCGGGGCCAGGGTAAGCATCGACGCCGACCGCATCGATGACCCGATCGGTACCAATGCCTCCGGTGAGCTCAACGATCGTTGCGACCGGATCCTCGGCCCCGAAGTCGACTGGTTCGGCATGCTGCGAACGCGCCATCTCCAGCCGAGACGCCACGTTGTCCACTGCAATTACCCGACCCGCGCCCAACCGCCACGCCGAGGCGATAGCCAGCTGGCCTACCGGCCCACACCCAAACACCGCCACGGTGTCGCCGTGAGACACCTCGGCGCACTGCGCGCTGAACCACCCCGTGGGATAGATATCCGAGAGCACAATGGCCTGCTCGTCGGTCACCGCGTCAGGCAACGGGATGAGATTCGCCGCAGCATAGGGGACCCGAGCGAAGGTGGCCTGCAGACCGTTAACGGGTCCGGTAGACCGCGGCCCACCGAAGAAGCAGGTACCTGCCGCCGGGCCGTTGGGGTTGGCGTTGTCGCACTGCGAGTTGTAGCCCGCGCGGCAATAAGAACAGATTCCGCAGCAGATGGTCGAGGGAATCACCACCCGGTCCCCGGGCTTGAATCCCCGCACGTCCTTACCCACGGCCTCGACGACGCCGACGCCCTCGTGGCCCAGCACGGTCCCCGCCACCATGTCCGGCATCGTGCCTCGGACCATGTGCAGGTCGGTACCGCAGATCGCGCTCATCGTCAGCCGCACCACCGCGTCGCCGGGCTGTTCGATCCGCGCGTCAGGAACCTCTTCCACGTCGATATGCCCTGGGGCCTGCCACACCACTGCCTTCATCGTCGAGCTCACTCCTTATTCCTTTTTCGAAATGCCGGTTCGGAAGCACTCGCAGCAGGTCAGACACCAGTAGGTCGCCGTCACCGCTGGCGGCTGCGGCCCGCTCGGCGGCCAGCGTCCGCCCCTCCACCGACAGGCACCACCACCACCAACGACGCAGCCAGTCGGCACTGCGCAGCACCTGATCTGCCGTCACGATCGCAGGCCAGTCCCACGCGGCGGCCTGGGCGCTGACCTTGCCGCCGCCGTACACCGGATCGACGGCCAGCACCGGTACCCCGAGTCGCAGCGCCAGCACGAGCCCGTGCAGCCGGGTAGAAAGCACCATGTCCAGCCGACACAGCACCGAATCGAGCTGATCGGGCGTGCTGTGGTTGAGCCAGTGCCGCCGATCCAGCCGGGTATCCACGGGCACCCGAGCGCAGTCCTGCCTGAGCAGCCACGCCGTGATCCGTTGATGCACCTCATCTTGCCTACGCCGGTCGCCGTATTCCAGCTGGCTGGGTGCGAGCACCACGCCGACGACCGGGGTCCGACAGGTAGCTGTACCGGCCGCCAGATCCCGACGACCTCGCTGTTTCGAAGTATCGCGGACCAGTACCACGTCAAACCCCGTCACCGCGGGATCGGATGGATCGAGCACAGTAACGCCGACTGCGATCCGTCGGCACCGGCCAAAGCGGTTGTGCAAGGAGCGCACCTGTTCTCCGTGCACGGGGCCGCAGACGAACACCAGATGCGTGTAACGGTCGGGGTCGGCGTCGTCCAGGCTCAGACTGGCCGGCCGGAACACCGGGCTCCACGCCACCTCGCAAGGCACTCCGGCGCCCACCAGTGCACCGCGTATCCGGTCCATACTCAATACGTCGCCTGCGGTTGCCTCCCCGTGCAGGAAGCTAGGCCATCCGGCCAGCAAGACTCGCACCCGCTACCCCCTCAGGTCCACGATCGAGCTACCCACGCTCCGGCACCAAAAAACCTCAGTCGGTCAAAAGTCCTCCGGGTGTTGAGCGGCCGCGCCGTTTTGGCGACGGTGCTGGTTCTGGGAGGGCGCGGTCGGATCGAGCAGGGGCGAGCGGGCCAGCAGGATGGTGCCCACTGCGATGAGGCCGGCCCCCAAGACGGTACCAACCAGGAACGGACCGGTGCGGCCGTGCTCGGAGAACACCGCCAGTCCCCACGCTACTGACACCAGCGGGTTGGTCAGCGTGAACCCCGGCTGGGAGGCGACCAGGCTGCCGGCCTGCAGCGCGTTTTGCAGTAAGAAGAAACCGGCAGGTCCGACAAGAGCTACCGCGTAGGTTTGCCAGGCCGTGAACAGGCTGCCGCCGTGGCTCACCGTGGCGCCGACCCCGGCGATGAGCGAGGAGTTCAACCCAAAGGTGGCCCCCGTGGCCACCCCCAGCAGCGCCGCTCGGTGCTCGCGGCGCCCGCGGTACCCGAGCACCACCAGCACCACCACGCCCGCCGCGGTCGCGGCAATGCCCAGCACCCATACCGCTATCGACACCCGGGCGGGATCACCGCCGCCTGGGTCCAGGCAGCCCACAAATGCCGCCAGACCGGCCGATTGCAGACCAATCGCCAGCCAATCCCGCCGCCGCACCGTCAGATGAAATGTCCGCGACGCCAGCACCAGGGTGAACGGCAGTTCGGCCACCAGCAGCGGCTGCACCAGCGCGATCCGCGACAGCGAGATCGACACCGCGTGCAGCACAAATCCGCTGAGCATGGCCAGGATGCCCAGCAGCCATACCCGGCGGTGCAGCAGATCGGCGAACATGCCCACTGAGAACGCCGTTGAAGCCGGCTCGTCCCGGGCGGCGCGACGCTGCAGCACCGAAGCCGACGCGTTGAGCAACGCCGCAACTACCATCAATCCCACACCGACCACAGCGAGGGGGTACCCCATCTGCGGGGCTCCATCGGGCGGGACCCGCACCGTCGTGGACATGACCGGCCGACACGTGCGGGTCCCGCCCACGATCTACCTGCTGGGCGGCATCAGCAAGCTTGTACGCGAATACGGGACAGTTGATTACCCGAGGTCACCAAGCCCTGGACCCGGTCAATAGCAGTCGTTTCCAGTCACCGAGGTTGGTGTGTCGGCGTTTCCGGCTGGATTGTGGGCGTATTCGCCGCGGCAGTGGAATGTCTCGCCCGTGCGAGCTGTGATGGAGAAGGGACGCTCTGTTATGATGAGTCCGCTTGTCGGCGCCCCATTGGTGGTCACGCAGTTGCCCTCGCCGAAAGCGCCCCTTCCTGGAGCTGGAGCCTTCACGGTGTCGCAGGTGTAGGTGGGTTCGTCGTTGGTGAGTTCGTCGCGGGCCTCGGCGGGGATCGCGAAGGCCAGCGGAGCAACGGCTGCGGCAACGACAAGGAGGTTTCTTAAGATCTGCATGTGAATACGTCCTTCTCACGGGTCAGGGAGGTCGCTGCGCCACCAGTACCGCGTGCACATACATCACGAACTCTCCGGTTGACGATCGCTGGCAGAGCTTGTCAACTAGTTCGCAACCAGGTGCTGGTGCCGCGACAAATACGGTAGAGACCACGACATCATCAGCATGTCGGATACGTTCGACCGGGAACGTACGTACGCCGTTACCGTACGTACGTTCCCGGTCCCGAGTTCCGTGTACGAGTAAGCAGATCAGCGAACCCGGACGGCGTGCGGCCGGGGCCGGGGCCGGGGTAGTGGTCCGCTGGGCGGGAGCAGTACTTTCTGACCCTTGGTCAGCCCGGAGAGCACCTCGATGTTGTCATCGCCGACCTTGCCCGGGGTGAACACAACCCGTCGTGGTGTGCCGTCTGGGCCGGGGGTTTCTACAAACGACTGGCCATCCTGTCTGGTCACTGCTGAGGTCGGCACCACCAACGCTTGGTTCTTGACCATGTTGGTGACCACCGAGACACTCGTGGTCAGCCCGGACTTCAGCGCCGAATCGACGTCGGTCAGCAACACCGTGGCGTAGTAGTTCGTCACACCGTCGATATCCACTGCGGTTGGCGAGATCGAGGTCACCGTGCCGTCGTGTTCGACTCCCGGCAGCGCGTCAAAAGTCAGTTTCGCCGTCGAACCAGGCTCGAGCTTCGCCGCGTCGGCCTCGGGGAACGGAACGACCACCTGGAAAGCGCTCAGGTCACTGAGCTGAACGAACGCGCCACCGCTCGGCGCGGTCGCCCGCAACGCTTCGAGCCCACCCACACCCTGCAGGGTGCCGGGATTCTTCCGGTCGGACGTCGCTGGCCCACCCACGTCCGGGATCTGCGCAGTACTGCCCGGCGCCAACGGCGAGGGCGGCGACTGCGGCCCGAAGCCCTGCATGTACTCCCCGACTGTCCCGGTGACCGCGGTCACGGTGCCATCCACCGGGGCATACACATACGAGTTCTTCAAGCTGTTCTGGGCGATCACCACCGCCGCCTCATCATTGACCAGCAACGCTTGCTGGATCGCGATCAGCGAGGGACGGTTCGTGGCGGTGATCCGGTAGACGTTCTCATCGGTCTTCACGGTGACCAGAGCCGTCGCGAGGGCGGTCTCCAAGTTGCCGCGATCGACCCGGAGGTTGTCCTCATCGGCGACCACGACCGTGCGTTGGTTGAACACCGTCAGCTCAGCGGCTTTCACCGCCGTCTCATCGGCCGAACACAGCGCTGTCTCCGCGGCGGTCGGCAGCATGGTCAGCGGTCCGTTCGGCCCGCAGCCATCCGCCGCAGCCTTTTTCTGCGCCGCTTCCAGCGTCTTCTCATCGATCTTGAGCAGTTCGCGCGCCCGCCTGAGGGTGTCCTCGTCCGCCTTCACCTTCAACTCGATGTTGCGCCGGTCGTCCTCGGCGACCCTGCGCGCTGCCTCAAGAACTCTGAAGTCCCCAGGCACGGTCACGTCGTTGAGGATCAGAGCTAGCTGTGCCTGTTGGTCGGCGAGTATTTCCTGGGCTTGGACCAGCTGTTGTTCCAGCGTGCTATTGTCCTCCACGGCCAACAACTGGCCCTTCTTCACCTTGTCCCCGACCTTCACATTGATGGTCTTGAGGGTGTTATTATACTTGAAACCCAGGTTCGTTGTCTTTGCCGCCGCCAACACCCCCTTCGCCGAGACCATTTTCGACACCGACCCCTCCGTCACCACCCCCGTCAACGCCATCGGCTTCGGTGGCGAGGTGTTTGTGTTCGTATTCGTGTTCGTCGCCACCGGTTTCGGTGGCGAAGTGTGCGTCACCAACACCGCCCCCACCGCCATGGCGACGCCTAACGACGCCACGGCCGTTCGGGTCACTACCCGCCTCGCTCCCACCTTGTCCATAGCCACCCCGATCCCCGATCTCTAGATCCCCGAAAATCCTTGAGCTGACTCTCAGCTACACAGAGTGACAACGGGATCGATGTGAACGAGCTGGAAACGAAAAAGAATAAGTAGATGAAGACCACATGAATAACTGCGGTCTCACTGCGCTGTGGACGGTGCCGGCGCCTCGCACGGCCTGGTCGAGGACATCACGACACTGAACGGCTCACCCTCGCGGAAGGTTCCCTACTCCATCTGTTGGGGTGCGACACGAGGTCGCGCATGTTGAGTGAACGCGCAGATTGGAGGCCGGTTATGCCGGGTGCGTAGTTCCTGATCAGTGTTCGAGATCAGTCCCCGCCTCGACGTGCGTCTGGCAGGTCCTGTCTGTTGGGGGTGCGGAG
>JAFATA010000040.1 GCA_019244165.1 Pseudonocardiales bacterium | reverse complement strand
CATTGCACTGGCTGGGAGATCCTCATCCGCCCTGGCTACGTCGAGCTCATTCCCCCAGCGATCATCGACCCGGACCGCAGACCACTGCGCAACCCCCTGCGCTGCTAACTGCTCGCCACCGTCAGTCCGACAGGAGTGGATCACGGGGTGCCACCACGCTGATCGTGAGTGTGCCCCGGCCACAACAGAACGCTGACGCTGACGGCCTTGATCGTGTCGACGCTGCGGCGCACCGTGCGGGGCCCCACGACTGTACGGGTGCCGCCAGGGCTTCCCGGTACGGGTGGTCGATACGCCTGCAACAACCAGCCCAGCAGCGCATCCAGCAGCGGCTCGGCGATCACCGGGTTCGCCGGCGGCCCGTCCGGCACGGCGGCCTTGACGACGTTCCTCCAGCTCGTCGAGCTTGTCAAACTCGCGCATCCGATCCTGGATGCCCTTGGTGATCGGTAAGCCCTGCGGTGCGATGACGTCCCGCCCGTTCCACCTGGCCGAGTTGCGCCCGGCGATGGCGATGTCGTCGATCATCTGGTCAACGAAGTCGTGGAACCGCCGCACGTCGTTCTTGTCGATCTGGATGCTCGCGACCGAGCGGAAAAACCGCTCGAACACCGGGACACCCAACGGACGAGACATGACCGCCACCTTCCGCTCGCGTTCCCCATGGTGGCAGCGCGGCCGCAGCGGTTGAACCGCTCCCGCAGGTGGAAATCTCGCCAACCGGTTCGCCCCCACAGGTCGACGCCGCCGGGCAGCCACCACCGCCTCGTCGGGGGGTTGGCGTTCGAACAGTGCGCGGGTGTACTCGCTGGCGTGGCGACTGCTCGGTTTGTCAGGGGAACCGCGGACTCCTGAGCAGCCCCAGGCTTTCCAGCTTGTGCACGTGTTCATCGTGTCCTATCTGGCGGAACAGATCGGCCAGTGAGTCGAAGTGTCCGTAGTCGTCAGCGAACACCGATTTGAACGGGGTGTTCTCCCACTCCGGATGCTCGGCCACAAGTTCCATGTACTCGTCGCGGGAAACTGTGCGGTGTCGTTGTCATCGAATGGTTAGTCGGGGGCGTCGTCATCCGCGGGTGGCCAGGTGTTCGTGGACCAGGCGGACGGCCATGGATCCTTCGCCCACAGCCGAGGCGACCCGTTTGATTGACCCGCTGCGGACGTCGCCTACCGCGAATACCCCCGGTTCGGTGGTCTCCAGCATCAGCGGGGCCCGCCCGAGGTTGTCGAGCTGCTGGCCGGACTCGTTGTCCTGCACGACCACGGCCTGCAGCGACTTGTCGCCGAGCAGCTCGCGTACCTCGGTGTGCACCAGCACGTCGATCCGCGGATCTCGCTCGATCCGGTCGGCCAGATAACGCGACATGTCCTCGTCCAGCCGGTGCTCGCGGACCACCAGGTGGATCCTTCCCACGTGATCAGCGAGAAAGATTGTCGCTTGGCCCGCTGAGTTGCCCCCTCCCACGACCACCACGGGATCGTCGACGCACAGCTGGGCCTCCATTGGAGTGGCCGCGTAGTAGATGCTGGTCTCCTCGAACTCCTCCAGGCGCGGTACCGGCAGCTTGCGGTAGCGGGCGCCGGTGGCCAGCACGACCGTACGGGCGGACGCTTCGGTCCCATCGGCAAACCGGATCCGGTAGTGCCCGCCGTCTCGGGTCAGCTGCTGTGCAGTGGCGGGCACGCTGGTGCGGGCCCCGAACCTCCTGGCTTGGATCGCCGCGCGGTCGGCTAGCTCTCCGCCGGATATCCCCGCCGGGAACCCGAGGTAGTTCTCGATCCGTGAGGACGTCGCGGCTTGCCCCCCGATGGCGACTGCATCCACCACGATCGTCGTCAAGCCCTCCGCCGCGCCGTAGACAGCCGCGGCCAGTCCGGCCGGGCCCGCGCCGACGACCAGCAGGTCGACGGTGCGGCAGTCGGTTGCGCATGGCGAAATCGCGCAGCCGTCGAGTGTCCTGTGAGTAGCGCGAGCCGACGATGCGAGACAGCTGCCCGCAGCCCCTCCACGGGCACGACGAGCACCTCGCCGTTCTCCACCGCCACTGCCCAGCCGGGGGTAAGCCCCGTCCAGATTGGGTGTCTCGGGCAGCGCAGCCGCTTGGGCCAGATCCAGTGCAGTCATGACCAGGTGCTCCGGGCTTTCCTGCGCAGGGTCATCAGTTGCCTCCAGATCGGGAGTCGGCGGGGACGTTGGCGAGAGTGCCGTCCAGCCAGCGCCGGAGCGCGTCCACCGGGGCGGCGCCCGGCTGGCGCGCGATCACCTCACCCTGGTACAGCACCATCAGGGTCGGGACCGCCTGTACGGAGAAGCGTTGCGCCAGCTTCGGCGCGCGGTCGACGTCGACCTTGACCAGCTTGAGCAGCCCGGCTTTTTCGGTGGCGAGCTGCTCCAGGGCGGGGCTGACCATCCGGCACGGCTCGCACCAGGCCGCCCACAGGTCCACCAGGACTGGGACCGTGGCCTGCTCGGCGATCTCGGCGAAGTCCTCATCCCCGGCATCGACGATCCAGGGCAGGAACGCCTGACAGTTCCCGCACCGCGGCTTGCCCCGTGCGGCCGCGGGGACCCGATTCACCCGCCCACAGTTCTCGCACCGAACCGTCGGTGTCCCGGTCTCCACCATGGAGTCACGCTGCCGTGGTGGCCTGGGGCGAGGGCTCGTCGTGGGTAACCACGAGCTCCTCACCCTTGAGAGCGACCCGGATCGTCGCACCGTCCGGAATGGCGTCGGTGAGCAGGGCCCGGCCGATGCGGGTCTCGACCTCCCGGGCGAGAAACCGGCGTAACGGGCGGGCCCCGTAAACCGGGTCAAAGCCCTGCGCGGCGATGAACCGGCGCGCCTCGTCGGTGACCTTCAGGGTCATCCGGCGCTCCGCGAGCCGGGCGCGCAGCTCGCCCACCATCAGCTCGACGATCTGCTCGATCTGAGCCTGGGTCAGCGGGCTGAACAGCACGATGTCGTCAATACGGTTCAGGAACTCCGGTCGGAAAGACCGGCGCAGCTCACCCATGACCAGCTCGCGAGCCTCCGGTTTGATCTCCGCGTCGGCCGTCACCCCGTCCAGCAGGTACTGCGAGCCGATGTTCGACGTCATGATCAGCACGGTGTTCCGGAAGTTGACCGTGCGGCCCTGGGCGTCGGTGAGCCGGCCGTCGTCGAGCACCTGCAGCAGCGTGTTGAACACATCAGGGTGCGCTTTTTCGATCTCGTCGAAGAGCACCACCGAGTAGGGCTTACGGCGCACCGCTTCGGTGAGCTGGCCGCCCTCCTCGTAGCCCACATAGCCGGGCGGGGCTCCGACCAGGCGGCTGACGGTGTGCCGCTCCTGGTATTCGCTCATGTCAAGCCGGACCATGTTGTCCTCGGAGTCGAACAACGCCGCCGCCAAGGCCTTGGCCAGTTCCGTCTTCCCCACCCCGGTTGGCCCCAGGAAGATGAATGACCCGATCGGGCGGCGCGGGTCCTTGATCCCCGAGCGGGCCCGGATGATGGCGTCGGAGACTACCCGGACCGCCTCGTCCTGGCCGATCACTCGCTCATGCAGGACCTCATCCAGGCGCAGCAGCTTGTCCCGTTCACCCTCCTTCAGCCGGGTGATCGGGATCCCGGTCCAGACCGAGACGATCTCGGCGATCTCGTCCTCGGTGACCACCTCGCGCAGCAGCCGGTGCTCGCCCTGCTTGACGGCGAGCTGCGCTTCCTCAGCGGCCAGCCGGCGCTCGAGTTCGGTGAGCCTCCCGTAGCGCAGCTCGGCGGCGCGGTTGAGGTCATAGGCCCGCTCGGCCTCCTCGATCTCCCGGCGGGCTTGTTCCAGCTCGGCACGCAGCTGCTGAACCCGGCGAATCGCCTGCCGCTCGGCTTCCCACTGGGCGCGCATCGCATCCGCCTCGGCCCGCAGATCGGACAGCTCGCGACGGAGCGCCTCGAGCCGGGCAACGCTGGCCGGATCGGTCTCTTTGGCCAGGGCGGCTTCTTCGATCTCTAGGCGCATCACCCGCCGGGTCACCTCATCCAGCTCGGCGGGCATCGAGTCGATCTCGGTGCGCAGCCGGGCGCACGCCTCGTCGACCAGGTCGATCGCCTTGTCCGGCAAGAACCGGTCGGTGAGGTAACGGTGCGACAGCGTCGCGGCGGCAACCAGCGCGCTGTCCTGGATGCGCACCCCGTGGAAGATCTCCAGGCGTTCCCGTAGCCCGCGCAGGATGGAGATGGTGTCTTCCACGCTGGGCTCGTCTACCAGCACCGGTTGGAAGCGGCGCTCCAGCGCGGCGTCCTTCTCGATGTAGCGGCGGTATTCGGTCAGGGTGGTCGCGCCGATCATGTGCAGCTCGCCGCGGGCCAGCATGGGCTTGAGCATGTTGCCGGCGTCGAGGGAAGATCCAGCTCCGTTTCCGGCGGCGCCCGCGCCGACCACGGTGTGCAGTTCGTCGACGAACAGCAAGATCCGGCCCTGCCCGGCCTTCACCTCGGCCAGCACTGCTTTGAGCCGTTCTTCGAACTCGCCGCGGTACTTCGCTCCGGCGACCAGGGATCCCATGTCCAACGCGAAGATCGTCTTGTCACGCAAGCCTTCCGGGACGTCCCCGCGCACGATCCGCTGGGCCAACCCCTCCACGATGGCGGTCTTGCCCACCCCGGGATCGCCGATCAGGACCGGGTTGTTCTTCGACTTGCGGCTCAGGATCTGGATCACTCGGCGGATCTCGGCATCCCGCCCGACCACCGGATCCAGCGTGCCGGAGCGGGCCGCATCGACCAGGTCCTGCCCGTACTTGGCCAGCGCCTCATACGTTCCTTCCGGGGTCGCTGAGGTGACCCGCTGGTTGCCTCGTACCTGGGTCAGCGCGGAGAGGAACGCCTCCCGGGTCACACCGAACTCCGCCAAGCGCCGGCCGGCCGCGCTGGACGCGCCTTCCTCCGCAAGCGCGAGCAGCAGATGCTCCACCGACACGTACTCATCCTTGAGCCGCTTGGCCTCCCGCTCGGCCGCCTCCAGGACACGGGCCAGCCGCTGGGTGAGGAACACCTGACCGGGGGCAGCCCCCGGCCCGGTCACCCTTGGCCTGCGCTGCAGATCGCCCTCGACGGCGGCGCGTAACGCGTCGACGTCGGTGTTGAACTGTCGCAGCAGCCGGGGTACCAGCCCATCGGCAGATTCCAGCAGGGCGAGCAGCAGATGCTCCCCGTCCACCTCGGTGTGCCCGTATCGCAGCGCCACGCTCTGGGCCTGCTGCATCGCTTCCTGCGAGCGCTGGGTCAAGCGGTTGAGGTCCATGACGGGTTTACTCTTCGCACCGGGCCATCGGCGAGGGCCCACGGGTTGAGTGACGGGGTGGACGGGCACCGGTGGCGCGCAGTGCGGCCTCGAGTTCCTCGATGCGGTCGAGCAGGTCGATGACCAGGCCGAGCGCGGCGTAGTTCAGTGACAGACCGGCCCGTAGCCGCTGGATTCGGGCCACCATCCGCAGTTGCGGCGTCGTGAACCACCACCGGCCGGCGGTATCCCGGGTTGGTTCCAGCAGGCCCAGCGCCACCCACTGGCGGAGGAGGTCGGGATGCATCCCGGCTTGGGTGGCGAAACCCTCCAGGCTGAGCCTCTCTAGACTGGGCCGAGACGCCCGCACCAGTGCGTAGCTGGTCATGTGTCCCTCCTCGGGTCGAAGGTCGAATCCTTGCGCAGCGACTCGAACAGCTCCCGTTCCCGACGCGTCAACGTCCGCGGCACTATGATCTTCACCTCGGCATAGAGGTCACCCGGTGTGCCGCGCGGGTTGGGCATCCCTTCCCCGCGCAACCGCAACCGGCGACCAGTCGATGACCCCGCTGGCACGCGCACCTTGGCCTCCCCACCCGGGGTGGGCACCGGCACGCTGGCCCCCAGCGCCGCCTCCCACGGCGACAACGGCAGGTCCACCGCGATATCCCGGCCGTTCACCCGGTACCGGGGGTGCGGCGCGATCCGCACCACCAGATACAAATCCCCCGCCACGCCGCCGCTGGAACCCTGCCCGCCCCGGCCAGACAGGCGGATGCGCTGCCCGTCGGTGACTCCGGGGGGAATGCCCACGTCGAAACTGGCCGGCTCGCCCGCCCCGGACAAGGTGATACGGCGAGTGCCGCCGTGGTAGGCGTCCTCGACTGACAGCTCGAGCTCGGCCTGCTGATCCGCTCCCGACATCGGGCCCGATGCGCCACGCGAACCGAAAAGATCGCTGAACAAGTCGTCGATGTTGATACCACCAGCGCCGAATCCCCGACCGGGGCCGGAGTCCACCCACACCCGCCCACCCCCGAACGGCGAGCCCTGCCCTCCGGACCCGGCGGTGCCGGCGTAGGACTCGGAGCCCTCGGGAATCTGGCGGAAATCTGGTCCGAACCGGTCGTAGCGCTTTCGGGTATCAGGGTCGGACAGGACGCTGTAGGCCTCGCTGATCTCCTTGAAGCGCTCCTCGGCCCCGGGGTCGTGATTGACGTCGGGGTGGTACTGCCGGGCCAGCTTGCGATAGGCACGCTGGATGTCCTCACTGCTCGCCGTGCGGGAGACCCTGAGCGCGGCGTAGTAGTCGCCCGCCACCGACGCCTCACCCCCGGCGAGCGGCGACGGTCACCGCACCCGGCCGCAGCTGCCGCTCCGCGGTGCCATAGCCCGGGCGCAGCACCTGGACCACCGTGCCAGGCTCCGCCTCGGGGTCGTCCACCACGTTGACGACCTCATGCCGGGCCGGGTCGAACGGTACCCCCACCTCGTCGTAGCGGGAGAATCCCAGGCTCGCCAGCACCGCCAGCGCCTGGTCCCGCACTGCCCGGACCCCCTCAATGATCGCCGATGGGTCGGTGTCGGCGTGACTCAGCGCACGGTCGAGGTTGTCCAGCACCGGCAGCCAGGCGCCAGCAACCCGGCTCACCTCGGCCTCTCGCTGCCGCTCCAGCTCCCGGGCATACCGCTTGCGCAGGTTGTCCAGGTCGGCCAGGACCCGGCGCAGCCGGTCCTTCACAACGGCAACGGCATCCTGGTCCGGCGCCGCAACGTCGACCGTGTCCTCCCCGGGGCTCGAACCTTGCGCTCCCGCTTGATGCGCCGCTTCCTGATGCATCTCCTGGCCGCCTCAGCTGCGGTCGAAGTCGGCATCGACGACATCGTCGTCCCCGGCGGATCCGGTACCTCCCGGTGATCTGCCCTGGGGGCCCCTGCCACCGACATTGGTGCCCATACGTGCCATCAGTCCCTGGAATACCTGCTGGAGCTCGCTGGTCAGCTCGCGTACCCGCGGTAGCGTGGCCTGGTCCTGGACTGCCTGGCGGGCCTGGCCGACGAGCAGTTCGGCCCGGGCTTTCTCGTGCGCCGGCGCATCCCCGCCGAGTTCGTCGAGGCGCCGCTGCACCTGGTAGGCGATGGCATCCAGCTCGTTGCGAGCGTCAACCTCTTGCCGCAACTGCGCATCGGCGGCGCGGTTGCGCTCGGCTTCGGCGACCATGCGCTCGATCTCGCTGGTGTCGAGATTGGAGCTCTCGCTGATCGTGATGCTCTGCTGCGCTCCCGTGTCTCGATCCCGGGCGGTGACGTTGACGATGCCGTTGGCGTCGATATCGAAGGTGACCTCGATCTGGGGCTCCCCCCGCGGAGCGGGGCGGATGTTCTCCAGCCGGAACCGGCCGAGCACCCGGTTGTCCGCGGCCCGCTCCCGTTCCCCTTGCAGCACCACCACGTCCACTGCGGACTGGTTGTCCTCGGCGGTGGAGAACACCTCGGATCGCCGCGCCGGGATGGTGGTGTTCCGTTCAATGATCTTGGTCATCACCCCACCGCGGGTCTCCACCCCCAGCGACAGTGGTGTCACATCCAGCAACAGCACATCCGACACGTCGCCCTTGAGCACCCCAGCCTGGATCGCCGCACCCACCGCCACGACCTCATCGGGGTTGACGCTCATGTTGGGGTCCTTGCCGCCGGTGAGCCGGCGGACCAGGTTCTGCACTGCGGGGATCCGGGTCGACCCGCCGACCAGGATCACTTCGTCGATGTCGTTCGCGCTGATCTTGGCATCGCCCATGGCCTGCTTGACGGGGTCCATGGTCCGCTCGACCAGGTCCGTGGTGAGCGCCTCGAACTTCGAGCGGGTGATCGTGGCCTGCAGGTGCTTGGGACCGGTGGCATCCGCGGTGACGAACGGCAGGCTGACCTGGGTCTGGGTCACCGAGCTCAACTCGACCTTGGCTTTCTCGGCGGCCTCGAACAGCCGCTGCAACGCCTGCGGATCCGCGCGCAGGTCGATGCCGTTGCTCTTCTGGAACTCCTCGGCCAAGTAGTCGACCAGGCGCCGGTCGAAGTCGTCCCCGCCGAGATGGGTGTCCCCTGCGGTGGAACGTACCTCCACCACACCGTCACCGACATCGAGGATGCTGACGTCGAACGTGCCCCCGCCCAGGTCGAACACCAGGACTGTTTCGTGCTGGCGCTTGTCCAACCCGTAGGCCAGCGCCGCCGCGGTGGGCTCGTTGATGATGCGCAGCACCTGGAGCCCAGCGATCCTGCCGGCATCCTTGGTGGCCTGGCGTTGCGCGTCATTGAAATAAGCCGGAACCGTGATTACTGCCTCGGTGACCCGCTCACCCAAGAACTTCCCCGCATCATCGGCCAGCTTGCGCAACACCAGGGCGCTGATCTCCTCCGGAGCGTACTGCTTGCCCCGGACGTCGAAACGGGCTTCCCCGTTCGGTCCCGCCACCACATCGAAGGCGACTGCTCGGGTTTCTCCGGTCACCTCCTCGAACCGGCGCCCGATAAACCGCTTCGCGGAGTAGATCGTTCCCTTCGGATTCAGGATCGCCTGCCGCCGCGCCAACTGCCCGACCAGCCGCTCACCACTTTCCGTAAACGCCACCACGGACGGTGTCGTCCGCGCCCCTTCGGCGTTAGGGATCACCTCTGCTTGGCCACTCTCCCACGCAGCGATCACCGAGTTTGTCGTGCCAAGGTCAATACCCACTGCCTTCGCCATGACTGGCCTCCTAGGAGGTCGTTACCGGCTGCTTGGTCGAACCCTGATCCGCCGGTTGCTGCTGCTCACCGAGCTGGATACGGCGCTGCTTGCTCGCCTCCGCGACCGGAGTCGTCAGCATGAGCACACCGCGGTCGTAATCAGCGGACAGCTTGTCGGTGTCGAGGTTATCACCGAGGAAGAACTGCCGGGTTCCGGTAAGCCTCCAGAGGCATGATCCGCGACGCTCGCTGAGTGCCCATCACCTGCTCGGTGAACCGGTCGAGCTCGCGGAATGGATCGTAACGCATCATTGCCATTGCTCTGCCCCTTCCCTCACACTTTGTCCGGTTGGTCACCCAACGAACGCTGAGTTCCTGCGCGCTCAGTTGGTCACTTTTCACCGTCCCGGTGCCGCGGTGGAGGTGCCCGGCGCCGGGTGGGCGTGGGCGTACCCGCTGGGGAGCGGGCAATCGCCGATGGGTTGCGCTCCGCGAACCTCGCCCTCGAACGGGCGGTGGCCGATCTGGCGCGGTCCACGGCTGAGGTGGCTGAGGTGCAGCGCAGTCTGGATATTCACCCGCTCGCCGGGCCCAGACCCTGCAGCGCCCCTTCAGGCCCGGGGTCCGGTCCGCGAGCGAGACCGGCTGGTCGCGTTGGCCCAGCCGGGCAACGAGGTACTGGGCGTGATTGCCCTCATCGATCCGACCCTGCGCTGGGGACGATGACAAGGTCGCCCTAGAGCACGCGAACACCGTGCTGGCACTGGAACTGGCACACCTGCGGGCGCTGGGCGAGGTTGAACAGGTCGAGGATCTTCTCCATCGCCTGGTCCCGGTCCTCGTAGCGCAGCGCGTTCCAGTCCGCGTACGGCACCATCACGTACTCGGCCTGGCCGCCGTGCCACCCGCCCATGTCTACGTACCCGTGCTTCGACGTCCGGGCCTACCTCCACCACCTCGCCGGTGATCTCGTGGCCGAGGATCAGCCCGATCGGCGCGGTGGTGCGACCCCGGACCATCCTCATCGGATACGTCCTCGATCTCCCAGCGGCGACGCGGCCAACGCGCGAGTTGCGAACGTGGAACTGGAGACCAGTTTGCTCCGACCCCATCTATCGCGCGGGTCTATCGCGCGGGGATGACACGGAGATGACGTTGCCAATCGGAGAGGGCCATCATGATCAATCGTCTAGGCATGCCGCGCTGGGGGATTGGTCCTATAGGGCGTAGCCTGCAGCGAGTCCAGCGCCCGCCAGGGGACCTGGGCGACTTCACTCTCCGACCGCGGGTGTTACTGATCATCGCGTGCGCGCTGCCCATCGGAGCTTTCGGCGCCTGCGCCGCGTGGTTCCTGCTGCGACTCATCGGGCTGATCACTAATCTTATTTTTTACCATCGTGTCTCTTTCGGTCTCGTCGCGCCGGGGGTAGTGCACAACCCGCCGTGGCTGATCCTGCTGGCCCCGGTTGCTGGTGGTCTCGTCATCGGCCTCATGGCCCGCTACGGCTCGGAGATGATTCGCGGCCACGGCATCCCTGAGGCTATCCAGGTGATCCTGTTGCGCCGTAGCTGTATCCAACCTCGGGTGGCCGTACTCAAGCCCATCTCGGCGGCAGTCAGCATCGGCACCGGCGGTCCGTTCGGTGCTGAGGGCCCGATCATCATGACCGGTGGTGCCGTGGGATCTCTGTTGGCCCAAGGCCTGCACCTCAGCGCGGATGAGCGTAAGGCACTGATGGTCTCCGGCGCCGCCGCCGGAATGGCAGCAACGTTCAACGCTCCGATGGCTTCGGTGCTGCTCGCGGTGGAACTGCTGCTGTTCGAGTGGCGCCCACGCAGCTTCCTCCCGGTGACCGCCGCAGTCACGGTGAGCATCGTGGTCCGCGGGCCGCTGCTGGGTACCAACCCGCTCTTCCCCATCAACGCCTCAGCCGTGCATCCGAATATGGTGGTCGACCTGTTTTGTATCGCTGCCGGAGCCATCGGCGGTCTGCTGGCGCTGAGTGTGACCAGGATTCTCTATTTGGCCGAAGACACCTTCGCCAAGCTGCCGGTGCATTGGATGTGGTGGCCATCGATCGCCGGATTGATCATCGGGATCGGAGGTCTGATCGAGCCCCGAGCGCTGGGTGTCGGATACGACGTGATCCGCGACCTGATCACCGGGCGCGCCGCGATGTCGCTCATCGTGGGGATCCTGGTGGTCAAGAGCTTGATCTGGGCATTGTCGTTGGGCTCAGGAACTTCTGGCGGTGTGCTCGCTCCCGTCCTCATGATCGGCGCCGCCGCCGGGGCGCTGGAGAGCTATGTCTTCCCCTCGGTCATGCCAGGGTTCTGGGCGCTGATCGGGCTCGCCGCCGCGATCGGCGGCGTGATGCGGGTACCGTTTACGGCTGTCCTGTTCGCGCTGGAACTCACGCATGCCTGGCGGGGTATTTTCCCCCTGCTGATCGCCTCAGCCACCGCCTACGGCGTGTCTGCGCTGGTGTTGCGGCGCTCGGTGCTCACCGAGAAGATCTCCAGGCGCGGGTATCACCTGACCCGGGAATACGATGTCGACCCGCTCGAACTGATTTTCGTCGAGGAGGTGATGTGCACCAGTCCGGCAACGTTGCGACCCACCGACGTGTTACCAGCGCCAGCGAAACTTCTCGCCAGTCCCATCCCCCGGCTAGGTAACCACCGGAAGGTGCCTGATGGGATTCGCCACCCCGTACAACGGCTGTTTCCGGTCCTGGGCAGCCATGGAAACCTCCTAGGAGTCGCCACCCGCCGGCAACTGATCGACAGGCCGGGCAAGGTGTCCGATTCAATGATCACCAGCCCGCTGGTAGTGCATCAGGACGATACGCTGCGCACGGTGGCTAACCTGTTCGCCGAGCGGCACATCACCAGCGCCCCCGTGGTCGATCGACACAGCACCGCCGTGCTGGGTCTGATCACTATCGATCAGTTGCTCGACGGTCGGCTCAAAGACCTCGCCGAGGAACACGACCGGGAACGGCCGCTGCGCTGGAAGCGGGAACGCTGAATACCACCGACGCCCCCTCAGGTGGCCATGGCGACGACGAGGCTCGACGGGGCGGACAGAGCGACAGTCTCGACATATCGCAGGCCGGCCTGCTCGAACAAGCCGGCAAGCTCAAGTTCAGTGCGGTCCCGTCCTGGGGCCAGCATCAACATCGTGATATCCATGAACTTACCCGGATGTGGCAGGTCGCCCTCGGGAATCACCGGGTCGATCACCAGTACTCGACCGAGCGGGTCCATTACCTTACGAATATTGGTCAGCACGGTGACCGCCTCCGTATCGCTCAACTGATGTAGCACATGAGAGATCGTATAGGCGTCGCCCTGTGCGGGTACCGCGCGGAGATAGTCGCCGCCGACCATCTCCGCGCGTTCGGCGACGCCTGCCTCAGTTAACACGTCGGCGGCGCCCGGCACTACCTTGGGCAGATCGAAGACCACGCCCCTCATTTCCGGATAGCGGCTCAGGATAGCGGCCACGAGGTGACCGTGCGCGCCGCCGATGTCGATCAGCCGCCGCACACCCGAAAGATCATAGGCGTCGATCACGGGGCGCTGGACTTGACGAGCAACATTGCCCATCGCGCTGCTGAACAGCTCCGAGAGTTCCGGTCGTTCGGTCAGGTATGAGAACAGCGTGGTGCCGTGCACATGCTCGAAGGCAGGTTCTCCGGTGCGCACTGAGTGCCCGATCGCCGCGTATACCTCCTGCATGCAGGGCCGCCCCTGTAGCCTGAAGAGATCCCGCAGCGAACCGGCCACATTGGACCGAAGTGTCGCTGCTAGCGGCGTGAGTCCGAAGGTTCGTGGGGTGACCTCGGTGAACACCCCCCTGCTCGCCATCGCGCGCAGTACCCGGTACAGGACGCCAACGTTGGTCCCCGTGCGCTCAGCGAGCTCCTCGACCCTCAGCGGACCATCGGTCAACTGGTCGGCCACACCGATTTCGGCGATCACACTCAACAGGTGCGCCATACTCAAACCGTTGTGGAACTCCAGCATCTGTACGGTCGATCGCATGACACCGTTCGTGCTCTTATTTCCGACACCCGACACGTGCTTTATTCCCTTCAGCTAACGCTCACAGTTACAGCGGGGCTTCACGCCGCCGCGTCGGACGATGTGTTCGCCTTGTCCGTACCGCCTAGCGCGGTGAATGTCGTCACGCATGACCCTTCACCGGCTCGCCAGCCAGGTCTTGGCGCCGTGGATCCGAGCGCTCGACGGTCGCGGTGAACGGGCACCCATCCAGCCGGTAACGTACACTGCCTCGGCGAGAAGCGCCATGCTAGCAGTGTCGTTTCCGTGCCCCCTACCGCCTGTACGTTGTTTCGTTGTATGTACGGCGTTTCGCCGCATGTACGGTGTTTCAGGCTGTCGATTCACCGCAGTGCACGGATTTGCTTAGGCTTAACTTTGCACATGGGTTAGCAACGGCCCGGGACCTGTGCGAAGTTCTTACGGAGAGTAGCTATACAGCACCCGATCGGAGCATTGACGAGGAAACAGCGAGCGACAATGGTATGAAATCTGGACTTACGAGGCAAGCGACCTGATGAAGGAAGCCTGTTGCCTATGCAAATTTGCTGACCCCATTTGCCGAACCCCAAGTGACACGATCGACCCGATAAAACGGTGTGGGTCCATCTCGGAGCCAGGCGACGCCGCAGAATTTCACTGTGACTTAAGCCTGCCACGAGAACTTTCGCTCCGAAAGGACTAACGTACCCACCCTGAACTGACCAATGGAGCGGGGTGACGGGAAACGGCCAGTCCTCATCCTTATCACCGCCGCTTTTAATTGAGGTAGGCGGCCGGCTTCGCAATTTCGAGGTGGAGAGACACAATTTTCGAGGTGGAGAGAGAGGTTAGGTTCTAGGTGAGGAAGATTGGTAGTCGGCGAAGGGTTGTGGTGACGGGGACCGGGGCGGTTTCTCCGGCGGGCACCGACGCGGAGTCCCACGCCTTGGGTCTCATGGCTGGGTGGCCGCTGTGCGAGGCACTCGGCAGCGGGTTCGAAGAATTTGATCATGCGATTGGTTGTCGCGTCGCGTCCATCGAGCTCACTGAAGGGCTGCCGAGGTATGTCAGTCTGGGCTTGCCCGCGGTCCGCGAGGCAGTGGAGGACGCTGGACTGTCGGAGCGGGAGCGCGCCGAGACCGATGTCGTCGCAGCGACCGCGATCAGTGCCATCGTGGAGTTGGAGACCGCCCACCGCGACGGGGTGGCTCCGCCGCCCGGTTGGTTCGGCTTCGACCTGTTGACTGAGCGCGTGCGAGCTGAACTGGGTATCTGTGGTCGTTCGTTGACGGTTTCCACCGGATGCACCACCTCGCTAGATGCCCTCGGTGCCGCAGTCGACGCGGTCGTTTCCGGTCGCTCCCCTCGGGTGCTGGTGGCCGCCGCGGAAGCCGCGTTGACTCCCGCGGTGGTAGCCGGTTTTCAACGCGTTGGCGCGTTGTCAACGCGCCCGGTGCCACCCGAACGGGCGAGTTGCCCGTTCTCCTGTGAGCGTGACGGGTTCGTGCTGGGCGAGGGTGCCGCCGCGCTGATCGTGGAAGACGCTGAGCTGGCCGCCGCCCGAGGAGCGCGGCCAGTCTTGGAAATCTGCGGCTGGGGATCGGTATCCAGCGCGTATCACATGACCGGCATCCGCGAGACCGGCGAAGACATTGCCAGGTCTATGCGGCAGGCGTTGGACAACGCCGGCGTTTCGGTCAGCGCGATCGGCTGCATCGACGCCCATGGGTCCTCGACCCCCCTCAACGACACCAGCGAGGCTGCCGCCTTCGCCGACGTCTTCGGGAACCGGTCCGGCTCAATACCGGTCACCGCGCAGAAGGGCGTTTTCGGCCACCCGCTGGGGGCGTCGAACCTGCTGGAAGTCGTGACGTTGGCCGGCTTACTGCCGAAAGGAGTGCTGCCACCGGTCAAGAACACGACCAGGGACACCCTCAACGAGCCAGTGGACCTCGTGCTTGATGAGCCCCGGCACGTACAACTCGAGTACGTGATCAAGACCAGCAGTGGTTTCTCCGGCATGCACAGCGCCTGTGTTCTCCGGGTGATCTCATGAGGACTGAGGGCGACGAACTTGAAGTGCTGGCAAGCCGGGTGCTGCTGCCGAGCGAAGGTGAGACGGTCGAGCTTGCTAGCCGGCGTCCTGACCAGCCGGTCATCGAACTGCCAGCCTTCGCTGAGGACCCCCGCTGTGCGGCGGGGGTGCCCCCACGCCTCGGCCGCCGTATCGACCGGTTCTCCGCGCTGGCATATCGGGCGGTGTCCGACCTGGTCGCCCCGCTTGTCATGCCCGCATCCGAGCGGGTGGGTGTCTTCTTCGCTAACACCCGCGCCGGGTGGGCCTACGCGGAGCCCCAGATGAAGTCGATGATCAGCCGAGGGCCACGGGTGGTGCACCCCTATTTCGTTACGGCATGGTTCCCGACAGCGGCCACCGGCGAGGTCACCATCGGGCTGGGCTTCCGAGGCTGCGCCAAGACCACCACCGGCCGCCTCTCTGGCTTCGCCGAGGCGCTGTGGCTGGCCAGGGACGCGCTGGAACGGCAGGCCATTGGCATCGCTATCGTGGGCGCCGTTGAGTCCGTGGTCGCCTCGTTCACGATGCTGGACTGGCCACCGGGGCAGGGTCTGCCGACCGCGGGCGCGGCAGAGGGTGCGGCTGTCTTCGCGGTGCGGCAGCGCTCAGTAACTGACCAGCGCACCAACGGTGTGGCATTGCGCGGCTTGCGCTACGAGGATACCGACCGCACGACCGCCGCGGATCGGCATTGGATTCCGACTCTCAGCATCGCGGCCGAGCTCGCGAACCACATCGCCCAAGCCCCCGACGTGGACCGCGACGTCGATGTGCCCTTGGGTGGCGGCTACCGCGTCACGGTCGGATACAGAGGATACAGATCCTGGGAGGCAGCGTGACTACGAAAGGAGCATCAGTGAGTAGTATGTCCACTGACGCATCAACCCTCGGAAGCGCCAGCGAGGCGCCATCTGATGGTCCGCTGATCGGTCGCGTCGCGTTGATTACCGGGGGCAGCCGAGGAATCGGCCTGGCATGCGCTGCCGAACTTGGCAGGTTGGGCGCCGCTGTGGTCATCTCGGGCACTACCCCGGAAACCGTGCATAAAGGCCTTGCCGCACTGCGCGAATCGGGAGTCCATCGGGTCGACGGCCAGGTGGCCGACGTCCGTGACCAGCGGCAGATCGATGCGCTTTTCGACGCTATCACCAGCGCGCACGGAAACTGTGACGTGCTGGTCAACAATGCTGGCATCGGGGGCATGACCCGTATCCAGGACACGCCCGACGAGCTGTGGAACCGCATCATCGACACCAACCTCAATGGCGCGTTCCGGGTGACCCGTGCCTGGGTGCTGCGTTCCGGTGCTCCCGAACGCGGCTGGGGCCGGATCATCAACATTGCCTCGACTCGGGCAAGCAGGCCGCGCCGCTGGGGCTCGCGTACTCGGCGAGCAAACACGGGCTGGTCGGGATGACCAGGACGCTGGCCGCCGACCTGGCTGGCAGCGGCATCACCGTCAACGCCGTGTGCCCTGGCTTGGTCGATACCGACCTCAGCACAAGGGTTATCGGGCAGTTGGCTGAGGCGAAGTCCATGGCACCCGAGGATGTGCTGCGGATGCGTAACAAACTCGTCCCCATCGGCCGACACCTGCGCCCGGACGAGGTGGCTCGAATGGTTGGTTTCCTGGCGGTGCCGGAGGCGGAGTCGATCACTGGACAAACATTCAACGTGTGCGGGGGTATGGGAGTTTACTGACTGCGAAGCCACGCCAACGGAAAACGAGTTCGGAGGAGCGGAACATGTTCGACCGCAAACCACATCCGCATGCGGAGATATTGCGCGCCATCTATGCGGATTTAAGACTGCTGACGAAATTTGCGAGCGAGGACATCGTGCTGCACGCCGCTGGGCCCCGTGACCTCATGCCCGCCGGGTCACGCGGCGTCATGACCGGCGACTACATCGGTACGCGGGCCGTGCTGGCCAGGGCAACGGAACTGTTTCAGCGATCCGGAGGGTCACCCGTCATGACCTTGGACGACGTCATCGCCAACGACCACTTCGGCGCCGTGCTGGGTCGCCTCGCCGCGAATCGCCATGGCCACCGGTTCGAGGGCGAGTTCTGCGGGCTCTGGCGATTCCAGGACGGCCGCATCGTGGAGCACTGGGAAAACGCTGCGGACTGGCCAGCGGCTGAGCGTTTCTTCCTGGACGAGTTCGACGAGGAAGTCAACGCCGAACCCGCCGACACACGACGCTCGAGAAAATAGGTGTGGTGATGATGGGACGCATTGACATCCACCATCACGCGCTGCCAGCCGACATCATCGAGCTGATGCGTGAGCTCGGGCTGCCCACGCCGGTCCAGCAGTGGCGCCTGAACGACACCCTTGACGTGATGGACGCAAACAAGATCGAGGCCAGCGTCGTCTCCAACGTCATCCCCTGCGACGTGCTCGACGACGCGACGCTGGCGCGCCGGCTGGCGCGGCAGGTAAACGAGGCAGCCGCCGAGGTGGTGCGCACGCACCCGAACCGGTTCGGTTTCTTCGCGATCCTGCCGCTGCCGCAAGTGGACCTCGCCTTGGCGGAGGCCGCATACGCACTCGACGAACTAGGAGCAGAGGGTGTGGCGCTGCTGCCGCATGGCGGCGACCACTATCTGGGCGCCCCTCGGTTCGACCCGCTCTTTGCGGAGTTGAACCGTCGCCGGGCGGTCGTCCTCGTGCATCCGCTGGACCTGCCGCAGGGCAGCGCGCCGGGTGTGCCGTCCGTTTTCGCGGACTACCTCCTGGATACGACGCGGGCCGCGATCAATCTGATCACCTCGGGCACTCTGGCTCGCTACCCCCACGTATCGATCATCCTGTCCCACGCGGGCGGGTTCCTGCCATACGCGGCCACCCGGGTGGAGGTTGTCGCCGGCGCCTTGGCCAATGTGGACCAAGCCACGGTGTGGGAGGGCATCCGGCGCTTCTACTACGACCTGGCGCTGTCAGCGCCCTCGGCGCTGCCAAGCCTGCTCGCTGCGGCCGACCCCCATCGCGTCCTCTACGGAACCGACTGGAGTGGTGTCCCCGCCCCGGTGGTCGAGCACGTCACCCGCGCTCTCGACGAGGCCACCGTGCTCGACGAACCCACTCGCCAGGCAATCAACCGAGGTAATGCCCTCGGCTTGTTACCAGGCTTGGCCAGCCGCCTGAGCACCACGCCGACCCCCACCACAGTACGGTGACTCTCAGTGAGGTGGCCCCCGGCGTGTACGCGTGGGTGCAGCCAGACGGTTCATGGTTCATCAACAACGCGGGCGCCGTCTACGGCGGGGACGACGTCGTCCTCATCGATACTTGCGCCACCGCGTCCCGCACCCGCCGCTTTCTCGATGCCGTCGCCGACGTGACAAGGGGGGCACCGATACGCCTCGCCGTCAATACGCACTGGCACGGCGACCACACTTTCGGTAACGCGCTGCTGCCGGCGTCGACGGTGCTGATCAGTCACGAGCACACTAGGAGCGAAATCCTGGCCGACACCATGCTGACCACCAAGCTTCCGCCGATCTGGTCCCCAGTCCCGGACTGGGGGCTTTCCCGGCTCCGCGCGCCCACCGTCGTTTTGCGTCATGACCTGACCCTGTTCACCGGTGACCACCAGATCGAGCTGCGCCATCCCGGCCACGAGGCACACACCCCTGGCGATGTCGTCGCATGGCTTCCCCAGCAACGAGTGCTGTTCGCGGGTGACCTGCTGTTCCACCACGTCACGCCACTGGTCCTCCAGGGGTCGATCGCCGGCGCACTGCGTTCGATGGACTGGCTACGCCAGTTCCCCGCAACCTGCATTATCCCGGGGCACGGCCCGGTCATCAGCGAAGCAGAACTGCCCGAGGTCCTCCACGCGCAGACCCGGTACTACCACCTGATCCAACACACCGCGCGGGCCGGGTTGGCCGCCGGCCGCACGCCATTGCAGGCCGCGCACGACTGCGATCTCGAAGAGTTCGCCGGGTGGCCCGACCCGCATCGGATCGTGCTGAACCTGCACCGCGCCTACGCCGACGCCACCGGAGCCACCTTTGACCTGATGACCGCATTTGCCGACGCCATTACCTTCAACGGCGGCCCCTTAGCCTGCGCCGTCAACCATGAAACATAAGTACCGCGTTATGTGATACCAGTGCACCTGCTGGGCGACGACACTTGATGTTCGTGCCCAGCTCAATACCCCACCGGTGAACCAATGTGGAGGATCGGTATGAGCGATGTCCGAGCCGACGCGGACACGATTCGCGCTCTGGAGCAGCAGCGATTCTGTGCTATGCGGGACAGTGATGTCGATGTGCTCGACGCACTGTACACCGACGAAATGCTCTACACGCACTCCAACGCCACCCGCGACACCAAGGCCTCATTACTGGCGAAGATCCGGAACCAGGAACTGCGTTGCACGGACGTGATCCACTATCCAGAGGATGACGTCGTCGTCATCGGTGACACGGCGGTCGCGGCCGGCCAGGTGATCGGAACGGTGTATGTGAATGGCGCTCCCTTCAAGCAGTGCAACCGCGCCCTGGCGGTGTGGACCCGGCAGTGCGGGCGCTGGCGGATGATTGCCTACCAGTCAACGCCTATCCCGCCCGTTGAGGTGGGGCCTGACCAGCATGACCAGAGCAGGAGGAACACGACATGAGATTGGGTTCCCGACGCGCGCGGGCGCGTGACGGTCAATTGGTCTTGGTGAGTCCGGATCTGCGGCAGGCACTGCCGGTCGATGAGATCGCGCCGACGTTGCAGGACGCGCTGGATCGTTGGACGGAGGTCGAGGGTGCTCTGCGCGCGGCCGACGAGCGATTGCGGTCGGGCCGGATAGCGGGGGTGGAACTCGCCGAGGGCGATCTCCTGGCGCCGCTGCCACGGGCATATGCCTGGATCGACTGCGGCGCCTACTCAAACCTGATGGAGTTGGCTTCCCGGATGCAGGGCACCGAACCACCCGATCCGGCACGCGCTGGCCACCCACCGTTCTATGACGGAGTTTCCAGCCGGTTTATTGCCAGCGGTGAGCCGCTGGCAACGCTGGGCAGCGACGAACTGGATATCGAGGCTGAGCTGGCCTTCGTGCTTGCCGATGTCGAACTCGGCGCCTCAGCCAAGGAAGCGGGGTCCGCCATTATCGGGGTCACCGTCGTCAATGACGTCAGCCTCCGCGACGTCCTCCGCGATGATCTGGCCGCCGGGATGGGGATCTATCACGCCAAACCGCCATGCTGCATGGCACCCACAATCGTCACCCTGGACGAACTGGGTGATGCCTGGGACGGCGAACATGTGCACGCACAGATGTACAGCTGGGTGAACAACCGGTTGATCGGACACCCTGATACCGGGGTGGATATCGCTGCCACGGTGCCCGAGTTGATCGCCCAGGCGGCCAGAACCAGGCCGCTGATTCCTGGCACGGTGCTGGGCACCGGTACGGTGTCTAACCGCGATCCCGAGGTCGGCGCCGCGTGCATTATTGAGCAACGGATTCGAGAGACCCTTGCCCAGGGTTTCCCGACGACCCCGTTCCTGCGGCCAGGTGACGACCTGGTTATCGACCTGCGCGTGGATGACAGCTCGGTGGCCGGGGCGCTCCACCACACCATCGTGCCGGACCAGGTGGCTGGCTGCGGCCTCGACGAGCGACCGGTCGGTGTGCCCAGCCTTCACCCCTCCTGAACCGTGCGTAAGCCGCTGCCGCAAACGGAGGCCATCAGGTCCGCAGGGATCCATTGAGAACCCCCAGAAGGGAATAACCAGTGATGGACAACGCAGAGATCCTCGCCGGTCTTAACGAGATCATCAAAGAGGCCACAGCCGGTATGGTGCAGAACGTGACGGCAGAAAAGTCCTTCGCGGAGGACTTGGACATCGACTCGCTGACGATAGTGGAGATCGCTGTCCTGGCAGAAGAAAAGTTCGGCGTGAAGATCCCGGAAGGCGAGCTTGCCAACTTCAAGACCGTCGAGGACATGGTGAACTATGTTTCCGCGAACTCTAAATAACGTTGAACGCCAAACGCGACGGTTGGCGAACGGTTAGTGTCCTGCGCGCGCTAAACTACGCTTTTCGTTCCTGTGGCTAGCCGGTGACGGCGTGGACGGCGCTGAGTACGCCTAAGACGGTCATCACCAGTGCGGCGGCTCGGACGATCCACGTCAGGGGAACCCAGCGCAGCAGTTGCCGGCCACCCAGAATGGCCAGGCCCCCGACAGCCCACAAGCCCAACACCGCACCGGTCCCGACGCTGAGCGGATCGTGGTACTTGGCGGCCAGGTTGGCGGTGGCGACTTGGGTGAGATCACCGAACTCCGCCATGAACAGCACCCCGAAGCTGCTCGCCGCGACGTTCCAGAACCCGGGCTGCCGGACAGCAGGCTGGCTGCGGACCCGAGTCAGGAGGGGCGCCGCACCGGGCAGTCTGCGCTCGTCGCCGCCAGACGCTGGGCCCGATACTGGGCCCGCAGGCTGCCCCCGTCGTCGCGGAGCACCCGAGGACGTGTGGTGATCGTCGTGCCTCTCCGTGCCGCGGCGCAGCATCAGTGCCGCGGCGGCCACAAACAGCACCGCTACGACGGCGTCCACAACCCGGCGGGGCGCCAGGCTTAAGGCGTCGCCCGCGGCCACGGCAATGATCACATGCAAGACGAACGCCGTCGCCACCCCGACGAACACGAAACCGGGCCGGTAGCGTGCCCCCAGCACCAGACTGGCCAGCGCGGTCTTATCGGGAAGTTCGGCCACGAAGATGATGCCGAACACTGCGGCCAGCAGGGTCAGATTCACTGTGGGTTTCCCCTCGTCGCCGGCCCCTCCCCCTGCCGCCATGCTCACATACGATCAGCTGGTTTCGCCACCGCGAGCCAGCGCCGGGAGCGCCAGCGAGGCGCCTTGCTGGGCTACGGTGTAGGGAATTCCCCCAGGGAGCGGAGAGTGCGACGTGGAGTGGGGCCGTAAGCCAGAGGAGCTTTCGAAGGAGCAACGTGAGCTGCTTCATCGAGCCCATCAGCGCCTGCGCAATGCCTCGCACGCGCTGGAAGCGTTGACGGTGGTCGAGCCGGTCCGAGGCCGCTGGGTTGCCAGGCCCGCTCCCCACGAGGTCCTCGAGGCGGCGCAGAACGACCTCTATCGCGCCTGCCAGCAGTTCTGGCGTGTTCATCAGGAGCTGCTGTGCTGTGATCTTCCCGCTGGTGCTCTCGACGCAGAGTCTGGTGAGCGGTAGCGCAGGCGTGGCCCCGAGGAGGCGAGCATGACCGCCACCCCCGCGTGGTGCTCACCGCCAGAATTGATCGACCGGGCTACCAGACGCCGGTCAGCCACATCACGGCCAGGAAGATGCCACCGATGAGAGCCATGCCCACCGCCAGCAGTGCCCAGGCGGCGGCTCCTCCCCGGGGATCGTCCGTGCGGTCCAACTCCGGCAAGTCGGACGCGGAGTGCTCCGGCTCTCTCATGACTCCTCCTCGTCGGCCTCTTCCGCGTGAGCCAGAAAAGACGCTCGACTCGCAGAAGCACTACCCGTCGCCGACTTGGGGTTGACTATGGTCACTTACCCGCTCCCCGGCAAGCCGGGGGTACTCAGTGGCAGGGCCACGGTGATCACCCTTTATGTGCGTTGAACGACACGCGCTGTCGCTTACGGCACACAAACCCTGATCAGCCCCTGTTGCTGGTTGCCCAGCGTGAGCGCCTGTCGCGCGGAAACTGCGTCATCCATGCCCACCGCTGCGGTGGCCCGGCGTGGCGAGCAGGGCACCAGCGCTCGCCGTGACGAGCGCACCGGATTTTACCCGGGGCTAACCGACCTCAGGGCGGGCGGTAACCCCGTGTTGCGTAACGTCTGTCCCATGACCCCGCAACTCACTCCCGCGTCGGGCAGCGAAGACAACGTCTTCGAAGACAACGTCTTCCCGCCCGCACGCAGGACAAGCAACGGTGCTCTTACTATGGAACTTCACGATGATCTGGGTGTGTGGCCGGGCGAGTCGGACCCGACCAGGATGCTCTCCGCGGTGCTGCTGCTCGTGATCGCGACCGTGACCATGGCGCTAGCGCTGGCATGGTGGCTGATCTGAGATCTTGGGAGCGCTACCGGTGTCACTGCGGCCAGCCGCCGCCAGTGGCATCGCGATGTCCTCCAGGGACCGGCCTTCGGCGGCCACCCCGAAGGCCACGGCGACCAAGCCGCCGGCGATCATCACGAGCGCGCCGAGCAGGTAGCCGAGGAACAGTTTGAATGGTTGGGTGCCATCTCCAATGAGTTGGCCGTAGATTACCGGGCCGAGCGCACCGAAGCCCTGCGCGATAGCGAAGAACACCGCGATCGCTTTGGCCCGCACCTCCAGCGGAAAGATCTCACTGACCGTCAGGTATGCGGCGCTAGCGCCGGCCGAGGCGAAGAAGAAGATCACACACCAGGAGATCGTCTGAGTGGTCGCGGTGAGCAGCCCAGCGTTGAACAAAACGGCGCTGATGCCCAGCAGGACGCCGGACGTGATATATGTTCCGGCGATCATGGTCTTGCGACCGATGGTGTCGAAGTAGCGCCCGATGGTCAGCGGGCCGATCAGGTTGCCGACGGCGAAAGCGATGAGGAACAGCGGTGCCGACGTCGCTGGCACGCCGTAGAAGGTGCCCAGTACCAGGGTGGAGGTGAAGAAGATGGCGTTGTACAGAAACGACTGGCCGATCATCAGCGACGCACCGAGGACGGCCCGGCTCGGGTACTCGCGAAACAACACCCGGGTCAACGCGAGGTAACCGATGTCCTCGGCCGGTCGCAGATCGATCGCCCTGCTCTCCTCGACCGGCGGCAGCGTCTTCCCCGAACTTTCCACCTCGTGTTCGATGTAGGAGATCGAGTCCTCAGCGGCCTGCCGGCGACCGTTCATGATCTGCCATCGAGGGCTTTCCGGGAGGTTGCGGCGAACCAACAGGATCACTAGACCCAGCACCGGACCGAGGAGAAAGCCGATCCGCCAGCCGATGCTGGGACTCATCACGTTCAGCAGGATGAACGTGCCCAGCGTGCCGAGAACCGCGCCCGCCCAATACGTGCCGTTGACCGCGATGTCGACCCGGCCACGGTATCGGGCCGGGATCATCTCGTCGATCGCGGAGTTGATCGCGGCGTACTCGCCGCCGATGCCCGTGCCGGCAATAAACCGGGTGAGGTACAGGAAGACGACCCAACCAGTACCGTGGCCCAGCGTCAGCGCGGTGAGACCGCTGCCGAGCAGGTACACCCCCAGCGTGATCATGAACAGGTTGCGGCGTCCCCACCTGTCCGACATCTGGCCGAACACCAGCGCGCCGACGACCTCGCCCACCAGGTACACCGTCCCGATGAGCCCGACCGCGGCTGAGGACAGGTGCAGCGTCTCGGGGTTCTTCAGCACGTCTCCGATCGCGGTCGCGACCGTGATCTCCAGGCCGTCGAGGATCCACGCCACCCCGAGCGCGATCACCATCCGGGTATGGAACGGCGACCAGGGCAGTCGGTCGATCCTGGCGGGGATCAGGCTGCGCACCTCAACCGGTCTCAGGTGACTTGCGGTCGTCATCGATGCCCTCCGGCCGTGAGCGGGTACCCCGAGGATACCCGGATGGATCAAGCTCGGCTCGCTGAGTCGTCCACGCCCTGCCAGCCTGGGGGCCAGCTGGTGGGACCCAGCGCCACCTCCTGGTGAACCTCCTTGCCGGTGTTGGGAAGGCCGGGAATGCTTAAGTCAGACAGTTACATGTGTGCGACATACAGTGAGGGGAATCGATGCCCGCTTCCCTGCCGGTGGCCGACGACCTCGGGATCGCGAACCGGATCGGCACCGGGCTGGCCCGGCTGCTCCGGCTCATCGAGCGCGCCGCTGCCGCCCGCGAGGACGACCTGGACCGGCCGTCGTTCATGCTGCTTCACACGCTGGCCTGCGCCGGACCGTCACGAGTGACCATGCTTGCCGCCACGGTGCACTCCGACCCGTCCACCATCAGCAGGCAGGCCGCCCACCTTGTCGGGATGGGGCTGGTGGAGCGGCGTGCTGATCCCGGGGACGGGCGCGCGTCGCTGCTGGCCCTCACCGATGCCGGGACAGCCTTGCTGGAGCACACCCGGCAGCGCCGCGACGACCGGACCGCGGCCATCATCAAATCGTGGCAGCCCGCCGAACGCGAGCAGTTCGCCGATCTGATCGACCGCTTCACCGCGGGTTTCGAAGCGGTCTGGTGCGCCGGGCGGCCGGAGCAGTCACCGAGCTGACCCGCTAGGCCCCGGATCGGGCCGAGGATCGCTGGATCGGGCTGCATCGCGGGCTCGTTCCCGCGAGATGCGGATCTCCTGTTCCGCCTCAGCACGACCTACCCAGTGCGCGCCCCCGACACCCTTGCCGGGTTCCAGCTCCTTGTACACCTCGAAGAAGTGCTGAATTTCCAGCTTGTAGAGTTCATCGAGGTCTTGGACGTCGAGCAGGTGCTCCATCCGGAGATCGGCCGTGGGCACGCACAGCACCTTGTCATCGCCACCCTTCTCGTCCCACATGCGGAACATGCCGATCGCCCGGCAGCGAACTAAGCAGCCAGGAAAGGTGGGTTCCTGCACCAAGACCAAGGCGTCCAGCGGATCACCATCCTCGCCGAGGCTGTCTTCGATGAAGCCGTAGTCAGTCGGGTACTGGGTGGCGGTGAACAGCGTGCGATCCAGCCGGATGCGGCCTGTCTTGTGGTCCATCTCGTACTTGTTGCGCTGACCCCTGGGGATCTCGATGGTGACGTCGAACTCCATGCGTCCCTCTCTGCCGCTCGGATCTGTCATTGTCCTCGGTCCGTCCATCCCGCCCGCGCTGGATCAGCGCGCGAGCGCCCAGATGTCCACCTACGCGGATCGCTACTTCGACTATTCCGACCACCGGCTGACCGAACAGGGGCGCGAGCTGCGCGTGCGCACCATCACCGACCACGGCGGCCGGACCCGGGTGCTGCTGACCTACAAAGAACCGGTGCCCGACGCCGACAGCGGCGCCAAGCGGGAGCACGAGACGACCGCTGAGGATGCGGACGTGGTGGTCACTGTGCTCACCGCACTGGGCCTCGAGGAGTTCGTCGCGTTCCAGAAGCACTGCACGAACTACCAGTTCACCGCATTGGGACGAGATTTGCTCGCCACGGTGGTCACCGCCCAGCAGGGACGTCCAGAGCCGTGAACTGACACCCACCGCCTCCGGTGCCCACACAGGGTGCCCCGATAGGGTCTACCGACATGCGCGCACTGGTCACCGGCGGCGCCGGGTTCATCGGCTCACACCTCGTGGACCGGCTCATCACCGACGGTCACCATGTTGTCGTGATGGACGACTTGTCCACCGGCCACCGCGACCGCATTCCCGACGAGGTGACGCTGCACGTCGCCGACGTGGTCAACGCTGGTGAGGTCACCGACGTCGTGACCGCCGCTGCACCTGAGGTGATCTATCACCTGGCCGCCCAGATCAGTGTCCGCTACTCGGTGGCCAACCCGGTGGCCGACGCCACCACCAACATCCTGGGCACGATCAACCTCCTCACCGCCGCCACCGCCGTCGGTGCTCGGCTGATCCTGGCCAGTACCGGCGGCGCCATGTACGGCGACGGCGTGGCGCTGCCGACGCCGGAAGCTTGCCTGCCCGCAACCCTCGCTCCGTATGGGATCTCGAAATACTGTGCTGAGCAGTACCTCATGCTGTTCAACCGACTTCACGCCGGACGCCATGTCGCGCTTCGACTCGGTAACGTCTACGGCCCGCGGCAAGACCCGCACGGCGAAGCGGGTGTCGTCGCCATCTTCTGCGGCCACATTGCCCGCCGTGAAGCCCCGACGATCTACGGTGACGGTAAGCAGACCCGCGACTACATCTACGTGGCTGACGTGGTAGATGCTTTCCTCGCCGCCAGCGACTACGCCGGTGACGAGGCGGTGTTCAACATCGGCACCGGGCAGCCCACCGCGGTCTGTGATCTCCTTGAGGTCATCAACACCGCCGCGGGGACAGCCATCGAGCCGACGTTCGCACCGGCACGGGCAGGGGAGTGGCGGCACGGTGCACTCGACTCCACCAAGGCTGCGGCAGAACTTCACTGGGCCTCCAGCACGAGCCTCGCCGCCGGCATCAGCACGACCTACCAGCAGCTCGCCCGGGACACTTGATGCCGGGCCTGCCGGAGCAGCGCGGCAAGCGGGCCTCAGTGATCGTCGTGGTGCTGCTGCTCGTGGTGGTTTCCGGGGTCGGCGCCGGGCTGGGCGCCGCGACGTTGACCGCCGCGACGCTGACGCAGGGCCTCGGGGTGGCCCGGGCGGTCGCGGCCTGGGCGGTCGCGGCGAGGATGCCAGCACCGATGCCGGTGGTGGTGCACCCGGCGCTGCGCCCGGTCGGCGCCGCTGGCCCGGCACCGACCCGCGCCGGAGTCGGCGCCCTGCTCACCCCGCTCGTCACGGCGGGCGGGCTGGGAACGCTTTCCGGCCAGGTGCTCGACCCAGCGACCGGCACGGTGCTCTGGCAGCGGGACCCGGGCGTGGCGCTGGTGCCCGGATCGACCGCCAAGCTGCTCACCGCCTGCGCCGCGCTGCTGGCGCTGAACCATCAGCAACGGTGGCACACCACCGTGCTGGCCGGTGCCCAGGCCGGCACGGTGGTGTTGGTCGGTGGCGGCGACCCGACGCTGTCCGTGGCGAGCCCCGGCACCGACAGCGGCTACCCGGGTGCGGCCCGGCTGGATGAGCTGGTCGGCCAGGTGCGGGCCAACTCGTCCAGCCCGGTGCGTCGGGTCCTGGTCGATGTGAGCCGCTATGTCGGCGACGCGTTGGCGCCAGGCTGGTTGCCCGCCGACGTGGCCGGCGGATACATCGCGCCGATCGAGCCGGTGATGCTCGATGGGGGCCGCGAAGATCCCACTCAGGAGAACTCCCCCCGGGTCGCGAAGCCCGCGACCGCGGCGGCGACGGAACTGGCTCGTCGGCTGGGGGCCGACCCCGACACCGTCTCGATCGGCACCGCACCGCCCGGTGCCGCGGTGCTCGGTGACGTGTCCTCCCCGCCCATTCAGGACCTGGTCGCCACCGCGCTGCGCCGATCGGACAACGTGCTCGCCGAGGCGCTGGCCCGGGAGGTGGCGCGCGCCACAGGTGCCCCAGCATCGTTTTCTGGCGCCTCCCAAGCGGTCCGCACCGTGCTGCGCACCCACGGCTTCGACGTCAGCGGCGTCACCCTGATGGATGGCAGCGGGCTGTCAGTCAACGACGCCGTCCCCGCGAGGGTGCTCACCGAGCTGCTGAGCGCGGCAGCCGCTCCCGATAAAATCAACGTCGAGAGCGCCGACGCCGACAGGGCCGACGCCGACAGGGCCCGTGAGCAACGGACCGCCGCACTGCGGTCGCTGCTGGTGGGGCTGCCGGTGGCTGGCGGCAGCGGCACGCTCGCCGATCGCTACTCCGGCACGGCGGCCAGCGGCCGAGGCTGGGTCCGGGCCAAGACCGGCACCTTGACCGGCGTCACGAGCCTGGCCGGCATCGTTCAGGACGCCGATGGCCGGGTGCTGGTGTTCGCGCTGCTGTCCAATGGCCCCACCCCCGCGTCGGTTCGCCCCCGGCTCGACACGCTCGCGGCCAGGTTAAGGTCATGCGGCTGTCATTAGTCCGCGTTACCGTCGTGGTATGGCACATCCCGCGCTCGATACCCCGCCGGCCCCCCGGACCGACCCGACCAGCTCCCCGATCGACTGGGCGGTGGCCGCAGTCACCGCGCAACGCCTGTTGCCAGCCGGGCCTGTGGTGCCCCCTCAGGAGGCGGCGGGCGCGGTGCGCCAGTTGCGCGCCCTGTCGGTGAGCGCCGAGCAGCATGTCCGGGAGCTGACTGGGCTGGACGATGGCCAGCCGCCTCGCTGCGCCGAGGTGGTGGACCGGCCCGGGTGGGTGGATGCGGCGGTGGAAGGTCTGCGCCGGCTGCTCGCCGGCGACTGGCTCGACCACCGGCTTGCGGAGGGAAAGTCCCGCCGCATGCTGGCTACCACCGCGGGCATGCAGGTAGGGGTCGCGCTGGCGTTCTTGGCGTCCCGGGTGCTTGGGCAGTACGACCCGTTCGGGGGGCCACCCGAAACCCCCGGGCGGCTGCTGCTGGTGGCCCCTAATGTGCTCACCGTGGGACGGATGGTGGACGTCCCGGCCGAGGAGTTCCAGATGTGGGTGTGCCTGCATGAGGCCACCCACCGGCTGCAGTTCAACGCCGTGCCCTGGCTCCGCGAGTATTTCGCCAGCCAGGTGCAGTCCTTCGTCGCCACCGCCGAGGACCCGGACACCATGATCAAAATGGTTGGCCGGCTGCCGGCGGCGCTGCGCGGGGCGCGGCGGGGCGAGGCGTCGGACGCGCTCAGCGTGCTGACCCTGCTCCAGGACCCTGAGCAGCGGGCGGTGCTGGAGCGGCTGCTCGCCCTGGCCACCCTGTTGGAGGGGCACGCCGACCATGTCATGGACGCGGTCGGGCCGTCGGTGGTGCCCTCGGTGCGGTTGATCCGCCAGCGGTTCACCGCCCGCCGCCACGGCGGCGGTCTCGCCGAGCGGGTGCTGCGGGCCGTGCTGGGTATCGACGCCAAGCTGCGCCAGTACGCCGAGGGCGCGGCGTTCACCCGGTACGTGGTGGATGCCGTCGGCATGGACGGGTTCAATGCAGTGTGGACCTCACCGGAAACACTGCCCACCCGCGCCGAGATCACCGATCCGGCGGCGTGGCTGTACCGCATGAGCCCAGCCTGAATGCCCCCAGCCTGACACCCCCAGCCGGATTGCCGGCTCGGTCGGCGGTGAGCCCAGGGCCACATCCGGCGGTCTGCCAGGTGCGCGCCGCGGTCCGCCGGTTTCTGGCCACCGCCGGCGTCGTGGATAAGGCGGATGCCGTCGCGGTGGCCTGCTCGGGCGGTGCCGACTCGCTGGCGCTGGCCGCCGGGACCGTGCACTGTGCCGGGAAGCTGGGCCTGGCGGTGCACGGCCTGGTTGTCGACCACCAGCTGCAGCCGGACTCGGCCCGGGTGGCGCAGGCCGCCGCCCAGGCGCTGCGCCAGCTAGGCTGCGCCGCGGTGCGGGTGCTGCAGGCCACTGTGGAGGGCCCCGGCGGGCCGGAAGCGGCGGCCCGCCGGGGCCGGTATGCGGCGCTGCGCGCCGCCGCGCCACCCGGAGCGCTGGTCCTGCTCGGCCACACCCTGGACGACCAGGCTGAGACGGTGCTGCTCGGGCTGGGGCGGGGCTCGGGGCCCCGCTCGGTGGCGGGGATGCGGGAGCTTGACCCGCCCTGGGGCCGGCCGTTGCTCGGGGTGCGCCGGGCCGTCACCGCTGCGGCCTGCGCTGCGCTGGGGCTGGTCCCCTGGGTCGACCCGCACAACGCCGACCCCCGGTTCCAGCGAGTCCGGTTGCGCACCGAGGTGCTGCCGCTGTTGGAGGAGGTGCTCGCTGGGGGGGTGGCACCGGCTCTGGCCCGTACCGCCCGGCAACTGCAGGAGGATCTAGACGTGCTCGACGAGCAAGCGTGCGCCTTGCTGGCAGCAGCACGGCGCGACCGTGACCTGGACGTCGCGGCGCTGGCCCCGGCACCGACCGCACTGCGCCGCCGGGTGCTGCGCCGCTGGCTGCTCGCCGCCGGGGTGAGCGAGCTGACCGACGCCCACCTCCGCGCCGCCGACGACCTCATCGGCCGGTGGTCGGGGCAGGGTGCGCTGGCCTTGCCCGGTGCCCTGGAGCTGCTCCGAGCGCAGGGCAGGCTGCGGGTATCGAATGTCCCGGGGTGAGGCTCGTGTACCAGGGTGATATGTACCAGGGCGATATCGCCTCCGTGCTCGTCACCGAGGAGCAGATCCGCTGCCGCACTGCGGAGCTTGCGCAGCAGGTCGCCGCCGACTTCCGGGCCGAGCACGGCACGGGCGATCTGCTGCTGGTCGGCGTGCTCAAGGGCGCGGTGATGTTCATGAGCGACTTCGCCCGAGCGCTGCCCATCCCGGTACAGCTGGAGTTCATGGCGGTGTCCTCCTACGGTTCGGCGAGTTCGTCCTCGGGAGTGGTGCGCATTCTCAAGGACCTGGACCGCGGCATCTCGGGGCGTCCGGTGCTCGTCGTGGAAGACATCATTGACTCGGGGTTGACCCTGTCCTGGTTGTTGCGCAACCTGGCGACCCGCCGTCCGGCCTCGTTGGAGGTGTGCACGCTGCTGCGCAAGCCGGGCGCGGTCCGGGTCGACCTGCCGGTGCGCTACATCGGCTTTGACATTCCCCACGACTTCGTCGTGGGCTATGGTTTGGACTACGGCGAGCGCTACCGCGACCTGCCTTACATCGGCACCCTGGACCCCAAGGTGTACGCCAGTTAGCGGTTCCCTGAGTATTCACCTGTCCGCGCTGCGTCACCTGACGTTCATCCACCACCCGACAGCCGGCCCGCCGGGTAGGGTGAAGGCGACGGGGGCGCTCTGCTGTCCTTCGATGGTAGAGAAGCAGCATCATAGGGACAGCACAGTCAGCTCAGGAGGGTCGAGGCCACCGAAGGCCGTAGCCGAATGGACCGCAAGAAATTACTCCGCAACCCGCTGCTGTGGGTGGTAGCCGGGTTGCTGATCTACTACGCTTTCGGCTTCTTGCTCAACGACACCCGGGGATACAGCCCGGTCACCACCTCGCAGGCGTTGCACCAGCTCACCACACATAACGTCAAGCAGGCACTGATCGAAGACAAGGAACAGCGGCTGCGTCTCACGCTGGAGCACCCGATTCAGGGCGTCCCAGACACCAAGGTGTACGCCCAGTACCCGGCGCGCAGCACCGACCAGATCACCCAGGAGCTGAACGCCGCGCAGATCCCGAACGGCTGGAATACCAAGGTCACCCAGCAGTCCCTGCTCTTCCAAGTGCTGATGTACCTCGCCCCGCTGGGGCTGTTGCTCCTGGTGCTGCTGTGGATGATGAACAACGTGCAGGGCGGCGGCAACCGGGTGCTCAACTTCGGCAAGTCCAAGGCCAAGCAGTTGAGCAAGGACATGCCCAAGACCACGTTCGCCGACGTCGCGGGCGTCGACGAGGCCGTCGAGGAACTCGAGGAGATCAAGGATTTCCTCGCCAACCCGAGCCGTTACCAGGCGCTCGGCGCCAAGATCCCCAAGGGGGTGCTGCTCTACGGTCCACCCGGCACGGGCAAGACCCTGCTGGCCCGCGCGGTGGCCGGCGAAGCCGGGGTGCCGTTCTACTCGATCTCCGGGTCGGACTTCGTGGAGATGTTCGTCGGGGTGGGCGCTTCCCGGGTGCGGGATCTGTTCGAGCAAGCCAAGCAGAACGCCCCGTGCATCGTCTTCGTCGATGAGATCGACGCGGTGGGCCGGCAGCGCGGCGCCGGGCTCGGCGGCGGCCACGATGAACGTGAGCAGACCCTCAACCAGCTGCTGGTCGAGATGGACGGCTTCGATGCTCGGGGTGGCATCATCCTCATCGCCGCGACCAACCGCCCGGACATCCTGGATCCGGCGTTGCTGCGCCCCGGCCGCTTCGATCGGCAGATCCCGGTCTCCGCGCCGGACATCCGCGGCCGTCGGGCCATCCTTGAGGTGCACTCCAGGGGCAAGCCGTTGGATACCGACGTCGACCTGGACGGGCTGGCCAAGCGCACCGTCGGCTTCTCCGGAGCCGACCTGGCCAATGTGATCAATGAGTCTGCGCTGCTCACCGCCAGGGAAGGCAAGCGGCTGATCAACGGTGCCGCGCTGGAGGAGGCGGTGGACCGGGTGATCGGCGGTCCGCGCCGCAAGAACCGGATCATCTCCGAGCAGGAAAAGAAGATCACCGCCTATCACGAGGGTGGCCACGCGCTGGCTGCCTGGGCGATGCCGGATATCGACCCGGTGTACAAGCTCACGATCCTGCCCCGCGGGCGCACCGGCGGGCACGCGCTGGTGGTACCCGAGGACGACAAGCAGATGATGACCCGTTCGGAGATGATCGCCCGGCTGGTGTTCGCGCTGGGTGGACGCTCGGCGGAGGAGCTGGTGTTCCACGAGCCGACCACCGGTGCCTCCTCGGATATCGAGCAGGCCACCAAGATCGCCCGGGCGATGGTCACCGAGTACGGCATGAGCGCGCGCCTGGGGGCGGTGAGATACGGACAGGAGCAGGGTGACCCGTTCCTCGGCCGCTCCGCGGGCCGCCAGCCGGACTACTCCCTGGAAGTCGCCCACGAGATCGACGAGGAGGTGCGGGCGCTCATCGAGGCCGCGCACACCGAGGCGTGGGACATCCTCAACACCTACCGGGACATCCTGGACGATCTCGTTGTTGAGCTCTTGGAACAGGAGACGCTGCAGCGCAAGGACCTTGAGCGGGTGTTCAGCAAGGTAGAGAAGCGCCCGCGGATCACGGCGTTCAACGACTTCGGCGGGCGCACCCCCTCGGACAAGCCACCGATCAAGACGGCCGGTGAGCTGGCCAAGGAGCGCGGTGAGCCCTGGCCTCCGGCCCGGCAGGAACGACAGCCCACGCCGGTAGGGGTGGCACCGGGCGGCGATGATCTGCCGGGCGGCCCGCCGCATGGCGGGCCCGGCCACCCCGGTCCCAACGGCGCAGGGCCCTATCCTCGGCCCTACCCGCTGCCCCGGCGCGGCTCGGATGGCTCCCCGGGATCGGGCAGTGGTAGTGGCCTGCCGAGCGGCAGCGGTGGTAGTGGCCTGCCGAGCGGCAGCGGTGGTGGTAGCTCGCCGAGCTACGGCCCGCCGAACTATGGCGCACCGCCGGGGTGGCGCCCAGCTACCGAACCCCCCACCCCGTCCTGGCGGCCCGCCCCACCACCGGACACTCGCCCGCGCCAGCAGGACTCCCCCGACGACCAGTCGACGGCCGGTTGAGCCGGCGGTCTCTCGTGACCAGTACCGTCGATTCGGGTCCTGGCGTGGGCTCGCCCAGGGTCTTCGACCACGCCCGGACCGGGAGGGGTTGCGGGAGACCCGGGCCCGGGTTGCGCGGGCCTACCGGGAGATGTTCGCCGGCCTGTTCGCCGACCCGGACACGATGCTGGAGCGGACCTTCGAGGAAGGGCACGAGGAGCTCGTGCTGGTCCGGGACATCCCGTTGTACAGCCAGTGTGAGCACCACCTGGTGCCGTTTCATGGCATGGCACACGTCGGGTACATCCCGAACGCGGCGAGCCGGGTCACCGGGCTGTCAAAGTTGGTTCGGCTCGTCGACCTCTACGCCAAGCGCCCGCAGGTGCAGGAACGGCTCACCTCGCAGGGCGCCGACGCGCTGGTGCGTCGGTTGCAACCGCGGGGAGTGATCGTGGTGGTCGAGGCGGAGCACTTGTGCATGGCCATACGCGGCGTGCGCAAGCCCGGCTCGACCACGACCACCTCGGCCGTCCGGGGGCTGTTCCAGACCAGCGCCTCCTCCCGCAGCGAGGTGCTGCACCTGATGATGCGGAGGTGATCGTGCACCCGGCGCTGCCCGACCTTGGGCGCTGTGTGGTGATCGGCATCCTCAACGTCACCCCCGACTCCTTCAGCGACGGCGGGCGCTACCTGGACCGCGAGGACGCGGTGGCCCATGGGGTAGCCCTGCGCGCGGAGGGGGCGGACCTGGTTGATGTGGGGGGCGAGTCCACCCGCCCGGGGGCGCACCGCGTCGAGGCGCCCACCGAGATTGCCCGGGTGGTGCCGGTCATCCGTGAGCTGGCCGAGTGCGGCGTGCCCTGCAGTGTGGACACCACCCGGGCGGCGGTCGCCGAGGCGGCGCTGGAGGCAGGCGCGATCATGGTCAACGACGTCTCGGGTGGTCTGGCCGATCCCGCGATGGCACCGACGGTTGCCCGGTGCCGGGTGCCGTGGATCCTCGTGCACTGGCGCGGGCCTAGCGCGGTGATGCACACGCTGGCCAGCTACTCCGACGTGGTCGCCGAAGTGCGCGCCGAGCTGGTGGCTCGGGTGGACGCCGCGGTGCTGGCCGGGGTGGACCCCGGTGCGCTGGTGCTGGACCCCGGGATTGGCTTCGCCAAGACGGCGGCGCACAACTGGACGCTGCTGGGCCACCTCGACGCCCTGATCCAGCTTGGGTTCCCGGTACTCCTCGGGGCCTCCCGCAAACGGTTCCTGGGCGCCTTGCTGACCGGCGGGCAGCCCCCTGAGCGCCGAGACACCGCCACCGCCGTGGTGTCCGCGTTGGCCGCGGCTGCCGGCGTCTGGGGGGTCCGGGTGCACAACGCCGCCGCCTCGCGAGAGGCCATCGCCGTCGCCGCGGCCTGGCAAGCCGGTGCCTGCCGCACCGTCGGCCCGGCGGGAGGCCCACGGTGAGCCCGGGGACCCCCACCGACCGGATCACCCTCACCGGATTACGGGTGCAGGACCAGCACGGGGTGCACAAGCCCGCCGCCCCGCTGCCTCTACACTTCACCGACGTAGCCGTGACAATCCGGCGCTGCCGCTCATGACCCTTCGGGGGCAGCATGACTCGCATCCCCGGGCCCACCAGCGTGCCTTCGTGCTGGTGCCCTGGCTGGACGTGGCGCCGGCCGCCGAGAGGCGCAGTGTGCACCGCCGCGACGACCTGAGGCTGGACTCCAGGTGAGGTTCACCCGGGCGCGTGACCTTCTGGCCGCTGGGGCCGTTGCGGCGGTGCTGGCGAACCTGCTGCTGCGGCTGTCCTATGGCGATGTGCCCGCCTTGCCCCGCCCGGCCGGAACCACCCTGCTCGCTTTTGCGATCGCCGAGGTGGTGCTGGGGAACATGCTGCGGGCGCGGATCCGGCACCGACCGGGAACCCGGCCAGTGCAGGCGCTCACCGCGGCTAAGGCCGTCGTCCTGGCCAAGGCGTCCTCGCTGGCCGGCGCCATCACCGGGGGAGCCTGGCTGGGAGCACTCGGCTACGTGCTGCCGCTACGCTCCCAGCTACCCTCCGCCGCCTCGGATACCGCTGCCGCCGTGATCGGAGCGGTGTGCGCGGGGGCGCTGGTGGCGGCCGCCCTGTGGCTGGAGCACTGCTGCCGCACCCCGGAGGGTCCCGACGACTCAAAACCGGACGACGGTTGATCCGCCGTCGGCATCAGGAACCCTCCGGGGCGTCGAGGACACGCACGAGGTGGGGCCCGCAGGGGGATCGGGGTTTGGCTGCCGTGGTCGAACTTGACCCACACCAGGTGGGCGCTGTGTCCGATCACCTTGCCCAGCTCGTGCAGTCGGTCGGGCTCTGCCCCGGCGGCCTTGTCCACCGCGAGCTGCTCCACCCGGCACCATAGGTGGACCTCGGTGCCCTCGGCGTCGTGCAGCACAATGTCACAGAGCGGAACCCGGCTGCTCTCGGCGTCGCGGGCGGGTCGCGGGCGGGTCGTGGTGCGGGAGTGCGCATGGTGAATGTTCTCCTCGGGGTTGCGGGGTGGCTGGCCGGGTGCCGGGAGCCCACGCCGGGGGTCAGGGGCTCAACCAGTACCCGGCCAGCGGTCTCAGGACGCCCAACGCATACCGGGACGCTAGTGAGTCCTCGAGCCCGAACCAAGGATGTTGCAGAAAGTTGCACAGACCGATCGGCAGTGCTTGACGGAAGCATCAGCCGGGGTCGAAGCTAAACGGGTTGCAACAACCAGCAACGGCTTTGGCAAGAGGCAGCGATGCGCTTGACATTCCTGGGCAAGGACTCCCGACTGGACGAGTCACCGACCCTGTTCGTCACTGACCGCGGCTCCTACGTGGTGCAGGAGTGGATCGTCACCGATCCAGAGATCCTTGCCGTGATCGAAGTGTCCGACGGCGAGACGGTCGTCGAAGTGCCGGCGGCGCTCATGGCGCACCTCGCCAAGGACGGGCTCAGCCGCCCATCGTGCACGTCACCGAGAACGGCAACTACCTCATCAGGGGACGGCGTGAGGCCTGTGTCGAAGTATCCCGGTCCGCCCTCGCGGCGCTGGTGGGCGTCTAGATGGACAGCGTGACGTATGAAGAGTTTAGTGCGCACTTCACGTCATTCCAGCGGGAAGCGCTGCATCTGGAGATGCGGGACTCCTACGGTACGGCGATCGAGATTCCGCACCTGCGCAAGTGGGAGGCTGGCGAGCCGGACGACACCGACTGGCTTCAACCGTGGTTTGACCTGGTCAGAACCGGAACGCGGGCCGGCAAAGTGTTCCGGCGGGCGCGTATCGTATCGGAGCCAATCTCCGACTACCAGAAGTGGGTGCTGACGGACACCCACCTGTTCGTTGAAGCTGGCGAGGATACTCGCTGGGTTCCGCGGAGCCGCGTGTCCACGGTAGCGCTACCGGGCAACGACTTTTGGTTGTTCGACGACGAGGTCGTGATTTTTCTGATCTTCGCCGCCAGCGGGCTCGTGGTGGACCGCTACTCAACGACGGATCGCGTCGCGATCGAGTTGTGCCGGACGTCGTTTGAGGAGGTGTGGAAGCTGTCCATCCCGACCAGTGAGTACCGGCCGACCTAGCCCGGCCCAGCAGGCCAGAGAGGCGCTTGGCGTCCGTCTTCGTGAGATCCGCAAAGAGGCGGGTCTCACGGGACGCGCCTTGGCGGTCGGCATCGGGTGCCATTACACGAAGGTCAGCCGGATTGAAAACGGCAGCCAGGCGCCCTCCGAGGAGAACATCAAGGCCTGGTGCCGCGCCTGCCGCACCGAGGATCAGATCCCTGACCTGATCGCCACCGCCCGTAGCATCGAGTCGATGTACGTGGAGTGGCAGCGCCAGACCCGCACCGGCATGAAGCGGCTGAGGTTGTCGTCGGTGCCGTTGTATGAGCGCACCAGGTTGTTCCGGATCTATGAGCACAACATCATCCCGGGGCTCTTCCAGACCGCCGAGTACTCCGCGGCGATACTGTCGTACTTCATCGATTTCCTGGATGCCCCCAACGACCTCGACGCTGCCATCGAGGCCCGCATGGAGCGACAGCGCATCGTCTACTCCGGTCATCGTCGCTTTGTGGTGGTGCTGGAGGAGCAAGCGATCCGGGCCCGAGTGGGCAATCTCGACACCATGTCCGGTCAGCTCGATCGCGTGCTCGGCATGATGTCGCTACCCCGGGTCAGCCTGGGCATCATCCCAGAGACCGCGCCCCGCACGGTGTTCGCCTCCGTTGGTTTCTGGATCTATGACGAGGTGATAGTCGAGGTCGAGACACCCACGGCGAGCCTGGAGGTCACCCAGCCCCGCGAAATCCGGCTCTACGCCACGATGTTCGCCCAGCTCCAGCAGTCAGCGGTGTACGGAGCCGAAGCCAGAGCGTTGGTGACCCACGCGATGGCCGATCTGGCCAGCGGCTGGGGCGATACCAACTGTTGATGCGGCGGGCACCCAGAATCCGCGGCGGGTGGAGGGGGCTCTGAATGCGGCCGGATTCGAAGCAGGGCACGGAAGCCAAGCCTTGCCGCAGCCGCGCACCTGCCCAAGCAGTTTCCCGCGCGCTGTCGGGTGTGCACCAGCGGTGCACACGGACCGGCTTCACCTGATCGGTACCGTTGCCAGGAAGAATGATCAGAGTTCTCGGTGGTAACGAGTGCCCGTGATTGCCTGTCATAGACGGAGATCTGCCCGACGGGTGTGAGCCGGTACGGTGTACACCATGTCCGGGACCGACGAGCATCCGATGCTGCCTGGGGGCGGTCGGGCACTGATGCTGGGCACTGCCGTCATGGCTGTGGTGGCTGCGGCCGTCCTTGCTCTGGGAATCGAGGATGCCCGCCTGCTGAGGCTGGGCTTGCTCGCGGCGCTGTGGGCGGCGTTGCTCGGAGCCTTCGCCACGGCGCGGGCCCGGCGTGAGATCAGCTCGTGCGCCGAGCACGCCGATCGGTTGCGGATGGTCTACCAGCGTGAACTGGAGCGTGAGGTGGATGCCCGGCGGGAACACGCACTGCGAGTCGAGCGCGGATTTCACGAGCAGGCCGGGCTCTCGCACCAGCGCGAGATCGGGGAGTTGCGCACCGAGCTTGCGGCCCTGCGCTCGGATCTGGAGCGGCTGCTGGGCAACCACCGCCGGGCCGCTGCGGCCGCACCGGCCGTACCGGCAGTACCCGCGGTACCGGCTGCTCCGGCGGAGGCGGCGCGCAGCCTGATCGGTCCCGAGCTGCATTTCTTTCCCGGCCGTCACAGCAACGGTGGTGGCGCCCGCCGGGCGGCTGGTGAGACGTCCTGGCCGTCGCCGTCGTCATCGTCTTGGACGTCGCCATCGATGTCGCCGCCGTCCATCGCGTCGGCGCCAGCGCAGCGGACGGTGAGTGACCTGCTGGCCGCCCACGGGGTAGCCTCGACGCCCCGGCGCAGGCGCAGCCACGACCACCGCTCAGCAACATCGGCATAACCCCCAGCGCCCCGCCGCCGGGGTGCCAGCCGCAGCCCGGTACGTGAAGCTGCTCACCCGGACCGGCGCGAGTGGCGGAAGCGGGGTTAACCTGCCGGCAGTCCGGTACCCACGGCCAGCGTGGGACTGGAACGTCTGGAGGGCGGCAATGGCGACGATGCCACGCTCGGGTAGTGGCGAGTTGAGCGTCCACGACGACCCCGCTGCCCTGTCCGCACTGACCCGCAGGCTGCGCCGGGCCGGCAGGACGGTGGTGCTGGTCCCGACGATGGGAGCCCTACATGCCGGCCACCGTGCGCTGATTCAGGCAGCCCAGGCCACCCCCGGTGCGAGCACCGTGGTGTCGATCTTCCTCAACCCCCGGCAGTTCACGTCGCAGCGGGACTTCGATCGCTACCCTCGCCGGCTCGACGCCGATCTGGCGATGTGCCGGGCCGAGGGCGTGGAGCTGGTGTTCGCACCCAGTGTCGAGACGATGTACCCGCCTGGATTCGCCACCACCGTGACGCCCGGAGCGCTGGGTGCCGAGCTGGAGGGGACCAGCCGGCCGGGTCATTTCACCGGGGTGCTCACCGTGGTGGCCGCCCTGTTCGGGATCATCAGCCCGGATCGGGCGTTCCTCGGGGAGAAGGATTACCAGCAGCTCGTGCTCATCCAGCGGATGGTGGCCGACTTGCACCTGGGTGTACAGGTGGTGGGGGTGCCCACGGTCCGGGACGCTGACGGGCTCGCGCTGTCCTCCCGTAACGTCCATCTGAATGCTGCGGAACGCCGCGCCGCGGCGACACTCCCAGCGGCCCTGAGCGCCGGAGCCCAGGCCGGCGTGCATGGTCCCGACGCGGTGCTCGCCGCGGCCAGCGGCGTGTTAGCCGCCCAAGGCGCCCTCGCGCTGGACTACCTGGCGCTGCGCGACCCCGCGCTGGGCTCCCCGCCGCGGCGGGGACCGGCTCGGTTGTTGCTGGCTGCCACCGTCGGGACCACGCGGTTGATCGACAACGTCGGCCTGCACCTCGGCATCCCCGAGGTTGTCCCCGACGTTGCCCCCGAGGTGAAGGGGCGAGGAGGCCTGTGATGTTCCGGACGATGCTGAAGTCCAAGATCCACCGTGCCACCGTTACCCGGTCAGATCTGCATTACGTGGGGTCGGTGACCTTGGACGAGGACCTCATGGACGCCGCCGATCTGCTCGCTGGCGAGCGGGTGGCCATCGTCGATGTCACCAACGGCGCCCGGTTGGAGACCTACGTCATCCCCGGTGCCCGGTCTAGCGGCATGGTGGGGATCAACGGTGCCGCCGCGCATCTGGTGGCACCCGGCGATCTGGTGATCCTCATCGCCTACGGCACGATGGATGAGATCGAGTCCCGGCACTACCAGCCCCGGGTAGTGTTCGTCGACGCCGACAATCGAATCGTGCATCAGGGTAGCGACCCGGCGCTTCCGCGCCAGACAGTGAGCGGAGAGGGCTAGCGGGTGCTGCTCACCGTAGATATCGGCAACACCAACATTGTCGTTGGGTTGTTCGATCACCATCAGGGGGCTGCCGGCAAGGACGCCACCCCGCTGCGCGACTGGCGGGTGCGCTCCGACGCCAGGATGACCGCCGACGAGATGGCGCTAACCGTGCGGGGGCTGCTCGGCGAGTACTCCGGCAAGATCACTGGTATCGCTGCGCTGTCCACGGTGCCCGCGTTGTTGCGTGAGCTGAAAGTGATGGTGAACCGGTACTGGCCCCAGCTGCCACGGGTGATCGTCGAGCCGGGGGTACGCACCGGAGTGCCGTTGCTCTACGACAACCCACGCGAGCTGGGCGCCGATCGTATCGTCAATACACTGGCCGCCTATACCCTCTACGGCGGCCCGGCGATCGTGGTGGACTTCGGTACCTCCACCAACTTCGACGTCATCAGCGCCCGCGGGGAGTTTCTCGGTGGCGCCCTGGCTCCGGGCATCGAAATCTCCGTGGATGCCCTCGCTGCCCGGGCGGCTCAGTTAGTCAAGGTGCAGCTCGTCCGGCCTCGATCGGTCATCGGCAAGAGCACCGTGGAAGCCCTGCAGTCTGGGCTGCTGTTCGGTTTCGCCGGGCAGGTGGACGGGCTAGTGCAGCGGATCGCCGCGGAGCTGGCCCCCGGAGCCGAGGATGATGTGACCGTGGTCGCCACCGGTGGGCTGGCCCCGTTGCTGATCGCCGAGTCGCAGACCATCACGCACCACGCTCCTCACCTCACCCTGCGGGGACTGCGGATGGTCTTCGAACGCAACATCGGGCCGCGCTTGTGAGTGCCGAATAGGTCCGAACGCCGTTCCGCGCTCACAAGCGTGGCCGAGAAACTGGCCGAGCATGCGTGGCGAGTAGCTCTTGCGGCATGGGAATGGGGGACCGACCGGCTGCGCATGGCGCTCATGGGTTGAGGTATCCGCGAGGCGATCGGCGTTTCCGCTGGTACGACCACAATGAGCGCACTGGGCGGCGAGTCGATTTCGCCATCCTCCCGGAAATGGGCTAACCTACTTGTTGTCGTTGGGAGTCGTCGTGCGATGGCTCCGTCCACCACGTCCTTGAGGGAGGACGACGCGCATGGCGCAGAAGGTCACCGTAACCTTGGTCGATGACCTCGATGGAGGTACTGCCGAAGAGACCGTCGAGTTCGGTATCGACGGCGTGTCTTACGAGATTGATCTGTCGTCGGGTAACGCGGGGAAGCTGCGTGGCTCACTGGCCGAGTATGTCAGTAACGCTCGCAAAGCGGGCGGACGGCGCAAGGTCACAGGTCCGGCTCGTCGGGCTAGTGGCGCTGGTCGGGCATCGGTGGACCGCGAACAGAACGCCGCGATCCGCGAGTGGGCCCGCAAGAACGGTTACAACGTCTCAGATCGTGGCCGCATCCCAGCCGAAGTGTTGGATGCTTACCACAAGGGGAACTGAGGCCCGGTATGCACCGGTGCCGTCGGTCGGGACGGCACCGGTGCGTTATGGTGCTGCACGTTCTTATCTATCGGGCCTGGCCGCCGACCGGATCCAGGAGCGTTAGTAGTCGGTATGGCCGGTGCGGCCGGGAATGAGCGCATCAGCCATAGCCGCGCGGGGAAGCTTGAGTACCCGGACTCCGTAGACGTAGGTGAGCGAGCCGCCGAGGTAGCCGCCGACCACCAGCAGCACCCAGGAGATGACCCCGAGAATCACGGCCGACGTGATGATCTTGCCGCTGGAGTACCCCTCCAACTGCAACCGGAACGTTCCGGCGAACATCCCGGTGGCGCTGGACATTAGGGTCAGATGCCACCATCCCAGGGTGCGGGCAGGCGCATCTGCGGGAATACCGAACAGGTCCACCAGGCCGGTGATGATGGTCGGTATGGCGGCGATGAGTCCGACCGCGATCGTGATCACCGACGCGGTGGCCATCACGGCGTGCTGAAAACCGGCTGCGCCAGCCACGAGCATCGCGACACCAGTGGTGTAGGCGCCGATGCCGATATCAGTCAGCGGCGCATGTGCGGGCTTGCCCGCCAAACCCTTCACCAAGCTCACCATGAGACGGCTCCCCTCCCTCGAAGCACGAACACTTCGCGGGCGCAGTTACCCGCATCCCAATAAACGTGCAGGTCGTACCGGCGGTTCGTTCGCCGCCCCGGACGTGGGTTCAGACGTGGGTTCAGACGTGGGTTCAGGCCGACTCGCGCGCGCCGAAGATACGGGCCCGTTCCCTGTTGTTGATCCGCGGGCAGCTGGCGCAGGGACGCTCGACCCCGGGCAGCGCGTAGAGAAAGCAGCATGAGCCGCGCCGCCGGGTCCAGTGCGTGCGCCCACGGCTATCGGTCACCTGGCAGATCGTCGAGGCCGAGGTAAGCGGTTTCGCGCCGTCGGCGAGCACCAGCCGCGCGTCGGCCGCACCGGCCTGCGGTGATCCGAACGATCGCCCCGCCAACAGTAGGCCGCTATCCAGCACGTCGGTGACCGCCGCCCACTGCGTGCGGTGCCCGAAGCGCACCTGCGGGTCATAGACGGCGAGGAAGTGGCTGGCGTGCGCAATCACCTGGCGGCGCAGGATCGTCCCCAACACCACCTCATCGGGCACCAGCACGGCATCGGGATGGTCAGCGTCGGGGTCATCGGGTAGGCACCAGAAGCGGCCCGGGCGCAGTGCCACCTCCCGCAGCACCCCCAGGTCGAGCCGGAAGCTGAGCTGCCGCGGCGACAGCGTGGGCACCCGCCGGGCGGAGTGAAACAACAGCGCGCCGAGGTAGGTCGGGATGATCAGATACCACTGCAGGACGTAGCCGCCGGTGGTCTTCTCCGGGACGTGGGTCTTGCCGACCACGGGGGACTGCTGCTCGGCCAACCGTTCCGCGACCTTCGCTCGCCACCGTGGGAAGAAGTCGGGATCGGACAGGGCGTGGTCACACCCGATCCACGGGGCAGCCCGCTGCGGCGAGCGGGGCGCCGGCAGTGGTCTGATTGCCGGCTCCGCCGGCAGTGGCCTTATGGCCTGCTCCGCCGGTGGGAGCCCCCCGAGGAGCCGGAAAGACAGCAACGTCACCGCACGGTCCACCGTCGTCACCGAAGCGGCCAAGGGGTGCGCGCGGCGAGGTTGGGGCTCCTCCGGTGGCTCCCCGCCCGGCACCGTGGCGTGCGACATAGCCTCTCCCCTGCGGTCATGTCCCGACGTGCTTTCTAAGACAGGGTTGCCTCACCTAACGCTAGGCAAACCTAGCAGTTCAAGGTGCTCACGAGCACCCTCTGCTACCCACGGCTCACCCGAGAGGGTTTTGTTCCCCCGAGCGGAGAGCGGGCCTTGTTCACCCCAAGCGGACAGGCCGCGCGCCGCGGAATCATGACCAGCGGCAGCGCGTTGCAGCGGTGGAGTCGGGCAGTAGTTCGGGAGCGAGCAGGACCGTCCGGGAGCTACAGTGGCGGCACGGACTGTCTGACCCAGTACCGGCTACGCCATGATGGCGTGGCAGTCAGGAGTGCACAATGTTTGAAAGGTTCACCGACCGTGCCCGGCGGGTGGTTGTGCTGGCCCAGGAAGAGGCCAGGATGCTCAACCACAACTACATCGGCACCGAGCACATCCTGCTGGGTCTGATCCACGAAGGTGAGGGTGTCGCCGCCAAGGCACTCGAATCGCTGGGAATCGCCCTAGAAGGGGTACGTCAGCAGGTCGAGGAGATCATTGGTCAGGGCCAGCAGGCGCCCTCGGGGCACATCCCGTTCACCCCACGAGCCAAGAAGGTGCTGGAGCTCTCGCTGCGCGAGGCGCTGCAGCTTGGCCACAACTACATCGGCACCGAGCACATCCTGCTCGGGCTCATCCGCGAAGGCGAGGGGGTGGCCGCGCAGGTCCTGGTGAAGCTGGGCGCTGACCTCAACCGGGTGCGCCAGCAGGTCCTGCAACTGCTGTCGGGCTACCAGGGCAAGGAACCCGCGGAGTCCGGCTCAGGGCGCGGCGAGGGAACCCCGTCGTCCTCCCTGGTGCTCGACCAGTTCGGCCGTAACCTCACCGCCAGTGCCCGCGAAGGCAAGCTGGACCCGGTGATCGGGCGAGGCAAGGAAATCGAGCGGGTCATGCAGGTGCTGTCCCGGCGCACCAAGAACAACCCGGTGCTCATCGGCGAGGCCGGTGTCGGCAAGACCGCCGTCGTCGAGGGGCTCGCGCAGAACATCGTCAAGGGTGAGGTGCCCGAGACGCTGAAGGACAAGCAGCTCTACACCTTGGACCTCGGCTCGCTGGTGGCTGGCTCCCGCTATCGCGGTGACTTCGAAGAGCGCCTGAAGAAGGTGCTCAAGGAGATCCGCACCCGTGGAGACATCATCCTGTTCATCGACGAGATGCACACCCTGGTCGGCGCCGGTGCCGCGGAAGGCGCGATCGACGCTGCGTCGATCCTCAAGCCGATGCTGGCCCGGGGCGAGCTGCAGACCATCGGGGCCACCACGCTGGATGAGTACCGCAAGTACGTGGAGAAGGATCCTGCGCTGGAGCGCCGGTTCCAGCCGATCCAGGTCAACGAGCCGACCATCGAGCACACCATCGAGATCCTCAAAGGCCTGCGGGACCGCTACGAGGCGCACCACCGGGTGTCCATCACCGACAGCGCTTTGGTATCTGCCGCCACGCTGGCCGACCGCTACATCAACGACCGGTTCCTGCCCGACAAGGCGATCGACCTGATTGACGAGGCTGGCGCCCGGATGCGGATCCGCCGGATGACCGCGCCCCCGGATCTGCGCGACTTCGACGAGAGGATCGCTGCGGTGCGCCGGGACAAGGAATCGGCTATTGACGCTCAGGACTTCGAGCGCGCCGCGAAGCTGCGGGATTCGGAGAAGCAGCTGCTGATCAAGAAAACCGAGCGGGAGAAGCAGTGGAAGGCAGGTGACCTCGACGTCGTGGCCGAGGTCGATGACGAGCAGATCGCCGAGGTGTTGGCGAACTGGACCGGCATCCCCGTGTTCAAGCTCACCGAGCAGGAGACCACTCGGCTGCTGCGGATGGAGGATGAGCTGCACAAGCGGATCATTGGCCAGCATGAGGCGGTCAAGGCCGTGTCCAAGGCAATCCGTCGGACCCGGGCCGGTTTGAAGGACCCTCGGCGGCCCTCCGGTTCGTTCATCTTCGCCGGCCCTTCCGGGGTGGGTAAGACTGAGCTGTCCAAGGCGCTGGCCCAGTTCCTGTTCGGTGATGACAACGCACTCATCCAGATTGACATGGGTGAGTTCCACGACCGCTACACCGCATCCCGGCTCTTCGGCGCCCCTCCCGGATACGTGGGTTACGAGGAGGGGGGCCAGCTCACCGAAAAGGTCCGCCGCAAGCCGTTCTCGGTGGTGCTCTTCGATGAGATCGAGAAGGCGCACCAGGAGGTGTACAACACGCTGCTGCAGGTGCTGGAGGACGGTCGGCTGACCGACGGTCAGGGCCGCACGGTGGACTTCAAGAACACCGTGATTATCTTCACCACCAACCTCGGCACTTCGGACATTTCCAAGGCAGTGGGGCTGGGCTTCGCGGCGAGCAATGACGAGAGCTCGACCTACGAGCGGATGAGGAGCAAGGTCAACGACGAGGTCAAGAAGCACTTCCGCCCCGAGTTCCTCAACCGGATCGACGACACGATCGTCTTCCACCAGCTCACTGAGGACGAGATCATCACGATGGTGGACCTGATGGTCTCCCGGGTAGAGGGCCAGCTGCGCGGCAAGGACATGGAGCTGGAGCTCACCTCGATGGCCAAGAAACTCCTCGCCAAGCGCGGGTTCGATCCCGTGTTAGGCGCCCGCCCGCTGCGCCGAACCATCCAGCGGGAGATCGAGGATCAGCTGTCGGAGAAGATTCTGTTCGGTGAGCTCGAGCCGGGGCAGATCGTCATCGTGGACGCCGAAAACTGGGACGGCGAAGGCCCCGCCGAGAACGCTCGATTGGTATTCCGTGGTGCCGCAAAGACGTTGCGGGTACCCGACGCGCCCCCGGTCGACCTGGACAGCGCCGCCAGCCCGGACTGACCCGAGCCGCCCCGGGGGTGTCCCCCTTCCGTCAGGGGGCACCCCCGGAGGGCCCAGCGGACTGCACGACCTCGAACTCCAGCAGCGAGGAACCAGTGCCCACCGGTCTCGCTCGATCGCCAGAATGGGCCTCCATCCCCGGGCCGTTGCGCCAGGCTTGGAAGTGTTCCTCGGTTTCCCACCGGGTGTAGACAAAGTAGCGATGGTCCCCGGCTACCGGGCGCAGCAACTCGAAGCCGAGGAAACCCAGGGCGGACTCCACCAACCCGTGGCGGGCCGCGAACCGGCGCTCCAGCTCAGGCCCGGCACCGTCCGGGACCTCAATTGCATTGATCTTCACGATGGCCATGCAGCCCAGCCTACGGCCACCCCTACCCCCCAGGCACAGCGGCGCGACACGCTGGCAGAGAGGGAAAACGGGTATTGCCCGAAGCATGAAGAAGGTTGTGGAATTGTTCGTCTGCTTCCTGCACCCGATCGCCGTGGTGCTGCTGTGGCTGAACCTGGCCGCCCGCGGCGACCTGAACAGAGGTGAAAAGCTCGCCTGGGGCATCTTCGCGCTCATCCCGCTGGTGCCGTTCCTGTACGTGCTCACTGGCGGTGACCTGTGGTGACGCTAACGGAGCTGCCCGGCCGAGGTCAGTGCTCTCCCGGCAAGGCGAAGCGGCCGTCGCAGGTCCGCTCCACCAGGCCGTCGAGCAGCAGCGAACTCAGGCAGCGGTCGCGCTGCGGGGCGTCCAGCCAGACCGCGTCCAACCGGGCCCGGGGCACCGGGTCCACCGCCGCCCGCAGCACCTCGAGCAGCAGCCCGCGCACCTGGCGGTCGGTGCCGGCAAAGCGCTGCGCCGGCCGAGCGGGGGTGGCTGTGGCCGGCCGGCCCGCCTGCACCCAGGCGCACTCGCTGACCACCGGGCACTCGGCGCAGCGCGGCTGGCGGGCCGTGCACACCACGGCACCCAGCTCCATCAAGGCGGCGCAGAAGCGGGCGGGCCGCACCGCAGGCAGCATGGCCTCCACATCGGACAGGTCCCGGGAGACCGACGGCGGCCCGGCCTGCGCCATGCCGTGCACCGCACGGGCGACCACCCGGCGCACGTTGGTGTCTACCACCGAGACCCGGTGACCGTACCCGAAGGCCGCCACAGCGCGGGCGGTGTAGGCGCCGATCCCCGGCAGCGCGAGCAGCGCGTCCACATCGGCGGGGACGACGTCGCCGTGGTGGGCAGCGATGGCGGTGGCCGCGGCGTGCAGCCGCAGCGCCCGCCGCGGATACCCCAGCTTGCCCCAGGCGCGCACGATGGTGCCTGGCGTCTCGGCAGCCAGGCTGGAGGGCGTGGGCCAGCGGGCCAGCCACTCGGTCCACACCCCGGTGACCCGATGCACCGGGGTTTGTTGCAGCATGACCTCGCTGATCAGGACGCCCCACGGCGTGGTCCCCGGCGCACGCCAAGGCAGCTGCCGCCCGTGGGCGTCGAACCAGGCGATCAGGCGGGCCGGGTTCACGGTCGGGGCGGCGCGACCTCGACGAGATCGCCGGTGTCGACATTGACGACAAAGCCCCGGACCTCGGTGGTCTGCGTCAGGAATGGGCTACGCCGCACCCGTTCCACCGACTGTCGCACGTCGGATTCGGCGTCGCGGAATGTCTCGACCGCCCAGCTGGGTCGCAGGCCGGTCGTTTCCTGAAGTTCGGACCACAAGTTCTCGTCGGTGAACGTCGCCATCCCGCATTGGGTGTGGTGTATCAGCATCACCTCGGTGGTGCCCAGCTTTCGTTGGCTGACGACCAGGGAGCGGATGACGTCGTCGGTGACGACGCCACCGGCGTTGCGGATCACGTGCGCCTCGCCGGGCCGCAGCCCGAGCAGCTGGACCGGGTCGATCCGGGCGTCCATGCAGAACACCACCGCCACCTTCAGACTGGGTGCAGACGCCATCGGACCAGGGCCGGTACCCGAGCGGAATGAGTTGCGCTCCACCAGCTCCTGTATTGCCGTCACGGGCATCTCCTTAGCTGCGTCCCCGATGGCCAAGTGCTACGAGAGCGCAATCCTAGGCCACCAGCGGCTGAATGCGGTCCTGGCGTCCACTCGTTGTGATCACGGTGACTTCGGGTTGTGACGGACCGAGTCAGTACTTACTCTATGAGGCGGGGCTTGGCGCGGTAGAGGGGTGATCCACCGATTCGTTGGTGGGTCACCGCTGCGTGTCGCGTCGAGACGAGGTGATAGGGGTGCTGGTTGTCGGTTTCCGTGGCCGTCTCCGCATGATCACGCTCCAGGGGGTGTGGGGCCGATGACCGCCCCGGCACCGCGCTGGGCTGAGGATTTCGTGCACCCGGCGTTGTTCTACCGTGGCACCGCGGAGTACCTGCGGGGCACGGTGCCGTTCATCCGCGAGGGACTGGCCGCTGGTGAGCCCGTGGCGTTGGCCGTGCCGGGCCCGAACCTGCGGCTCATCCTCACCGAGCTGGGTACCGACGCCGAGCGGGTCCGGCTGCTCGACATGACCCGCGCCGGCCGCAACCCAGGGCGAATCATCCCCAACGTGCTGCGCGCTTTCGTTGACGCTTACCCCTCGGGGCGAGTGCGGATCATCGGCGAGCACCGGTGGAGCGGACACACCGCCAAGGAGTACCCGGTCTGCGCCCAACAAGAATTTTTGATCAATCTTGCGCTCGCCGGCCGGCCGGTCACGCTGTTGTGCCCCTATGACACCGAGCGGGTAGGCCCACAGACCCTTGCCAAGGCGCAAGCCTGCCATCCGCGGCTGATCGATGCCAGCGGTGAGCGGGCCAGCACCGGCTTCGCGCCCGAACGCGTCGTTGCCGAGGGGCTCTGCTATCCGGTGATGGGCTCTCCGGTGATGGGTTCCCCGGTGGTGGGTCCTGGTTTCACCTTTGACGCCACCAAGGTGGCGCTCGCCGCGCAGTTCGCCTGCGACCACGCCCTGCGGCTGGGTCTGGGAGGCGATCACGCGGAGCTCAAGCTGATCGTCGGTGAGCTGGTAGCTCGCGTCGTTCCCGGCGCGCAGACCGGCACGCTGCGCCTGTGGGCCGAGCGGGGCTACCTGGTGTGCGAAGTCCGGCACCCCGGCGCCACGGGCCCGCTGTCCGAGCGCCCGCTGGCTGAGCCCCGGCGAGTGGAAAGCCGTGGCCTGCTGCTGGTCCACCATCTGTCTGACCTGGTCCTGCAGCGCACCAGCCCGCAGGGAACCACCACCAGGGTGTATCTGAAGCTCCCGCCCGCCGATGGGCCGCCGAAAAACCGGGACGAGCAGGTTGGCGCGCCACGCACCCCACCCACTGGCCCGACGCCGTTGCCCTGGCAGACCTACGAGGCACTGCACGCCGCTGAGCGCTTCGAGCGGTACCTGCCGCAGGAGGCCACCGTCGAGTCTCCGTGGTCGAGCACTGCCAGCCCCAGCACTGCCGGCGCTGAACCGGTCCTGGAGGCCTTGACCGCGGTGGACGCCCTCGCCCGGGTGGTAGACCGGTGGCGCGCCAGCCTGGTGCGGTTGGCTCGCATGCGTGGTGTCTCATGGACCGATATCGGCCAGTCGCTCGGGGTGAGCAAGCAGGCCGCTCACGAACGCTACGGGCGAGCGTGCAACCGGCCGGCCGGCGGGCCTGACGTGGCGGGCCACGGTGCTCCGCTGCCGCCCGCCCCGGGCACGTAATCGGCGTTACCAGCTCCAGTCCGAGTGCAGCTCGGCATGCCAGGAAGCCGGGTACATCTGGTCGATCACGAAGGCCATCCCGGTGCCACGGGCCAGGTACACGTCGCGCTCCAGCTTGCGGGTGATGGGGGCACCGGGGGCACCTTTGTTGTCCCACCACGATTCCCACTGACGGATGCAGGTTCGCGTCCCGAGGTAGCTGTTGTGACACGGGCTCGGCGGTGACCACACCTGGAAATGGGCGAAGTTCACGACCTGGCCGTTGCGCTGCTCGGTGATGGTGCCCCACGCCTGGAGGCAGTAGGCATAGGGCGGGATCGTCCACTGCACGTAGTGTTCCCGGCCGGCATCCGAGGGCAGCGGCGTCATGTTCCGGCAGGCCCCGTCACCCATCAACTCCCGGTTCACCCGCTGAACGTAGTACGTGCCGAGGCTGTGCCACCCATCGAGCAGTACCCAGGTGCCGGCATGAAGGAAATGCTCCGCGCTGTCTGGGGGCCACTTCGAGGGGTTGCTCCACAGCACGTCCGACCCCTCGCGCTGCGGTGTCCACGACCACTGCCCCGCGGGGGTCCCGCTGGAGTAGAACTGTCCAGCATGGCGCTGCGTCATCAAGGAGTACTCGCCGTAGTTGTCCGAGGGCGCAGCGGTGGCGACCGGCCCGAGCGCGAACAGCAACAAGGTCAGCAATACGAAGAGGAACCGACTACCGACTGTGCGTCCCCTCACCGGGCGTCGTATCACCAGCCCCCCTGCGGTTACGATGGCGCGGTTGGTTCACCGTTTTCTTCGCCAAAGAGTAACTAAACGTTACCATGGGTTGAGCGATTGCCCAGCTCGCAACGCCACGCTAGGGGTTGCGCATCAGTGCCCTGAACCGGGGTCCCAGCCATGGCTTGCGGCCCCAGGGCAGCAGCTTGCCCTGAGCAATCGCCGACCACTGGCTCTGGCGGTTCCAGGTCACCCTGAGCATTGCCACCGGGTCGGCCGAGAGATGGCAGTCGACTGGGCCCAGGGAGGGATCCTCGATGCGGAGCATGCCGTCGGTGAAAATGAAATGGAAACGATCCCCGCCCCGGATGCGTACGTCGTAGGTGACCCGCAGGCCTGCGGCTCGATCAGGGTCTACCAGCGCCCGCGGATCGAGGGCTTGGAGCACGGGCACGATGAACCGCCCCCACACCATGGCCGCGTGGGCCGGCTCGATCGACCACGCACGCCCGGCGGCACGGGCGATGTCGCTACCGTGCATGACGGTCTCGTTGAGCAGGTGGTAGGTCAGGGTCGACCGGCGGACGGTGACGCCGTGGACCAGCCAGGGGCGTGGCGCGTCGGGGTCTGCTCCCGCGCATTCGCTGAGGTACTCGTGGGCCCGGGCCTCGATGCGGTCAGCCAGCACACTCGGATTCCGTTCGGGGTCGGAGCTCACCCCGAGGACGGTCGTCTCACCCAGATCACCCATGTCCTCGATCAGGGAATCGCCCACGAGGTGGGGCAGGATCTCGCGGGCCCGCGAAAGGTCGCGTCTGGCCAGCCCGGGCACGACGAGCCACGCCTGGGAAAGGTGCATGGCGACCTCCCCGAGGTTCCAGCGCCCCACCGCGTGGGGCGTCGGATCCTCGATGGAGCGCAGTAAGGTCGTCACGCGCCGAACCTCGTCGCGAAGCGCGTCCTGACCTTGCTGCTCGTGAGCCTGCGCTGCGCTTGAGACCACGTCGGCCCCCACTCATCGCTCGGGTCAGACGTGGACGACGCTAGCAACGAGTCCGGGCCATCTCCATCCGATAACGGAAGGCCGGATGCGCGGGCTAGCCCGTGGCTGCGGCGCGGTGGCGCCCGCCGGGAGAGATCGACGCCTGGGCGCAGGCTCGCAGGGCACCACCCAGATCGTGATGGACGTCGATGACCTCGCCCAGCGCAGTGATGTCTGGCCTGGTGAAGGTGGCCGAGCACGGATCGACCACAATCGCGAGATGCCCGTCGACCTCGCAGGAGCCGAGCGCCTCCACGACAATCTGCAGCCCGATCGCGTCCAGCAGGGCGACGGCGGACAGATCGATCACGAAATGCGGCCGACCCTCGTGGAGGACGTCGCTGAGCTTGCCGGCCAGCACCGGCGCGGTGAGCAGGTCGACACTGCCGGCTACCCGGCACACCGTCGTGTCCGGGTGGTGACAACTCACCGTTGCGATGACTGTGGGCCCATCAAGGGGTCCATCCAGCGGCGATGATGGTGCGATGATGTCACTCTGGTCGTACGTCACTGGTGTCACAGAATTGACTCCTCCCCCCAGCGGTACCCTCGCGATCCGACCGTACACGCTCCGCAACGGACGTCAAGTGACGTCAAGCAAGCCTGACACGGACACCACCGCAGCGGCGTACGGCCAGCTACCTCGGCAGGTCAGGGTCGGTGGCGGTCATGCGGAAGATGCCTTGGACGTTGCCGGCATCGAAGGTGAGGTCCAGGCGGCCGTCGGGCGCCGTGTCGCGGGAGATGAACTCGAAGAACGACCCGGGGACCTCGCGCGCGACCCGGACCCTCTGGGCGTCCCGGAACCAGCGCACGACCGGGTCGGCCCGCAGCGCCGTTTGGCGGACCCGCCCGCTGCGCGAGCGTTCGACCGTGTCCTTCAGGAGCCAGGCGTCCTTCGAGGGCCAGCCCTCGCGCAGCGCCTCGGCCAGCGCCTCGACGTCGGGCACCCGGTCGGTGGCGTGGTTGAAGGCGTTGCCCTCGGTCGCGATCCAAGCCATCTCGGCTGAGCGCGACAGCAAGGTGTGGTAGTCCTCAAGCCGCGGCTCGGGATGGTGCCGCCCGAAGCACGAAGCCAGCATCCCCACCAGGTGCGCCGCGGAATCCAGCGTCATCCAACCCCGCCCCGCGACCTCGCCGAGCAACGCCAGGACCTCGTCGTCGAGGGGATCCACCGACTCGCCGACGGTGCGGGTCACGGCCCGCTGGGCTTGGCCGTCCAGCCGCTCGACGTGCAGTTCGGACACGAAGTACTGCGGCAGGTCCTCCGGGAGCTCAGCATGGGTGAACACCCGCCCGGTCATGTGGATGCCCTCCAGCGGGTAGCGACCCACTTCCTGATAACCGAGCGGGACCAGCAGCCGGCGGAACCGTTCGGCACCGCGCGGCAGCTGCCCGGTCCGGTGCCAGTCGACCGTGCGGACGGCACCGTGGTCGAACACGACCCGGCGCCCCTGCTCCCGCTGGGCGGCCACGTAGCGCGCCCCGCTGGGGACCCGGGCCAGCAGATCCTCGAACAACACCAGGCCCAACGCCATCGCCACCGTGGCCCGGCCGGGCTGATCGCCACTGGCCACCTGCGGCGGGACGTGGACCTGGGTGAGCAGTTCTGCGCACCGGTGCGCCCCGACGAGCCTGGTGAGCAGTTCGTTCATGCGTCTCGCCCCGGTGCGAACTCGATGCCTTGCGCCAACGGCAGCTTCGTCGAGAAATTGATCGTGGCCGTCAACCGTCGCATGTAGGAGCGCCAGGAGTCCGACCCCGACTCCCGACCACCACCGCTGGCCTTCTCCCCGCCGAAGGCCGCACCGACCTCCGCCCCGGAAGGCCCGATGTTCACGTTGGCGATGCCGCAATCCGACCCCGCGGCGGCCAGGAACTGCTCGGCTTCCCGCAGGTCGTTGGTGAAGATGCACGAGGACAGTCCCTGGGTGACGTCGTTGTGCGCGGCGATGGCCGCCTCGAGCTCCTGGTAGCGCAGCACATAGAGAATCGGGGCGAAGGTCTCGTGCCGCACGATCTCGGTCTGGGCCGGCATCTGGACCAGCGCTGGCCGGGCGTAGTAGGCCGCTGGGTACTGCTCGGCCAGCACCCGGCCTCCACCGTGCACGATGCCGCCGTCGGCCCGGGCGGCCCCCAGCGCCTGGTCCATGCTCTCCAGAGCTGCCGCGTCGATCAGCGGGCCGACCAGGGTGGCGGGATGGAACGGGTCGCCGATGGGCAGGGCGTCGTAGCGATGCCGCAGGGTGGCGAGGAGATCGTCGGCGATCGACTGGTGGACGATCAGCCGGCGCAGCGTGGTGCAGCGTTGGCCCGCGGTGCCGACCGCGGCGAACAGGATGGCCTGGGCGGCGAGGTCGAGATCGGCCGACGGGGTCACGATCATGGCGTTGTTGCCGCCCAGTTCGAGCAGTGCCCGCCCGAATCGCTCGGCCACCACCGGCCCGACCGCCCGACCCAGGGCCACCGACCCGGTCGCCGAGACCAGGGCCACCCGCCCGTCGCGCACCAGTGCGGCGCCGATGTCGTGCGCGCCGAGCAGGACCGTGGACAAGGCGCTCCAGTCCTCGTCGTCGCCGCTGCGGGCGGTGTAGGCACGCAGCGCCCGCTCGAAGATCGACTGGCAGGCCAGCGCCGAGAGCGGCGCCTTCTCCGAGGGCTTCCACACCACCGGATCACCGCAGACCAGCGCCAGTGCGGTGTTCCAGGACCACACCGCTACCGGGAAGTTGAACGCTGAGATGATGCCCACCACGCCGAGGGGGTGCCAGGTCTCCATCACGCGGTGCCCCGGCCGCTCCGAGGCGATGGTCTTGCCGTAAAGCTGGCGGGACAGGCCCACAGCGAAGTCGCAGACGTCGATCATCTCCTGCACCTCGCCACGGGCCTCGACCAGGATCTTGCCGGTCTCCAAGGTGACCATCGCGGCCAGCGCGTCGTGGTGGGCTCGCAACTGCTCGCCGAACAGGCGGACCAGCTCGCCGCGCTGGGGTGCCGGCACCGAGCGCCACCGGGCGAAGGTGCCCAGTGCCCGCTGCAGGGTGGCGTCGAGCTGTTGCGGAGAGGGGGGCGTCAGCCGGCCGATCACCGCCCCGTCGATGGGGCTGCGGGCAATCAGCTCACCCTCGGACAACTCGGCCGGGCTGAGCCCGACCGCCCGGAGGATCTCCTCGCGCCCCACCGGGCTCATCTCGTGCTCACCTCCTTGCCCCGCAGATACAGCGACCCGAACCGGTTCGCCAGGAACTCCTCCAACGGGCACTCCTCCTGCCGCAGCAGCCCGGACGTCGGCAGCTTTTCCTCCCGGACCAGATCGGCCATGGCGCAGATCCCCGCCGCGGTGGTGAGCTGGATGGCCGACAGGCGCCGGCCGCCCAGGTCGGTGGCATAGACCTTGCGCGCGAAGCTCTCCTGGGTGAGCACCCCGTCCCGGGTACCGGAGGCGCTGACGAAGACCACCACCACGTCCTGGTCGGTCACCGGTATGGCGCTCTCCAAGACCTCCTTAAGCACATCACGCCGGCGAGCCAGGCGCAGCTCCCGCAGCAGCAGCTTCATGATCTCGCAGTGACCGGGGTAGCGCACGGTCTTGTAGTTGAGGGTCTCCACCCGACCCAGCAGGCTCTCGCCCAGCGTGCCCAGCCCACCGGAGGTGGTAAATGCCTCGTAGGCCACGCCGTCCAGGCAGAACGCCTCCAGGTCGGCCAGCGGCGGCACCTCGGCCAGCTCACCATCGACGATGGCCTGGCAGGGGTTGCAGTACTCGTTGATGAGTCCCTCGGTGGACCAGGTGAGGTTGTACTTCAGGGCGTTGGTCGGGAACTCGGGCAGGGCACCGACCCGCAGGCACACCGACCGCAACTCGTCGAACGCCCTGGTCAGGGCGGCCGCGGCCACCGACACGAACCCGGGCGCCAGGCCACACTGGGGCATGAGTACGGCCGGTGCGTCCTTGGCCATGGCGGCAACCGCCTGGGCTGAGTCCCGATCCTCGGTGAGGTCGAAGTAGTGGGTACCGGCTTTCCGCGCGGCGTGAGCGACGCTGGTGGTCAAGGGGAAGGGGACGGCGCTGAGCACCATGTCGTTGCTGCCGGCCAACCGCTCGAGCAAGGCGGTGTCGGAGGTATCACCCTGCACCGGGTGCACCCCCAGGCCCTCGGCCCACCGCAGCGCCCGCTCGGAGCGGTCGAGCACGGTCACCTCGTAGTCGGGGGTGGCGGCCAGCAGGCTGGCGATGGCCGTGCCGATCTTGCCGCCGCCGACGACGAGCGCCCGAGTGCGGCTGTCGTGGCTGTTGTTTCCGTCATGCCTGGAGTTCGGCATAAAGCGAACCTACGACCGGTCACCGCCGTAGTGGCCAGGCTCATCGCCCGATCCCGACCCGCAGCACCGGCGCATTGCCGGCTTCAGCCGTCAGATCGGTGAGAATGCGTCCATGGACGAGTTCGACCAGCGGATCCTCGAGCTGCTCAGTGATAACGCCCGCCAGCCGGTCGCCGTGCTGGCTAGACGGCTGCACCTGGCTCGCTCGACGCTGCAGGAGCGCATCGCCCGCCTGGAACACCGCGGCGTGATTGCCGGCTACACCGTCCGGCTTGGGCCGGCGGCGACCGGGCAGCGCGTCACCGCCCATGTCGCCATCATCATCGACCCCAAGCGGGGGGAGCATGTGCAGCAGACGCTGCGCCGGATCCCTGCGGTCCGAACGCTGCACACGGTCAGCGGGCCATTCGACCTCATCGCGATGGTGGCTGCGGAGAGCACGGCAGAGGTAGACCGCGTCCTCGATCGCATCGGCGGTATCTCCGGCGTCGAGCGCACCACGTCGTCGATCGTCCTCACGACCAAGTTCGACCGCTGACTGCCTGCCGTTATGGCCGTATGACCGTCGAGGTGCAGTGGAGTCTCCGCCAAGGTGGTCTGCAAGGCGTTCGGCATCGCGGCAAGCGGACATGCACGAGGTAGCCAGCCGGCCATCTGCCGCGAGTGGTGGAGCGATCCTTCCCCGAGTCGGGCGATCTTCCTCCCACGAAGCGGTGCGGGGCGCTATGCTGTCAACCGCCTTCCGTATACCCCTATTGAGTGCAGGGATCGCAGTATCCCGATGGGAAACAAGGGAGCGGCGAATACAATGACTTCAGCCGACAAGACCAAGGATCCGGCGGATCAGACCAAGGATCTGGCGGATCAGACCAAGGACCTGGCGGATCAGGCCATCGAGAAGGCGGAGCCACTCGTCGACAAGGTCATGGAGAAAGCTGAGTCGCTTGTCGAGGAGGCCAAGGAGAAGGCTGAGTTGCTTGTCGAGAAAGCTAAGGAACAGGCTGAGCCGCTCGTCGAGAAAGCCAGGGAGAAGGCTGAGCCGCTTGTCGAGAAAGTCCAGGACAGCTCTAGCTCCGGCGAGGGCGGCACATCCTGAGCAGCCCGGCACCAGCCTTCAGCATCGCCATCGCTTGGCCTATGGGGTGGGTGGTGGGAGGGGTTTGCTGCGCAGCACGACCTGGGTGCCTGGCCGGTCGTTGGGCTGGGTGATGGCGACGGTGGCCATGCAGGCGTGCATGAGCGGGATGCCCCGGCGCCGATTTTCGTCGTCACAGGGTGCCGGGCGCCAGCGGCCGTGGTCACGCACGGTGATCGTAGCCCGCTGCCCGCCGTCGGGAGTCGTCTCGACTCCACCGCGGATGTCCACTACTCCCGGGGGTTGCTCCAGGTAGGCGTACTCGATGGCGTTGCTGACGGCTTCGCTGACGGCCAGCATGATGTCGTCGGACTGATCCGCCGGCCACGACCATGCGGCCAGCCACTCCCGCACCTGCTGCCGCGCCACCGACGGCGCGACCGGGTCTGCGGGCAGTGTCAGCCGCAGCGGTTGGCGCCTTTCCCGGGACGTTGCTGGGTTGGTGGGGGGCTCGGGCATACCCCGCTGCGAGGCTGCCGGCGGCAAGGCGCCTTCGGTATTACGTGGAGGCGGCATCGCCCACGCATTATGGTGCTCGCTGCGATCTGCGGCAATTTGGATCAACCCATCCCGTGCCGCCGGACGGTTGCGGCAGCCGTGCCGGCCAGCCAGGATGCCAACGGCCACAGCATCCCGGGAGTCTCAGGACGCGGGCTGCAAAGCCTGCTCGACGGTGTTGTACAGGGCGAGAATGCCGTCCAGTCCGGTGAGCTGGATCGGGCGGACCACCGGACGGGTGTTATCGACCACGATGCGCAGCGGCTCGTGGCGTCGCCGGGCAGCCCGGGTGGCCTCGACAAGGGCCTGTAGACCCGGCGAGCCCAGAAACGTCACGTTGGTCAGGTCAACGACCAAGATCTCACCGTCGCGGAGCTGGTCGAAGCCGGCGGTGACTGCGGCGCGCAACCGTTGCACGGTGAGTACATCGATTTCCCCGGCCACCGTCACCACCAGCGCTTGCGCTTGGGCGCGCATCACGCGGGCGGTGTCGACTCGCATCACCTGCTCGGCCGCCGGACCCCGAGCGCCCACGTCAGTACCGGGCTCGCCCTCACCAGACTTATGCACCCTCGCACCCTAACTGGCCTCGGCAGCATGCCGGGCGGTGGCAGGAGCGGTGGCAGACGCTACGCATGATGTGGACTAACGATAGAACTCGGAATGTGAACCTGAACATGCGTGGCGGTTAGTAACAGTCCGTATGCACAGTGTAACCATTGCTGCGGGGTGCTGAATGCGCACGGTACGTGCCGTCGCCCGTCGCCCGCATCCTGGGCCCGGTGGCCGTTGGCCGCAGAGCCGAGCAGTACCGACCTGGCCCTGCGGTGTCGCCCCGCAAAGGACGATGTGCACGATTAGCCAGCCAGATGCGGGGAACTCCCCTCCCATGGCTCGGCCTGGCTGCTGTGGGCGATCCCATGGCCCAACGGAGCGGCAGTTAGCTGTGCCGCAGCTGGACATGACTGTGGCTGCGACCGCGCAGAACGCCACCGCTTTGCGCCGGACGTTCCGTCGCTGGGTTGACAATCTGATGGCAGAGGACGCGGCTGAGGACCTTGCCCTTGCGGTGTATGAAGCTCTCGCTAACGCTGCCGAGCATGCCTTCACGGCGCACACGGCACCAGGGTTTGTTCGGTTGCAGGCGAGTGTCGCCGACGGCCAGATCACCGTCACCGTCACCGACAACGGTAGCTGGCGGTGCCCCACTGATTCCGCCGGTTACCGCGGTCGTGGACTCCCGCTCATGCATCAGCTCACGACCGAGACGCAGGTAGTGCGGGGCCCGTACGGGACGACTGTGCGCCTCCGACGTCAGCTCCGCGCCCAGCACTACAACGACTCGGCGTAGCGTGGGACATCGACCATCTGCGCGATCACCTGCTGACCCGGACGACGAGTCATCACGCCGAGAGGCGCCAAGCCGTGCCTGCCCAACCAGCTTGGCGCCCACAGTGGCCGTCACCGACATGGCCCGCCCGCATGGGGATGGCACCTGGCTGACCGAGGAGAACTGGGTGGTCGAGGTGAGCGGCGGGCGTGTGGCGGGCCTGCCGAGTCAGCGGGATAGGCCGGTGAAGCGGAAGGACCAGGGCGAGATCGACGCGACCCTTCCGGGATAGCTCCAGTGGTGTTCCTTCTAGGATGAGTGTTGCGGTGACTACGCATTCTCCTCCTCGCAGTGCCACCAGCCCACCCTGTCGCAGCACTGCTGTGACTCCGTTGAGGTCAAATACCACTTTTACCTCGAAAACGAAGGTGTGGACCTTGACGCCATCGATGAGCAGCTCGATGGATGGGTGATGTGTCGAGACGACGCGGTGCGTTGCCAGGACCACGACCTCCTCGCTGCCTGGAGCAGCAAGTGTGCGCTCTGCCGCTTTGGTCAGGTCGGTGTACTTGCACCAACCGGAGATCAGGACGTTCCCGAGGTCGAGGTTCAGAAGCCCGTCGGCGACGGTGGCGATTTCGTGGTTGACAGCCTGCAGGGCCGAACCGGACAGGCTGTGGAGGCCGTAGACCGCGGATTGGGTCATACCTTGTTCGCTGAGCGAGTGGGTCAGGGCTTCCACGGTGTCGGCACCGGTGGCGTCGCCGAGAAGGAACGCCCGCACCGACAACGGCCCGGGGTGTTCGGTTGAACTACTCACTGGTGTACCTCCTCAAGAACCTGCCTGCCGCTATCAGCGTGTGGCTCGAGGCGTACGACCCATGTTGGTGGCGAATGGTCCGTTCGGGACTCCATGACCTCAACATCAACGCCGGGAGCGGCTCCAGCAATAGCTTGGACATGCGTGTGTACCCATTTCTGCTTTTGTCGACCACGAACGGCACTCCAGGCCAAGAGGCCCAAGAGGGCTAATAGCCCGAGGCCCAGCAGGATTAGCGCAACGATCATTGCCCACAACCACGGAATCAGCTTAGAGAAGCTCATCGGGGTCCCGGGAGGCTTCACCATGGGGGTCACAGGAGACTCCACCACGGGAGGTGCAGGAGGCTTCGCCACGGGAGGTGCGGGAGGCTCCACCAGCGGGACCACGGGAGGTACCACTATCGGGGCTACCGGAGGCTTCATCACCCGGGGCACAGAAGGCTCCGGGTGAGTTCCCCGCGGGTGAGGTTGTCTGGGGGAGGGACCACAGTAGTGGTTCCACGGGCCACAACGTCCGCCGTCGCCACCGGAAGAGTCGACACAGTGGGGATGCCCGGGGCCACAGCGTCTGCCGCTCCCACGGGAGCCGCCACGGGAGGAATCGCTCTCGGAGGAGCCTCTGCTGGTGGGCGTGTGGTGCATGCAGGAGGCGCCGTGGGGGCCACAGCGGTCCCCGGGAGGATTCACGGTGGCCATGGTCGCCTCGGAGACGGTCACGAGAACGGGTGGCGTGGTTCTGCGGTCGATACCGACGGCAGAGCCAGGCGGTACTTTTCTTTCCGTGCCCTCATCTGTGACTGAGTCGGCGCGTGTCATACCCACGGTGAGTGTAAGCAGCGCGCACGTGCTTATCACCGCTATGATGAGCACCCAGCGGACGAGCCAGCGTATGGAAGACATCGAGCCTCCCCTCGGACACCCTGCAGGGTGCGTCACCAACCGTGCACTACAAATGGGGAGATATCGTCATCTCCACAGACTGTCTTCCACGTACCCCCGGTCATGCAGTCCCGCTCAATGAGACGATGTAGCCCGAGAGGTGGCTACATCTGTGGGATGATTATGATCGTTACCGCCAGGCCAGCTGACCGCGGGAACCTGCAGGGGCTAGCCGGGACACTGCGTGACCGCAGGACCCTCCAATGGGCCGCCCATGCGCACACCTGTTCCGCCGATGCCGCAGTAGCCGCTGGGATTCTTGGCATCGCTTAAATACTGCTGGTGGTAGTCCTCGGCGTAGCAGAAGTCGCGCAGGGCAGCGATGTCGGTGGTGATCTGACCCCGTCCGGCGGCGCTGAGCGCGCGCTGGTAGGTATTCCGGCTCGCCTGCGCCTCGGCGAGCTGGTCGGCGTCGGTGGTGTAGATCGCGGAACGGTACTGGGTGCCCACGTCATTGCCCTGCCGCATGCCTTGTGTTGGGTCGTGGCCTTCCCAGAACACCCGCAGCAGCTCGGGGTAGGAGATCTGCGCCGGGTCGTAGACCACCAGTACCACCTCGGCGTGCCCGGTCCGCCCCGAGCACACTTCCTCATAGCTGGGGTTAGGAGTATGGCCACCCGCGTAGCCCACCGCGGTGGAGTACACCCCGGGGAGGCGCCAGAACATCCGCTCGGCTCCCCAGAAGCAGCCCATCCCGAACACCGCGGTGCGCAGGCCATCGGGGAAGGGGGGCATGATGCGATGGCCATTCACGGCGTGCCGCTGCGCCACCGGCATCGGGGTGGACCGCCCGGGTAGCGCCTCCTCGGCGCTCACCATGCGGCTCTTATCGCGTCCGAATAACGCCATGCCGCCAGGCTACGCCGAGCCAACCGGCACGGCGGGGTGTTCGGGGCGCTCACGCAGCTGGGCAAGGCGATGTCGGGGACTGCCGCTGGAGGTACCGGGGCCTGGGGGAGTGGCACTCGGGGCGTCGGGAGGGGGGGAAGCGGGACACGGCTTGCGGCGCGGAAGGTAACGACGCAACGACAACGTCGGCACTTCGACGTAGCGCCAGGACAGCCAGCCGCACAGGTAGGTCAGCGGCAGCGCGGTCACCGTGAGCAACCACTGGGTGCTGGCGCCGGCCATGATCAGCAGTTGCTGGACCGGGAACGCCCACACGTACAAGCCGTAGCTGCCGAATACCCAGGAATCGTAGCCCTCCAGGCGCGCCGGCCAATGAAACGCGAGCACGAGTGCGCCATAGCCGGCCATGAACGGGAGAGTGAAGGCCCCGGCTGGGGTGGTGTGCAGGACGATCTGCAGTCCGACCAGCGAGTACGCCACGAACGGGGACAGCGGAATCTTGTCCCGATACGTGTGCAGCACTACGCCGATGCTGAAGGCGACCAGGAACGCCGCCATCGACCCGATCGCCATCTGCAAAAACGAGCCACCATGCCCCGGGTTGCCGATGCTCGCCTCGCATCGGCGATCCAGCCCGACCAGGGCTAACATGAGTACGATCGTCATCCACGGCGCCCGGCGGAACAGCCCGGCGGCGCCCAATCCCAGCACCATCAGGTAGCCGGTGAGCTCCATCGGCAGCGTCCAGATCGCGCCGTTCACCGACCAGGGCCACGGATTGTGGTCGAACACCCCGGGCAGCCGATGCTGCAACGTGTACAAACCCGCGTTGTGGACGATGTATCCCCAGGTCCCCCGGGTGGAAAAGTACTGAGCGGGGGTCAACGTGGAGACCAGTGGTCCGATCACCAGGGCGCTGACGAGCACCACCAGCAGCAGGGGCGGCCACAATCTCAGCACCCGCTTCACGCTGAAACGCCACCACGAGGGATCCTGGCTCCAGCTGTCGCTGATCTGGTACCCACTCATCGCGAAGAATCCCATCAAGGCGACATAGCCGGGGGAGAAGTTCCACGACGTGGGAAAGACCGTCAGGCGTGACGCGTCGGTCAGCGGCGCGGAGTGATCGACCACCACGATCAGCGCGCCGATCATCCTGAGCCACGCGAAACCGGTGTTCGAATGCGCCTTCGGGGGCAGCGGCACGCCGGGGAGACTAACACCGGCCACCGGGGGCGGGAGGTCGGCTGTGAACGCAGAGTGGCTGTTGTGCACAATGTGCCACCGGCCTACCGGCCCGATGAGCCCCAGGGGGTAGAGAGTGAAGCCGAACGAGTCGCCTGCAGCGCGTGCACCCGAGGCGGCCAGCCCGTTCCCGCCCCCGTTTCGCTGGGAGAGCTCCCCACCTGAGGCGCCGACACAGATCATGAGCACCGTCAGGTGGGACAGCGCCATTGGGGGGGGCACTGCCGTCGGGGGGGACACTGCCCAGAGCGACTCTGTGGGGGCCACGCCGGGGGTGCGCACCAGCGACGTCGGCGACTCCGAGCGCACCCAGGTGTTGCGGCCCCTTCCGCCTTACCCGCAGCGCCCGGAGGAGGTCCGGGACCTGTTCCAGCGGTGTGAGGCCGCTCCCACGGGGCATATCACTGGGCATATCACTGAGCCCGGGGACAGGTCAGCGTCGCCCTGGCCCGACGAGGCGTTCCAGGCACCTGCGGCGCGGTCCCGCTCCCCGCAGATCACCGGGATCACCGTGCTGGCGGTGGTCGTGCTGGGGTTGGTGGCAGCCACGGTGGCCTATCTCCTCATCCCGGGTCCGGGCCGGTCCGATGATGACCAGATCACCGTGTTCCAACCGACCACCGCGCTGCGTGACGTGCCGCCCCCGCACGGGCCCCCGGTGAACACCGCCGACGCCCTGATCACCCCGGAGGGCACCGACCGCGGCAGCAGGTCGTTCGAGGGCCTGCTCGAGCTGGCGAGCGCTGCCCAGCTGCCGGAGTCCATCCTGAACGCCCTGCACGCCAACGAGATGTCCGATGCGGTGCTCAAGGCCACCACCCTGGCCGCCGGCGGCAAAGAGGTCAAGATCGGGATGTACGCCTTCACCTTGCCTGATGCGCAGAAGGCGATCGCGGTGGCGCAGGATATCGTCGCTGCGGAAGTCCGCAGCGACGGTGGAATCAAGATTACTAACGCTCAGGCGCTGCGGGGCGTGACGGTGATGCGCAGCGTCCCAGGTTCGGTGGAGCCGGTGTACCGGGCGGTGTATGTGCTCTACAACCGAGTGATCTTCTTCGAAGTGCTCGGGAAGAACCGCGATGACGCCGATGCCGTGCTGAACACCTTCACCTCCCTGGTCGACAAGCAAGTGATAACCCACGCGCCCCCCACGATCCGCGGCAACTAAATAAGTGGCCGCCAGCACTACTGCTTCTTGAGGGCGGCGGTGTCCAGCACATCCCGCAGAGCGGCACGGGCCGCGGCAGGCCCGAACCGTTGCGTGATCACGCTGGCTCCGGCCGCGGACAACGTGCGCCACAGCGTGTCGTCCTCGAGTAACGCCAGCACCCGCTCGGCGAAGCCGGCGGCGTCCGCGGCCACCAGCACGTGCTGGCCGTCCACCAGTCCCATCCCCTCCACGGCCACCGGCGTGCCCACCGTGGGCAGGCCGGCAACCATGCTCTCGCCCACCTTCCCCTTCACGCCGGCCCCGAACCGCAGCGGCGCCACCGACAGCCGGCACCGCTGGTGCCAGGGCACCAGATCAGCCACCCACCCGTGCACCTGGACGGTCTCGCTGGCCAGCTCCTGTACGTCGGGCGAGGGGTTGCTGCCCACCACGTGCAGCACCGTGCCTGGATGGTGATGGTGCACCAGCGGCAACACCTCGCGAGCCATCCACCGAGCCGCGTCCCGGTTGGGGAGGTGATCGAAGCTGCCGACGAACAGCAGTCCGGCCCGCCCCTGTGGTCCCGGCACCTCACTGGCCGGGTAGTGCACGTTGGACAGCACCCGCACGTCCGCCTCGGGCACCAGAGCGCGCAGCAGCCTCTGCTCGTGCTCGGAGACCACCAAGGTCAGATCGGTGGCGCGCACCAGGCCCAGCTCCAGCTCCCGTGAGGCGGCCGCCTTGCCCGCCAGGGCGCTCGCGGTGCGCTCGTCGCCGGTTGCGCCGGCCAGCTCGGCTTGCCGGTGCAGGCGCAGGAAGTGCAGGTCCACCGTGTCATAGCCGACCAGGCACTGCGGTGCGGCCAGCCGCAACTGCTCCAGCAGCGTCCAAGCCACCTGCGGGCGGGAGAGCAGTGCCAGGTGCAGCGCCGCACCCGCCTCGCGCAGAAAGGTCTCCTGCCCGGCTGTCTCGGGGATCACCGTGATCCCGTGGTGCTGCAGCTGCCCGGTGTAGGGCTGTAAGACCGCGCCATTGCCCGGGAAGAACACCACCCGCTGGCCCAGCTCGACCAGCTCCAGCAGCAGCCGGTGCATCCGCATCGATCCGGAGTCACGGTCGGGGGTGGGCACCTGATGGTCGGCGACAAGCACCAGCCCGCCCTGGTGCCCGGCCGGTCCGCGTTGGCGGGCCAGCCACACGTTGCATGCGCTGGCGGCCGGCAGGTGCTCGGCCAGGGCCGGCGCCCACTTGGCGACGAACTGCGCGCGGTTGGTCTCCTGGTAGCGCTTGACGCTCATGGTGAGGTCGGTGCCATGCGAGACGCCCTCATGGTGCACCACCACCGCGCGCGGTTCGACGATGGTCCGGTACCCGCTGGCCCGGATAGCGAAGGCCAGGTCGGTGTCTTCGTAGTAGGCGGGCGCGTAGCGCTGGTCGAACCCGCCCAGGTGCTCGAAGACCTCCCGGCGCACCAGAACCGCCGCTGCGGAGCAGTAGTCGACGTCGCGGCGCACCTGGAACTCGGGTGCCTGCGCGTCGCGGTCGCGCCCGTAGTTCCAGCCCGACCCATCGCCCCAGATGATCCCGCCGCTTTCCTGCAACCGCCCGTCGGGATACACCAGCATCGCGCCGACCAGGCCGATCTTCTCGTCCGAGTCGGCCGCCTCGACCAGCGCATCCAGGGCGCCGGGCCGCACCTCCGTGTCGTTGTTGAGAAACATCAGGTAGGCCCCACCGGCGTGGCTGGCGCCGAGGTTGCACGCCCGCAGGAACCCGACGTTGTGTTCGGTGGCCACCAGCCGCACGCCTGGGCTGGCCGCGACCAGCTCAGCGGTGTTGTCCGGGGAGGCGTCGTCGACGACCAGCACCTCGAACGGGACCGTGGGGCCATGCTGGGCGATGCTGGCCAGGCACGCCCGGGTGTAGGACCACTTGCCGTGCACCGGCACGACGATGCTGAGCAGCGGGGATGTGCTGGTGCGCATCCTCACTGGGCCGGGGAGCCCGGCGTCGTCCTGGTCTGGGGGCGGAGCCGGCAGCCCGCGTCCCAGGGCACGTTCGTAGAGGTCACGGCGCAGCGTTCCGCGCGGCGCCGCACGCTCCACGATGCCCCGGTAGCGGGAGATCAGCCGCACCGCGGTGGCCGACTGCTCCGCCCGCATCGCCAACACCTGGGCGTGTAGCTGCGTTGCCCGGTCCTCGGCCTCTGTGGCGATCTCCTGGTGCCAGGCGGCCCGCGCCTGGGCCCGCTGGGTCTGGCGCTGCGCGGCGAGCAGCTCGCTGCGCAGCCGCTGCGCCTCGCCCTGCAGGCGTTCCAGCCGTTGCGTGGTGGTGGCGTGCGCGGCAGCTTCCTGCTGGGCCGCCCCGGCCAGCTCGGTGCTGCGTTGCCGTTCGGCGGCCAGCGCGCGCTGCGCGTCGCGCACCAGGGTCAGGTCGGGATCGACCAGCATGCTGAGCCCGGGCAGCTCTGGCAGTGGTGCATCCGAGGCGACCCCGAGCAGGTAGGTGTGCGGCGCTCCCGGCGTCAGGCCCCACCCGCCCTCCGCGGTCCTTCGCAGCGACTGCGCGATCCCCGAGCCGGGCGTCGTGCTGCCGGTGATCAGCGATCCCACGGCAACGTTCTGGCGCAGGATGGCGACCTGACCGAACGCGCTACCCAGCAACGCCTGGAACTGCGCCTGGGTGAGCTCCCGGACGTGGAAGGGGTTGTCGTTGCCGTGCTCGTGGCGGTACACGGTCACGTCGGGTGTGCTGGTCAGGAACAGCCCGCCGCTGGCCAGCAGCCGGGTCACCACCGCCATCAGGGTGTCGTGGTCCTCGACGTGCTCCAGCGCCTCGAAACAGGTGATGACGTCGAACGGTTCCGCCCCGGCCAGCAGCTGCGGATCGGTCATCGACCCGACCATGAAGTGCACATTGTCCCCGCCATAGTGAACGGTGGCGTGCTCCACGGTCGGTGGGTCGATGTCCACGCCCACCACCTCGCGGGCTTGGCCGGCCAGCAGCGCGGGCCCGAAGCCCTCCCCGCAGGCCAGGTCCAGCACCCGCGCGCCGGTGGTGAAGGGGGCGGCCAGCGCGTACCGGTGGTAGTGCTCGTAGATCACCTGCAGGTCCTCGGTCCACGGCACGCACCGTTCGCCGGTCCACTCGATGCGACGGTCCTGCATGGGCGTCCTTCCCACGTCCGGCTCCTCAGCCGGTGCAGGATAGGGGACCGCGTCGCGGCCGGTTAGCCCTGCGTGGCCTGCTGGGCGCGGGCGTAGATCAGTTGCAGGAAGTCCGCGCCGGCCAGTGCGGTGAACGTGGCCGCCACAATCCGGGTGAACCGGGGCGCGAACAGCAGCCCGAGGGTGAAGCCGGTAGCCACCCACATGTCGAGGCAGAAGGGGCAGCTGAGCAGCTCGCCGACGGCGTGCCGCAGCGGGCCTTCCTCCCGCACCTCTTCGGTTACCTCAGCAGGGCCCCCAGCGCCGCGATACTCGGTGAACGGGGCACGCAGCGGGCTCGTGACCGCGTCCTTGCTGATGATGCGGGACAGTTTGTGGGTACCTGCGGTGATCAGGGCTAAATCGTACGGGGCGACCCGGTGGGGCAGTCCCCGTCTCGTCAGCGCAGCGACCAGACCGGCCAGGCCCACCACGGCGGCGAATACGGTCATGATGAGCATATAGCCGCCCAGGGGCCGCTCCGCGCCGTGCCGGTACTCCTGGGCCTGCGCATGAACCGCGCTGCCGACTTCGGTCTGCTGGGTCACGCCCGTGCACTCTACCTGCTTCCGGACGCGATGAACCCCCTCGGCTGGATCAGCACCAACCGGCACTTTACTGTGTCGGCTCCCAGCTCAGCACCTCGTTGAGCACCCGCAGCGCGCTGCCGTCCACCTGACGCTCCACCCGCTCACTGTCCGGAATAATCAGCGGTGAGGTGCGCTGACGCCGCGCGAAACAGCCGTGGCTGAATCCCCCGATATGGATGACGTCTATCCAGCCGCTGCCCGCCCGGTTTCCTACCAACGGCGCGTCGTCACCCGGGGCGGTCCGCCGGAAGTCAAAGCCACGTAACTTGAGCTCGTCGAGAAGCCGCTTTGCGGTCACCAGATCCGGGCTATCCGTCCCCACCAAGCACCACCCCGTTCTTCCCCTTGGCCCGCCGGGACACACAGGAACTGAGCGCCCGAAGTTCGCGGGATCAGCGGCATTCAGGTCCTTGCCCGGTGGGCTCACCGACCTGGTCGTGGGATTCTCAGCGGGAGCTGGGGCCAGCCGGATAGGAGGCCCAGGTTGACGCGGGCTTGGTGCCAGACGATGCAGGGGAAGTGGGTGGGGTAGCACCCGATCCGGCGGCGGCACCCCAAGCAGCGGCCGCGGAAGAAAAAGAGGGTGGGCTGGTGCTCAAGCAGCAGCTGGCGCAGGGCGGTGGTGTCGCGCCCGGCGCGGTCTTCTTCGTCCAGGGTGTCCCAGACCTCGCGGACTATCTGCCGGGCGCGGGGGTGGTCGGCGAGCCAGTCCATGGTGTGGGGCCAGAGCCCCCGGGCGCTCTTGCCTGGTGGCTGGGGTGCTGGGGTGGGCATCAGGGCCTGCCTGGTGTGCTCAGGACGCGCAGGAGATGGGGTGGCAAGTTGGCGGATTGCCCGTCACGGTCGAAGATCACATAGAGCAGGCCGGCGCCTCGGCCGATCACCTGGCCTTGCTGATGCAGCCGGGCAGGTAAGGCTCCGTGGGCCGGGTCGACGGCGATCTGTTCGACCCGGGCGCGCAGGGCGATGGGGGTGCCGTGGGCATCACGCCACGGGTCGTCGACGGGTCGTGGTGGTCGTGGTGGCATGGTGGGCCTCACTTCGGGGTGGTTGGGGGCCGCCTGGGTGCCGGGAGTGCAGCGTCGGGGGCCACTAGCTGCACCGGCGCCCGGTCGGGGATTGGGCTGCTGGCGTGAGGGCGGCAGGTCGGGCACAGCATTTCCGGTAAGCCTGGGGTGGGGGCGAGGACTGCCAGGACCAGGAGGTACCCGCCAGGTGGTAGGGCAAGGCCGGTGGCGGTGTCGGCGGGTGCCAGCGGGTGCAGATGCCCGTGGGGGCAGTGCGCCCACCGCCGCCGTCCGGGGCCCGACCCCGGGGTCTGAGGGGTGGGATCCGGACGGCCGTGAGGGGCGGGGAACGGTGTGGGGCAGCTCACCCGGCGGCCAGCCGGAGTCGGGGAGGCCGGCGCGAGGCAAAATGGGGACAGACGGTGCTGGGCGCTCAGTGCCTCGTACTGGGCGTTTTTCGACGATCACTGAGATATGTACGGCATAGGGGTACGCTCCTACCGAGACGGGTGCGGTGAGTGGCTGCCAGTGATTGCTTCCGTGTCGGTGACGAAGTGCGTGCACTGGGTGCGGGCGTCGGTTATCGCGAAGACAGGCACCGTCTCGGTGGTGGTGCCCTCACCGGTTGCTGAATGCCGCCAGTTGCGGTGCCGAGGCACCGATTTCGGCACGATGTGCCCCTCTCGCCGTGGTGTTTCTGTTCGTGCTGTCTGGGGTCAGGAAACCGCAGATCGGCCAGCCAGCACACCCCACCGACCCGTGATCTTCACGGGGTCCGGTATCCCTGTTCATTGGGGACGAGCTGCGGCATGCTGGAGGCGGTACGGTCGGTGCCCATTCGAAGAGGGTCGGAGGAGATGCCCATGACTTCCACGCTGCGGAGCCTGCGATACGAACAACGGCAACTATCGGCCGAGTTGCGGGCCGTACACAAGACCTGGGTGGAGATCGCTGGCGTTTTTTGCGAGCGCTACCACCTCAACATGCGCGCCGCGCTGCGGATGGCGCACGACTGGAGCCAACGGGACGTGGCCAACCTGTGGAACGAGCGCTGGCCGGATGAGCCAAAGACGTTCAAGAACTTCTCCTATTGGGAGAACTGGCCCAGTAAGACGGGTCACGCGCCGTCCCTGGAGGTGCTCAGTCGGCTGGCCGAACTCTACGAATGCAACGTAGCGGACCTGCTCAGCGATTGCGCCGACTTTCGCCATCGAGATAAGGTATACAGCGCTCGCCGGGAACTCGACAAGGTGAGAGAGATCGTCGCCGAAGTGATCAGCAACGGCAGAGACCACGGTGCCGAGCCGGACTTGATGGCCCTGGTCGAACGACTTGACGAGATGGACGTGCACGAGTTCGGACGATTGAGCGCGAACTTGGCGCAGCAGATCGACACCCATATCGACCGACCCGCGTTGTTTCGCAAGCTTGCCGCTGGGCTGTCGCTGGGCGCAGCGGCACTTGCTCTCTCGACTCTTGAAGCTACTGCGGAGCGACCCGCTCCGCCATCCACAGGAGACGAACGTCTGACCGGTGTCTGGCACAGTCGGTATGTCTATCACACATCGAGCCGCCAGGGCGAGTTCGTCGGTGAGCATTATGTTGTGCTCACGCACCAGGAGAATCACTTGTCTGGCCAGAGCTTGCCGAACTCATTGAACTCCCTGCTGTCCCTCGACTTCTCGGTCAGTGATTCGATAGTGACGGGCACCTGGATCGAGAGAACCTCGCCGACCGGATACTACAAGGGTGCGGTGTATCGTGGCGCCATCCAGCTGTTGATCGATCCTACCGGGAGCAGGATGACCGGGCGGTGGCTGGGGTTCGATAAGGAGTCAAATATCAACACCGACGACTGGGAGCTGACTCGAGTGTCGGGCTCCACCTCAAAGAGCGTACTGCGCGAATTCCACTTCAAGGTGTGACGCCCGCCGGGGTTGGCACTACAGCCGTCGCGGATGCGGTGCTGCTTTGCGGCTGATGACACCGTTCTGACCGACAGAGTCCTGTAAGTTCAGCGTGACCGAGGGTTCTTGGTCGGTGGGTGAGACAGTGGGGTCAGCCGTTGGCCGTTGCGTGCGGGCAGAGCGGACGCTGCTGGTAGCCGCCAGGGACCTCGGCGCCGATCGCGGCCCAGAACGGCCGCGAGTCGCGGAAGTGGCCACCGAGGTGGAAGTTTTGTGCACTCATCGCGATCGGACTAGGGTGGCGCGCTGTGATACAGCACCAGCAGCTCGACGCCGAGGGCCTGCCGCCGCTGGTGCCGCCCGGGGCCAGCGATGAGGAGCGTGGCCGGGCGATTGAGGCCCGGATGGTGGCCCGTTATGGTGCTCCCTCGATCGAGGACTACCGCCGTGCGTACGCTGCTTTCGGCGCTCCGTGGCCTGGTGATGAGGAGATCCGCCGTCGGCACCTCGTCGCACCCGACACCGCGGCGTGATCGGCGGCAAGGTCCTCGACGCCTCCGCGTTGGCCGCGCTGGTGCGCGGTCGGGTATCTGCGGCGGCGTGGTTCTCCACTGCGCGAATCTTTGTCTCTGCCGTTGTATCTGCCCACGCTCGCGCTGGCTGAGGTGCGCGCGGTCCGGCCGGACGCTGGTGCGCAGCTCGCTGAAGTGGTGGGTCATCCCTCTGTGGTGCTCGGTGAGCTCGACGCGGTGGGCGCGGGCGAGGTCGACCAGTTGCTGATGCAGGCCGATGTCTTTGACGGGTGTGCCGGTCACGTCGTCCACGTTGCCCGGACGCGGCTGGCCTGTGCTGACGGTCGATCCGGGTCGGCTGCGTCGCGTCGATGGGGCACTGGAGCTTGAGTTGCTCTGAGTGCGACATCTCATGAGCTTCGGTGAGAGGCTTTACCTCATCGTGGTGAATGCGTGGCGGCCAGGTGCCGGTTGAGGTTTTCGGTAACCACCGGCTCGAGGTCGTGCAGGAGCCGTGTGGTGTCCGAGGCTGTTCTGACTGTTCTCGCTAGGGTTGACGGCGCCAAACCCTAGCCGTCGAGCGAGGATCACGATTGCCATGAAGAAGCTCATCAACGATCCCGCTGGCGTCGTTGCCGAGGCGCTGCGCGGGATGGCCGCGGCCCATCCCGGGCTGCGGGTCGACCAGCAGAACAAGGTTATCTATCGGGCGGATGCCCCGGTGGCGGGGAAGGTCGCGCTGGTCTCCGGGGGTGGTTCGGGTCATGAGCCGCTGCACGGTGGATTCGTGGGTCTGGGCATGCTGGACGCGGCCTGCGCCGGAGAGGTGTTCACCTCGCCGGTACCTGACCAGATTCTCCAGGCGACGAAGGCCATCGATGCGGGGGCCGGGGTGCTGCACATCGTCAAGAACTACTCCGGCGATGTCATGAATTTCGAGATGGCCGCAGAGTTTGCGGCCGAATCAGCGCTCGAGGTTCGGTCAGTCGTCATTGATGACGACGTGGTAGGGCGGCGGGGGGTCGGTCTCACGGTGCTGGTGGAGAAGATCGCCGGTGCCGCGGCCGAGCAGGGGCGTAGCCTGAGCGAGGTCGCTGACGTGGCCCGGAAGGTCAACGCCGGGGGTCGGAGCATGGGCGTCGCTTTGACGTCGTGCACGGTGCCGGCCGTCGGCCGGCCGACCTTCGAACTGCCGGAAACCGACATGGAAATAGGTATCGGTATTCATGGCGAGCCGGGCCGGCAACGGCTCCCGCTGGCACCCGCCAAGCAAGTGGCCGAGTACCTGCTCGACCCGATCCTCGCCGACCTCGACTTCACCGGTGGCGATGGCGTGATCGCCTTCGTCAATGGGATGGGCGGTACTCCGCTGATCGAGCTCTACCTGATGTACCACGAGGTGGCGACTATCCTGGGTAAATCAGGAGTGCGGATCGCGCGTTCGTTGGTCGGGTCCTACATCACCAGCTTGGAGATGGCCGGGTGCTCGGTTACCGTGCTCCGGGCGGACGACGATCTGCTGAAGCTGTGGGACGCGCCGGTGCACACTGCGGCCCTGAGATGGGGCCGCTGAGGATGGGGGCTCTGATATGGGCGGGACGGTAAATGTGGAGTCGCTAGCCCGGTGGATCCGGACCTTCGCCCGTGACATCGCGGCGAACCAGGACCTGCTCACCCGCCTCGACTCCGCTATTGGCGACGCTGACCACGGCGTCAACATGAACCGCGGGTTTGAGGCGGTAGTCGCGGCGCTGGACAAGCATCGACCCTCGAACATCGCGGTGCTGCTCAGGGACGTTGTCGCGACGACTCTCTTGAACACGGTGGGCGGAGCAGCGGGCGTGTTGTACGCCACCTTTTTTCTGCGGATCGCGGTCGCGGCGGGACAGGAGCGCTCCCTGGACGACCTGGCGTTCGCCAAGGCGTTGCGAGCTGGGCTGGAAGAGGTAGCCCAACGCGGCAAGGTGGCAGCGGGGGACAAAACGATGTTCGACGCGCTGGCCCCCGCCGTTGAGGCGCTGGAGGGTGCGCTGGCCGGCGGCGCCGGGCTCAGCGCGGCCCTGCGCCGGGCGACCGTCGCCGCCGACGCCGGGCGGGACGCGACCGCGCCGATGCTCGCCCGCAAGGGCCGCGCGAGCTATCTCGGCCAGCGCAGCATCGGCCACCAGGATCCCGGGGCGGCGTCGGCTGCACTGCTCATCGCGGCGGCAGCCACAGCATTAGGCGAGGCATCGGGATGAGCGCGGTGGTCGGCATCGTCGTCGTCTGCCACAGCCGCGCCCTCGCGCGGGCGGCGGTCGCGCTGGCCCAGGAGATGGTGCGCCACCAACCGGTGCAGATCGTCACCGCCGCCGGTCTCGACGACACCACGTTCGGTACCGATGCCGGTCAGATAGTCCGTGCCATCACCGCCGCCGACACCGGGGCGGGTGTTGTTGTCTTGATGGATCTCGGCAGCGCCGTGCTCTCCGCCGAGCTCGCGCTCGACCTGCTCGACGACGCCCGCAGCCGGGTGGTGCTGTGCCCCGCCCCGCTCGTCGAGGGCCTCATCGTCGCGGCAGTGACCGCGGCGGGTGGCGCCACCCGGGACGAAGTGGCAGCCGAAGCGGCGCAAGCGCTAGCCGGCAAGGCCGAGCTGCTGGCCTGCACTACCGTGGCTGATCACCCGTCGGAGGGGCAGGAACCGACCGTCGGCGAGCGTGCCGGTGTCTTCACCGTGGTGAATCCGCACGGGCTGCACACCCGTCCCGCCGCCCGGCTCGTCTATGAGGTGCGAACCCTCGACGCCCGGGTCCAGTTGCGTAACCGCACCACAGGCTCGGCATGGGTGCCCGCATCGAGCCTGGCGAAGGTCATCACGCTCGGTGCGCTGCACGGACAGGACATCGAGGTTCGGGTCTGCGCAGCTCGGGCGCGAGAGATCCTGGAGCGTCTGCTCGCCCTGGCCGCTGGCGGCTTCGAGGAGACACCTGGTGGTGATGATGTGATCTCCGGACCAGAGCGCCGTGATCCAGACCCCGGCGAATCCATCGACGGCGAACCCAGCCGGCGGTCAGCACTGCCCGCGTCTCCCGGAATCGGGGTCGGCCCGGCGCAGCGCGGGGAGCCCGCGCTCCTTGACGTTCCGGACGCCCGCACCGGCGACCCGGTGCAGGAGTGGCGCCGCCTGGGGGAAGCCCTCGCCGCGGTCCGCGACGACGTGCAGCGGGTGCGCGCTCGGGTGGCCCGCGAGCTGGGGGAGGCCGCCGCAGCCCTCGTCGACACGCACCTTCTGCTGCTCGACGACCCCGCTCTGCACGAGGAGGTCCGCTCCTTGCTGGACGGCGGGCGGGCCGCCGCCTCCGCCTGGTCTGCCGCGCTCACCCGGCTCGCCGAGGAGATGGCCGCGATCCCCGACCCGTATCTGCGGGCGCGCGCGCCCGAGGTACAGGCGGTCCGCGACCAGGTGCTTCGCCAGCTGCTCGGCGGCAGCGGCAGCACCGCGACGTCGGCGGGCGTCCTCGTCTGCGCCGAGCTCACCCCGGCCGAGGTCGCTGAGCTCGATCCGGCCCGGGTCACGGCCGTGCTGCTGGCCTTCGGCAGCCCTACCGCACACAGCGCGATCATGCTGCGGACGAAGGGCATCCCGGCCGTCGTCGCGGCGGGGCCCGCCGTGCTCGACATCGCCGAGGGCACCCTGGTCGCGGTGGACGGCACCCGTGGCGAGTACGTCATCGACCCGCCCGCCGAGGTGCTGGAGACCTTTCGTGCCCGCGCCGTCGAGCGAGCCCACCGAGCGCGCCACGCCCACGCGCACGCGGCCGCACCCGCCGCCACCCGCGACGGCGTCTCCGTGCTCGTCGGCGCCAACGTCTGCGATGTGCCGGACGCGCAGGCCGCGGCGGACCTCGGCGCCGACCTGGTGGGCCTGGTCCGTACCGAGTTCCTCTTCCTGGCTCGCCCGCAGGCCCCCGATGTCGACGAGCAGGAAGCCACCTACCGTGCTATCGCCGAGCGCCTGGCGGGGCGGCGGATCACCCTGCGCACGCTTGACATCGGTGGGGACAAGTCCCTGAGCTACCTGCCGATGCCCCCGCAGACCAACCCGTCCCTCGGTGTCCGCGGCATCCGGCTCTCGTTAGCCTGCCCGCACCTGCTCGCCGAGCAACTACTCGCGATGGTGCGCCTCGCGCATGACGCCCCGGTGAACGTGATGTTCCCCATGATCAGCACCTTGGACGAGTTCCGGCGCGCCCGAAGCCTGCTCGACGAGGCGATCACGCGGGATGGGCGGCCTCGCCCAGCCGGCCTGCGGGTCGGGATCATGGTGGAGGTGCCGGCGACAGCGCTGCGCGCCGCCACCTTCGCCCCGCACGTGGATTTCTTCAGCATCGGCACCAACGACCTCACCCAGTACGCGCTTGCCGCCGAACGCGACAATGCCGCCGTAGCCGAGCTCGGTGACCCCCTCGATCCCGGTGTGCTGCGCTTGATCGACGCGGTCTGCACCGGTGCCGGCGGGCAGGTGCCCGTCGCAGTGTGCGGGAACATGGCCGCAGACGAGCGGACCGCCGCATTGCTCATCGGTCTCGGGATCCGTGAGCTCAGCGTCCCCCCGGCGGCGATCCCCACCATCAAGCAGGCCGTGCGCGCCCTGAACAGCAGTGCCGCTGCCGACCTCGGCGCGTTGGCCCTCGCCGCCGAGAGCGCCAGCGCGGTCCGCGAACTCCTCGCCCACCGCCTCTACCCTCAGCACCAGCGGCACTGAGAGAAAGCGGAGCTGATCATGGCACTGAAGGCGTCACGGCTCAGCGTTGAACCACTCATGGATTCCACCGACAAGCTTGCAGCGCAGGAACCTCCACCGAGCGCGACTGCTTCTGGACAAACATTACCAACAGCCCGCCCGTTCGGTGTGCGGTTTGCGGTGTCTCCCGTTCGATGCGGGAAACACAGCAAGACGTACTACACGGTCACCGTCGAAGAGACTACGCACATCCACCTGGATGGCAAGGAAGAGATCAGAACCGATTACGTCGAGAGGGAGAGGGAGGATTGAGCGCCGAGAGACAACGGCATGATCATCATCCTGAGCGGCGCCGATGACCTGACCTCCGATCGTGTCGCGTCTGAGCTGGTACGTCGCTCGGTCCGTTTCGCTCGTCTTGATCTATCCGACTTCCCGCAGTGCGTCGTCGCCAGCGCGTACCTGGACGGTTCTGGCCGTTGGGCGGGGCAGATCCGGCATGCGGACGGGTGGACGGTGGCATGGGAGGACATCACCGCCGTCTACTACCGGCGCCCGGGCAACTTTCGCCCCCCGCCCGGCCTGACAAGGGCCGATCGGCGTTTTGTGGTGGCCGAGGCGCGGGGTGGTTTCGGTGGGGTGCTTGCCTCACTTGACACACGGTGGGTGAACCACCCGTTCCAGGTCGCGGATAGCGAGTTCAAACCGGTACAGCTGGCCGTCGCCCAGGACTGTGGACTTGCTGTCCCGGCGACGGTCATCACCAACGACGGCCGCAGCGCGCGCAGTTTCGCCAGCGTCCAGCCGCAGGGAGTGGTGTACAAGGCGCTGGGCGGTGGGTTCTACCGTGACAACGACGACAACCTGACCCTCATCTACACCACTCCGGTCTCCACGGAGTCGTTGGACGACGCCGAGATCGCGGCTACGTCTCACACGTTCCAGTCATTGATCGACAAGGCCTACGATGTGCGCGTCACCGTGGTCGGTCCCCGTGCCTTCGGTGTCGCAATCCATTCCACCAGCGCTGCGGGGCGAATTGACTGGCGCTCGGACTATAACTCGCTGCGTTACATCGAAATCCCGGTCCCCGATGCGGTGGCCGATAGTATCAGCCGCTATCTGTGTCGTCTCGGCCTGCTGTATGGCGCGTTTGATTTCAGTATCGACTACGACGGCCGCTGGTGGTTTCTCGAGTGCAATCCTAATGGGCAATGGGGGTTCATCGAGCAGGCCACTGGGATGCCGATCTCCTGTGCTATCGCGGATCTGCTAACCGGAGAGGCTACGCTATGACTGCCATTCCCGCCGCCGAGTGGCGAGAACACCTCGACACCATGATTACCGGTCTGCGGGACACCGGTGCGCTGACCGACCCGCGCTGGATTGAGGCTTTTCGCGCCGTCCCGCGCCACGTGTTCACCCCGCACCTGCGGGACTCTGAGGGGCGCGACATCGACGTCGCTGAGGCGCGGCAAGCTTGGCTGCGCCGGGTCTATCAGGACGACTCCCTGATCACTGCGGTCACCCATGAACCCGGACTGGGCACCGACGTACCCACCAGCTCCTCGACTCGTCCCGGGTTGATGGCGCGCATGCTCGAACTCCTGCAGCTGCGCGAGGGGATGCGGGTGCTGGAGATCGGCACCGGCACCGGCTACAACGCGGGACTGCTCACCCACCGCCTCGGCGCCTGCCACGTGACCAGCATCGACATCGACCCCACGCTCATCGAGGACGCCCGGTGCAGGCTGCACAGTCTCAATCTCGCGCCGCACCTCCTCGTCGGGGATGGCCTGGCTGGCGTCCCCGACCATGCCCCGTTCGACCGGATCATCGCCACCTGCGCCGTCCCCGGCATCCCGCTGGCGTGGATCACGCAACTCGCTCCCGGCGGGGCCATGCTGGTCAACCTGCGCGGTGAGATCGCCTGCGGAACGCTGTGCCTGCTCAGCAAAGACGCCACCGGTGATGACGAAGTGATCGGTCCATTCCTCGGTATCGCAGGCCACTTCATGTGGGCACGACACGATCCCGCGCGCGCTCTGCCCTACGGCATCCAGTCCACCTCCGAACGCGACCAGACCCGCACCACCACTGACCCCGGGACCGTCGCCACCATCGCCCACGACGTGGCCAACCCCGATTTTCGGTTCCTCGTCCAGCTTCACATCCGCGGAATCCGAACCCTCGCCGCACCACCCGGCCAGCCGGTGCCCACCACGATCCACGCCGCAGCTACTGACGGATCATGGGCAACAGCCCATATCGCCACTGGGAAGGTTGCCCAAGGCGGCACCCGTCGACTCTGGGACAACCTCTGCGCCGCGCACACGCTCTGGTGTGCTCTGGGTCAACCTCCACCCACCCGGTTCGGGGTGGTAGCCACCCCCACGGCGCAGTTCGCCTACCTCGACCACGACCGCAACTGGACCCGCTGGCCCCTCCCCCTGCTGTGAGTCTGTCACTACCAGTAGTGACACAAACACCCACCGTGTGGGTTATCGGGTCCCATCGAACGGTGTCTTCACCGCTGCGTGACTAAGCGGTAGCGTAGCGCAAGGGTCGGGGGGACCTGTCGGGGTTATTGACGAGTTGAGAGGACCCGACCCGTGCTCGTCCGAGGCCGCACTCGCGCGCTGATGGCTGTCGTCGTGGGTTTGCTGCTCAGCGTGGGTGTTGCGTTACCCGCCTCGGCTGCGTCGGCATCCCTTGGGCCGGAATCCCCTGGGCCGACATTCTTGGGGCCGCTTAGCGCTGGGCTGCGGAATCTGCTGCCGCTGCGGGGAGTGATGGCGGTGCTGGACTCCCGGTCGGGCCGGGTCCCGAATTCGGTGACCGGGTGGTACATCGACCCGGCCAGCGGCTCCGTCGTGGTGTCGGCCACCGACGACGCGGCAGCACGGGCCTTCACCGCGGGTCAAGACAAGGTCCGCATCGAACACGTCAATGCCCGCCCGGTGTTGATGTCCGGCCTGCGCGGGGGTGACACGATCACCACCAGCTCGGGCGGTCGCTGCTCGATCGGTTTCAACGTCATCTCGGGCCCTACCCGCTACATCCTTACCGCCGGGCACTGCACCAAGATGGGTGGCACCTGGTCCGGACCGGATGGCAAGACCATCGGCACCGTTGCCGGATATTCGTTCCCCGGTCACGACTTTGGCCTGATCGAGGTCACCTCGCCGTCCTGGGAGCAGACCCACGACATCACCACCGACGGTGGTTCTCTCCCCGTGACCGGCGACGCACCAGTCCCGGTAGGCGACAGAGTATGTTTGTCCGGGTCTACCAGTGGCTACCACTGCGGCGTGGTCGAGGCCATCAACGAGACGGTGAACTACGGGGATGGCAACGTGGTGCACGGTCTCACCAAGACCACTGTTTGTGCCGAGGCCGGCGACTCCGGGGGGCCCTTCATGAGCGGCACTCAGGCGGAGGGCACGCTCTCCGGCGGGTCCGGCGGTTGCCTGCTTGGCGGGCAGTCCTATTTCCAGCCGATCCAGCCGGTGCTGTACGCCTACCGGCTCGCCCTCGTCACGGGCCAGGATCCCCGAGACGAGCGCTAGCGTCAGGAACGCAGCAGCTGCGTGAAGGCGGCAGCGGCCCACTGCGGGTCGGTGGCCTCGGTGATCGCCCGCACCACCACCACACGCTCCGCCCCGGCGGAGCGCACCTCCTCGAGACGTTGGGTGGAGTCGATGCCGCCGATGGCAAACCAGGGACGTCCCGGCCCGGTGTTCGCTCGGGTACTGCGGACCAGATCCAGCCCGGCGGCTGGGCGACCCGGCTTGGTCGGGGTGGGCCAGCACGGACCGGTACAGAAGTAGTCCACCTCGGGCCGTGCGGCGGCGTCGGCAGCCTGCGCGGGATCATGCGTGGAAAGACCAATGACCACCTCGTCGCCAAGTATCCGGCGCGCCCAGCTGACCGGCAGATCGTGCTGGCCCAGGTGCAGCACCTGCGCACCGGCGGCCAGCGCAACGTCGGCCCGGTCGTTGACCGCCAGCAGCGCGCCGTGCCGCCGACACGCGCTGGCCAGCATCTCCAGGGCGGCAAGTTCGGGACCCGCTTCCAGGGTCTTGTCTCTCAGCTGAATGATGTCCACCCCGCCGGCCAGCGCCGCGTCGGCGAACTCGGCCAAATCGCCGCGGTCGCTCCGGGAGTCGGTGCACAGGTACAGCCGCGCGTCGGCCAGCCGGGCCCTGATCTGTTCGCCGTCCATGCACAGACCGTATCGAGGTAGCGTGGTGAGTTGTGGTGTCAGCGGTGTCATCGGGGGCTTCTTCCACTACCACCGTTGCCGTGGTCGGTGCCGGTGTCATCGGGCTGAGCTGCGCCTGGCGTGCCGCCTCCGCGGGATTCGCGGTGAGCGTATACGACCCGGCGCCGGGATCGGGTGCCTCGCACGTCGCGGGGGGGATGCTCGCCCCGGTCACCGAGGCTGTGCCGGTTGAGCCAGAGGTCTTCACGCTGGGGGCGGCCGCACTGCGCCGCTGGCCGGACTTCGCCGCCGAGCTGGCGACCGCGGGTGCTGACCCCAGGTTACGGACCGCAGGCACCCTCGTGGTGGCGCTGGACCCCGGCGACCGCGCCGAACTGGACCGGCTCGCCGAGCAGCTGTCCCGGATGGGCCATGCCGTGGAAGCGCTTTCCGGCCGGCAGGTGCGCCGTATCGAGCCGTCGCTGGGCCCGCAGGTGTGCCGGGCGCTGTCGGTGCCGGGGGAGGCGTCGGTGGATAACCGGGCGCTGCTGGACGCGCTGCTGGCGGCGTGCCGGGGAGCCGGGGTGGAGTTTCACCCCCAACGCTGCCGGCACTTGCCGAACGCGGACGTGGTCGTGGTGGCCGCCGGTGCGCACAGCGCCGCGCTGCACCCCGCGCTGCACCGCGCGATCCGCCCGGTGAAGGGCGAGATCCTGCGGCTGCGGTGCCGGCCGGGCACGCTGGCGCCGCCGTCGCGGACTATCCGGGCGATCGTCGGGGGGCGCCACAGCTACCTGGTACCCCGCGCTGGCGGGCGGCTGGTTCTCGGCGCGACCCAGCGCGAGGTGGGGTTCGATACCGAGGTCACCGCCGGTGCGGTGCGCGAGCTGCTCACCGATGCCGAACGGGCGCTGCCCGCGATCGCGGAGTACACCGTCGAGGAGGCGGCAGCGGGGCTGCGCCCGGGCAGCCCCGACAACCTGCCGGTGATCGGGGAACTAGAGCCCGGTGTGCTCGCCGCGACCGGCCACCACCGCCACGGGATCCTGCTGGCACCGCTGACCGCCGAGGCGGTCCTCGCGCTGTTGCGTGGGGTAGCCGGGCCAGTTGAGGTCGGCCCGGCTACCCCGGCCCGGCTCGCGCGGAGCGCGCCATGACGCTGACCGTGAACGGCCAGCAGTGGGAAATGCCCCCCGGCGCCACGCTGGCCGATGTGCTCTCCCGGCTCGCCGTGCCTTCCCACGGTGTCGCGGTGGCCCTGGACGGTGTCGTGGCGCCACGGGCCTCCTGGCCCGACACGATCTTGCGAGACGGCGCGTCGGTGGAGGTGCTCACCGCGGTGCAGGGAGGGTGACGTAGATGGCGGATGATCCGCTGATCATCGCCGGGCGGCAGTTCGGCTCGCGGCTGATCTTGGGTACGGGGGGTGCGGGCAACCTCGCCGTCCTGGAGCAGGCGTTGCTCGCCGCGCAGACCGAGTTCACCACGGTCGCGATCCGCCGGATGGACCCCGGTGCGGGCACCGGGGTCCTGGACTTGCTGCGGCGGCACGGGATCGAGCCGCTGCCCAACACCGCGGGCTGCCGTAGCGCCGCGGAAGCAGTGCTCACCGCGCGGCTCGGTGCCGAAGCGCTGCAGACGTCCTGGGTCAAGCTGGAAGTCATCGCCGATGACCGGACCCTGCTGCCCGATCCGATCGAGCTGCTCGAGGCCGCCGAGCAGCTCGTCGAGGACGGCCTCACCGTGCTGCCCTACACCAACGACGACCCGGTGCTGGCCCGCCGGCTGGCGGACGCGGGCTGCGCGGTGGTGATGCCGCTGGGCTCCCCGATCGGCAGCGGGCTGGGCATCCGCAATCCGCACAACATCGAGATGATCGTGGCGCAGTCCCCGGTGCCGGTCATCCTCGACGCCGGGATCGGCACCGCCTCGGAGGCAGCGCTGGCGATGGAGCTGGGCTGTGACGCGGTGCTGCTGGCCAGCGCCGTGACCCGGGCCGAGGACCCACCGCGGATGGCCGAAGCGATGCGGCTGGCCGTGCAGGCGGGCCGGCATGCCCGGCTCGCCGGCCGGATCCCGCAACGGTTCTGGGCCCGCGCCTCCAGCCCCGACCGCGACCCCTGACCCGGGCCGGGCGTGTCGTGATCACGCCGTGAACTCGACGTCACCGACCTTATTAAGATCTGCTCAGGCGTGCGTTGCAGCAGAGGTGAGCCAGGTTTGCGCGTTCCTGTGCAGTTGTCACGCTGGATAGTGTGTGGTCGGATCGGCGGATCGCTTGTCATCGGATGATCGACACGATCTGGAGGGCGGCGTGGGCGAGCTCGGTGTTGCCGTGCACGGTGACTCGCTGCGCGCCGTGGTCCGGCTCGATCCCGCGGACGCACAGGCGCCACAGGGTGTCGGGGTCGGTGCGGAGAGTCGTCGTGGCAGCCGAGCCGTCGCTGGTCCAGCGCCAGCAGTGTCCTGATCTTCGCCAGCTCCAGGTTCCACCGCCCGGCCCGCCCACCTCGACGGTGAGCACGGTGCCCTCAGCATCCTCGCGGTGGACCAGCGTGTGCGGCATGGCGCGCAGGAAGACGTCCAGCACGGTGTGGACCACGCTTGGGCAACCGGTATGGGGCCTGCCGGTCGCGTCGCGGATCTGCTGCTGGTGCACCCAGAACTCGGTGAAGTCCCGCGCGCAGTCCAGCCACAGCGGAGCCGGGTCAGGGCTTGCCCAGCTGACCGGCCCGCCCAGGGCGTCAAGGTCGAGGTCCCGCCACATCCGCAGAACCTGGGGTGAGGTCGTTGCGAGGAGGTCGACCAGCACCGCGGGGCTGATCCGGCTGGCCGCCGAGACCCAATCCTGGTTGAAGCGGTGAATGAAGGCGGGTAGCGGTTCTCCGGATCGCGGAGCGTTGCCGGTGATGTGGCCATCGCGGGTGCGGGCCAGCCGGCTCAGGTCATTGCCGAGCAGGTGGGCCGCCACGTCACGGACCAGCCACGGCGCACACGCGGTCAGCTGTTGCCACTCGTCGGGTCGTAGGTTCTTGAGCAGGTTGATCAGTACCGCGCGGTCGTACTCGAACACCGGCCGGGCATCGATCTTCGGTCCGAACGGCGACTCCGACATGACCATCTGGTTATTCCATCATCCGGGCAGTTCGGCACGTCAAGCATCGCGGCCCCCTGGGGCTGAGACGTGAGTAGGTGCCATTGAGGCTGAAGTGGTCGGTGTAACTGGTGTGGCACCTACTCTCACCCACCCGCGAGCGTCCCGCGCGAGACATCCACATCTTTTGTGCCGTCCCCAGGCCACTGTACTGGCGGTTCGGCCCGGGAGGCGCCACCAGCTGCTCTGGGGGACGGGTAGTACCGTCCCGCCATCATGAGCATGTCGCGCCTGTTCCGTCTTGCCCTTGCACCGGTTCTCACCTGCACGGCGCTCAGCGTGATCGGCTGCGCGGGCCGCGGCGCCGATCCGCCTGCGGCCGATCCGCCCGTAACCGCCCGAAAGGCTTTGGTGCAGCCGGTCGTCAGGAGTCCGTCCACCGGCAATGGCGCGGCAGCGTCGTTACCGGCCGGGTGCCGGAGTGAGGTGGAGTGGAGCTGCACCCAGCAGCAGCGGTTCGCCGCTGCTAGCGCCTACATCAGCCGCAACGTGAGCGGCCAGGGTTACCTGAGCGTGGTGTTCACCGATCGGCAGACCGGGCACGCCTGGCGGTTCGGCCCGACGCGGCGCGAGGGGTGGACGGCGTCCACCATCAAGCTCGCGATCGCCACCGATCTGCTGCGCCGGCAACGCGCCGGTCAGATCACGCTGAGTGCCGCGGACCGGCACGATATGGCCACTATGCTCAACTTCTCCGACGAGCGGGCGTCCGATCGGCTGTGGGCGAAATTCGGTGGCGAGGACATGTTGGCCCGGTTCCGTACCCAGTACGGCATGGGCGGCCTGCACTTCGTGCCCGGCTTCACGGCCCGGACGTACTGGGGCTTCGTCAAGTGCACGACCGATGACCTCGCCGCCCTGATGAACTACCTCTTCACCCACCTGCACGCCGACGACCGGGCCTACCTGGTCACTGCGCTGCGTGGGGTCGCGTCCAACCAGCAGTGGGGAATCTGGGCGGCCGGCCCGGCGCAGCGGCCCGGAAACAAGGACGGCTGGTCTTACGAGACTGACTCCTACGGCAAGCACTGGGTCACGAACACCGTCGGTTTCGCCGGACCCGACGAGCGCTACCTGATCGGCATCATGTATCAAGTGGCTCCCAGCGGCACCCTGGCCGGCGGCGTGCACGCCGTCAGCGACGTCGCTGCCCTGCTCTTCGGCGTACCTATCCCCGCGCACGTCACGGTTCCGGCGCCCGATGGATGAACCGCGGGGGGCCGCCGTGCACGACAGTGGCATCGGTGCGGTGCTGCTGTCCGCGCGTTCGCTGGCCGAGTACCGGGCCATGTTCGCCCTCTCCGACCTTGCGCTGCGGCAGCGACTGCTGGACTGCCCAGGCGGGGCGGCCAGCCTGACCGCGGAGGTCAACGCCGCCGGGGGTGACGCGAGGGCCTGCGACCCGCTCTATGCCCACCTCAGCGCCGACGAGTTCGCCGCTCGCGCCCAGGCCGACGCTGACCGCGGCAACCGCTACGTCCGTGACCACCCCGAGCAGTACCGGTGGGGCTTCTTCGCCGACCCCGATGACCACCATCGTCATCGCCGTGCCGCGCTCACCCGCTTCACCGCTGACCGGAAGGCCCACCCCGAGCGCTATGTTCCCGGCGAGCTGCCGTGCCTGCCCTTCACCGACAACGCGTTCGAGCTGGTCTTGAGTTCGCATTTGCTGTTCAGCTACGCCGACCGTTTGGGTTTCGCCTTTCATCGAGAGAGCATTGGTGAGCTCATGCGGGTCACCCGCGGCGAGCTACGGATTTTCCCGCTGGTGACCATGGGCGCCGTCAGCTACCCCTACCTCGAGCCGCTGCTCGCCCAACTCGCCGAATGCGGCATCACCGCCCGGGTGACCGACGTGGACTACGAGTTCCAGGTCGGCGGCAACCGGATGCTCGTCTGTACCCGCCGAGCCGGCTGAGCGGGCGAGGGCAGGGCTGGGGAGGCGACGAGGCGCACCGACCACTGAGGCAGCATCGGGGTTATGGCAAGGGTCCAGTTCGCGATCAACGTGCGGGCCGTGTCGTCCCAGCAGGACTTCACGCGCTTGGTGCGCCGCGCCGATGCGCTCGGTTACGACGTCCTCGCCGTTCCCGACCACCTCGGCGGCCTGGCCCCCTTCGCCGCGCTGAGCGCCGCAGGCATGATCAGCGAACGGCTCCGGCTGCGCACGTACGTGCTGAACACCGGTTTCTGGAACCCGGCGTTGCTGGCCCGGGAGGTCGCCACCCTCGATGTGCTCTCGCAGGGCCGGGCCGAGTTCGGACTCGGAGCGGGGCACATGAAACGCGAGCACGACGACGCCCGGCTGCCCTGGCTGCCGCTGGAGGCGCGGGCGCGGGCACTGGAGAAGATGGCCCTCGAGGTGCGTCACCGGATGGCCGACCCGGCCCACCGACCACAGCCCGTGCAGCAGCCGGTGCCCTTGCTGGTCGGCGCGATGTCGAATCCCACCTTGTCGGTCGCGGCCCGGCACGCTCAGATCGTCGGCTTCTCCGGGCTCCGCCACGTCCCGGGCACCCCGGCGGGCACCTTCACCGTGTACTCCGCGGCGGAGACGGCTCAGCGAGTGGAGGAGGTGCGCCGCCAGGCCGATGGGCGCCCGTACCGGTCCGATGTGTTGCTGCCGTGGGTGGTGATCGGTCGCGACCCCGAGGAAGCGGCCGCGGAGATCGCGTCAGCGTCTGGCGGACACCTCACCGTGGCGCAGCTGCTGGACACCCCCTTCGCCCTGCTGGCCCAGGACGTGGAGCACGCCGTGGACGAGCTGCGGCGCCGCCAGCAGAGGTATGGCTTCGACAGCGTGACGACCCGTCAGCCAAATCTGGAAGCGCTCGGCGAGGTGATCGCCGCTTACTAAGCTGCCCACGTCCTCGTGTCGCTGGCTAGGAGACGGTCAGCACACCGGTCATGTAGGGGTGCCGTAAACAGTGGAACGGGTACACCCCGGGCTGCAGGGGAGCCGTGAAGGTGACGGGCTGACCCTGAGTCACGTTGCCGGTGTTGAACGCCCGGTTGTTGGCGGTGAGGGTGTGGATCACGTTGTCGTCGTTGCGCACCGTGATGGTGGCCCCGGGAGGGACCGTGAAGTCCGCCGGGTCGAAGGCGAAGTTTTTGATGATCACGGTGATTTCTGACACCGGCTGGACCGAGGCTACTGGGGTGAGCGATGCAGCCTTCGTACCGCCGTTGCGCGCGCAGAGGACGAGGAGCACTGCGACGATGACCGCGGCCAGCGCCGCAGCCGCCCGGTGGTGGCGAGTGGCAGCCATCACACCCTATTCATAGCAGCTCACCCGTCCGGATGCCTAGAGATCGACTAGAGATCGAGTCCAGATCCCTGCGGCGCCAGACGCCAGAACGCAGAGACGGGACCCACCCCGGCGCCCAGGGGGTAGGCGTGGGCCACGGCGTGCGAGACGTAGCGCTTGCCATAGCCGACCGCCGTGGGCACCGCAGCCCCCCGGGCCAGCGCCGAGGTGATCGCCGCGGCCAGGGTGTCCCCGCTACCGTGGGTGTGGCGGGTGGCCAGCCGGGGACCGGTGAACGCGGTGAACTCGCGCCCGTCATAGAGCAGATCGAGGCATTGAGCGTCGTCCAGATGCCCGCCCTTGACCAGGACCCACTGGGGGCCCTGGGCATGCAGTGCCCGGGCGGCGTCGTACTGCTCCGCGGGGCAACTGACGTCGATGCCGACGAGCAGGGCCACCTCGTCCAGATTGGGTGTGAGAAGGGTGGCGCGGGGCAGCAGCTCGGAGCGCAGTACCACTAGCGCATCGTCGCTCAGCAGCGGGTCGCCGTGCATGGAGGCGGCTACCGGGTCGACTACCAGCGGCACTACCCCGCGCGCACCGATGCCCACCTCGTCACACACCCCGGCCACCGCGCGAATGATCGCCGCGCTGGCCAGCATGCCGGTCTTGACGGCGGCCACCCCGATGTCGCTCGCCACCGCCCGGACCTGGTCGGCCACCGTGGACGGGGGGATCTGCACGATGCCGGTGACACCCAGCGAGTTCTGCACCGTCACCGCCGTGACCGCCACGCAACCGTGCACGCCGCAGGTGGTGAACGTGCGCAGGTCGGCCTGCAGACCCGCCCCACCCCCGGAGTCCGACCCGGCAATAGTCAGCACGACGGGAGGTGCGGCGCCGCTCACGACCCGGTCACGGGCAGGTACAACTGGTTGCCGGCCGCGGTGAACTCCTCGGCCTTCTCCTTCATGCCTGCCTCGAGGACCTCCTCGGTGGACAACCCGTGCTCGCGGGCGTAGGCGCGGACGTCGGCGGAGATCCGCATCGAACAGAACTTGGGTCCGCACATCGAGCAGAAATGCGCGGTCTTCGCCGCCGGGGCGGGTAGCGTCTCGTCGTGGTAGGACCGCGCGGTGTCCGGGTCCAGCGCCAACGCGAACTGGTCGTGCCAGCGGAACTCGAAGCGGGCCGCCGACAGCGCGTCATCCCAGGCTTGCGCCCCCGGATGGCCCTTGGCCAGATCGGCGCTGTGCGCGGCGATCTTATAGGCGATCACGCCGGTCTTCACGTCGTCGCGGTCGGGCAGGCCCAGATGTTCCTTGGGGGTGACGTAGCAGAGCATCGCAGTGCCTGCCTGCGCGATCACCGCTGCGCCGATCGCCGAGGTGATGTGGTCATAGGCTGGCGCGATGTCCGTCGCTAGCGGACCCAGGGTGTAAAACGGCGCCTCGTCGCACCACTGCTCCTCCAGGCGGACGTTCTCGACGATCTTGTGCAGGGGCACGTGCCCCGGACCCTCGATCATTACCTGCACGTCGTGGCGCCGCGCGATCTGGGTCAGCTCCCCGAGTGTTTTGAGCTCGGCGAGTTGGGCGGAGTCGTTGGCGTCGGCGATGCAGCCGGGGCGCAGACCATCCCCGAGGGAGAACGTCACGTCGTAGCGGCGCAGGATCTCGCACAGCTCCTCGAAGTGCTCGTAGAGGAACGACTCGCGGTGATGCGCAAGGCACCAGGCCGCCATGATCGATCCGCCGCGGGAGACGATGCCGGTCACCCGGCCGGCGGTCAACGGCACGTAGCGCAGCAACACCCCGGCGTGCACCGTCATGTAGTCCACGCCTTGCTCCGCCTGCTCGATGACCGTGTCCCGGTAGGCCTCCCAGCTCAGCGCCGTCGGGTCACCCTTCACCTTCTCCAGTGCCTGGTAGATCGGCACAGTGCCGACCGGGACCGGGCAGTTGCGCAGCAGCCACTCCCGGGTCTCGTGGATGCGCTTGCCGGTGGACAGGTCCATGATCGTGTCCGCGCCCCATCGGGTGGCCCACACCATCTTGTCCACCTCCTCCTCGATCGAGGAGGTGACCGCCGAGTTGCCGATGTTGGCGTTCACCTTCACCAGGAACTTCTTCCCGATGATCATCGGTTCGGATTCGGGGTGCCGGTGGTTGGCCGGGATGATCGCGCGGCCGCGGGCCACCTCGCTGCGCACCAGCTCGACGTCGAGGCCCTCGCGGGCTGCGATGAACTCCATCTCTTCGGTGGCCCGCCCGGCCCGCGCGCAGGCGAGCTGGGTGGCGCTGCCAGCGACCCCCTGGCGACGAGCGATCCATTCCGCGCGCAACCGGGGCAGTCCCTGGCGGAGGTCGATGGTGGTGTCCGGGTCGGTGTAGGGACCCGAGGTGTCGTAAAGGTCCAGGTGTTCCCCGTTGGTCAGCTCCACCCGGCGGGCGGGCACCCGCAGCCCCTCACCCACCTTGCGATAGATTTTCCGCGACCCGGTGATCGGGCCAGTAGTCACTGCGGGCTGGACGGTGTGCTCGTGCAGCAGCCCATTGTCCAGTCCATCGTCTAACGCTGTCATGGATCAGCTCCCTACGCCGGCATTACCCGGACAGGTTCTGCGGTCGACAGCCCCGGGCGGTGCCCAACTGTCCTCTCAGCCCGCTTCGGCGCGAGCTCCCGCGTGGTCAAGTAATGTTCCCGACCGTAGCGCCATCGGGAGCAGGTCCGCAAAAGGTGCGGGCAACCGGCCGCGCCCAGCATCGGAGATGCGGCTCTAGGCCTGCCGCTGCCTGTCCCACACTTCCGGGTTGAGCAGCTGCGCTGGCCGCTCACCGCGCAGGACCTGCAGCACGATCTGCACCGCCAGCGCCGCGCTGGCCGTCCAGACGCCTTGGGTGTTCGCTGCGCTGTGCGGGCTGAGCACGACGTTGTCCAGCTCGGCCCAGCGCGGATCGGTCATCGGCTCGGTGGTCCAGGTGTCGATGCCGGCACCGCCGATCTCGCCGGACTTCACCGCCGAGTACAGGGCGTCCTCGTCGACCAGATTGCCGCGACCGGCGTTGACCAGGAAAGCGGTGGGTTTCATCAGGGCCAGCTTCGCCGCATCGATGACCCGCTCGGTCTCGGGCATCGCCGGCAGGTGCAGGGTCACGAAGTCGCTCTGGCGCAACACGTCATCCAGCGACATCAGCTCGATCTGGTGTTCTTGTACGAACTCCATGACGGGGTACGGCTCGTGGGCGATCACCCGCATCTTGAAGCCCCGCGCTCGCCGGGCGACGGCCCGCCCGATGCGGCCGAGCCCGACGATGCCCAGCGTCGCTTGCCAGACGTCCACGCCGCGCTGCCCTTGCCACTGCCCGCGCCGCATGGCTCGGTCATGGCGCGAGATCCCGTGCGCCAGGTCGATCATCAACCCGATCGTGTGGTCGGCGACACCCCCGTCGGTGGTGCCCGGAGTGTTCGCGACCAGGACACCGCGCTCGGTGGCCGCGCCGACGTCCACGGTGTCGAAACCCACTCCGAAGCGCACCACGAGCCTCAGCTCGGGGCAGGCGTCGAACACCTCGGCGCTGTAGGGCTCCTGGCCGGCGATGGCCGCAGCGCAGCCCCGCAGGCTCTCAATCACCTCCGCCACCGGTGTGGATCGCCGCCCCGATCCACACCGCACCTTCAGCCCGGCTGCGCGGAGCTGGGCGGGAATCCCACCCAGTTCCTCCTCCGGCCGGGTCAGGTTGACCGCAACCGTCGCCATGCCCAAGCACCTCCCGTTGCGCCACGGGGGTCGTCTGCGCTGGTGGCGCCCGGCAACCATGGTAGTTGCCGATGACCTTGACTGGTCCACGGCGTGGCGGAGCACCCTGGCGGCGGCGACGCGGTCGATGCGGGCTTGGCCACGCTGGGTGGGTAGCGGCAGGTACTGCGCGGGTCGCAGCTCGGCGAGGACCGCGCTCATCACCTGCCCCACCAGCGACGGGGGAGGTTCCAGGGTTTCCTCGGCCAGCGCGGTGATCGCGGCGGCGAGCAGTCGCTGGTCGGCGGCGACGGACTGGCAGTGTGGGCAATCCTGGTCGTGGGCACGGTCGTGAGCGCGGTCGTGGGCGCTGCGCCGCCCGGTGGCGGCCCGGTCCCACACCCGGGCCGCGTGGCGGCCGCAGGCCAGCAGGGCAATGGTCTGCTGGGGGTGGGTGTCGTTCACCGCCACGGCGTCATCACCTCCGCCAGGGTGCGCCTGGCCCGGTAGAGGCGACCCCGCACCGAATCCGGGCTCGCACTCACGATGACCGCGATGTCGTCGTAACTCAACCCGTGCAAGTCTCGCAATATCCAACACACCCGCTGGTCGGCTGGTAGATCCTGCAGGGCGCGGTTGAGCGCGGCAGCGCGGTCATGAGCCTCGGCGCGGTGTTCGGGGCAGTCGTGGTCTGGGGTGGGTTGGTCGCCCACGTCGTCTAGCGGTAGGGCGGGGCGGCGGGTGCGCAGGATTTTGAGGCAGCGGTTGGTGACGATGCGATACATCCACGACGAGAACGCGGCGTCCCCGCGGAACCCGCTGAGCTGCCGCCAGGCCGCGACGAACGCGTCTTGTACGGCGTCATCGGCGTCGCTGCTGTTACCCAGCATCCGTACCGCCAGCCGGTAGAGCTGGCGTTGGTAGCGGCGCACCAGCACCTCAAAGGCACGGGTGTCGCCTTCCTGTGCCCGCACCACCAAGGTCAGGTCATCACACTGTGCAGCCGAGAGGGGCGCGGCGGCGGGGGTGGTGAGGGTGGTGGTACCGGGTCCGGTTCCGGCGCCGGTCACGGTCGGTGGCGCTGCGCCGTGGTCGGCATCGGCGGCTCCCTTCCCGGTGGGGTGTCACACGACGCCCCGGTCCGGATCAGGATTGTGCTATCCGGGCACAGCCGCAAACGGTGCGGTCCCCGCTCCCCACGCCGCCGCGCCAGCGCCGGCTGAGCTGGCGGTGGCCAGAGATCACTCGATTGGGTGCGTGAGTTCTCCGGGGTGCTGGGCTCCTAAATCATCGAGCGGCCGCAGGGATGGCCAGTCCATCGCGAGAAAGGACATCGAGACATGGGTATAGGAGACAAGATCTCGAACAAGGTCGAGGAGCTGATGGGCAAGGGTAAGGAGGCCACCGGCAAGGCCACCGGCGATGAGGGGCTGGAAGCCGAGGGCAAGGTCGACCAAGGCAAGGCCAATCTCAAGCAGGCCGGCGAGAAGGTTAAAGACGCGGCCAAAGACATCTTCAGCAAGATCTCGAACAAGGCCGAGGAGCTGACGGGCAAGGGTAAGGAGGCCACCGGCAAGGCCACCGGCGATGAGGGGCTGGAAGCCGAGGGCAAGGTCGACCAAGGCAAGGCCAATCTCAAGCAGGCCGGCGAGGAAGTCAAAGACGCGGCCAAAGACATCTTCAAGGACTGAGCGCAAAGTTGATCAACTGATTGCTGGTCAACTGATTGCTGGTCAAATGATTCCGGCGGGGGAGTCGCGATGCTGGCATACCGCGCCGGTTGGTCTTATACCCATGCAGAAAGAACAAGGAGAGCGCTGTGACCAGTAACACCACCACGTCATCGGCGTTGTCGGCGCCGGCTCTCGTCCGGCCCGGCGGTGATGAAACGGCCCCTCCCCGGTTGGCCGAGGACACCTCGCAGGGCAAGACCACCATCGCGTCCTCGGTGGTACAAAAGATCGTCGGGATGTCCGCCCGGGAGATCAACGGGGTGTACGCGCTGGGCGGGGGGTTGTCGCGCACCTTCGGTCAGATCCGCGAGCGTATCCCGGGGAGCACCGGTGCTGCGCATACCGCGGGGGTGACCGTGGAGGTCGGGGAGAAACAGGCCGCAGTCGACCTGGACCTCATCGTCGAGTACGGCGCGTCCATCGTGGAGCTCGCGAAGGCGGTGCGGCGCAACGTCATCGGCGCCGTCGAGCAGATGACCGGCCTGGAGGTCGTCGAGGTCAACATCGCGGTCAACGACATCCACATCGTTACCGACGAGGACCAGACGACTCGCGTGGAGTGAGCTACCCGTGACAGCAGGAGGGTCCAATCCATGAGTGCACCGTCCCCGACCGCACCCGCGCCCCGCCGGTCGCAGCGGGCTGACCCCGGTCAGCTCGCCCAAGCCGTCGCCGCGGCCGTGCGGGCGCACCCCGCGGTGGCGGACCTGGATGGTGGCCCGTTCGGGGCCATCGCCTCCTACCTGCCCGGCCGCCGGGTGCTGGGGGTGCGCATCGGGGAGGCACCCGGCCCGGTGGAGGTCTCGGTGGTGGCCCGGCTGGGAACCCCGTTGCCGCAGCTGGCCGCCGAGCTGCGTGACGTGATCACCGCGGTCACTGGATCGCGACCGGTCGAGGTGACCGTCAATGACGTGATCACCGGTGTTCCGACCCCGCCGACGCTGGCGTCATGAAAACTTGTGTTGTGCCAGCAACCCCGTTCGCCGGGACCGGCCCCGGCGAGCGGGGCCGGCTCACGATCGACCCGTCGGTGCTGCGCAAGCTCACCGAGCGCACCGCTGAGCTGACCCCTGGGACCCGGCCCGTCCCGCGCAGCGTGGCCGGGGTCGGCGTTGGCACCCCCACCGCAGCCACTGCGAAGGTCACCATCACCGCCAAGGGGGTGGACGTGCGCCTGGAGGTGGCGCTGCGCTACCCCGGCCCGGTGGGCGCCACCGTGGAGGCGCTGCGCAGCAGGATCACAGACGAGATCCGGCGTATCACGGGCTACCAGGTCCGTTCGATTGCCGTGACCGTCACCGCCCTGCTCCCCGAACCCAGCCCCGGCCTGCGCTAACGGCGGCAACCCGGGAGGGCGTCGATGAGGATCCTGTTGCGCGTGCTGTCCCCGCTGCTGGCCCTGGCCGTGGCCGCGCTGGGTTTTTTCCTCGCGCTGGAGGTGACCTGGGCCTGGGTCCGGCCCAGATCAGGGCCCCTGGTGCTGCCCTGGCCGCTCTGGCAGGCGACCCTGCAGAGCTGGACCTGGACCGCCACCCCGGCCCGCCTCATCGCCGCCGGACTGGTCCTCGTCGGCGTCCTGTTGCTGCTGGTGGCCCTGCGATCGGGTCGCCGCGAGGTCCGCCTGGTCAATCCCGCACCCGAGATCACCCTCACCACCTCCCCGCGGTCGCTGGCCCGGCTGGTCGGCCACCAAGTCCAGCAGCTAGACCACGTGGCGTCCGCCTCCGTCACCGCTACCCCCCGTAAGGTCACCGTGCGAGCCACCAGCCGCCAACCCATCGACGCCGCCACGACGGACATCACCACCACCGTGCATACCCTGCTATCGGGGCTGCCACTGACCCACACCCCCCGGGTGTCGGTCACCGTGACCCCCAGCGACAAACCAGCATGAGCACCGCAGCCACCCGCGCCACCCGCAAGGCCGCCGCCCGCGCCGCTGGCGCCCAACGCAGCCTGATCGGACTCCTCGGGCTGATGGTCCTGGCCGCTGGGGCCACCGCCCTGGGGGCCGGCGTTGGCCTGCTCGGCGCCCAGGGCACCACCCGCCCAGTGCTCGACCCCCTCGCCTTGGATGCCTTACGCGCCCACCAGGGCCTTGCCCGGCCGGTCGCCAGCGCCGCGGGACTGCTTCTGCTCGTCCTCGGGCTGGTCTGGGCCGTGCGGGCAACCAAGCCCGAACGCCGGCCCAACCTGCTGCTCGACCCCCACCCGGACTCCAGACTCGAGATCAGCGCCTCGGCGATCACCGACGCGCTACGCTCCGATGCCGAGACCATCCACGGCGTCGACCGCGCCCGAGCCCGGATGGCCGGCACTACCGACACCCCCGTCCTGCGCCTGAACCTGTGGCTGGAGAACAGCGCCGACCTCCGTGACGTGTACCACAACCTCAACACCCAGGTCCTCGGCCCGGCCCGCGCCAGCCTCGGCCTCCAGTCCCTCCCCACCGCCATCCACATCGAACTCGACACCGCAGCCCCTGCCCGGGTCACGTAGGTGCGGACGTGCCGAGGGCGCTAGGCCAGAGCCCACCGGGTGTCACTGTCTGGGGAGTCCAGCCACACCCACTGCTGTGCCGGTCGCACGGTGAGCCCGAAGCGTCCCCACCCGGGTCGGCCTCTCGTGAGCCAGGTGGCGTGGGCGTCTTCGATGGTGCGCCACAGGTGGTGGGGTCCGGCTTCCCAGACCCGGCTCGTGCCGTCGGGGAGTGGTGCGTCGATCTCGCACCAGGAGCCGTCGGCCGCGGACAGGAACGTGGTGGTGGGTGGCCTGCTGGTGTCCTGGCCGCACAGCCCGAAGGAGATGCCGGCGGGTAGCTGGAAGTGCGCGAGAAACCACAGCACGGGATGTTCCCAGGGCCGGGTAGCGTCGAGGGTGCTGTCACGAGAGCGGGCTCTGCCGCGGTCCCGGGTCGGGCCTGGCCGTGACGACCCGTAGGTCTCGCCGACTCCGCGCATGGCCATGAAACAGCCGTAGGTGCTCTCGAAACGCCCCTCGGCGCCATCCCGGGTCCGGCGCAGCAGCACGAGGTTCCCAGCCTGCTGAGCCGGGGTGACGTCGGCCAGGATCAAGCCTCCTACCCGGGTCTGCTCGACCCACGACCAGGGCACGGCGGGGACAGCGCAGGTGGCGATGATCCGGTCATAGGGGGCGTGGTCCGGAAGGCCGTTCACCCCGTCCGTTGCGACCAGGGTGGGATGGTAGCCGATCTTGGCGAGGCGCTCCCGCGCCACGTCGATCAACGTGGGCTCGAGGTCTACCGCGAACACCTGCCGATCGCCGAGCCGGTGTGACAGCAAGGCCGCGTTGTATCCGGTGCCGGCGCCGATTTCCAGCACCTTGTGCCCGTCGTGGATATCGAGAACCTCCAGCATGCGGGTCATCAACGCCGGCATGCTGCTCGAAGACAATCCGTCGGGCAACACGAACAGCGCCGTGTTCGAGTACACCAGCTCCAGATCACCAGCTGTGTCGATACTGATCCAGCGGTCTGTGCCGCGCTCTCGTTGGTAGTGCACAGGGACGAGTTCATGGCGTGGCACGGCGCGTATGGCGGCCTGCCACGGTGCGGACCACAGCTTGCCCGCCTCAGTGAGCTCGTCGGCCAGACGCGCGGCGTGGACGGTCCAGTCGGCCACGAAGCCCTCCCGCGAGAAGATCCGCCAGTGACGCACTGATCGGCGCGCCGGTATTCGACTCCAGGAAGCCGTACTGCCCTGCGGTGTTGGCCTCCAGAAAGAACCATTGATCGGCGGCGTCGATAGCGAAGTCGAATGCCGCGTAGACTAGCCCGAACGCCGCCATATAACCCCGCACGCCGTTCTCAACGGTAACCGGAAGCTCGGTCAGTTCATACCGTAAGGCGGCGTAGTCGGCGCGCCAATCTATCCGCGAGGCCGGCGAGCCAGCGTGGATAAAGACCGCGAATATCTGGTCGCCGACCACAATCACGCGAGCTTCGTGGTGCTTGTCGTGTACCCAGTCCTGGAACTGGTGTGCGGTGGTCCGCACGCTGCCTAGGTTGGCCAGGTCGCCGTCACCGCGTTCCGCCTGGAAACTCTGCCCCGCTACGCCGACGATGAAGACGAAGAGTTCGCCGTCTTTCTTGCTGGGAAGCCGCTCCCCGAACGCTCCACACGGACTGTTCCGTGGCTGAAGCGAGTGGCTGACACCACCGCTGCGGGCGCACGGTGGCGGCGGGTGCACGTGCTTAGCCGCCCACTGACGGACTACTTGTGCTTCGAGATGGTTGGCTACAAGGCCAACCTCGCTGCTGGCGAGGACGTCCGCATCGCGGACCGGGGCCTGCATCCGGAGCTGGCGGCGCTGCGTCGGGATTTCTGGCTATTCGACGCTGAGGCGGCGGACGCGTTTGCCATGCCGCTGCACTACGACGCCGCCTGCCATCTCACCGACTTCGCCATCACGGAGGACCCCGAGGTCATCGAGCAATGTCGGCGAGAGCGTGACCTCACCATCGCCCTGTCGGTACCTCTTCACGAGTACGCCGCGCTCGATGCCTGAGCTGGAGGCTGGTGGCTGGGCGCTGCGGTGATGACTCGAATCCCCGGCAGGGCTGGCGTCACCCCGCGTCAGCGTCTCGGGTCCAGGCTCAGGGCATTACGTGAGCTCGCCGGGCTGCGCAATGAGGATCTTGCCGCCGAACTCGCGCTGAGCCCGGCGACCGTTTCCAGGATGGAATCCGGCGATCGCCTCGTCCGGCTTGACGAGATCGAGGTGTGGGTGCGCGTCACCGGAGCGTCGGCCGCTGTCCGTGATGAGTTGGCGTCCCTCGCCGAAGCGGCTGCCAGCCAGATCCGCCCCTGGCGATCCCGGCTGCCTGCTGGTGTCGACCAGACCCAGCGGGAGACCGCCGCGCTGGAGGCCTCCGCAGCCACGATCGGTGTCTACGACCATGCTGTCGTCCCCGGCCTGCTTCAGGTCCGCGAGTATGCCAGGCTCGTGTTCGAGATGGCCGGCGGTAACAATAAGGGCGGCAATAAGGAGGACATCGCCGGGAAAGTCGAGGGCCGGATGCACCGCCAAGCCGTGCTGCTCGACCAGTCCAAGCAGTTCACCATTCTCATGACTGAGGCTGCGCTGCGTTGGCGCCCGAGGTCAATCGCGCTGCAAATCGAACAAATTCGGCACATCCGCGCGGTGATGGCACTGCCCAACCTCCAGATCGGCATTCTGCCGTTGCGCGGCCAGGCGAAGACCATCTACCCAGAAGGTTTCCAGATCTATGCCGACCGCGCCAATGATGCCGACACCTTGATCGTTGTCGAACTCGTCACCGACGAGGTCACCATCAGCGAGCCCGCCAGCGTGGCCCGGTACCGAGGCGAGTTCGATCACCTACGGACTGGGGCTGCCTGTGCCGAAACCGCACACGCATTGATCGACCACATCATCGCCGACCTGCAGGCAGAAGAAACATGACCACCACTGCGCAGCTACCTTGCCCGTGACATGAGTAAGATGATCGTATGACAGTAGCTCGCGTCACCGTCACGATCCCCGCGCAGCTCGTCCGGGATGCTCGCCAGGCCGTCGATGACGGCAAGGCCGAATCGGTCTCAGTGCGTATGTCACCCAGGCGCTGCGCCACTATGGGCGCTCGGTAACCCTTCGCGAGCTGCTCGACGAGTGGGGGATGGTCGACCCAGCGGGTCCGCCGTCCGATGCGGAACGCGCGGCGGCCCAGGTGGAACTTGGTCTTTCCCGGTGAGCAGGCCATCCGGACTGACCCTGGATGCCGGAGCGCTGATCGCCGTCGAGCGTGGTGACCGACGGTTGCGGGTGCTGCTCGACGAGACGGAGCTCGGGAACGTAACCATCATGTCGTCACGTCGGACCCGGAGGATTTCGTCGTGCTCGACGCCCAGCTGCCCGTGATCGTCGTGTGAGCGCTCACCCTCCCACCGACCTACACCGGTGCGGGGGCGGCGAGTAGGGCGGCGGGATCGTAGTGCAGGCGTTTCTGGACTGGGGGGGTCACTGTGGCCAGGATGTCTGCGATGGCGCGTCCCGCGGTGCCGGAACCGAACAGGTGGCTGCGCTGGTAGCGGCCGTGGGCGATCTGGGTCCGGACCGCTTCGGCGATCCCGAGGGGGTCATGGGAGGTAAAGACCACGTTCGGGCCGCACTCCCGATCGCGTTGGCGGGTGCCGACGCTGACCGCCGGGGTACCCAGGTAGGCGCCTTCACGCAGGGCCGCCGACGAGTTGCCGATCATGCAGGCGCAGTGCGTCATCAGCCGGGCGAAGTCCTCGGCCGGCAGGTTGCGGAAGAACTGGCAGCGCCGCGCCAGACCCTGATCGCGGAACTGCCGGATGCCGGTGGCGACCTCGTTGCTGCCGGCATCCACGTTCGGCCAGAAAACCAGCGCCTGCATCCCGAGGGAGGTGACCGCGCGCAAGGTCGCGGTCATCTGGGCGAGGCCGTGGCCGTATTCGGTGGTGACGCCGTGCTGCATGACCAGCAGATAGGGCTGCTCGGGATCGATCGGCGAACCGGGGCCGCAGTGGTTGAGCAACGCGTCGCGGCGGGTGCCCGGGCGGCTCCGGGCAACCAGGTCGATCGACGGGCAGCCGACGTTGAACACATATCGCGGGTCCTCGCCCATCGCGAGGACGCGGCGGGCGCTGAGCTCGGTTGCCGGAAAGTGAAGGTGGGACAGTTTGGTGATCGCGTGTCGGACGCTCTCGTCGATCGACCCGGACACCTCGCCACCTTGCGTGTGAGCGACGGGAATGTTCATGTAGGCGCCGGCGATCGCCGTCGCGATCGTCTCGTAGCGGTCGGCGACGGTGAGGACGATGTCGGGTTGGAGCCGCTCGAGGGCACTCGGCAACTCCAGCAGGCCCAGCCCGGTGGATTTCGCCATCATCGCCGGGGTCTGGCCCTCGATGACGAACGGAATCTTGGCGTCGGGGACGAAACCGGCGGCTTCCAGCACGTTCACCGCGCTGCCGAAGCGTTCCATCAGCACCGACGCAGCGGCGATCACCTGCAGCTCCAGCGCGGGGTGCTCCCGGACGGCCTCCAGCACCGTGGTGACCCGCGCCAGGTTGGCCCGGCTGGCGACGACGACGCAGATCTTTTTGCGACGGCCAGGCACGTCGGTGCCTCCTGGGAACGAAAACGACGGGAAGACAGAACGTGCGTCGATCAAACCGTACCGTGGCCGTCCCGGGGACCGCCCGTTACCCGAGCTCACCCGCTCGCCGGGCCGATAGGGTGCTCAAAAACTGCGCTGCGGTGATTTCCAGGGCTAGCCAGTCGGGCTCGGCGCGCTGTCCCGCAGCGAGCACAAAGCCCCGATGGCCATCATCGGTCACCCGCTCGGCGACGATCGCGAAACCGGCCAGCGCGAACAGCGCCACCGTGGTCGGGCGGGTCAGGTAATAGGGGTGATCGATCTTGACTACCCGCTCGATGCTGCCGGTTCGACGCAGCAGGACATCGACGTCGACGATGTCGACGAACGCCCGGCCGTCGCTGGTCAGCATCTGGCGCAGCGCCGCCAGCGTGCCGCGGACATCGAGGAGATGGTCAATCGTCTGACACAGCAGCACGAGATCCCACGTGCGCTCCCCCGGATCGAAGTCCTCGACGAGCCCGGCGACCGTCTCCATCCCAGCGGCGCGCGCGACCGAGAGTTCGCCAGGGCAGGGGTCGAGGACGGTTGCCCCCGCGTGCAGGCGTTCCGCCAGTACCTTGGAGACCACTCCCGTGGAGCCGCCGACGTCGAGGATCGTGCGCGGCGACGACGGGAGCAGCGGGAGCAGAAACGCGGCGAGCGTGCTCGCATAACCGTGTTGCTCGAGCTGCACGGTTTCGGCGTCAATACGGCGGCCGTGGTAGGCCGAGACCAGCGGCCGATAGACCTCGGAGTAGAAGTGCGCGTACTGGGTAGCGCTCAGCCGCGGGCAAAGGTAACCGAGCCCACAACGCCGGCACACCACGAAGATGGCCGGGTAGCCGTAGCGGTCTCGCTGAGCGAGTACCACCGCACGGCCGGTTGCCCCGCACAGGTTGCACTCCGCGGGCCGGTGTATCGCCTGCGCACCATAGTCGTAACCGAGAGCAGCGATTTGGTCCTTCATCACCGTCTGTGCCAAGTTTTTCACCCTTTCGAGAAGATTGATGAATTCTTAAAGTGACTTTACTCGATAGGGACCACCCGATCGTGGTAATCGGAGAGGTCGGTCAGGCGCACGACGGCAGTCTGGGCACCGTGCACGCGTTCATCGACGCGATCGCCGCCGCGGGTGCCGATGCGGTGAAGTTCCAGACCCATATCGCCGCCGCCGAGAGCTGCACCGACGAACCATGGCGGGTCAAGTTCAGCGGGCTCAAGCCTCTTTTACCCACTATGCGATGACCTGCATAGACGTTGGCTCGGACAGTGACCCCGAGACGTGTCACCTGGATCCGGACGGCGATCCGCCGCGGTCAGAACCTTGCGCGGGATGTCAGGAGGCGGTCGTGGCAACCGTAAGCTCGCGGTCGCGACCCGTCAGCGTCCTTGGCACGTCCGTAGGCCTTCGGGTGGGACACTGCGTGCCGTGACTGTACTTGACTGGAATGACCGCCCTGTCGTGATTGGTGAGGTCGGCCAGGCGCACGACGGCAGTCTGGGCACCGCGCACGCGTTCATCGACGCGATCGCCGCCGCGGGTGCCGATGCGGTGAAGTTCCAGACCCACATCGCCGCTGCGGAGAGCCGGACCGACGAACCCTGGCGAGTCAAATTTAGCTACTGCGATGACACGCGATACGAGTACTGGAAACGGATGGAATTCACGCCTCAGGCTTGGGACGGGCTGCGGCAGCACGCGCAGGATCGCGGGCTGGCGTTCTTGAGTTCCCCGTTCTCGCTGGAGGCAGTCGAGCTGCTGCGCCACGTTGGCGTCGCCGCGTGGAAGGTCGCCTCCGGGGAGGTCGCCAACCCGCAGTTGCTGGACGCGGTGGCCCAGACGGGGCAGCCGGTGTTGCTGTCCAGCGGGATGAGTGGCTGGTTCGAGCTCGACGCGGCGGTCGCGCGGTTGCGGGCGGGTGGTGCCGGTCCGCTGGCCGTGCTGCAATGCACCTCGGCCTACCCTGTCGCGCCGCAGCGGGTCGGGCTCAACGTGCTGGGGGAGATCCAGCAGCGCTACGGCTGCGTGGCCGGGCTATCGGACCACTCCGGGACGATCTTCCCGGCACTGGCCACGATCGTACTCGGTGGACGCGTGATCGAGGTGCACGTGACACTGTCCCGGGAGATGTTCGGCCCCGACGTCGCCGCCTCCGTGACCACCAGCGAGCTGCGCACGCTCGTCGAAGGTGTCCGCTATCTCAGCGCGGCACTCGTGGCGCCCGTCGACAAGGACCAAGTCGCGACTGAGCTGGCGCCGATGCGCGCGCTATTCGGCCGTTCCCTAGTCGCCCGCCGCGCGCTGCCCGCTGGGCATGTCCTCGCGGCCAGCGACCTGACCGCCAAGAAACCCGCCGGCGGCATCCCCGCAGTACGGCTGGAATCGCTGGTCGGCAGTCGGCTGCGCCGAGCGCTGCACGCAGACGAACTGATCCACGAATCCGCCCTTGACACTACGGAACACGCACAAGATTCCACATGACGGCGCGCCACCGTTAGCACATAGCGGAGGATGTGCATGCATCGGGAGCTGACCTCCATGACGACGAAGCAGGACAAGCGCCGGAGGGTTACCGCGCAGTCGATGTGGAAGAAGTCGCAGGCCAGCAGCCCGCTGGCCTGACTACGCAGCAACGCCCGTCACGAGGCGGCGTCGCGTCGTGATGTTGGTCGCGGCGAGTGGCACGGTCGGCGATCATGGTTGAGGGTGGGTGGTGCGGCCGGATGAGGTGTCGTTGGGGATACTGGTCTCGGCGGTGCCACAGTTTCGCTGATCAAGCACCGCTTTGCATCACCGGCGGGCACGAGCCAGCCCACGGACCGAAGACTTCTGAATGAGGTTCAGGCATTGCGACGAAAGGGGGATGCGATGCTTGTGAGAACAGTGTGTCAACCGGTGAGGAATTGGTGGGGACACTGGCGCTCCGCCACCATGGTGGGGACGGCGCTGCTGGCGATAGGACCGCTGATGGGCTGCGCGGGAACCCACTTCCCCGCCGTCACCGCGAACAGCAGCACCGCGCCAGCAACACGGTGTGCCGCCACTGAGACGGCGTACGCGCGTACCGAGCTGTTTTTCGGCAAGTCAATTCCTGGCGGCGGCACGGTCACCGACGCGGCCTTCGCCCAGTTCCTCGACCGGGAGGTCACTCCCCGGTTCCCGGCCGGATTCACGGTGGTGCCCGCGATGGGCCAGTATCGGGAGACCAACGGCGTGATCGACCATGAAGCCAGCGACATGTTGATCCTGATCTACCCGCAGGACTCGGCGAGCGACGCCAGCAAGAAGATCGACGAGATACGCGCTGCGTACGACAAGACCTTCCACCAGGAGTCGGTCCTGCGCGACGATGAGCAACCCTCCTGCGTGTCGTTGTGAGGTAAAAGTTGTGAGGTAAAACTCGACTGCAATACCGGAGTGGGGCTATCACGGCCTCGAACCTCGGCCACCTCAGCCACCAATGCCACGTAGCTTAAATTGATCATGTTGCTCGGGGTGCCAGGGCGTGGATCCTTATCTCTGCCAGTTCGAGGAGCACCTTGAAAGTGCACGTTACCGGTTGGACAAAGGGACTGGAAGTCACCGCTGATGGTGAGCCCACGGCCGCTACCCATCGAGTGGACACCTCAACCTCCGCGCCAGCTGCCCCACGCCACAAACGTCTCTACCGTGAGCACGCCGCAGCTCCACGTGCGCCCGCACGGTCCTCCCGCGCGACTCTGGCAGAAAAGCAGACGGGGAGGGCCGTGCCCTACCGACCCGAAGATCGTCACGGTGGCGGTGCCGATCCACCAAATCAAACTAGGCCAGCGCCCGCAGCGTCATCCGCACGCTCAACGGCGCCAAGCCCGCGCCCCGTCGGCAACCTCAACGGCAGCGAAAATGTCGAGTGGGCTGGCAGAGTACTTGAGCGAGCCCTGCGAACTGGGCCTCACGCCTGGTTAACGTTGCTGTGCGTGTCGAGAGCGATGCGGGTGGTTAGTGCCCACGCCCACAGATGGCTCAGCTCCCAGGTTGCCAGCAACGTCTTTTCCACTGACCAAGTGCCGACGCACACAGCAGTGCAGTTCGCCCCCATCGCCGCTCACCATATTGACCAACTCGTTTAGCCACCCCCCACGCAGGTTCACCACCCTGCCGTGGCTGTTCGTGTTAGCCCATCATCGTGCAGCAGCTGCTCACATAGGCTAGGCGAGCCCTGGCCGCCCTCAGCCTGGATCCACCGCCCGAATTTGAGTGATCATTCTGAGTCGTTTAGTTGATCTTCGTTGGGGAATGCTCGATCGTGGGCGTGTGGTATCCGCCGGCCCCCTATCCGGCTTGTCCACGTGAGGTCTGCGGTCGGGCCCTTTCGGGCGAGTGGTCAGGGTCAGGCGGCGAGGGCTGGGGGTCCTCGGTGGGTGGCGGCGAAGGCGCCCTGCCAGGCGTCTTGCCAGGGCCAGGCTTCGGGCAGGTGCCAGGTGATGTGGTCTCGTCCACTGCGGGCGGGACGGCCGGCGAGGTGGATGAGCTCGGTGCGGAGGGTCGCGCCTCGGGCGTGGGCGTGGCGGGCCGAGGCGAGGGTGCCCAGGGCAGGGGTCAGCGCGTGGGCGGTGATGGCGAGCTGAAGCCACGCGGCGTTGGCGGTAAATGAGGCCGAGGGCAGGTGGGCGAGGGGTCCGTCGATCAGATCGGCGAAGAGTTGCTCGATGATGGCGTGCCCGCGATGGTGGGACTCGGCCTGGGTGAGCGGAAACGGGCTGTCGGTGAACACCGCGTGGTAGCGGTAGGTGACAAAGAGCTCACCCTGGCCCTGGGGGATGGCTTTCGGGTTGAGCCGGCGGACGCGCCGCACGATCAGCCGGTCCTCGGTGCGGTGGGTGCCCTTGGTGGCGAAGGCGGTGTAGGGCACTTCGGCGGTCTCGGCGTCGGAGATCCAGGTGCCGGCTTGCTCGTCGTAGAGGGCGTGGGGGTATGTGATCGGCACCCAGGCGCTCTCGTCGATGCTGGTGATCGCGCGCCGGATCTTGGGGTCCATGCGCACCGTGACCGAGAAGTAGGCCCCAGCGCGGCGGCAGGCGGCGATGAACGCCCCAGCGTAGTAGGCGGACTATGTCGAGGTGCGGGTTATGCCGATCTGGGTGGGGAAGCCGCTGGTGAGGGGGGTGCGTGGCAGTGTGAGATCGGCATAACCAGGCGATGATTCACTCTCCGACGTTGGAAGGAGAGCGATCATGAGTCAT
>JAFATA010000034.1 GCA_019244165.1 Pseudonocardiales bacterium | reverse complement strand
ACTCAAGAGGCTGATCGATCTCGGCGCGCCCGAGATCATCGTCAACAACGAGAAGCGGATGCTGCAGGAGTCCGTCGACGCGCTGTTCGACAACGGCCGTCGCGGCCGCCCGGTCACCGGTCCTGGTAACCGCCCGCTGAAGTCGCTGTCCGACCTGCTCAAGGGCAAGCAGGGCCGGTTCCGGCAGAACCTTCTCGGCAAGCGGGTCGACTACTCCGGCCGCTCGGTCATCGTGGTCGGTCCGCAGCTCAAACTGCACCAGTGCGGCCTGCCCAAGCAGATGGCACTGGAGCTGTTCAAGCCGTTCGTGATGAAGCGCCTGGTGGATCTCAACCACGCGCAGAACATCAAGTCGGCCAAACGGATGGTGGAGCGGCAGCGTTCGCAGGTGTGGGACGTCCTTGAGGAGGTCATCACCGAACATCCGGTGTTGTTGAACCGGGCGCCGACGCTGCACCGGTTGGGCATCCAAGCCTTCGAGCCTCAGCTGGTCGAGGGCAAGGCGATCCAGCTGCATCCGCTGGTGTGCGAGGCGTTCAACGCGGACTTTGACGGCGACCAGATGGCGGTGCACCTGCCGCTGTCCGCCGAGGCGCAGGCCGAGGCCCGGGTCCTGATGCTGTCCAGCAACAACATCCTGTCCCCGGCCTCAGGCCGTCCGCTGGCCATGCCGCGGCTGGACATGGTCACCGGGTTGTACCACCTCACCAAGCTCCGTGAGGGCGCCCTCGGGGAGGGCCGTTCGTTCTCCTCGCCTGCCGAGGCACTGATGGCGCTGGACCGCGGCACGATCGGGTTGCAGGCCAAGGTCCGGATCCGGTTGCGGGGCGTGGTCCCGCCGCTGGCCGAGCAGGCCGAGCTGCGGGCCACCCAGGATTGGGAACCGGGAGGAACGTGGATCGCGGAGACCACCGTGGGACGGGTGCTGTTCAACGACCTGCTGCCCGAGGACTACCCGTATGTCAACGACGTGCTGCCCAAGAAGCGTCAGGCGGCGATCGTCAATGACCTCGCTGAGCGCTACCCGATGGTCTCCGTTGCCCAAACCTTGGACAAGCTCAAGGACGCTGGCTTTCACTGGGCCACTCTCTCCGGGGTGACGCTGTCCAGCTCCGACGTGGTGGTGCCGGCCGCCAAGCAGGAGATCCTCGACCAGTACGAGGTCAAGGCCGACCAGGTGGAGAAGCGCTACCAGCGTGGTGTGCTCTCGCGTGATGAGCGCAACGGTGAGCTGGTGAAGATCTGGTCGCAGGCCACTGACGAGGTGGCCAAGGTGATGGAGGCCAACTTCCCGGAAGACAACCCGGTCTTCACGATCGTGTCCTCCGGGGCGGCCGGGAACATGACGCAGGTCCGGTCCCTGGCCGGGATGCGCGGTCTGGTTGCCAACCCCAAGGGCGAGTACATCCCGCGACCGATCAAGCACAACTTCCGTGAGGGCTTGAGTGTGCTGGAGTACTTCATCGCCACGCACGGCGCCCGCAAGGGACTGGCCGACACCGCGTTGCGGACGGCCGACTCGGGGTACCTGACCCGGCGCCTGGTGGATGTCTCGCAGGACGTCATCGTGCGGGAGCACGATTGCGGCACCGAGCGCGGGATCCAGATGGCGGTCGCCGAGCTCGGAGCGGACGGTCGGGCGGTTCGGCACCGCTACGTGCAGACCAGCGTGTACGCCCGCTGCACCGCGGAGGACGTGCTGGATGACTCCGGATCGGTGCTGATGCCTCGGGGGGCGGATCTAGGTGACCCCGCGATCGACAGGCTGATCTCCGCGGATGTGATGCGGGTCAAGGTGCGCTCGGTACTGACCTGTGAGTCCGCCAGCGGGGTGTGCGCGATGTGTTACGGCCGCTCCATGGCCACCGGCAAGCTCGTCGACGTCGGCGAGGCGGTCGGCATTGTGGCCGCGCAGTCCATCGGTGAGCCCGGCACGCAGCTGACCATGCGCACCTTCCACCAGGGCGGGGTGGTCGGTGAGGACATCACCGCCGGGCTGCCCCGGGTGCAGGAGCTGTTTGAGGCCCGGGTACCCAAGGGCATGGCGCCGATCGCAGATGCCGACGGCCGGGTGCGCATCGAGGATGGCGAGAAGTTCTGGAAGATCACCATCATTCCGGACGATGGCAGTGATGAGATCGTCTACGACAAGCTGTCCAAGCGGCAGCGGCTTGCGGTGATCACCATTGACGGCACCGAGCGGCCACTGGCCGACGACGACCACGTCACCGTCGGCCAGAAGCTGCTCGAGGGTGTGGTGGACCCGCACGAGGTGCTCCGCGTGATGGGTCCCCGGGAGGTGCAGCTGCACCTGGTCCGCGAGGTCCAGCAGGTGTATCGATCGCAGGGGGTGGACATCCACGACAAGCACATCGAGGTCATCGTCCGGCAGATGCTGCGCCGGGTGACGATCATCGACTCGGGCGCTACCGAGTTCCTGCCCGGTGCGCTGGCCGAGCGCAGCGAGTTTGAGTCGGAGAACCGCCGGGTGGTGTCGGAAGGGGGTGAGCCTGCCTCGGGCCGTCCGGTCCTCATGGGCATCACCAAGGCGTCGCTGGCCACCGAGTCGTGGTTGTCTGCGGCGTCGTTCCAGGAGACGACCAAGATCCTCACCGACGCGGCGATCCAGGGTAAGAGCGACAAGCTGCTGGGCTTGAAGGAGAATGTGATCATCGGCAAGTTGATCCCGGCCGGCACCGGGATCAACCGATACCGCAACATCGAGGTGCAGCCGACCGAGGAGGCTCGGGCCGCAGCCTACGCGATGCCGTCCTACGAGGAGGGCTACTACTCGCCGGATGTGTTCAGCACCGGGACCGGAGCAGCCGTCCCCTTGGATGACTACGACTTCGGTCGCGATTACCGCTGAGACGTGGGGTAGGTGGCTCTTCAAGGACCACCAACCCCGGTCCCGAGGATCTCTAATGATGGCCAACCCCGCTGGCTCGCCAGCGGGGTTGGCCATCATTATGGGCACTCACCAGTGGGGTTGGTGGTCCTTGAAGAGCCACCTACCGTGGCGCGATATCCCAGTCGGCGAGGACCCCGGCGGTGTCGGCGCCGGGCTGGGGCGGCGGTGCCGGCCGGTCAGGACGGGTACGCGAGAACCGTGGCGCGGGGGCGGCCTGGGCCACACCACCGAGGGTGATGATGGTGTCGCGGGCCGCGATATGCGGGTGTCTGGGCACCTCGGCAAAGGACAACACCGGCGTCACGCAGGCGTCGGTCCCCTCGAACACGGCTACCCACTCGTCGCGGCTTCGACTGGCGAACACCTCGGTGAACCGCTGGCGCAACACGGGCCACCCCTCCGGATCCAACTGCTTGGGCAGCTCCGCTCCGGCAAGCCCGAGGCCCTGCAACAGCGTGGCGTAGAACCGCGGTTCGAGTGCTCCCACGGCGATGTAGCCCCCGTCGGAGCAGGCGTAAGTGTCGTAGAACGGGGCTCCCGAGTCGAGCAGGTTGCTGCCCCGCGCCTGGCTCCACAACCCGCTGGCGCGCAACGACCAGAACATCTGGGCCAGCACGCTGACCCCGTCCACCATGGCGACGTCGACCACCTGACCGGTACCGGAGCGCTTCCGTTCCCACAGCGCGGCCAGCACTCCGGTGACCAGGAACATCGAGCCGCCACCGAAGTCACCAACCAGGTTCAGCGGTAACACCGGCTTGCCCCCCGCAGTGCCGATGGCGTGCAGGACACCAGACAGCGCGATGTAGTTGATGTCGTGTCCGGCGCGCTCGGCCAGCGGGCCCTCCTGCCCCCATCCGGTCATCCGCGCGTACACCAGGGCCGGGTTGCGGGCGTGGCAGTCGGCCGGACCGACCCCCAATCGCTCGGTGACACCGGGACGCAAACCCTCGATCAGCACGTCGGCCCGCTCCACCAGGGCCAGCATGGTTTCCCGCCCGGCGGGATCCTTCAGATCCACTATCACTGAGCGCCGGCCGCGGAGCATCTGGTTCTGGGTACCCGAAGCGAGCTGCAGGCCACCTATGCTGCTCTCTGGAGGCACGCTCTCTGGGGGCCGCTCCAGGCGCACCACGTCGGCTCCCAGATCCGCCAGCAGCATCGCCGCGTGGGGGCCTGGACCGATCCCAGCCAGCTCGAGCACCCGCAGCCCGATCAGGGGACCCGGCATCGGCGCACCTCCTTGGTTCTTCGTTCTGTATCCATCTTCACTTCTGTGCCCCTGGTTTTGGGCTCCTAAGTCGTGCCCCGTAGATCCCTGAACAAGGGGATAGGCTTGGTCGGGGGTGCTCTCCGTGCGCCGAGTTCGACAGGGGAGCTGGTCAGGCGGGTACTGCCAGCTCCCCTGTCGAACTCGGCAACAGTAGAGTCGATCACAGGCTGCGAGATCTACGGGACACGTCGTAGTTTTGGAGTTTCTGGTATCGGGGTTCGCGTCTGACCCCGCTTTGACCCTGGGTGAAGAGCCCAGTATCCTGGTAGTCGGTCCCGACCTCGGCCGGGCCACTCTGTATGCCTGTTGGCGGTGCACTCCTGGTGGTGGGTCCGGCACAGCTCCCACGACCGGATCGTGCCGATGCCGCCCAGCTCCCGTCGGGTGTTACCTAGACGAAGGGCTGGGCCGACAGCGACACGCCCGACCGCGGGATACGGAGTGACCGGCCGCGAAGCACCACGCAGCCAGAGCAAACGCAAAAGATCAAAGAAAGCTGGTCCATGCCTACCATCCAGCAGCTGGTCCGCAAGGGCCGCGAGGATAAGCTCGCGAAGACCAAGACCGCGGCCCTGAAGGGAAGCCCGCAGCGGCGCGGAGTGTGTACCCGCGTCTACACGACGACCCCGAAGAAGCCGAACTCGGCCTTGCGCAAGGTCGCCCGCGTGCGTCTGACCAGCCAGGTTGAGGTGACGGCATACATTCCTGGTGAGGGCCACAACCTCCAGGAGCACTCCATCGTCTTGGTGCGCGGTGGTCGGGTGAAGGATCTTCCCGGGGTTCGCTACAAGGTTATTCGTGGATCGTTGGACACTCAGGGTGTGAAGGGCCGTAAGCAAGCGCGCAGTCGCTACGGTGCGAAGAAGGAGAAAAGCTGATGCCTCGCAAGGGTCCCGCCCCGAAGCGACCGCTGCGCTCCGACCCGGTCTACGGATCCCCGGTGGTCACCCAGCTCGTCAACAAGGTGCTCGTGCGGGGCAAGCGCTCGGTGGCCGAAAGGATCGTGTACCAAGCCTTGGAGGGCTGCCGGGACAAGACCGGTACCGACCCCGTGGTGACTCTCAAGCGCGCGTTGGACAACGTCAAGCCCGCCATCGAGGTGAAGAGTCGCCGTGTCGGTGGCGCTACCTACCAGGTCCCAGTCGAGGTGCGTCCGGTGCGCTCCACCACGCTCGCGCTCCGCTGGCTGATCACTTTTTCCCGGCAGCGGCGGGAAAAGACGATGGTCGATCGCCTGATGAATGAGCTCCTCGACGCCAGCAACGGCCTCGGAGCGAGCGTGAAGCGCCGGGAGGACACTCACAAGATGGCCGAGTCGAACAGGGCCTTCGCACACTATCGCTGGTGATGAACCAGTCTGGAAGACAGCTAGGGATGAATTCTCGTGGCACGTGAAGTGCTGACCGACCTCGCCAGGGTCCGCAACATTGGGATCATGGCGCATATCGACGCGGGCAAAACCACCACGACGGAGCGCGTCCTCTTCTACACCGGGATTAACTACAAGATCGGTGAGGTGCACGACGGCGCCGCCACGATGGACTGGATGGAGGAGGAGCAAAGGCGGGGTATCACCATCACCTCGGCGGCGACCACCACCTTCTGGAACGACTACCAGATCAACATTATCGATACCCCGGGACATGTGGACTTTACCGTTGAGGTGGAGCGCTCGCTACGGGTGCTCGATGGCGCCGTCGCGGTCTTCGACGGCAAGGAAGGCGTCGAGCCTCAATCCGAGACGGTCTGGCGGCAGGCCGATAAGTACGGTGTCCCACGCATCTGTTTTGTCAACAAGATGGACAAGCTGGGCGCGGATTTCTACTACACGGTGCGCACCATTCGTGAGCGGCTCGGCGCTAAACCGCTGATCATCCAGCTTCCGATCGGTGCCGAGGCCGACTTCGCCGGTGTCGTCGATCTGGTGGGAATGCGGGCGCTGACCTGGCGCGGGGAGGTGCAGAAGGGCGAGGACTACACCGTCGAGGCGATCCCGGCAAACCTGGTCGAGACGGCGAACGAGTACCGGGAGAAACTCCTCGAAGCCGTTGCTGAAGCCGATGACGAGCTCATGGAGCTCTACCTTGGCGGTCAGGAGCTCAGCACCGGGCAGATCAAGGCCGCCATCCGCAAGCTCACGGTGCACAGCCAGGCCTACCCGGTGCTGTGCGGCTCGGCCTTCAAGAACAAAGGCGTGCAGCCGATGCTGGACGCAGTGATCGACTACCTGCCGTCGCCGCTGGATGTGCCCCCGGTGGAGGGTCTGCTCCCCGACGGCACGTCGGCAATCCGGAAACCCTCCATTTCCGAGCCGTTCTCCGCGCTGGCCTTCAAGATCGCTGCGCATCCTTTCTTCGGGAAGCTGACCTACGTGCGGGTTTACTCCGGTCGGGTCGCCGCGGGCACGCAGGTGATCAACTCGACCAAGGAGCGCAAGGAGCGCATCGGCAAGCTTTTCCAGATGCACTCCAATAAGGAGAACCCGGTCGAGGAGGCCCGGGCTGGTCACATCTACGCGATGATCGGCCTGAAGGAGACGACCACCGGTGACACGCTGAGCGACCCACAGGCGCCGATCATCCTGGAGGCGATGACTTTCCCGGAACCGGTTATCCAGGTTGCCATCGAGCCCAAGACCAAGAGCGATCAGGAGAAGTTGAGCACGGCTATCCAGAAGTTGGCCGAGGAAGATCCCACGTTCCAGGTCAAGCTCGATGACGAGACCGGCCAGACGATCATTGCCGGGATGGGTGAGCTGCACCTCGAAGTGCTGGTGAACCGGATGCGCAGCGACTTCAAGGTCGAAGCGAATATCGGCAAGCCACAGGTGGCGTACCGGGAAACGATCCGTAAGACGGTAGACAAGCTCGAGTACACCCACCGCAAGCAGACGGGTGGTTCCGGCCAGTTCGCCCGCGTGCTCATCAAGTTGGAGCCGTTGCAGACCAATGATGGCGCGCTCTATGAGTTCGACAACAAGGTCACCGGAGGACGGATCCCGAAAGAGTACATTCCCTCGGTTGATGCCGGGGCGCAGGACGCCATGCAGTACGGCGTCCTGGCGGGCTATCCACTGGTCGGTCTGAAAGTCACCCTGCTGGATGGCGCGTACCACGAGGTGGACTCCTCCGAGATGGCCTTCAAGATCGCTGGCTCGATGGCGCTCAAAGAGGCGGCGCGTAAGGCTGGCCCGGTCATCCTGGAGCCAATGATGGCGGTCGAGGTGACCACGCCCGAGGACTACATGGGCGATGTCATTGGTGATCTGAACTCTCGGCGGGGCCAGATTCAGCACATCCAGGAGCGCAGCGGTTCCCGCGTCGTCCAGGCGTTGGTGCCGCTGTCGGAGATGTTCGGGTACGTCGGCGACCTGCGGTCGCGGACCCAGGGACGGGCGAACTACACGATGCAGTTCGACTCCTATGCCGAGGTCCCGGCCAACGTGTCCAAGGAAATCATTGCCAAAGCGACGGGCGAGTGATGCCGTGATTTTCTCTGGCTGCGGCTAGCCGCGGCAGCGGGCACCGGGGTCGGCTCGGCGTTCCGCGAGACCACCTGACAACATGCCGCTACATCAGGACCGGCAACGGTCCCGCTGACCAAGCGGATCCAAGAACGAGTCCAGGAGGACGAGACCAGTGGCGAAGGCGAAGTTCCAGCGGACCAAGCCGCACGTCAACATCGGAACCATCGGTCACATCGACCACGGGAAGACCACGCTGACTGCGGCGATTACCAAGGTCTTGCACGACAAGTTCCCGGACCTCAACGAGGTGTCGGCGTTCGACTCGATCGACAAGGCCCCCGAGGAAAAGCAGCGGGGTATCACCATCTCGATCGCACACGTCGAGTACCAGACCGAGAAGCGGCACTACGCCCATGTCGACTGTCCTGGGCACGCGGACTACATCAAAAACATGATCACTGGTGCGGCCCAGATGGACGGTGCCATCCTGGTGGTGGCCGCCACCGACGGTCCGATGCCGCAGACCCGCGAGCATGTGTTGCTGGCCCGCCAGGTCGGTGTGCCCTACATCGTCGTTGCGCTGAACAAGGCCGACATGGTCGACGATGAGGAGATCATGGAGCTTGTCGAGCTCGAGGTCCGGGAGCTGCTGACCAGCCAGGAATATCCGGGCGATGACCTGCCGATCGTCCGGGTCTCGGCGCTCAAGGCGCTCGAGGGCGACGCCGAGTGGGGGGCAAAGCTCCTGGAGCTGATGGACGCCGTGGACGACAACGTCCCGGAGCCGGTCCGCGAGATCGACAAGCCGTTCCTGATGCCGATCGAGGACGTCTTCACCATCACCGGCCGCGGCACTGTCGTCACCGGCCGGGTGGAGCGCGGCATCGTCAAAGTCGGCGAAGAGGTGGAAATCATCGGCATCAGGGAGCGCTCGGCGAAGACCACCGTCACCGGTGTCGAGATGTTCCGCAAGTTGCTCGACGAGGGCCGTGCTGGCGATAACGTGGGCCTGTTGCTTCGCGGCGTCAAGCGCGAGGATGTCGAGCGCGGGCAGGTCGTCATCAAGCCCGGCACCAACACCCCGCATACTCAGTTCGAGGCTCAGGTTTACATCCTGTCTAAGGACGAGGGCGGTCGGCACACGCCGTTCTTCAACAACTACCGTCCGCAGTTCTACTTCCGCACCACCGACGTGACCGGTGTCGTGACCTTGCCCGAGGGCACGGAGATGGTCATGCCGGGCGACAACACCGAGATGGCCGTGCAGCTCATCCAACCGATCGCGATGGACGAGAATCTGAAGTTCGCGATTCGTGAGGGTGGGCGCACCGTGGGCGCCGGTCGGGTAACGAAGATCATCAAGTGAGGTGGGCACCCACCTCCGGGGTAGGTGTCCACGTACGTGGCGTGTGGTGTTATGGCACCGACGGCCGAGCCGTCACATCAGACGCTGTTTCACACTCGCGTGGGCCCCCACCCCCATTTGGCCGACGATCACGTATCGCTTACGATGGACCGGTTGCTCGGCAGGGCCGGCCCGCTTAGCGGATCCAGGGTCGCAGCGGTGGGTACCCCTTGCACGGATGGCACCACACAGCACTGATCTGTAACGGCGGTCTGGTCGTCGGGCACGACACACCCGACCGCGGGGGCCGGCTGCGCAAGGCAGGTTGACTACAGACCAACGGCACTAACGGCACCAACGGCACTGGGAACCAGCAGCACGAGACTGACAGGACGGCAAGCCACCATGGCGGGACAGAAGATCCGCATCCGGCTCAAAGCCTACGACCACGAGGCAATCGACGCTTCCGCGCGCAAGATCGTCGAGACCGTGACGCGCACCGGTGCTCGGGTCGTCGGGCCGGTGCCGCTGCCGACCGAGAAGAACGTGTACTGCGTGATCCGCTCACCGCACAAGTACAAAGACTCGCGCGAGCACTTCGAGATGCGTACGCACAAGCGCCTGATCGACATTCTTGACCCGACGCCGAAGACGGTGGACGCGCTGATGCGCATCGACCTGCCGGCCAGCGTCGACGTCAACATCCAGTAAGGCCGGGAGAATGACAGCGACTGATTCGGAGCATCAGGCCAGTGAACTCATGAGGGGAATCACGAAGGGGATACTGGGCACCAAGCTTGGGATGACTCAGGTCTTCGACGAGAACAACAGGATTGTCCCGGTCACGGTGGTAGCGGCCGGGCCGTGCGTGGTGACCCGGATCCGTACTCTGGAAAAAGACGGCTATCTCGCCGTGCAGCTGGCCTACGGCGCTATCGACCCGCGCAAGGTGACCAAGCCGGTGGCCGGGCACTACGCTGCGGCGGGCCTCACCCCGCGGCGCCACCTGGTGGAGCTGCGCACCACCGACGCGGCGGACTACCAAATCGGCCAGGAGGTCACCGCCGAGGTGTTCCCCCCCGGGACGGTGGTCGACGTGGTCGGCACCAGCAAGGGCAAGGGCACTGCCGGGGTGATGAAGCGGCACGGCTTCGGCGGTCTGGGAGCCAGCCACGGAACCCAACGCAAGCACCGCTCGCCGGGTGCGATCGGCGGCTGCGCCACGCCGAGCCGGGTGTTCAAGGGCACCCGGATGGCCGGGCGGATGGGAAATGTCAGGGTCAGCACCCAGAATCTCACCGTGCACCGGGTTGACGCGCAGGCAGGACTGCTGCTGATCAAGGGTGCGCTGCCGGGTCCGAAGGGCGGCCTGGTGTTGGTCAAGACGGCAGCGAAGGGCGGTGCGCAGCAGTGAGCCCCGAGTCAGACGTGGGCAGCAGTCCGGACGTGGGCCCGGACGTGAACACCGTCGAGATCCATACCCCACAGGGCGCGACTGCGGGCACCGCGCAGCTGCCCGCTGAGATCTTCGACGTGCCGGCGAACATCCCGTTGATGCACCAGGTCGTCCTCGCCCAGCTGGCCGCGGCCCGGCAGGGCACGCACAGCACCAAGACCCGCGGGGAAGTCAGCGGTGGGGGCCACAAGCCGTACCGACAGAAGGGCACCGGGCGGGCCCGCCAGGGCTCGATCCGGGCACCGCAGTTCACCGGTGGCGGCATCGTGCACGGGCCCACCCCGCGCGACTACCGCCAGCGCACCCCGAAGAAGATGAAAGCGGCTGCGCTGCGCGGTGCGCTGTCGGACCGGGCCCGCGCGGGGCGGGTGCACGTGGTCTCTGAGCTGGTCGCGGGTGACGTGCCGGCGACCAAGGCCGCTCGCAGGATCCTCGACGCGGTGGTCGGCCGGCCCGCCAAGCTGCTGGTGGTGATCAACCGTGCCGACGAGGTGGGTCGCCGCAGCGTGCGCAACCTCCCCTTGGTTCACCTGCTGGCCCCCGACCAGCTCAACACCTACGACGTGCTGAGCAACGACGATGTGGTGTTCACCGCGCAGGCCCTGCAGGCATTTCTGGCGGGCTGCGGTGCCACCGCGGTACAGGAGGCAGCCCGGTGATCCCCGACCCGCGGGACGTGATCCGCAAACCGGTCATCTCGGAGAAGAGCTACGGGCTGCTGGATCAGCACAAGTACACCTTTGTGGTTGCGCCACACGCCAATAAGACCGAGATCAAGATTGCTGTCGAGAAGATCTTCGGTGTGCGCGTGGTCAGCGTGAACACCCTCAATCGCCCGGGCAAGCGCAAGCGCACCAGGTTCGGGTACGGCAAGCGCAAGAACACTAAGCGGGCGATCGTGACGCTGTCCGCGGAGAGCAAGCCGATCGAGATCTTCGGCGGACCGGCCGCGTGAGCGAGGACGAATAGGGATGGGCATCCGCAAATACAAGCCGACGACCTCGGGGCGCCGCGGCGCCAGCGTGTCCGACTTCGCCGAGATTACCCGGGATCACCCGGAGAAGTCGTTAACCCGACCGCTGCACAACACCGGTGGCCGCAACGCCCACGGCCGGATCACGACCCGCCACCAGGGCGGCGGCCACAAGCGCGCCTACCGTCTGATCGATTTCCGACGGGCGGACAAGGACGGTGTGCCGGCCAAAGTCGCGCACATCGAGTACGACCCGAACCGCACCGCGCGGATCGCGCTGCTGCACTACGCCGATGGCGAGAAGCGCTACATCATCGCCCCGGAGAAGCTGCGCCAAGGCGATACCGTGGAAAACGGGCCCACAGCCGATATCAAGCCGGGCAACAACCTGCCGCTGCGTCACATCCCGGTCGGGACGGTGGTGCACGCGATCGAGCTCCGCCCGGGCGGCGGGGCGAAAATTGCCCGCTCAGCTGGTGCCCGGGTGCAGCTGGTGGCCAAGGACGGTCCCTACGGCCAGCTGCGGATGCCCTCCGGTGAGATCCGCAACGTCGACGTCCGGTGCCGGGCCACGGTGGGTGAGGTCGGCAACTCCGAACAGGGCAACATCACCTGGGGCAAGGCGGGCCGGATGCGCTGGAAGGGCAAGCGCCCCACGGTCCGCGGTGTCGTGATGAACCCGGTGGACCATCCGCACGGCGGTGGTGAGGGCAAGACCTCCGGGGGGCGCCACCCGGTGAATCCGGCCGGCAAGCCCGAAGGCCGCACCCGGCGCCGCAAGGCCAGCGACGCGCTGATCGTGCGCCGCCGCCGTACCGGTAAGAAGCGCTGAGCAGGAAGGGGTGCCCGCATGCCACGCAGCCTGAAGAAAGGGCCGTTCGTCGATGACCACCTGCTCAAAAAGGTGGATGCGCACAACGAATCCGGCACCAAGCAGGTCATCAGAACCTGGTCGCGCCGCTCCACGATCATTCCTGACATGATCGGCCATACCATTGCGGTGCACGACGGGCGTAAGCACGTCCCGGTGTTCATCACCGAGTCGATGGTCGGTCACAAGCTGGGTGAGTTCGCCCCTACTCGCACGTTCCGGGGTCATATCAAGGACGACCGGCGGGCGCGGCGCCGATGAGGAAGGGACAAGCTATGGAGCCCAAGGAACTGCCCCCGCGCGCGATCGCGCGGGCCAGGAAGGTTCCCATGGCGCCACGTAAGGTTCGACGGGTCGTCGATCTGATCCGGGGGCTGCCTGTTGCTGATGCGCTCTCGTTGTTGCGGTTTGCGCCGCAGGCCGCGAGCCGGCCGGTGTACAAGCTTGTCGAGAGCGCGGTCGCCAACGCGGCGAACAACGTTGGCCTGGACCCTGACCTGCTGGTAATCAGCAAGGCTTCCGTCGACGAGGGCGGTCGTCCTCGGCTTGGCCCGAGATACGGATTTCGTCCGCGTGCGCAGGGTCGGGCGTACCGGATACACAACCGCACCAGCCACATCACCGTCGAGGTGGAGCCCGTGCCGCAGCGTCGGGCACCGGCCCGGTCCCGTGGTGGCAGGGCAGCTCAGAAGGGGAGTGCCCGCTAGTGGGTCAGAAGATCAACCCGCATGGCTTCCGGCTTGGCATCTCGACCGACTGGAAGTCCCGCTGGTATGCGGACAAGCAGTACGCGGAGTACGTCAAGGAGGACGTGGCGATCCGCAAGCTGCTGTCCAAAGGCATGGAGCGGGCCGGCATCGCCAAGGTCGAGATCGAGCGCACCCGCGACCGGGTGCGGGTGGACATCCACACCGCCCGCCCGGGTATCGTGATTGGCCGCCGTGGCGCGGAGGCCGACCGGATCCGTGGCGAGCTGGAGAAGCTGTCGGGCAAGCAGGTGCAGCTCAACATTCTCGAGGTCAAGAACCCGGAGGCGGAGGCACAGCTGGTCGCTCAGGGAGTGGCTGAGCAGTTGTCCAACCGGGTCGCCTTCCGGCGCGCGATGCGCAAGGCCATCCAGTCCGCGATGCGTTCTCCCCAGGTCAAGGGCATCAGGGTGCAGTGCTCGGGGCGTCTGGGTGGCGCTGAAATGTCCCGCTCGGAGTTCTACCGCGAGGGCCGGGTCCCGCTGCACACGCTGCGAGCCGACATCGACTACGGGCTCTTCGAGGCGCGTACCACCTTTGGCCGGATCGGGGTGAAGGTCTGGATTTACCGGGGTGACGTGGTCGGCGGGCGGCGCGAGCGGGACACCGAAGGTGCCGCGGCCGCCACGGCCGCCGCGGCCCGGGCACCCCGGCGGGAGCGTCCTGCCCGGCGTCGTTCCGGGGCTGCCGGCACGACCGGAGCCTCCACCGAGGCGGGTCGCGCCGCAGCGGCGGAGCTAGCTGGAGCAGCCACGGACGAGGCGGCCACCGCTGAGCAGGGGGAGGGTTGAGACGTGCTCATTCCACGCAAGGTCAAGCACCGCAAGCAGCACTCGCCGAGCCGGTCGGGCATGGCCAGCGGCGGCACCCAGGTCGCCTTCGGCGACTTCGGGATCCAGGCTTTGGAACCGGCTTATGTGACCAACCGGCAGATCGAATCTGCCCGGATCGCGATCAATCGGCACATCCGTCGGGGTGGCAAGGTCTGGATCACCATTTTCCCGGATCGGCCGTTGACCAAGAAACCAGCAGAAACCCGGATGGGGTCCGGCAAGGGTTCGCCCGAATACTGGGTGGCCAACGTCAAACCGGGCCGGATCGTCTTCGAGATGGCCTACTCGAATGCGTCGGTAGCCCGCGAGGCGTTGCGCCGCGCGATTCACAAGTTGCCGATGAAGTGTCGGATTGTGACCCGCGAGGGGGTGGACTTCTGATGCCGGCCACCACCACTGCGAGCGAGCTGCGCGAGCTCACCGACGATGAGCTGGTGCTGCGGCTGCGCGAGTCCAAGGAGGAGCTGTTCAACCTGCGCTTTCAAATGGCCACGGGGCAGATGGACAACAACCGCCGGCTGCGCACGGTCCGGCGTGACATCGCCCGCATCTACACCGTGATGCGTGAGCGCGAGCTGGGTCTGTCGGTGTCTCCGGACGTCGGCGCGGGAAGTGAGGGTGCGGCATGAGTACCACTGAACCCAATAAGCCGGCCCAGCCCGAAGGGGCGAACAAGCTGGCCCAGCCCGAAGGGCGTAATAAGCGGAAGGTCCGGGAGGGGTACGTCGTCTCGGACAAGATGAACAAGACGGTCGTGGTGGCGTTGGAGGACCGCAAGAAGCACCCCTTGTATGGCAAGGTACTGCGGTCCACCACCAAGGTGAAGGCGCATGACGAGGCTAACATCGCGGGGGTCGGCGACCGGGTGTTGTTGATGGAGACTCGTCCGTTGTCGGCGACTAAGCGCTGGCGGCTGGTCCAGATCCTCGAGAAGGCCAAGTGAGGAGTTGACGTGATCCAGCAGGAGTCGCGACTGCGGGTCGCCGATAACACCGGTGCCAAGGAGATCCTGTGCATTCGGGTGCTCGGCGGGAGCTCACGCCGCTACGCTGGCATCGGGGACATTATCGTGGCGACCGTCAAGGAAGCCATCCCCGGCGCGGGCGTCAAGCGGGGCGACGTGGTCAAGGCCGTCATCGTGCGCACCGTCAAGGAAAAGCGCCGTCCGGACGGTTCCTACATCCGGTTCGACGAGAACGCCGCTGTCCTGATCAAGCCCGACGGCGAGCCGCGTGGCACCCGGATCTTCGGACCGGTCGGCCGGGAGCTCCGGGACAAGAGATTCATGAAAATCATCTCGCTGGCCCCGGAGGTGCTCTGAGCATGAAAGTCCACAAGGGCGACATGGTCCTGGTCATTGCCGGCAAGGACAAGGGCGCCAAGGGCAAGGTGATCCAGGCCTACCCGGACACCGGTCGAGTGCTCGTGGAGGGCGTCAACCGGATCAAAAAGCACACCCGGATTAGTCGCACCCAGCGCGGTGCGCAAAGCGGCGGGATCGTCACCCAAGAGGCCGCCATCGACGTCTCGAACGTCATGGTCGTCGACTCCAGCGGCAAGCCGACCAGGGTGGGCTACCGCACCGATGACGAAGGCAAGCGCGTTCGCGTGTCACGGCGCACCGGCAAGGACATCTGAGATGACCATGGTAGACAGCGATCGTGGGGTGACGGTGCCCCGGCTGAAGACCCGATACCGCGAAGAGATCGTCGCCGCGTTGCGCCAACAGTTCACCTACTCCAACCCGATGCAGGTGCCCGGGGTGGTGAAGGTCGTGGTGAACATGGGTGTCGGCGAGGCCGCCCGGGACGCCAAGCTGATGGAGGGCGCCGTGCGGGACCTGGCGGCGATCACTGGCCAGAAGCCTCAAGTGAGGCGTGCCCGCAAGTCGGTCGCGCAGTTCAAGTTGCGCGAGGGGATGTCGATCGGCGCCAAGGTAACCCTCCGCGGTGATCGAATGTGGGAGTTCCTGGACCGGCTCCTGACGATCGCCCTGCCCCGGATCCGCGACTTCCGCGGTCTGTCGCCCACCCAGTTCGACGACCACGGCAACTACACCTTCGGACTCACCGAGCAATCGATGTTTCATGAGATCAACCCGGACACCATCGACCGCCAGCGCGGCATGGACATCACTGTGGTCACCTCCGCGACCACCGACGAGGAGGGCCGGGCGTTGCTGCGTCGTCTGGGCTTCCCCTTCAAGGAGAGCTGATGGCGAAGAAGGCGCTGATTATCAAGGCCGCGCGCAAACCGAAGTTCGCGGTGCGGGCCTATACCCGTTGCCAGCGCTGCGGGCGACCCAAGGCGGTCTACCGAAAGTTCGGGCTGTGCCGGATCTGCCTGCGCCAGATGGCTCACCGGGGCGAGCTTCCCGGCGTGAGCAAGTCCTCGTGGTAAGGCCTGGGGTGCCTCACCACGGCGTAGCCAATAGTCGCCACAGGCCCGGCAGGGAACCACGGCGGGAAGGGATCACGAGGTCGCCATGACGATGACCGACCCGATTGCGGACATGCTGACCCGTCTGCGGAACGCGAACTCGGCCTATCACGACCGGGTCGTGATGCCGCACTCCAAAATCAAGGCAAATATCGCCGAGATCCTCCAACGGGAGGGTTATATCTCGAGTTTCCACGCTGAGGACGCGGCCGTGGGTAAGTCCCTGGTGGTCGAGCTGAAGTTCGGCCCCAACCGGGAGCGCAGCATCGCTGGCTTACGCCGGGTGTCCAAGCCCGGCCTGCGGGTCTACGCCAAGTCGACCTCGCTGCCCAAGGTACTCGGCGGTCTGGGTGTGGCGATCATCTCCACGTCCGGCGGACTGCTCACCGACCGGCAGGCGGCCAAGAAGGGCGTGGGCGGGGAAGTCCTCGCCTTCGTCTGGTGAGAGGGGAACGGACAAGATGTCGCGCATCGGGAAGCAGCCGATTACCGTGCCGGCGGGCGTCGATGTGGTCATCGACGGGGGCACCGTGACGGTCCGGGGCCCCAAGGGCACCCTGTCGCACACGGTGCCCGAGCCGATCACCGTGCGTCGGGCGCAGGACGGTACGCTGCTGGTGCAGCGACCGGACGATGCCCGGCGCAGCAAGTCGTTGCACGGGTTGTCCCGTACCCTGGTCAATAACATGGTCCTTGGGGTCAGCCAGGGCTACGAGAAGCGCATGGAGATCCACGGCGTCGGTTACCGGGTAGTGGCCAGGGGTTCGGATCTGGAGTTCTCCCTGGGCTTTAGCCACCCGGTAGCGGTCAGGGCACCCGAGGGCATCAGCTTCACGGTGGAGTCTCCGACGCGTTTCTCCGTGGCCGGCATCAACAAGCAGGTGGTTGGCGAGATCGCGGCGACCATTCGTCGGTTGCGGCGTCCCGATCCTTACAAGGGCAAGGGCGTCCGTTACGCGGGCGAGAAGATCCGGCGCAAGGTCGGGAAGACGGGTAAGTGACCATGGCTGAGGCAGCAACTGATACCAAGCGGCCGCGGGTCGGCACGGATGTGTCGACCCGGCGTCGGCTGGCCCGCTCACGGCGGCACGTCCGGCTCCGCAAGAAGGTCCGTGGTTCGCCGCAGCGCCCGCGTCTGGTGGTCCACCGTTCGTCACGACACATCGCCGTGCAGGTAGTGGACGACGTGGCCGGGCACACTCTGGCGGCGGCGTCAAGCATCGAGCCGGCGGTCCGCGCCATCGAGGGGGACAAGAAAGCCAAGGCGGTCCGGGTCGGCGAGTTGATCGCCGCCCGAGCCAAGGCGGTAGGCGTGGACCAGGTGGTCTTCGACCGCGGCGGTTATGACTACCACGGTCGCATCGCGGCGCTGGCTGACGCCGCCCGCAAGTCCGGCCTGGAATTCTGACCGATGATGAACCTCAGAGAGCACCAGCAGCCCCACGTGAGTAATGGAAGGAACGCCTGATGCCTGGACGCATGCGGCGGGAAGGCGGAGGCGAGCGCAGTGATCGTCGGGACCGCCGCGACGGTGGCCGCGGCGGAGCGGCCCAGCAGGAGAAAAGCCCGCACCTGGAGCGGGTAGTGGCGATCAACCGGGTGGCCAAGGTAGTCAAGGGTGGCCGGCGGTTCAGCTTCACCGCGTTGGTCGTTGTGGGCGACGGTGACGGGATGGTCGGCGTCGGTTACGGAAAGGCCAAGGAGGTGCCGGCGGCGATCCAGAAAGGCGTGGAGGAAGCCAAGAAAAGCTTCTTCCGCGTTCCCCGGATCGCTGGCACCATCCCGCACCCGATCACCGGTGAGGCGGCGGCCGGCGTGGTGTTGCTCCGTCCCGCCTCTCCCGGTACCGGGGTCATCGCCGGCGGTCCGGTCCGGGCGGTGTTGGAGTGCGCTGGTGTTCACGACGTGCTCTCCAAATCACTGGGCAGTGATAACGCGATCAACATCGTGCACGCTACGGTGGCAGCGCTGAAGGGGTTGCAGCGTCCTGAGGAGGTGGCCGCCCGTCGCGGTCTGCCACTGGAGGACGTGGCCCCGGCCGGGATGTTGCGGGCACGTGCCGGACAGGGGGTGTGACGGTGTCTCGACTGAAGATCACTCAGGTTCGGAGCAGTATCGGTAGCCTGCGCAATCACCGTGAGACGCTGCGCTCACTGGGGCTGCGCAAGATCCGGCAGTCCGTACTTAAAGAGGACAACTCCCAGGTTCGTGGCATGATTGCCACGGTCCGTCATCTGGTGACGGTGGAGGAAGTCCCGAATGAGGTGACGGCGAAGTGACCATCAAGATCCACCACTTGCGTCCGGCCGCTGGCGCGAAGACCGCCAAGACGCGGGTGGGTCGCGGTGCGGGTTCACAAGGCAAGACCGCGGGTCGCGGTACCAAGGGAACCAAGGCCCGCAAGAACGTACCCGTTGCCTTTGAGGGTGGACAGATGCCGATCCACATGCGGCTGCCCAAGCTCAAAGGTTTCCGCAACCGGTTCCGTACGGAGTACCAGGTGGTCAACGTCGGTGACCTGGCTCGGCTGTTCCCTGCCGGGGGCACCGTGGGACCTGAGGAGCTGGTAGCCGCCGGTGCGGTGCGCAAGGGCTGGCCGGTGAAGGTGCTCGGTGAGGGTGACCTCAGCGGGGTGGTGCTGCAGGTCAGCGCGCAGGCCTTCTCCGGGTCCGCGCGGGACAAAATCGCTGCGGCGGGCGGTAGCAGCACCACGCTGTAGGCAGCGTCCTGCTGGCGTGTGCCCTTGCTGTTACAGTCGGCTAGGACGCGAGGGCGAGTCTGGCTGGCGAGTCTGGCTGGCACCGTCGGCAGGTTCCCCGCATCGCTCGGTCGCCGCCGTGCGACCATGCGACCGCTGGTCTGTGACTGATGGCCTGACCACGGCGGTGCCAAAGGTAGGGCCCAAAAGTTAGGGCCCAAAAGGTAGGGCCCAGGAGGTAGGGAGGTGGGAGTGCTCGGCGCCTTCCGCTCGGCCTTTGCGACGCCGGACCTACGCCGCAAGATCCTGTTCACTCTCGGCCTGCTGGTGATATACCGGGCCGGTGCCACGCTCCCCTCGCCCGGGGTCTCCTACGTCAATATCCAGCGGTGCCTGGACCAGGTGCAGCGGGGCGCTAACCAGAACGTCTACTCGCTGATCAATTTGTTCAGCGGTGGGGCGTTGCTGAAGCTGTCGGTGTTTGCGCTGGGAATCATGCCCTACATCACCGCGAGCATCATCATCCAGCTGCTCACCGTGGTGATCCCTCGTTTCGAGGTGCTGAAGAAGGAGGGGCAGTCCGGGCAGAACAAGCTCACTCAGTACACCCGGTACCTGACGATCGCGCTGGCTGTCCTGCAGTCCACCGGCATCGTGGCGCTGGCAGTGCGCGGTCAGCTGTTCTCGGGTTGCTCGTACTCACCGGTCCCGGACCAGTCGTTGTTCAACCTGGTGGTCATTGTTGTGGTGATGACCGCGGGTACCGGGGTGATTATGTGGTTGGGTGAGATGATCACCGAACGGGGCATCGGCAACGGCATGTCACTGCTGATCTTCACTTCGATTGCCGCGCGTATCCCCGCTGAGGGCAAGAACATCCTGGACTCCCAGGGTCGGATGGTGTTCCTGCTGGTGTGCCTGTTCGGCCTGGCAATCATCGCCAGCGTGGTGTTCGTCGAGCAGGGTCAGCGACGGATCCCGGTGCAGTACGCCAAACGCATGATCGGCCGCCGCATGTACGGCGGAACCTCCACCTACCTGCCCCTGAAGGTGAACCAAGCCGGTGTCATTCCGGTCATCTTCGCGACGTCGCTGCTCTACCTGCCCGAGCTCATCGCGCGGCTGACCAGCTCGTCCACGGGTAGCTCGAGCTGGTGGCAGACCCTTATCACCCGTTACCTGTCCGACCAGGCCAGCTGGATCTATATCTCGCTGTACTTCTTGATGATTATCTTCTTCACGTACTTCTACGTGGCGATCACGTTCAACCCCGAAGATCGTGCTGAGGAGATGAAGAAGTACGGCGGCTTCATCCCCGGTTACCGGCCGGGACGCCCCACCGCCGAGTACCTGAGCTTCGTGCTCAACCGGATCACCTTCCCCGGTTCGCTGTACCTGGGTGCGGTGGCAGTGCTGCCTAACTTGTTCCTCGGCATGACCGGTACCGGGCAGAACCAGAACTTCCCCTTCGGCGGCACCGCAGTGTTAATCATGGTGGGGGTCGGGTTGGACACCGTCAAGCAGATCGAAAGCCAGTTAATGCAGCGCCACTATGAAGGGTTCCTGCGCTAGTGCGAATCCTCCTCGTCGGCCCGCCGGGAGCGGGCAAGGGTACCCAGGCCACCTTGCTCAGCGAGCAGCTCGGTGTGGAGCACATCTCGACGGGGGACATCTTCCGGGCGCACGTTGAGGGTGAGACTGAGCTGGGTCAGCAGGTCAAGAAGTACCTGGACGCCGGTGCTCTGGTACCGGATGAGGTGACCAACGCGATGGTCGCGCAACGGCTGACTGAGGAGGTCTGCCGGGGTGGGTTCCTGCTCGACGGGTTCCCCCGCACGCTCAGCCAGGCCGAGGCGCTGGAGGCTCTGCTGCGCAATCGGGACTGTGAGATCGACACGGTGCTGGCGTTCGACGTGCCGGAGGAGCAGCTCGTCCAGCGGCTGCTGGCTCGCGGGCGCGCTGACGACACCGAGGAGGTGATCCGGCACCGTCAGCGGCTCTATGACCGGGAGACCGCGCCGTTGCTGGACTTCTACGCCGATCGGTTGGTCACTGTGCCGGCGGTCGGGTCAGTGCCAGAGGTGATGACCCGGGCGCTGGATGCGTTGCGAACGCGGGCGTGATGGCCGGGGGCGGGGTGCGGGCTGTGGTACGACGGCTGCGGGGCAGGACAGGCATCGAGCTCAAGTCTCCCGGTGAGATCGAGGCGATGCGCGCCGCCGGTGCGGTGGTGGCCCGGACCTTGCGGTTGCTCGCCAGCCACGCCAAGGCCGGGGTGAGCACCGGTGAGCTGGACGAACTGGCTGAACAGTCCATTCGGGACGCTGGCGCGGTGCCGTCCTTCAAGGACTACCACGGGTTTCCCGCGTCGATCTGCAGCTCGGTGAACCAGCAGGTGGTGCACGGGATCCCGAGCCGCGAGCAGGTGCTCGCCGACGGCGATCTGCTGTCGTTGGACTGTGGCGCGATCCTGGAAGGCTGGCACGGCGACGCCGCCGTGACGGTGCACATCGGGACCGTGGTGGCGGCCGACAGCCGGCTGTCCGCGGCCTGCCGGGCCGCGCTGCAGGCCGGAATCGCGGCGGCCCTGCCCGGTGGCAGGTTGACGGACATCTCTCATGCCGTGCAGACCGCGGCGCTGGCCGCCGCCGCCGCGGACCGGACCTCCTACGGGATCATCGCCGACTACGGTGGCCATGGCATTGGGAGGGCCATGCACATGGACCCGTTCCTGCCCAACGTGGGCCGGCCCGGCCGTGGCCCCCGGCTGGTGCCCGGCATGGCCCTGGCGATCGAGCCGATGCTGACCGCGGGTAGTGACAAGACCGAGGAACTCGACGACGGCTGGACCGTGGTGACGGTGGACGGTTCCCGGGCTGTGCACTGGGAGCACTCGGTCGCCGTCACCGAGGCGGGCCCGCTGGTCCTCACGGTTGAGTGAGCGGGCACCCGGCGCGGTACGGTGAGCGGTGTGCTGCCCTGGGGTGCCGCGCTGGCTGGCCGGCTGGATGAGCATGTGATTGATAGTGTGCTGTTGCGGGACAATCCGCTGGGTGATCCCGCGCAGCGCCCGCTGTGGGTCTATCTCCCGCCGGGTTATGAGGATTCGACCCAGCGCTACCCGAGCGTCTATGTGATCCAGGGTTACACCGGGTATCTGAGCATGTGGCGCAACCGCAGCCCGTACCGTCAGCCATTTCCGGAAACCGCCGACGCCGTGTTCGCCGCTGGTGACGTCCCGCCCGCCCTGGTGGTCTTCTGCGACGCGTGGACGGCCTACGGGGGCAGCCAGTTCGTCGACTCCCCGGGTACCGGGCGCTACCACAGCTACCTGTGTGAGGAGGTCGTGCCCTTCGTCGATGCGCACTACCGGACGCTGCCGGAGGCGGCGCACCGGGCGATCAGCGGCAAGTCCTCCGGTGGGTTCGGCGCCATGATCACGCCGATGCTGCGGCCCGATGTGTTCGGCGCGCTGGCCAGCCATGCCGGGGACACGCTCTACGAGCTGTGCTACCTCGCCGAGTTCGGCAAGGCAGTGCGCCACCTGCGGGACTACGACGGTGACATCGGCGCCTGGTGGACCGACTTCCGGTCCCGGACCGCGTTCACCAAGCCCGCCGACGAGACCCTGCTCATGATGCTGGGTATCTCCGCGTGCTTCTCCGCCCGCGACGACGGCACCCCGGAGCTGCCGTTCGACCCGCACACCGGGGTGCTGCGGGCGGAGGTCTGGCAGCGGTGGCTGGACTGGGACCCGGTGCGGATGGCACCGCGGTACGCCGAAGCGCTGCGCTCCCTGCGCGCGGTGTGGCTGGATGCCGGCACTCGCGACGAGTGGTACCTCGACCTGGGCGCGCAAGCGTTCCGTGAGGAACTGCGCGCCGCCGGGTTGCCCGAGCAGCGAGTGCACTTCGAGCTGTTCGACGCCACCCACCGCGCGATCGACTACCGCTACCCGCTCGCGCTGGCCTGGCTGTGCCGCCGGATCGCCGAGGGAGCCTGATCAGCGAATCTTACCGAGCGTCAAGATGAGCACGTCGAACGTTGGCGCGTTATCCCAGCCGGGGCGTAGTTGGGCAACCTTGCGCCAGCCCCACTGCAAGTATGCGCGGTAAGCTCTGGTATTTTCCGGTCCCACGAGAAGGGTCGCCCGTGATTCTGGGCGGCCCGACAAGAGGTGATCATGTAACGCATGCGCGATGCCTTTGCCGGCCCACTCCCGAGACACCATGATCTCAGAAAGGGCGAAGGTGCGGCGACCGTTCTCGTGCGTGAAGCCCGGCTCGGGTTCAGAGAGCAGTCCTTTCCACCACACGCTCTGCTCGGTGAGCGGCCATCCCCATGCCTGCCCGATGGCGTCATCACCCTGGTAAGCGACCACCAGGTCAAAGGCGGGAGCAGCGGTGTATGAGTCGAACCGGTGCATGAACGCTTCGACACTGTGAAACGGATCGCCGCTTGCAATTGCCTCAACGTACGGCAGATGGTAACTTCCTGTCCTTCCGTGGGGAGGCCGGTTTGTTATTCGTTCATTCTGCAGGGCTTCCGATCTGATCGTAGCGAGCACAGAAGTCCTCGCCCTGACGATTGTGCGCCGCGGCCTGGCGGAGCGGGTGCAGCCTGGCGAGGGTCCTGGGCGACATCACGCCACCGGTATCGAGAGCGGTGAGCACGACCATGCCCTCGGCCACCGCGCCGGTGACATCACCGCTGGCTGCCAACGCGGCAGCAAGGCCGGCACGGTAGATGGCGCTGTCGCGGGGGCCGGGTGTCGCCTCCAGGCTTCTCCGATAGAGCGCTGCGGCTGCGGCGGGGTCTCCGAGGTAGGAGCGGCCTCTGCCTTCCAGCGCCGTGATTGCCGAGCTGTCCACGAACCGCAGCTACACAGGCGCGTCATCGGCGAATCCACGATCCACCTCCCGCCAGGCCTGGGTGATCGCCACCATGAATCCCTGACTATCGCCAACTGCTGCGTGGGCGATAGCCTCGCGAGTAGCGAGCAGGGCATGCAGTTGCGGAGACGGATCGTGGCGGGCCAGTTCAGTGGCCCGCGCACTGAGCCGCACGGCTTCCCGCGCCCGGCCCGGAAGACCCTTCTTGTGGGCAAGGTACGCCGACTGAAGCGACATTTTCTCCATAACGCGTATCGCCAACCCGTCATCTCCGGACTGGTCAGCCAGCAGGCGAGCCTCAGAATACAGCTCTCGTGCCACATTCTGCTGGTCCGCGTCATAGGCGAGCCAGCCGACACAGACGGCCAGCTCGCCGACCACGCTCATGAGCTGGCGGCCGGTTGCCTCGCTGTAGTCGGCCTCATCGAGCATCCGGCGCGCTCGATGATATAAGTACAGTCCGTCACGAGCTAACGCGCCACCGCCGACGATTCCATCTCTCGTCCACAGTTTCTCCACGGACGAGCGGAGATACCGCACGTGCACCGGATCCACCTTGGCGGGAACCGGTATCCCGCTCGGGCCGGTCGCGGCGGTAAAACCGACCAGTCCGCCACTGAACTGCCGCCGGTTCATACCCATGTCGTCTGTCTCTTCTCGTTCGAGCTGTTCCGTGTCGGATACCCCCAACAGGAGCGGGATGAGCGCCTCGCGCGGCATGCCGACGGCGTCCACCACCTCAAAAAGTCGCCGGATGTCATAGAGGCTGTCGCGTTGCCCCGCCTCCACGCGGGCAACCGCCGACTGGCTCCATCCCACCAGGTTTCCGAACTGGAGCTGACTCAGTCCCGGAGCGGTCCGGATAATCGTCAGCGCAACGCCCAGGTCCAGCTCGGCGAATGCCCGGCGCAGCGGCAGCGAGTCCCACAGCCACAGCGGAAAGCGCGGTGTCGTCGCAATCTGCCGAGCGCAGCCGGCGCACACCGTGTCCGGGTTATATCGGCTGAGCGGCTTTCGGCAGATCCTGCACGGTCGTTTCTCCACCGGCCTCCCTTCGGCGTTACCGCGCGGGTACACCCACCTGCGATGCCAGCCTGTCGTCGCCTCCTCCGGCACCTTGGGCATCCGCCAGGCGGGTTACCCCTCGCATGGTTACCCCATGTTCTCCCATCATCGCAGCGCCGCGCCCGGGGCGCGCCGGAACCGGGCGCACTCCTCGCCTCCCCCGACCGACTGGGCGGCGCAGCCGCGCACGATCACGATCATTTGTGAGGTGGATCGCCGGGCACACGAGATCATCGAGGAAGACGTGGCCGCCGGGCGCCGCTCCGGTAACCGGCAGTACTGGGCGATCTGCGGCTACCACTTCATGCTGCCCGCACCCCGGGTCGCCATCGCCGCCCCACCCTGTGAGCAGTGCGCCGCGGTGCTGGCAGGCCGGAACCGGCCATGCTAGCCGACCCTGAGGTCTCCGAATGGGTCGCGCTACGCCGGGTCAGCCACGGCGGGGTAACCCAGGCGGGTGGGCGCTGGGTGGAAAACGGCCATCGCCTGCCCGGCCACCTCGCCGTCGCGCTGGGCGGGCTGCTGGCCAGGAGGCTGATCCGGCTGGTGAACCCGGACCCAACCACAGGGAACATCTGCAGAACAGTGCTCACCTACGATGGGGTTGACCGCTACGAGCAGCTGAGCCAGCGGGCACTGCAGCTGCCCGCCGCCCAGTTCATCGCCCTGTGCCGCCGATTCATCGACAATGACCCCGACCCGATCGGGGATGCCTCGCCCCGCTGACCGTGGCCACCCGGACAGTGGGCAATCCGCAGATCCGGCACTCGATCGCGCAGGCCCGGGTGGCGGTCAGTTTTCTGCCGTCGCCGAGTTCGACGGTGATCACCCTTTGTGTGCGTTGAACGACACGTCCTGTCGCCTACGGCACACAAACCGTGATCAGCTCCTGCATCGGCAGTAGTAGTAATTAGGTCAGGGTGGCGACCGCGTTGGCAGGGTCGTTGAGCCAGACCCATTGGCGCTCGTGGGTGACGGTGAGGTGAAACTGCTGCCGGTCCGGGCAGCTGAGCTCGGTCCACCAGCGATAGGCACTCACCGCTTCGTCCCACAGGTTCCGGGCGCCGGCCTGGCGTACGTGTCCGCTGCAGATTGAGGCCCACGAGTCGCCGGCCAGCAGCCACAATATTTCCTTGCCGGTGGTGTGGTCGGTCTCGAAGATTGCGCGGCATTCCCCGAGGCGCAGCGCCACCGCGAGAGTGGAATGGTTGCCCAGCACCTGGTGCGGATCGAGGTCCGTGCGCGATTGCGCGGCGATGTCGGGGAAGTCGTCCGGTTCATCGGTGACATTCCATCGCTGAGCGCGCAATCGCATGAAGGCGACCGAGTCCACGATGGTGCCCACCGCGCTGTCGCAGCCGACCTCAAGGCGGAGCAAGTGGTCATTGGCCAGCGGCGGCCCCCATGGCGTGACGATCACCCCGCCGGGCCGGGTCTGTGCCACCCATGCCCAGGGCACGGTCCCCACCGAGCAGGTAGCGATGATCCGATCATAGGGGGCACCGAATGGGTACCCGGCAGCGCCGTCCCCGGTGATTACCCTGACGTCCCGGCCTGCCTTGGCCAGGTTGATCCTGGCCTGCTGGGCGAGCTCGGGGTCGATCTCGATGCTGACCACGTTGCCGGCCCCCAGCCGGTGGGCGAGCAGCGCGGCGTTGTAGCCGGTGCCGGTGCCGATCTCCAACACCTGCTGCCCCTCGCGGGCGTCCAGGTGGTTGAGCATGCCCAGCATGATGGCCGGCATCGAGGACGACGAAGTGTAATCGCCTTCACCACCGCCGGCTCCGTCGTCAGTCTGGGTGATGATGAAGTCAGTGGAGTACACCGCCCTCATCCAGGTGTCGGGGTCGGCGTCCCGATCGATCGGAGTCTTCACGTTTTTGTCGTGTACCCACAGCGCCCGGTCGGGGATGAACAGCTCGCGGGGAGTCGAGGTGAACGCCAGCCGCCACCAGTCGGTCAGGCGATCACTCACGAGAGCGGTCAGGCTCTGCTGCCGATGATCACTTATTGTCGTCGCTCTCGTCCTCGCTTTCGTCTTTGTCCTCTATATCGCCTCTATCCTCGGCGCTGTGCTGGCCGCCGAGGCTGGAGACTACCCGCCCCGGCCGACGGTGCGTGATCGGTCGCCTTTCGGGCGCAGCAGCCGACCCAGCCGATGGGCTTTCTCAGTTCTCCCACCGGCCGCGTTCGCGGAGTTTTTCTCTTCATCGCGGCGCAGCTGCGCCAGTTTAGAGATGATCTTTCTTTGAGCGTTCTGACCTGCGGTTTCCCGAAGAGTGGCGGCCATTGCGGCGGTGTCGAATACACGGTGGGATGGGGACAGGAGTCGCCACATCAGCTGCCCTCGGTGGCCGGCGACTGGATGAGGAGTTGGCCAATGACGCGCCTCACTGTCATGGTCGACGGTGTCCGCTACGTCGACGACGTGGAACCACGCACACTCCTGGCGCACTACCTGCGGGAGAAGCTGGGAAAGACCGGAACTGTCGTGGGCTGCGATACCAGCAACTGCGGCGCCTGCACCGTGCACCTGGACGGTCGGAGCGTGAAGTCCTGCTCGGTCTTTGCGGTGCAGGTCGGTGGCAGTGAGATCACGACTATTGAAGGCCTGGCCCGCGATGGCCAACTGCACCCCATGCAGCAGGCCTTCCACGACAACCACGCCCTGCAGTGCGGCTTCTGCACCCCCGGCATGATCATGCAGGCGATCGATCTGCTCGGCGACGATCCCGATCCGGACGAGCAGAGTGTGCGAGCGGGACTGGAGGGCAACCTCTGCCGCTGCACGGCTACCAGAACATTGTGCGTGCCGTGCTTGATGCCGCGCAGAAGATGAAGCCGGCCGCCAGCGCGGCACCGCGGCCCAGTGCCGTCAGCGCCGCCAGCGTCGTCGGAGGGGGGAACTGATGACCGCCAGCGCTGCGCCGCCGACCCGCGAGCTCGGCCGGACCCGCAAGCGTAAGGAGGACGCCCGGCTGATCACCGGACGGACCCGCTGGACGGACAACATCACGCTGCCCGGGATGTTGCACCTCGTGGTGGTCCGCAGCCCGCTGGCCCACGCCAGGATCACCAGAATCAACACCGACGTGGCCAGGCATCTGCCCCGGGTGCATGGCGTGTTCACCGCCACCGACCTCGGCGCGCAGGGAATCAGATGCCCTGCGCATGGCAGATCACCCCGGACATGAAGTCCCCACCAGCCCCGCCGCTGGCCGTTGACACCGTGCACTGTGCCGGTGAGGGGATAGCGATCGTGGTGGCCCGCGATGCGGCGTCGGCCGCCGATGCCGCCGATGCCGTCGAAGTGGACTACGACGAGCTGACGCCCGTTCTCGACATGGAGGCCGCACTCGCCGACGGCGCCCCGCTGGTGCACCCCGAGCTGGGCACCAATCGCAATGCATTGTGGGTCTTCGACTCAGGCGAGGCGGGCAGCGGGGGCGACGTCGAGCCGGCTATCCGCGACGCAGAGATCGTGATCAAGCGGCGGTTCCGGCAGCAACGGCTGATTCCCGCGTTCATGGAGCCGCGCTCCGTGGTGGTCGACCCGACCGGCGAGCAGCTGACCATGTGGTCGTCCACCCAGATACCGCACATCCTCAAGACGATGGTCGCCCTCACCTTGGGCCTGCCCGAGCACAAGGTGCGAGTCATCGCGCCGGACGTCGGCGGCGGGTTCGGCGGCAAGCTCCAGGTGACACCGGAGGAGTTCCTCGCCGTGCTGGTCGCCCGGCGGATGGGCAAGCCGGTCAAGTGGACCGAGACCCGTTCGGAGTCGCTGCTTGCCGTGCACCATGGCCGGGACCAGATCCAGGACCTGACCCTGGCCGCCCGCAAGGACGGTACGGTCACCGGTCTCAAGGTCGAGCTGATGGCCGACATGGGCGCATACCTGCGAATCATCACATCCGGGATACCGATCCTCGGGGCGTTCATGTACTGCGGGATCTACAAGTTCCGGGCTTACCGCTTTGCGTGCACCAACGTGTTCACCACCAAGACCCCGACCGACGCCTACCGCGGTGCTGGCCGCCCGGAGGCCACCTTCGCCATCGAGCGGATGATGGACGAGCTCGCCGCTGAGCTGGGCATGGACCCGCTGGAGCTGCGGGAACGAAACTGGATCAAGCATGAGGAGTTCCCGTACCCCACGGTCGCCGGGCTGACCTACGACTCGGGCAACTACGAGGCGGCCACGGCTAAGGCCAAGGAGCTGTTCGACTACGACGGCCTGCGCGCCGAGCAGCGGCGCCGCCGGGAGGCGAACGAGGTGGTGCAGCTGGGCATCGGCATCTCGACCTACACCGAAATGTGTGGGCTGGCCCCGTCCCGGATGCTGGGTGCGCTGTCCTACTCCGCTGGCGGGTGGGAGAACACCAGCATCCGGATGCTCGCCACCGGCAAGGTCGAGGTGATCTCCGGCGTCTCCCCGCACGGCCAGGGGCACGAGACGGTGTGGAGCCAGATTGTGGCTGACCGGCTGAGCGTGCCGTTTGAGGACGTCGAGGTGCTGCACGGTGACACCCAGAGCTCGTCCAAGGGCATGGACACCTACGGCTCCCGATCGCTGGCCGTGGGTGGTATCGCGGTGGTCAAGGCCGTTGACAAGGTGATCGACAAGGCGAAGAAGATGGCGGCGCACCTGCTGGAGTGCTCCGAGGCCGACATCGAGTTCACCCATGGCAAGTTCACCATCAAGGGAACCGACCGGGGCGTCACGATCCAGGAGGTCGCGTTCGCGGCTTTCGCCGCACCCAACTATCCCGAGGGCATGGAGCCGTCGTTGGACTCCGAGGCCACCTTTGACCCGGAGAACTTCTCCTTCCCACACGGCACCCACCTGTGCGTGGCCAAGGTGGATACCGAGACCGGCTGGGTGAGGATCCGCCGCTACGTGTGCGTGGACGATATCGGCACCGTGGTGAACCCACTGATCGTCGAGGGACAGGTGCACGGGGGCCTGGCCCAGGGCATCGCACAGGCGCTGTTCGAGGAGGCCGGTTACGACGAGGTCGGCACGCTGATCACCAGCACGCTGGCCGACTATCTGATGCCCAGTGCTGCGGACCTGGATCCCGAGCGGGTTGCACCGTGCTTCCCGGGAGCCACTCTCACGTCAGCGAGCGGCGCGGAGTTCGCGGGAACCGTGCAGATCCGGCTGGGTCCGATCGCCCTGCAGTACCGGGGATCTGGTCGCTTCACCGAAACCGACCAGGCCGCGCACCGGAGCGTGATCAAAGCGACGGGTACCGCAGCTGGGGGCCAGGGCACTGCGGCGGTGACCGTGCAGACCAGTCTCGTCGAGGACGAGGCGGGCACCGCGGTGACGGTGGCCACCGATCTGACCATCACGGGCAAGCCGGCCCAGTTCGGCCGAGGCCTGATCGAGGATGTCAGCAGGAAGATCATCGGTCAGTTCGCGGACTGCCTGAGCGCAAGCCTGGGGCAGGCGGAGGGGCCCAGACAGCAACGGCGTCACCGTAGGTCGTCGGCGTCGATGATGCGGTAGCCGTAGCCTTGCTCGGCGAGAAAGCGCTGGCGGTGCGCCGCGTAGTCAGTGTCCAGGGTGTCCCGGGAAACCACCGAGTAGAAATGCGCTTGGCGCCCGTCGCTTTTAGGGCGCAGCAGCCGGCCCAGCCGCTGGGCTTCCTCCTGCCGGGAACCGAACGTGCCGGAAACCTGCACCGCCACCGAGGCCTCCGGTAAGTCGATAGAGAAGTTGGCTACTTTGGACACGACCAGCCTGCGTACTTCGCCGCGGCGGAACGCCTCGTAGAGACTTTCCCGTTCGGAGTTGCGGGTCGAGCCTTGCACCACCGGCGCGTCCAAAACCGCGCCGAGTTCCTCCAGTTGCTCCAGATACGCCCCGATCACCAGGGTCGGCTCGTCGGGATGCCGGTTCAGGATGGCCGTCACAACCCCAAGCTTGCTGCGCGCAGTGGAGCACACCCGGTAGCGCTCGTCGGCTTCTGCGGCGGCGTAGCGCAGCCGCTCGGCGTCGGTCAGGGTGACGCGTACCTCGACGCAGTCCGCTGGCGCGATCCAGCCCTGTGACTCGATGTCGCGCCACGGCGCGTCGTAGCGCTTGGGCCCGATTAGGGAGAACACGTCCCCCTCCCGGCCGTCCTCGCGCACCAGGGTGGCGGTCAGCCCGAGCCGCCGGCGGGACTGCAAATCGGCTGTCATCCGAAAGACCGGTGCGGGCAGCAAATGCACCTCGTCGTAGACGATCAGCCCCCAGTCCCGGGAATCGAATAAATCCAGGTGCTGGTATTCGCCTCGTGATTTGCGGGTCATGATCTGGTAGGTCGCGACCGTCACCGGACGGATTTCCTTGCGCTCACCGGAATATTCGCCGACCTCGTCGGCGGACAGCGAGGTACGCGCGATCAGTTCGCGCTTCCACTGCCGGCCGGCGACCGTGTTGGTGACCAGGATCAGCGTGGTCGCTTGGGCTTGGGCCATCGCGGCGATCCCGACCAAGGTCTTTCCCGCTCCACACGGCAGCACCACGACCCCGGAACCGCCGGCCCAGAACCCGGTCACCGCGTCGCGTTGGTAGTCGCGCAGCGACCAGCCGTTCTCGACCAGCTCGATCGGGTGCGACTCGCCGTCGACGTAGCCGGCCAGATCCTCGGCCGGCCAGCCGATCTTGAGTAGCCCCTGCTTGAGCCGGCCGCGCTCCGAGGGGTGCACCCGCACGGTGTCCTCATCGACCCGGGCCCCCAGCATTGGGGTGATCTTGCGGTGCCGGAGTACCTCCTCGAGCACGGCCTGGTCCAGCGAGACCAGCACCAGGCCGTGCGCCGGGTGCTGGGTCAGCTGCAGCCGGCCGTAACGGCCCATGGTGTCCACGACGTCGACCAGCAGGGGCTGGGGCACGGCATACCGGGAAAAGCGCACCAGCACGTCGACGACCTGCTCGGCGTCGTGCCCCGCGGCCCGCGCGTTCCACAGCGCCAGCGGGGTGACCCGGTAGGTGTGCACGTGTTCGGGCGCGCGCTCGAGTTCGGCGAAGGGCGCGATCGCAGCCCGCGCCACCCCGGCTGCCGGATGGTCGACCTCCAGGAGCAGCGTCTTGTCGGACTGGACGATGAGCGGTCCGGCCTCAGGCGTTGAGCTCAACGAGGTTCCTCCACGCTCGGCAAGCACCATGGGATGAATCGGTTCGGCTGCTGGGGCCAGTCTCTCAGGCGCGTGCGCACCCGCGCCGCCGAGGCGCGAAGCCCGGCACCCTGGGACTGGGTGCCGGGAACGCAAGCCGTTCCGCTCACGCGACGTAGTCTGTGCGTCTTTTGGGTGAAAAATAGTTCACTGTGAGTAGTTCACCGCCCGCCATAGCGGTAAAACGACCCGGGCTGGCGGGTGTTGTCTCCCCCGAGCACTGGCGCTCTGCGCGGTCAGGGAGCACGGTAAGTAGACCCGAAGGACTGCCCAGCCCAGCCCGTCGTATCGTCCGTGCTGACCAGCGGGCGTATCCGGTTCGGGGCCAGCGGCGTTACTTACGTGCGGCGCTGAGGCCCACGACCGCGGTGACCTGTGGTGAGCCGGGTGCCCGGCCACCCTCGACTCCTGGGAGGGGATCCCACCGTGCCAGCGAGTAGTTCGCGACTTTCCGCGGAGGCGGCGTGATGACCGCCGTCCTCAGTCATCCCAGGGAGGCGGGAGCAGCGGCGAGTGACCCGGAGGCCACGCGGTCCCGGTGGTATTGGCGCAACTGGCCAGTGGTGGTCAAGTTGGCCGCTGTGCTGCTGGTGCCCACCCTCGTCGCCCTGGTCGCGGGGGTCTTGCGGATTGTGGATCAGGCGAGCGCCGCGCCGGCCTATCTGCGGATCACCCAGATCGTGCGCGTGCAGCAGCAACTATCCGACCTGATCGGGGCGCTGGCCCGGGAACGGGACTTGGCCACGGCGTTTGTTGCCAAGGGCCGGGCCGGGGATCAGCAAGGGCTGGACCTGCAGTTTCGCGTCGTCGATAGCGACGTGCGGAGGGTCGCGGAGGCCGCCAACCAGGTCCGGGGGCTGGAGTTCACCCGCTCCCCGCTGGCTACGCTCGGCGCTCTGGGGCCGTTGCGGGCCAGCGTGACCACAGGCTTCGGCCCGGTCGAGGTGGTGGTCACCGAGTACAGCGACGCGATCGACCCCCTGGTTGAGTTGGATGCCGCGCTGACCCGCCAGCTTGATGACGTCGCCGTGACGAACGACGCTGCCGCCGTGCATGCCCTGGTCGCCGGCCGTGAGCAGATCAGCCGCCAGCACGCGGTCGTCTTGGCAGCGCTGTACGTCAACCGTCTGGGTCCCGGCCAAATCGAAGACCTGCGCACGGCGACGGTCCGGCTGACCAGCGACCAGGACGCGGTCCGGGAGGCCTTGACGCCCGCTGAGCGCGCCGACGCCATCGCCGGAATCTCCGGGACCGGCCCGGACGCGGAGCTGTCCCGGCAGCGGCTGTTGCAGCTGATCTTGCACCGCGGTCTCGCGGGTGAGCCGCTGAACATCTCGCCGCAGGAGTGGGATCAGCGCAACGCGGTAGCCGTCGAGAACATCGCCACCGTCGAAAAGAAGCTGCGGCAGCGAATCGAGCAGACCGCACAGGGGCTGCTCGCCCACGTGCGCACCTCCGCTGGCCTGAACTCGGTCATTCTCTTCTTTGCGCTGGCGCTGGGCGTGCTGGTTGGCATCTGGGTGACCCGGGCCCTGTTGCGGCCGCTCGGAGTGCTCAAGCGCACCGCACTGGATGTCGCCGATCGGCGGTTGCCCGAGGCGATGGCCCGCATCCGCGACGGCGAACTGTCCGGGACAGCGGTCGAGCCGGTGCCGGTCGGTACCAGCGAAGAAATCGGTCAGGTCGCCCGGGCCTTTGACGAGGTGCACAGTCAAGCCGTCCGGCTGGCCAGTGAGCAGGCCCAGCTCCGTTCCAACGTCAACGACATCTTCGTCAACCTTTCGCGGCGCACTCAAGGTCTAGTCGAGCGCCAGCTGAAGCTCATCGACCGGCTCGAGAGCGGTGAACAGGACCCGCAACAGCTGGACAACCTGTTCCAACTCGACCATCTCGCCACCCGGATGCGGCGCAACAGCGAGAACCTGCTGGTCCTCGCGGGCACCGATGCGACCACCCGGTCTAGCCGGCCGGTCCGGTTGGTGGACGTGCTGCGCGCCGCGGTGTCCGAGGTGGAGCGCTACCAACGCCTGGCGCTGCAGCAGCCACCTGCGGTCCTGGTGCTCGGCCGCTCCGCGAGTGACCTGGTGCATTTGCTGGCGGAGTTGCTGGACAACGCGACTCAGTTCTCGTCCCCGGAGAGCCAGGTGGTGGTTTCCAGCATCTTCGCCGCGGACGGCTCGGTCGTGATCGAGGTCGCCGACCGCGGTGTCGGGATGACCGAGGCGGAGCTTGCCGAGGCCAACCAGCGGTTGGCCAGCCCCCCGATGGTGGACGCGTCGGTGTCCCGCCGGATGGGGCTGTTCGTGGTTGGCCGGTTGGCTGTCCGGCACGGCATCACCGTGCAGCTGCGCCGCAGCGAGGACGAGGTGGGTATCTGCGCCTGCGTCACCATACCGTCCAAGCTGGTACGGGTGGCCTCGGAGGCGGTGGAGCCTCGTGCCCCCGCCGCCCAGCTGGCCGAAACCAATGGTTATGACCGGGAGGCGACTGCGGCGCTGGTGGTCGTCGGCTCGAACGGCGGGGGCGCCGACAACAACCACGACGATAACGGCCACGAGGCCAACAGCCAGGAGATCAACGGTCCCGGGGAGCCCTCAGCGGAACAGTCCGCTGTGAACGGTTCGTCGGGCTTCCCGGAGCGTCAGCAACACGCCGACCGGCGCTCACCCCCGGTGAAAACGGCACCGGCTCCGTCCGGACCGCCGGCCAGTCCCTCAGCAGGCGGCTCGATGGCCACCCCCAGCGCCGGATCTGGCGCAGATCTGTTCCGGCCGGCCCGGGCCACGGTGGTAGGTGGCACGGTGGCCGGAGGCGCGGGAGTGGGGCACCGGGTGACGCTGCACCACTCCACACCGATCTTCGATGACGTGGCCTCCGCGTGGTTCAAGGAGCACGAGGCCGTCCCGGTGGGCTGGACTGCACCCTCGACGCATGGACCCTCGACGCATGGACCCTCGACGCAGGGGCCATCGGTGCGCGGGCCGGCTGAGATGACTCGCGATGTTCCGACCCGGGATGTCTCCCAGGAAGTCTCATTGCCGACGGGGCGTCCGTTGCCGCATGCCCCTGTGCCGCACGCGCCTTTGCCGGATGCCCCGTCGGCGGATATCCCGGCGGATATCCCATCCACGGATGCTCCGCCCAGGAAGGCGGCAGCGTCCGCGACGACGCCTTCCCGGCCCCTGACCCGGCGGCAGCCAGGCAAAACGTTGATCGAATCCGAGTCCGGTGCTGGCGACGGTGACGCGGGCAAGCCTCGTTCGCCGAGTCAGCCTGTTTCGGAGGTGGAGGCCACCACTCCAGTCGCTTCGCTGGCGCGGGACTGGGGTACAGCAGATGAGGGCTGGCGGGCGGCGCGAGCGCTGGCGATGCCGGTCAGTGCGGAGCTCACCTCTAGGGGGCTGCCGCGGCGGCAGCCCCGGGCACTGCTGGTGCCCGGGGCCGTCGGGGGGGCCGAATCCGCCACAAGCGCACCGGCGCGCAGCGCCGAGTCGATCCGTGGCCGGCTTGCCAGCTACCAGCAGGGTGTCCGAGAGGGTCGTCAGGCCCGCCGAAACCTGGAGATGCAGGCTGACGGGTCGCCGCAGCAGGGCGGGGAAGAGGAGACGACGTGACCGTTGCGCGGACGCAGCCGGAATGCTTCGGATGGTTGGTCGACGACTTTGTCAACAGAGTGCCTGGGGTGGCGCACGCGCTGGTGGTGTCAGCCGAGGGAATGCCTCTGACGGCGTCGGCCTACCTGCCCCGAGACCGTGCCGACCAGCTCGCCGCAGTGGCATCCGGCCTGGTCAGCCTGGCCCAGGGGGCATCCCGCTGTTTTGACGCCGGCCGGGTCGTGCAGACGGTGGTGGAGCTGGAACGGGGGATCATGCTGGTCATGTCGATCAGCGATGGCTCCAGCCTTGCGGTGCTGGCCACCCCGACCTGCGACATCGGGTTGGTGGGATATGAGATGACGTTGTTGGTCGAGCGGGTCGGCCGGCAGCTCACCCCGGACCCGCGTGCGCAGCCGTATGGTGCCCGAGGCCGTTGATGTGGTGGTGAGACAGAGGTGAACCGACCTCGCGGCGATGACGGAGATGATCAGTCTTTTGCTGACGTGGTGAACAACCTCAGTAGTGGCCCGTGGCGCTGGGGCGGGCGTCGCAAGAAGCCGCCGAGGTCATCGCCCACCCGGGCACCGGTGGCGGGGGAGGAGCCCGTGAGGATGCGACAGCCGGCCTCGGCGTTTGCTGGATCCGACGAGTGGAGCGAGCCGGCGGATGCAGCGTCTGTGGTGCGGCCTTATACCTGGACCAGAGGCCGTACCGCCCCAGTATTCGACCTTGCGGTGGAGACGCTGGTGTCTACCAGCGAGCGCGGTCTCGACATGGCGATGCGGACCACCGAGGAAAACCGGGCGGTGGCGGAACTGTGCCGCGCCCCCCGATCGGTGGCCGAGGTGGCCGCTCTGTTGTCTCTCCCGCTGGGCGTGGCCCGAGTCCTGCTGGCGGACATGGCGGACATCGGCTTGATCGTGGTGCATCGCAGCGCGAACGGTTCTGGCAACATGCCGGATATGGTCTTGATGGAAAGGGTATTGAGTGGACTTCGTCGACTCTGATCGGGCGTGGCCCCAGGGGGGCTCGTCGACGGCAGCGATCCAGCCCGGCCCGGTTCGGTCCGGCCCGCCCGTCGCGCGGCAAGCCGCAGGCGGCGTTAGCGTGATGTCCGCGAAAATTGTGGTAGGCGGTGGTTTCGGCGCCGGCAAGACGACGTTCGTCGGCTCGGTATCCGAGATCGTGCCGCTGACCACTGAGGCTGTACTTACCGATGCGAGCACCTCGGTGGATGACCTCGCGGCCACCCCGGACAAATCGACCACCACCGTCGCGATGGATTTCGGCCGGCTCTCGCTGGACGCGGAGCTGATCCTCTACCTGTTTGGTACCCCGGGGCAGCACCGTTTCTGGTTCATGTGGGATGACCTGGTGCGCGGCGCGATCGGCGCGGTCGTGCTGGTGGACACCCGCCGGCTGGCCGATTGTTTTGCGGCGGTGGACTTCTTCGAAGACCGTGGCCTGCCCTATGTTGTCGGAGTGAACTGTTTTGATGGCGTGCTCAGCCACAGTGTTGAGGACGTCCGGGAAGCGCTGGCCATCGAGCCCACGGTACCCATCATCCCGTGCGACGCTCGCGAGCGGGAATCGACGAAAAACACCCTCATCGCGTTGGTGGAGCACGCTATGCGGAGGTCAGTAGCAGCTCGCGGGTGATCGTGGGGTGGGGAGAGTGCGTAGTGCGGCAGGTCACGAAGTGAAAATGAGGCCACCTTCCCGTCGTCCCAACGGCTCTACCGACATCACTGTGCGTGATCGGTCTGCTACCCGGAGCCCGAGTCGGGCCTGCCTCGCCGCCCTGTTCAGGGCCGGTAGGGCGGTGCTGCGGCACTGCGGCTGCCGGTGGCGGCTGCGGGAGTGGAGGTTGCGCACCAAACTCATCGCGGTGCTGGTGGTGCCCTTGGTGCTTGCCGGTATCCTCGGCGCGCTGCGGGTCACCGACCTGGTACACAAGGCGCAGGGTTACGCCACGCTGGACCACCAGGGTGAGTTCGTCCAGCGGCTGGGTCGCGTCGCGTATGACCTGCAGGGAGAGCGGCAGCAGGTGGCTGAGCTGTTGGCCACCGCAAAGAGCACCGATCGCGCCGCGCTGCGGCCTGTGGTTCAGGCCCAGGTTCAGCGGGTGAACACCGCCATCACCAAACTGCGGACCGCGGAGCGCACCGCCGAGGAGGTCGGCTCGCCTACGGACCAGGAAGCCTACCGGGCCGCGGTGAACCGGCTGGCCGGGCTTGCTGCTCTGCGTCAAGCCACCTTCGGGTCCACTCCCGCCCCAGGCAGTGCCGCCGCGCGCAGTGCGATCACGGGCTATTCCCGACTCATCGTGGGGTTGCTCGGCCTTGAGCGCGACGTGCTCAATGGCGCACCCGACCCGGTAGCCCGTCGCATCGATGGCATCAAAGCGCTGTCGGTCGCCAAGGAACAGGCTTCCTGGCAGCATGCGGTGTTGTTGGTGGGCATCTTATCCGGCGGCCTCTCCGTGCAGCAGCAGGCCGCGCTGCGCGCCGCTGAAGCCCGGTTCGACACTGCCTCCGATGAGTTCGGCCAAGCTCTGTCCCCCGATCAGCGGGAGCTGTATTTCGACACCAGGGCAGTCCTCGATCGCAAGCGGCTGCTGGAGGCCGCACTGGATCGGGCGGTGCGGGCAGCGCCGCTGGAGACGGTCCCCGGCGACTGGAACTCCGCCGCCGCAGGAACCGTCGAAACGATGCACCAAGGGATTACCACCCTGCTCAGCGAGTTGCGGATGGACGCTCAGACGCGCGGTGCCCGGGCGTGGCGCCAGGCGTTCCGGGAAGGTGCCGCAGTCGCCGTGATGCTGCTGCTCGCTGTGGCGCTGCTGGTTGTCGTGATGCGCTCATTGCTGCAGTCACTGCGGGCGCTGCGCACTGCCGCGTTCGAGGTCGCCGATCGCCAGCTGCCGCAGGCCGTCGAACAGGTACTGGCCACCGATGCTACCCCCGAGCAGGCAGCTGTCGATCCGCTGCCGGTGCACTCGCAGGAGGAAGTCGGTCAAGTTGCCAGAGCGTTCGACACCGTGCATGCCCAAGCGGTCCGCCTGGCCACCGCGCAGGCCCAACTGTGCAGCAGCCTCAAGGAGGTCTTCCTCACCCTGTCCAGGCGTAGCCAACGCCTGCTGGACCAGCAGCTGCGGCTGATCGAGGAGTTGCGCGGCGCGGCGCGCGATCCTGAGCTGGTGAGCAGTGTGCGCCAGCTCGATCGCCTTGCTGCCCGGATGCGTCGCCACAGCGACAACCTGCTGCTGCTGGCCGGCGCGGCGCGCCGTGAGGCCGAGGACCCGGTGCCGGTGCTTGACGTGCTGAACAACGCCCTCGCGGAGATCGATGAGTACCAGTGGGTGAGCGTGGGCTCGTCCCCGGCGGCAATGGTGATTCCTCCGGTTGCGGGGGACCTGGTGCACCTGATCGCAGAGTTACTGGATAATGCGACCAGCGTCACCCCGCAGGGCACCATGGTGACCCTGCGTGCGGCGCTCACCGAAGACCATGGCCTGTTGGTGGAAATCACCGACTCCGGGCCTGGGCTGTCTCCTGACGAACTGCAGACGATCAATGCGCGGCTCGCGTCGGCACCAGAGACCGATGCAACGGTCTCCGGCCAGATGGGTCTGTTCGTGGTGCGCAAGCTGGCCGCGCAGCATGGCCTCACCGTGCGGCTGCGCCAGCGCCTGGGCGAGCACGGGATCACCGCGACCGCGCTGCTGCCCCCCTCCCTGGTGAGGGTTGATCTCCGGGCGCCGATGAACGACGTGCCCGAGGTGCGCCTGCCGCTGCAGGTATCGGTGGTCGACGAGGCGAGGGCAGCGGATCTGTTCAGCCCGTCCTCGATCAGTCCCGCTGCGCTCGGGGTGGTCGCCTCGCAGCGCAGCCGTCCGCGCACCGCTCAGGAGGAGTGGCTGGAGCTCTTCGGCCACCTCGAGTCCCCACCCGACCCCCCACCCGAGCCCCTACCCGACCCCCAACCCGAGCCCCTACCCGACCCCCAACCCGACGAGCCACTCTTCGAGCAGCTGGGCGGCGGCCAGGCGCAGGTTCCGGCTGGGCAGCCCGAGGACGTTCGCGAAGAGATCTTCGAGATGGTCTCCGCCTGGTTCCGGGAGCGTCAGTCCGCGCCGGTGAGCGGTTCGCCGTCGGCCACCACCTCCGAGTGGCGGTCCCCGTTGGACGAAGAGTGGCACGCCGCCCAGGCCCTGCGTACCCGGGCTGACCACGAGCTCACCCGAGCCGGGTTGCCCAAGCGCCAGCCCCGCGCGCATCTGGTGTCCGGCGCGGACGGCCGTGTCCTGCCCACCCCAGTGCCCGCTTGCCTGGCTCGTACCCCCGATGCGGTGCGCGGCCAGTTGACCAAGTACCAGCGTGGATTGCGCGTCGGGCGGCATGCCCGCGTCGATCCTGACGAGCAGATGGCGTGGACCGAGCTCTCACAGCGACTTTTCGATCAGCGACCTTTCGACCAGCGACCTTTTGAGGAGAATCAGCCGTGACGGCAGCAGCGCCCCAGTACCCCCTCCGGCCCGGCCAGTTCGGCTGGCTGGTGGACAGCTTCGTGCAGCAGGTGCCCGGCGTGGCGCACGCTGTCGTGGTCTCCGCCGATGGGCTGCTCCTGGTCGCCTCCTCAGCCTTGCCCCGTGATCGCGCTGACCAGCTTGCTGCGGTCACGTCGGGTCTGGTGAGCCTCACCCAGGGCGCGGCCCGCTGCTTTGACGCGGGCGGGGTGGTCCAGACCGTCGTGGAGATGGAGCGCGGCATCGTCTTGACCATGGCCATCAGCGATGGGTCCAGTCTCACCGTGCTGGCCTCGCCGAGCTGTGACATTGGCCTGATCGGCTATGAGATGACGTTGCTCGTCGACCGAGCGGGCAAGCTGCTGACCCCCGAGCTACGCGCACAGCTGCAGAACGCGGCGTACTCCTAGAGCCGGGGCTAGCTCATCGACTCATGTCCGCTGATCCGACGGTGCGCGCCGTGACGCCGGTGGGAGGAGCTGTTGCCGACGATCCAGAAATCCACTTGGCCGGGGAGTAGGGCTGTATGCACTACTCGGTTAGGTCGGCGGGGCACTCGACCTGCGCTCGGAGCTGTCGATGATCCCTCCTAGACTGCAGCGTCATGCCAGTGCATTTCCCTGACGAGGCTGCCTCGCCTGACGAGAAGCGTGGACTGCTGTTCCATGACCTCTACTTTGGCCGTGGCTGGACGAGGTACCTGCCGACGAGGAGTGGCAACAGGCCAGGGAGGCAGAGGAGGACGGTCCCTTTGCGTTCGGGCCCGATGATCCTGCTGATGCAGCTGGGGCCAACGCTAGGGAGATCGAAAACCGTGAATGGGAGCTGGCCCGCAGCGACGCGTATAGCCGAGCGCTCGGGATCGCGCCGGTGCGCACGATGGCCGACGTGCTTCAATACATGATCGCGTGTGGCGTGGTCATCGAACGCACCGAGGGCGAGGACGTCGTCTACGATCTCAATCCTGACGTCGAGCTGCCGGCCGAAGTACTGCCGTTGTCGGACGAAGATCGAGCTAAAGAGGACTCGTTACGTTGGCAAGACGTTCACGAAGCTACCGCGCAGTCGATCATCCGCCTCTTCGATCCTGACGGCGAGGACCGTCCAGAACGCAAGCGCACAAGCTTGGCCCGCCTTGCCCGGGAGCTTGACTCGGACTATGAGTCGGTGCGGGCCGGAGTGCTCAACTTGCTCGACGAGGGAGACTTCACCACGACGATCAATATTGAAGACGCTGCGCCGCATCGGGTGTTCGAGCTGGTGGTGGATTGGGAGCGCTTCGCCGCTACCCGCATCAGTCTGCGCTTGGCCGGGGGGAACGACGAACCCGACGAAGGCGTGGCGTCCTAGCGGGCGATGGTCCGCCGTAGCGTGAGGGCATACGCCGGGGCCAGGGCGCGGACTTGGCTGGCGTCGACCTCGGCACCGAGCGCGTCGATCGCCATGACCACGCCCTGACGTCGGGGAGCACCGAACAACTCATCGAGGTAGTCGAGCCCTTGGCGAGTCGAGGCCTCAGCGCGCGGGTCTGCCAGGAGAAGCTCAAGGCGTTGCCTGACGGGACTCGGGTCGGTAGCGAGCATCAGCCGCAGGACGTTACCGGCGTCCTTAGCGACGGGACGTCGCTGACCGGCCTCGTGAATGCGCTCTCCCAGCTTGTGGCACTTGGCGATCAACAGTGCTGCCACGCCGGCTACCCGCACCTCAAGCACCCGACCGTCTCGTTCGGGCTCCAAGCTCGGCACCGCCATAATGTCGGCGTCGACCGCAGCCGGTTCGAGACCCGGCGTGCGACGCGTCGCAGCACGCGAGTGTGGCGGGATCACTCCAGAGCGCCGGCTGCCTGGTCCGGAGAACGTGTCGGCGACCATCAGATCGACCACAACCTCTTCGATCCGGTCACCGATCTTCTCGGGGCGATGCCAGTGCCCGGGATCCGTGCCCTGGGTGAAGCCCGCAGCGGTCATGGTCTGTTCGAGCAGCGGCTCGTCGTCAAGAACCTCGGGTCGACTCCAAGGTCGGCATCACTCGTGTATGAGGCAGCCGTCAGTTCGCTGGCGGCGGTGCGGAGGTGGACGGCTTGAGCTCCGACGAGAGTGATGGCCTTACGGTGCGCCTGGAGCGCCTCAAGCGCATCGAGCAGGACTCGGCGAGCAGCGACCGTGATCACTTCTGCGGAGATGCCCTCAGGAAAGCGCGACATCGACAACCCAACCAGAGCTGCTCATGGGCGGCTCCGGATGGTAGCGGCCTCGTTGGCCAGCTCGCCGGGGTGTCGCCGCCAAGCATCTACGGTGGCGACCATGTGGGCAAGGACGGCCTCACCCTCAGCGGGCATCCGATCTGGGCCGCTCAAGCAGTCAATCGCCAGCTGGCTGAGCGCAACATGCTCGCTAGCTCCGAAGGCGCGCCGCCCCAGCAGCTGCCCCCAGTCGCTCGGCTGCAGGAGGATGACGTTTCCCAGACCGTGTGCAGCACGCATCAGCGAAAGCTCCTCGGCCACGGCGTCAACCATGTCCGGACCCGGATCGACGTAGATCGTCAACGGGCCACCGACCGCAACGGGTGCCACCTCACGTGCTGCGTAGGAGCCCGTGACCACGGCGGTGATCTCGGTGCCCCGAGCGATCAAGCTGCGGTAGAGGGCATCGGGACCCATGCGCGCCACCATCGGCACTGCCTGGTTGGAACGGAACAGGCCAGTCGACCTCAACGATGGAGGAACCCTCCCTGGTGATGAGAGCCTCGTCGTCGAGGGTCTGAAGGATCCGTGAGACGTATCCGGGACTGACATGCACGAGTGCAGCAAGGTCTTTCTGCCGGTATGGCGGGGCAAAGTCAGTGAGCAGCCGAACTAGCATGCCAGCTCTGGCACCCGAGAGCCCTCGGCTGCGGCGCTGTGGCGTCGGATCGGGGTTCTGTTGGGCACCTTGGGTCTTGATCAGTACACCGGTCGGCAGGCGGAGGTCAACATTGCCCGTGAGGTCGAGGTAACTCACCTTGCGACTCGCAAGGACGTCTCTCGTCCTCGGACTAAGCCAGGGTGCGACGACAAGAACCGTGGCCTGGCTGTAGAGCCGGCGCAGTAGCCGGACCTGTGGTAAGAGGACCTGTTGAGCCGCTGCTGGCGTCAACGACGCCTTTGCCTCAACGACAACCTGGGCGAAGGGCGCGGAGGTTGTGAGTGCTCGGATCGAGTAGACGGAGTCTTCGGCGGTGCCTTGGTCGTCGTCCTGTCCCCCGCCCACCAAGATGGGCGAAATGTCGAAGTCAGGCCCCAGCAGCTCAGCAAGCCGAGCGATGCCCTGTTCGAGCACGGCATGCTCATCGACTGTGCGGGCGACCACGGGCCTATCTTGACCGTAGTTGTCTTTTTCGGCAAGGTGCCCACTGTGGGCAACCTCGGCAGATGGGCAACGACGGGTCAGGTCGGCGTGACGGTGGCCGAGGTGATTCGGTGCAGCGGGAGGCACCACAGTTCATCGGTGAAGCGGTCGAACCCCTCCAGAACGCCACCCCCGACACTCACCGGTCGCACGATCCGCTTGCTGGCTACGCCGTGGGAGTTCACGTAGCCGATACAGACGTTGCTGCCGGCGTGGGCGGCGCCTTGCAGCACCTCCAGTGTGTCACCGGTAGACACCGCGCCGGTGACCACCGCGGGCTTCAGCCGGGCGGTGGCTGCGGCGTCGCCGGCTCGCACCCCGGCAACCAGTGCGGCAAGCTGCGCTTCAGAGGGGGTAGGCGGCGTGGCGACCCGGTGGGACGCCTGGGTCCGGACCCGGGCTCGCCGAGTTCCGGCGCGCAGATCGACCACCTGGCCGTCGGGTCCCTCGGCGACCGGGAAGAAGCCGGCGCCACGCACCTCGTCGAGGAGTGCGGCCAGCGGCACCGGGCTGACCAGCACGGTAGGGGCAAGCCGGCGCAGCCGGCAGCGCGCGGCGACGGGATGCGCCAACAGTTCGGTGAGCAGCACCGCGTCGTCGCACCGGAGGAATGCGGCGGCGGCGCCACCGCGCAGCCGCCCGTGCCGCCGGGCCACATCGTCGATCAGGTAACTCAAGGACTGCGGTACCGGGGTCGCCGACCGGGTCCGGAACAGCTCGTGCAGGTCAGCGGCGCTGCGGCCGGCGTCCAGTGCCCGGCGCACGGTGGCCTCGGTGACCCGGTAGACGGTGGCGCCACCCGCTGACTCCACGTCAGCCACCAGTCCCACCTCCCGGGCCAGTTCGGGCTCCAGCGGTCCCGGTGCCACCACGGTACGGTCGGCCTGCACCATCACGTGGTTCACCGGCTCGGGTAGCGCGGCATACAGCACGGCCGCCGCGGCCTTCGCTCCCTCGCGCAGCAGCGCCCGTCCGGTCGCCGACGCCGCGCCCAGCGCGAGAACACCCAGCATGGTGGCCTCATGGACGGTCCAGCCGACCACCTCGTCGCGTCGCCGGCTGTCCTGGAGCGGTGCCCGCCAGGACAGGACGGCGGCGAGGTCCTCAGCTCGCTGGATGCCTTGTCCGGCGGGCAGCTCGGCCATCATCTCGAGGATCCGGCGCCGCTGCGCCGGGGCGCGAGGCGCGCGCAACTCGTCGGACAGCACGGCCAGTGGCCGGTCCTTGTCATCGCGTGTCCCGGCCAATCCAGGCAGCCGGGGCAACTCCAACCACGCGAGTGCGAGCCTGGCCCAGCGTCGCTGCGGTGGCGCGGCGAGCCACGAATCGGCGGCGACGGTGGGCAACCATAGCGGCGCGTTCGTTCCCTCGTCGGTCCAGGTGATTAGTCCAGCAGCGACGGCGACCTCGGCGAGCAGCGCGACTGCCGCCTCGTCGATCTCCAGCAGGCGTGCTGTTCGTCGCAGGTCCCGGACACCCAGGCCACCAGAGCGCAACCTCGGGGGAGGGTCCGCTGACCATTCGGTGACCAGTTTCTCGGTGTGGCGCAGCATGTCGAGCACCGCGCCCGCAGCCGTCGAGTCCACCAGGGACGGATCGTGTTGCTGGGTGGGCAGCGCTGGCTCGTCCAGCTCCAGGGGTCCCAGCGGCTGGTCTCCGCGTAGCGCCAGAGCCACCTGGGCGGGCAACTCGACAGTGCCAGCGTCGATCCGCCGCAGCAGACCACGGGCCAGCAGGCGTTGCACCGGCGTGCGGGCTCGACCGAGGGGGAGCAGCTCGGCGGCGTCTCGGCTGGTCCCCACGGGCGGCCCGGTGGCCAGGACCCGCAACACCCGCAGCTCGTCCTTGGTGAGCCCGGCGAGGACAGTGTCGAGGTCGGCGCCGGCGAGAGCGGCGGCGGGACGACCCAGACCGCCAGGATGCGGTCCGATGACCCCCCGCGTTGCCGGTGCCACCATGAGCGCCTCATCCTCGCCCCACGCCAAGGCGCAGCACCGCAACGTGTCCACACCCTGGGTAACCCGTTCGGCGGCAACGTCTCGACCGAGCAGTTGCTCCAGGGCCTGGCGGTGCACCGGTGCGGTGTCGGCGCCGGCTACTACCAGTGCGCAGAGCACTACCAGGGTGAATCGGTCGAGGTCCTCGCAGGCCCGGGCCACCGATGCCGGCATCTCGGCCCGGGTGGCCAGCACGGTCGAATCGGCCGGAGCGGGGACGGCGAGGTCCGGGCGGAGGCGCAGGAGCTGGGCCAGCGTGGCGTCGTCTCGGGCGCGCAGCCAGTCAGCAAGTGCGGTGCCGGGCATCGGCCTCAGGATAGCGAGAGCCCTCCCGGTGCGTCCCGTGACTCTGCTGGCTATATCTGCTGGCTATATCGGGGTGCTCTTCAAGGCCGGCCAACCCGGGGGTTGGCCGGCCTTGAAGAGCTGGCTACACGGGAAGTTGATCGCCTCGGCATCGGTCATACTGGACGGCAGTCAGGTATCTGGCGGGCTAGGAGAGCGGGCTAGGAGAGACTGTGGCCAAGCGCAACGACCGCATCGACCCGAACTGGCCGAGTTGGTCAGAGGAGGACCAACCGGTCAGCGAGCTGGCCGCTCCCCTGCAGGGCGCGCTGTCCCCGTTCGGTGAGGTGAGCTTCCCGCTGCCCGCCGACCAGCTCCCGTACCAGCACCCGCATACCGAGATCAACCGGAGCGAGACCTAGGGCGCATCCCGTAGATCTTGTCGTCTGTGATCGACCCTCCTGCCGCCGCATGGAGAGCAGCCAAGATCAGGCCTGCCCCCTCGTTCAGTGATCTACGGGACACGACCTAGCCACCGGGTCCGGCGCCGGGTCCGCTTTCGGGTCCGTTATGGTGCGCCTCACCGCGCGGCCCCAGTGGACCTCAGAGCGTCGTTGGCCCGAGCGGGATCGCCCGTTCGGGGAGGGCGAGTCATCTATGTTCTGCTCGTCCGACACCACCAGAGGTCATGGCTCAACGTCCTCCTAGATCGTTCCGGCTGTTCGATCGTCCTTATTTGATCGCGTGCGCAGCCTGTGGGGTTCTCCTGGTAGCGCTGGTGATCGTGGTGGCGTCCTTCGTGGCGCCCACGAGGGCTGGGCAGACCAGCACGGCCGCGCCACCGTCGGCGCCCGTCCTGCTCCCGCCGCCGCCCACGATCCCGCCAGCGGTAGTCCCGGCTGATCCCACGGCATTGCCCAAGAGCACCACCTACACCGTCATCGACGGGGCGCCTCTTGACCCCGGTCCGCTGACGGCCACTGACGGCACCGTGGTTCACCCGCGAGAGGAAATTGTGGTGTATGCCGCCCCTGGCGGTGCCGCGATCGCCCGGCTTGGCCCCCAACAGATTGGCGACACCTGGTTGCCGGTGATCGCCCAGCAACCCGGGTGGGTGCAGGTGCTGCTGCCTTCCCGACCCAACGGCTCCACGGGCTGGGTAACCGAGACTGCACTCGATCGTGCACTCACCCCGTATCTCATCCGGGTACACCTTCGTTCCCTCAGTATGGAGCTGTTCAAGGGGGGCCAGCGCCTCGGCACTTGGACTGTGGGTATTGGCAAGGAGTCCGCTCCCACCCCCGCGGGACGGACCTTCTTGCTTGGCTCGTTCAGCGACACCGCTCAGCGGTACTCGTCGGTGATCCTGCCGTTAGGTACCCACAGCCCTACTTTGAACAGTTTTGGTGGCGGCCCGGGAACCGTCGCGATCCACACCTGGCCTACGGCCAATGTCTTTGGTACGCGCTCCAGCGATGGCTGTATTCGGGTGCCACAAGATGCGCTTCACCAGTTAATTCAAGTTCCTTTGGGGACGCTCGTGCTCATCGACGAGAACTGAAACGAATGAAAGGACAGCATGTGAACAGTAGGAAGCTCGCCGGCGCCAGTGCTGCCAGCGTCGGTGCTGCCACCGCCGTTGCGGCCCTGCTGCTGGGGACCCTGTCCGGCTCCGCTGGCGAAGAGCCTACCGCCTCGGCGTTCGGGATTGCCGCGGAAGGCTTGGTGCCTATTTCGCCGACTCCATTTGTCGAGGCACCGCCTGATGGCCACAAGGCACTGCTCGAGGTCCCCGGGCCGCATAAGGATGGCCTTTATGTCGGGGTGCTCAAGGTCGAGGCGGAGCGTTACCGGTCCAAGGCACAGGCTGTCAACGTGAACGTCCTCGGGCTGCACGCGAAGCTCATCGAGGCATTCTGTGACAACGGCCACGGTGACTCCTCGATCCTCGGCAGTGACGGTAGCCCTGCGCCCTACTCGGGGGCGGGACTGAACCTCTCGCCCGTGGTCAAGGTCGAGTTCAACCGGCACCACAAGGACCACGACAAGCTCACGGTCGACGCTGCGGTGATCACGCTGCTGCCAGAAGACAAGCTTGGAACGGCGATCTCACCGAAGGACCTCGGTCTTTTCCAGAGCCTGGCGCCCAAGAGCCTGAAGGTCCCGACCATGGATCAGCTGCAGGCCGCTCATGTTAAGTCAGCAGATGCCAAGCCAGCAGATGCCAAGTCGGCAGATGCCAAGTCGGCAGATGCCAAGTCGTCGGAACCTGCCAAGTCTGCGCCACCGGAGGAATCCGCTCCCACCGTCGGAGATCTGGCGAACGAGCTTAAGTTGCTCAACCCGAACCTCAACAGGCTCATGGGTGGTCCTAAGGCGCTGGAAGAGATCGTGATCTCCTCTGCCAGCTGTCGTGAAGAGCACCACCACGAGGGGCGTCCTCCCGAGCACCACAAGCAGGAGGCTCCGTCACCGCATCCGGTGAAGGCGCACCTGCCGGTCACCCACTGATCTGACCTGTATCGGGTCTGATGTATATCGGGCTGACCGACACATTCCGGAGGGGCTGGCACCAGGAGAGGGTGCCAGCCCCTCCGGCGTATGCGCCACCACCACGGACCGCCGCAGTCGTAGGATTACCTCGGTGGATTCCGAGAGACAGTTGACCCATGTGGACGATCGTGGCGCGGCCCGGATGGTCGACGTCTCGGATAAGCGGGCCTCCGTGCGGGAGGCGGTTGCCTCGGGTGTCGTGCGCACCACCGGGGAAGTGGTGCGGCTCCTGCGTGGCGAAGGGCTCCCCAAGGGCGATGCGCTGGCCACGGCCCGCATTGCGGGCATCATGGCGGCCAAGAGAACGCCTGAGCTCATTCCGCTGTGCCATCCCCTCGCGCTCACCGCGGTGACGGTGGACCTGCACGCCTCGGGCCACGAGGTTCGGATCACCGCCACGGTCCGCACCACTGACCGCACCGGTGTGGAGATGGAGGCGCTCACCGCGGTGGCGGTCGCTGGGTTGACGCTGCACGACATGCTCAAGGCGCTCGACCCCGCCGCCGTCCTTGACGCGGTGCGCTTAGAGCGCAAGGTGGGCGGGGACAGCGGCCTGTGGACCCGGCCGGCGGCATCAACAACCCAGGAGGACCCATGACAACAACGACGCGTCGTGCCGTGGTCGTGGTGGCGTCCAACCGCGCGGCCGCCGGTGTTTATCTCGACCGCACCGGTCCCGTCATCGTCGACTGGTTGTGCCAGCGTGGTTATCAGACCCCGAACCCCGTGGTGGTCCCGGACGGCTCGCCGGTACGCGACGCGGTCGCAGAGGCGGTGGCCGAGGAGGTCGACGTCGTGCTCACCACCGGCGGTACCGGCATCAGCCCCACCGACCGCACCCCGGAGGCCACCGAACCGCTGTTGGACCGGCGTTTGCCGGGGTTAGCGGACGCGATCCGCTCGGCCGGGCTGCCCGGGGTGCCCACCGCGGTGCTCTCCCGCGGGCTGGCGGGAGTGGCCGGCCGCACCCTGGTGGTCAACCTGCCAGGCTCCACCGGGGGAGTCCGGGACGGCTTGAGTGTCCTCGACCAGGTGCTGGAGCATGCCATCGAGCAGCTCCACGGCGCGGATCACGCCGGCAGCGGAACCGGCCAGCCAGCTCCCTCCACGCACACCCGTGATCACGAACCCGGTGTGCCGGCAGCCCCCGGCACCTCAGGCGTCGTGCTGCGCGCAGTGATCACCACCGATCCGCTGAATGTCGAGGAACACGCCCGCCTGGTGGGCCGCTCGGACGCCGGTGCCGTGGTGAGCTTCTCCGGTGTGGTCCGCGACCATGACGGTGGCCGGAAAGTGCGCGCGCTGGAGTACTCCAGCCATCCCAGCGCCAGTGAGGTGATCACGCGAGTGGCGGCCCAGATCGCCGCGGCCCACCCAGAAGTGCTCGCCTTGGCCGTCAGCCACCGGATCGGGCCCCTGGCGATCGGCGACTCCGCGCTGGCCTGTGCGGTGTCCGCGGCCCACCGTGGCCCGGCTTTCGTGGCGTGCGCAGCGCTGGTGGACGAGGTGAAGTTGCAACTGCCTATCTGGAAGCGGCAGGAGTTCTCCGACGGCTCGGAGGCGTGGGTGAACTGCCCGTAAGGCTCTTGGAGTTGGGACAGGCTCTTGGAGTTGGGACGCCTACGACCTTAGCCGCCCGCGAACGGCGGGAGGATGTCCAGTTGTGCACCGGCCGGCAGCGGCGTGGAGCGGTCACGCACCGCAACCGAATCGAGCAGGAAGCTACAGGCGGCCAACACCTTGCGCAGCGCTTCCCCGTGCCGGGCGGCGAGCGAGTCGAGCGCGTCGCCCACCGTGGCGCCGTCGCCGACGTCGAGGTTCTCGCTCGACAGGCCAGCAGCGGCGCGTGCTGCCGCGAAGTAACGTACGGTCACCACAAACAACCAGCATAGCGCACGCGCCTTCGCCGCGACGGCTTAGTGTGGTGACCGCCCTTGCGGAGGTACTCTCCGTAACATGCCGCACTATCGGATGTCAGAAGTCGCTGAGCTGTTCGGCGTCAGCGACGACACCGTCCGGCGCTGGGCGGATTCCGGGCAACTGACCGCGATCCGGGACGCTGGTGGCCGCAAGGCCGTGGATGGGGTGGAGTTGGCGGCGTTCGCCAAGTTGCAGGCCCACACCCCGCGCGATCCCTCCCTGGTGGACCGATCGGCCCGCAACCGGTTCGTCGGCCTCGTGACCGAGGTGACCACCGATCGGGTGATGGCCCAGGTGGAACTCCAGTGCGGACCGCACCGGGTGGTCTCCCTGATGAGCAGCGAGGCAGCCCGGGAACTGGGGCTCGTGCCGGGGGTCCTTGCGGTGGCTGTAGTCAAGTCGACCCAAGTCATGATCGAGACCCCGGGGGGACATGAATAAGCGGTAGCGGCGTCGGCGTCCATGATGGGACGGTGAGGATTGATCGTGAGTGCTGCGTCGTATGCGTCGGGGGTCTCGGCGGTGCCGTTGTTGGGGGACACCATCGGTGACAGCTTTGACCGCACGGTTGCCCGCTACGGCGACCGAGAGGCGCTGGTCGATTGCCCGAGCGGCCGTCGGTGGACCTACTCGCAGCTGCGCACCGAGGTCGACGCGATGGCGCGCGGGCTGCTGGCCGCCGGGATCGGCAAGGGGGAGCGGGTCGGCATCTGGGCCCCAAACTGCCCGGAGTGGATGCTCACCCAGTACGCCACCGCGAAGATCGGCGCGATCCTGGTCACCATCAACCCCGCATACCGGAGCGGCGAACTGGAATACGTGCTCACGGCGGCCGGGATCCGGCTGCTGGTCGCGGCGCCGTCGCTCGGCAACGCCGACTACGCCGCGATGGTCTCTGAGGTGCGGCCGCGCTGCGGCACGTTGGAGCGGGTGGTGCTGATCGGTTCCGCGCAGTGGGAGGCGCTGCTCGCGCGGGGTGGTGCCGCAGCGCGGCTCGCCGGCAGGCAGGCGGCGCTGTCCCCGGACGAGCCGATCAACATCCAGTACACCTCGGGCACCACCGGCTTCCCCAAGGGCGCCACGCTGTCGCATCACAACATCCTCAACAACGGCTATTTCGTGGGCGAGCTGTGCGGCTACACCGAGGCGGACCGGATCTGCTTGCCGGTGCCGCTTTACCACTGTTTCGGCATGGTGATGGGCAACCTGGCCGCCACCTCGCACGGCGCTTGCCTGGTGTACCCGGCGCCGTCGTTCGAACCGGCGGCGACCCTGTCGGCCCTCGCGCAGGAACGGTGCACGTCGTTGTACGGGGTGCCCACGATGTTCATCGCCATGCTGGCTCACCTGGATTCCCCGCAGCCCGATCAGTGCTCCCCCGACCTGTCGTCGTTGCGGACGGGGATCATGGCGGGTTCGCCGTGCCCGGTGGAGGTGATGAAGCAGGTCGTGGAGCGGATGGGCATGAGGGAGGTGACCATCTGTTATGGCATGACCGAAACCTCCCCGGTGTCCACCCAGACCCGGGCCGACGACCCGCTGGAGCGGCGGGTATCCACGGTCGGCCGGGTGCATCCGCATCTCGAGGTGAAGATTATCGACCCAGCCACCGGCCTGACGGTGCCGCGCGGAACCCCCGGCGAGCTGTGCACCCGGGGCTACTCGGTCATGCTCGGCTACTGGGGACAGCCCGACCAGACCACCGAAGTGATCGACCAGGCCCGCTGGATGCACACCGGGGACGTCGCGGTGATGGATGCCGAGGGCTACCTCAACATCACCGGTCGGATCAAGGACATGGTCATCCGCGGCGGTGAGAACGTCTACCCGAGGGAAATCGAGGAGTTTCTCCACACTCACCCGGATATCCTGGATGCGCAGGTGATCGGCGTGCCCGACGCGCGCTACGGCGAGGAGCTGTGCGCCTGGGTGCGGCTGCGGCCGGGTGCGCCCGAACTCACCGCCGAGGCAGTGCGGGACTACGCCACCGGCAAGCTGGCGGGTTACAAGATACCTCGGTACGTGCACGTGGTGGAGGAGTTCCCGATGACCGTCACCGGCAAGGTCCGCAAGCAGGAAATGCGTGAACGCTCGGTGGAGCTATTCGGGCTGGGTGAGCTGGCCGCCACGAAGTATGCCTGAGGCGGCCACATTCATGGGACGGCAAGCGCCTGAAGGACGGCCAGAAGTCGTAAACTGGTGCACACGCGTCCCGGGTGTGTTCGGGGCGCGTTCGTCTTGCTGGTCGTGCACCTCCGGCAGGCGGTAGTCCACAAGGGAACGGTGAGGTCAGTGCCGACCGGCAAGGTCAAGTGGTACGACGCGGGCAAGGGCTTCGGTTTTGTCACGCAGGATGGCGGTACTGACGTCTACGTGCGAGCCAACGCGCTGCCGAACGGGATAACGGATCTCAAGACTGGCCAGCGGGTCGAGTTCGGGGTGGCGGACGGGCGGCGCGGCCCGCAGGCCCTGTCGGTGCGGTTGCTGGACCCACCGCCGTCGGTGGCGGAGGCCCGGCGCCGTCCGGCTGAGGAACTGCACGGCATGATCGACGACATGATCAGGCTGCTGGAGTCGCGGGTCCAGCCCGACCTGCGCCGAGGCCGCTATCCCGACCGTCGCACCACCAAGCGGATCGGGGAGCTGGTGCGGGCGGTGGCCCACGAGCTGGATCCCTGACTGACCCGGTGCCGGTCGCCCCGCAGACCCTCAGAACTCGTGGCCCATCGGGCGGGGGCGGGTGGCCGGGTGCTGGCGGGGCGGGCGGCCCGCGCCGAAACCGGGAATCAGCGACGATCCGCGCCGGATCAGCACGGTCTGGGCCAGTCCCAGGCCGAGCAGCACCGAGACCGAGGCGAAGCCGATCCAGTAGATGGGTGGCAGCAGCACGCCCAGCGCGCCGCCCAGCACCCAGGCCGTTTGGAGCACGGTTTCCGATCGGCCAAACGCTGAGGCGCGGGACACCTCCGGCACGCCCCGCTGGATCACCGCGTCCAGGCAGACCTTGGCCACCGCGCTGACCGTCGCCGCCACCAGGGCCGTGGCTGCCGCACTGGCGATGCCCGGCACCAGCGCGGCAAGCACCGCCATGGCCAGCCCAGCGGTCACGCACCCGACGATGGCCTGGTCGGGCCTGCCGAAGTGGGTCCGCATCCCGACCGCGTTGCCCAGCAAGCCTCCTGCCCCGGCCGCCGCACCGACCACGCCGAGCAGCACCACCTGCCGTCCTGGTGAGCCCTCGGTCTGGGCCTTCACCGCGAACGCCACGAACAGCGTGAGGAACCCGGTGAGCACCCGCGCACTCGCGTTGCCCCACAGCGCGACGACCACGCGGCGACCCATCGGTTGGCGGACCCGCGCGGAGGCCCCGGTAGCTTCGCTGCGCAGGGAGGCCGGAACCTCACCCTCGGTCACCTCCACCCAGGACGGGATGCGCAGGCACAGACCCGCTCCGCTCACGCAGATCACCGCAGTGAACAGCAGCGCTCCCGGTGATCCGGTCAGCGCCGCGATCCCGGCGGCCAGCGCGCCGGCCACCCCCCCAGCGACCAGCCCGAACACGGTGAGCCGCGAGTTGGTCTTCACCAGGGTGATTCCCGGCGGGAGCACCCGGGGGATCACCGCTGCCTGCAGCACTCCAGAGGACTTGGTCAGCACCATGTAGCCCAGCGCTGCGGGGTAGAGCAGCCAGTCGTGGACGTGCGCCGCCATCACGATCAGCAGCAGGCCGCGGGTGGCGAACGACAGCGCCATCGTCGCCCGCCTCCCGTGCTGCAGCCGGTCCAGCAGTGGCCCGACCACCGGGGCGATCACCGCGAACGGTGCTGCCGTGATCAGCAGGTAGAGCGCCACGTTGGCCCGGCTCTGCGCGGTGGCGGCGGCGAAGAACAGCGTGTTGGCCAGTGCCACGGCGATGGCCGCATTGGCCGCGTAGTCGGTCATCGCCGCGTAGGTCAGCGCGGAGAGCCCGGAACTGCCCGCGCCGTCGGCCGTGGTGGCCTGGTGTAAGCGCCGCACGCCACCGGAGAGCAGATGCCTGCTTCGCCAGGCAGCTCCCCGGATCAGGGCTGCGGGCCGCTTCACGGGCTCTATCCTGCACCACCGGGAGAGTCCCAGCACCAGAAAGTGATCAACTCCTTGGTGTCGAGGGGACGAAACGCACCCGGAACAGCAACGGCCAGCGCTTGCCGGTGATCAGAAACTCGTCGGTGCCCGGGATCGCGGCGATGCCGTTGAGCACATCCTCGGTAGATTGCGGCGGCGCCTTGAGCAGACCGGAGGCGTCCACCACTCCGCTCACCTCACCGGTGCGGGGATTGATGCGCACGATGCGGTCGGTCGGGAAGACATTGGCCCAGATCACGCCACCGGCGCACTCTAGCTCGTTGAGCGCTCGCACCGGCTCGCCCTCCAGGCGGACCTCCAGTTGGCCAGACGGGGCGAAACTCACCGGGTTCCGGAAGGTCAGCCGTGACGAGCCGTCGCTCATCACCAGCCGGTGCCCGTCGTAGCACAGCCCCCACCCCTCACCCTGGTAGTTCACCTGGCGGCGCTGCGCCAGCGTCACCGGATCGCGCTCGATCGCTATCCCGCTGGTCCAGGTCAGCTGCCACAACCGATCCCCGGCGACGGTGATGCCCTCGCTGAACAGGGGGGCGGGCAGCGCCGCCTCGCGCAGCGTGGTGGTGGCGGAGGGGTGCTCTTCAAGGCCGGCCAACCCCCGGGTTGGCCGGCCTTGAAGAGCCGACGATACGGGTAGGGCGCTAGCCCGGATCCGGGACTGCCCGACCAGCCCGCTGCTCTCGTAGAGCACCCCGTGGTGGATCTCCAGACCCTCGGTGTACATCGTGGTGTCGTGCGACAGGGTGGCCAGGACCTGCACGTGCAACTGCTCCGCGCCCGGAGTGCCCGTAGCGCCCAGATGCCGGGGGGCGCAGCCGGCCAGCACCGCGGTGGCCAGGACCCCGGCCACCAATACCACAGTTACCCCGAGGGGGATGCCCGGCCGCGCCGGCCGGGTTGTCAGCGCGGCGGGCTGGTGCGGCACAATCGGAGTCGTGATGGGCAACGCTACCGCGCCAGGTTCGTCCCCGGCGCGGGACCTCTCTGCGGCTGTCGAGGGGGCCGTCGAGCTGGCCCGGCAGGCGGCGCAGGCCGAGGCTGGTGACCACCCGGTAGGCGAGCATGTGGGGGTGCAGACCGAGGAAGGTGGGGCGGTCACGCATTTGTTCGACGCCGAGCTCCCCGGCTACCGCGGGTGGCGCTGGGCGGTCACGGTGGCCTCCGCAGGCCCGGCGACGCCGGTGACGGTCAGTGAGGTGGTGCTGTTGGCCGGCCCGGATGCGCTGGTCGCCCCGTCCTGGCTGCCGTGGACCCAGCGGCTCCGGGCCGGTGACCTCGGGGTGGGGGATCTGCTCCCAGCCGACCCGGATGACCCGCGGCTGGTGCCCGGCTACCTCCTCGACGACGACCCGGCGGTAGGGGACCTCAGCCCGGAACTCGGGCTGGGACGACCCCGGGTCCTGAGCCGCGATGCCCGGCTGGCCCTGGTGCAGCGCTGGCGCGATAGTGACCGCGGCCCTGATGCGGAGATGGCCCGCAGCGCCCCCGGCCAGTGCGTCACCTGCGGCTTCTACCTCCCGCTCGGTGGCCTGCTGGCGGCTGCCCTCGGGGTCTGCGGTAACGACCTGGCCCCCGCCGACGGGCAGGTGGTGCACGCCGAGTTCGGCTGCGGGGCGCATTCCGAGGTGAGGGTGGACACCAGCCCAGCGGTACCGGTGGCCGAGCTGATCTACGACGACGCTGAGCTGGAGTTGGTGCCGCGGACGCCGGGGGAGTGACGCCGCGAGGGCCGCATTGGTGAACAGTAGCGTCCGTGAATAGTCGCGTGAGGGACACTGACCCGTTCGGCACGGTGGCGTTGCGGGCCGGGGTGCTGGCCGCCTGGCGGGGATCCCCGACCCGGTTCCGCGAGGACGCCAACGCCGAGTCCGAGCTGGCTCTGCTCGGGTACCCCGACCGGCTGCTCGTCGAGTTGGCGCAGAACGCCGCCGACGCCGCGCAGCGCGCGGGAACCCCCGGACAGCTCCGGGTCATCGTCGAGGGGACCGAACTGCGCGCCGCGAACACCGGGATGCCGCTGGACCGGGCCGGGGTGGCCGCGCTGGCCGCGCTGCGCGCCTCCGCCAAACGGGGCAGCGACAGCGTCGGCCGGTTCGGAGTCGGCTTCGCGGCGGTGCTGGGCGTCACCGACGCACCGCGGGTGGTCTCCCGCACCGGTGGGGTGGAGTTCTCCGCGCACCGCACCGTGGCCGCGCTGTCCGATGACCCGGCGCTGTGCGCCGAGCTGAGCCGGCGTGGTGGCCGGCCCCCGGTGCTGCGGCTGGTGTGGTCCGCCGACGGCGAGGTGCCACCGGGGTTCGACACCGAGGTCCACTTGCCGCTGCGCGCCGGGATCGACCCGCAGGCGCTGCTCGCGGCATTCACCGACGAGGCCGCTGAGCTGCTGCTGGCGTTGCCGTGGCTGCACCGCATCGACATCGGTGATCGGGTGCTGCGCCGCGAAGGCGAGGACCCGGTGCTGGTGCACGACGGTCTCACGGTGCGCCGGTGGCGGGTGGTGCGGCGGACCGGGCTGTTTCCGGCCTCCGCACTGGCCGGGCTGGGCCCCGAGGTGCGACGGGAGTGGAGCCTGTGCTGGGCACTGCCTGTCGACTCTGAGGGCGCCACGGTACCGCTGAACGGGGAGGTGCTGCACGCGCCCACCCCCACCGCGGAGCGGCTCACCCTGCCCGCCCGGCTGATCGGCACGGTGCCGGTGGACTCCTCACGGCGGCACGTCCATCCTGGACCGGCTGCCCGTCTGCTCCTCGACGCCGCCGCGCGGGCCTACCCGCAGCTGGCCACTGTGCTGGCGCCGGGTCAGCGCACCGCGCTGGTGCCCACCCCCGCCTTCCCGGGCAGCGAGTTCGACGCGGAGCTGCGGCAGGCGGTGATCGCGGCGCTGCGAGCGGCCCGGTGGCTGCCCGGCGCCCGCGGTGGGGAGGTCTCGCCAGCGCAGGCCCTGGTGCTGGAGGTGCCCCTGCCCGAGCTGGCTGACCTGCTCGCTGAGCTCACCCCCCACCTGCTCGAGGGGGAACTGGCTGCGCCGGCGCACACCGCCGCACTCGCCGCCCTGGGGGTGACCCGGCTTTCCGCGGCGGCCATCGCCCAGCTGCTGGCCGGGCAGCAGCGCCCACCGTCCTGGTGGCGCCGCTGCTATGCGGCCCTGACCCCGCTGCTGGACGCCGATCCGGCGGCCCGCGAGGAACTCGGTGCGCTGCCGGTCCCGCTGCGGGACGGGCGCACTATCACCGGCCCGCGGGGGGTACTGCTGGGTACCGGCGGTGATCTCGAGGGGGTGGTGGCGGAGCAGCTGCGGCTGGTGCATCCCGACGCTGCGCATCCCCTGCTGGAGCGGCTCGGGGCACAGCCGGCGGGCCCCGCGGAACTGCTGGATGCGCTGCGTCCCGCCGTGGAGCGCAGTGTCGAGGACGCCGAGGACGGCCTGGACGTCACCGGACTGGCGCGGGCAGTGGTGTCGTTGGCTGCTCTCCTAACCCCCGCGCCCAGCCATGGCACTGCCCGGCCCTGGCTGGGCGCGCTGGCGCTGCCGGATGACGCCGGGGTGTGGCGACGCGCCGACGAGCTGGTGCTGCCCGGTGGGGCGTTACGGGAGCTGCTGACCCCGGACACGCCGCTGGGTGTGCTGTGTCCCGCCTTCGCCGCCGAGTATGACGACGCCGCGCTGCGCTCGGTCGGGGTGCTGGACTCGTTCGCGGTGCTCGACGAGGCCCACCCGCAAGGACCAGACCACGATCTGGACGCCGAGGAGCAGTGGTGGGCGCAGGCGCAGCGCACGCAGCGCAGCTCGCCCGCGCGGCTGCTCGCCGTCCGGGACCTGGACCTCGTCGACGATCAGTGCTGGCCAGCGGCGCTCCGCCGGATCGCCGCCGACCCCGCTGGCCTGGCCGCGCTGCGCCAGCCCGGCGGCTACACCGGCTGGTGGCTGGCCCGGCACGCCCGGCTCGGCGGTCACCCACCACCGCACTGGCGCCTGGCTGGGGCAGTGGAGTTGGAGGGCCTCTACGACGTGCTCCCCCAGGGTGACCTCGACGAGACGCTGCTCGTCGCCGCCGGGGTGCGCACCGGGTTGAGCATTACTGGACCCGCTGACGCTGCCGACCTGCTGGCCCGGCTGGCCGATCCGGCTCGCACGCTCGCCCCCGGGGTGGTGCACACCGCGCATGCCGCGTTGGCCAGCGCCGAGCTCGAGCCCACCGACGTGGCGCCCCCCGCCCGGGTACGGGCGGTGACCGGCGAGGTGATTGACGCTGAGCGCGCGGTAGTGCTCGACTCTCCGTGGCTGGCAGCGGTACTGCCGGCCGGTGAGCTAGTGTCCGGTGGCGACCCTGTCCTGCTGGCTGACCTGTTGGACCTGCCGCTGGCCTCCGAGCGGATCGCACCCGAGCTGCTCGACGCCGGTGGCGGGCGGATGGTGCGGTGGGTCGAGCTGGTGGAGGTGGTCGCGGTGTGCGCCGCCGCGGGACTCGCCGTCCCGGACGGGACGCTGCGGCTCCACGAGCGGCTGCGGGTCCGTCACGGCGGTGCCGAGCACGCGGTGCCGTTCTGGGTTACCCCGCAGGGCACTGTGCACGCCGCCGACCCGGTGCGCGCCGCCCTGCTGCTGCGCAGCGACCGGCTGCGCCACATGAAACCTTTTGCACCGTGAGACCCAACACGGAATCGGTGGGAACCTTAAAGATCGCCCGGAGGGCTTCTCGATATAATTATGTAATTTACCGGGCCAGCGAATTTTTCCGCGTTCCAGCTGGCCGATATAATTTAGTGCTGGCCGCTACCATCGTGTGGTGGTCCCAAACTCAGGTATTGACCATCTCAGCGAGTTCTTGCCGAGACAAGCATTTATGAGCACTTGTGTACCTCCGTTTCGTGTGCGGCGTACTCTAGCCACACGTTGTGAGGTGCGAGTAGGGGCACTGGACCCCGGCGCGCCGTGACCACCACGCGGACGCTGCCCGGACCCGGCACCGGAGACGGCAGAGGGTGATAAACTCCGCTCATGCGCAGCTAAGGGGCTTCTTTCCCCGCTTGTGCGGATGCCGAGTTCCGTGCGATGCTGGGCTGCGCGGGAGTACGTTGTGGGCACGCCCGCACCACCCGGGCGGGCCCACAACCTATGAAATCAATGGGAGGGCGTGGGATGTCCGTCGCCGGTGCGGTCCCCTTCTCGTCGCCCATGAACGGTGTGGTGTGCTGCCCGACGTGCGGCCTGGTAGCAATCGTCGAGGGCAGGTTCCATCTCCAGGGCACCGGCGAGCCCATCGGGCGCCTGCGCATCTCGTGCATCAACGGGCACGGCTGGCTGTTGCTGGCCGACCGAGTCAGGCAGGTTTCGCCCTGCGATGATCTTGAGATGCTCGTCACTCAGATTGACCACGGTGTCCCGGCCACGGCGGAGAGGTCAGAACAAGTCTCGCCGGGCGCTGCGGGACCCACACCGGATCGCGCTGAGCTGCCAGCGGAGCAGCGCAAAGCCGGCCAGACCGAGTAGCCCACCGGTTAGGCACGCCCAGATCCACTCTGGTGGCCCACCGGCGAGCCGCAGCACCAACGCCGCAGCGAACCACGCGAGAGTGCCGACGCCGAACACCGGCCGCGGGTCGGTGAGGCCACGCGGCAGCGGAGGGGGCGGCATAAGGCAGGCTAACACGGTTGACAACCAGCGAAGGTTAGCCTAACTTAAGCGGCGCCGGCTTCGTGGTGGGAGTCCTGGCACCGCAGTTGGAACACGTCGGGCCCGACCTACGCTCTCCGGTCGGGCCCGACGGCTTTGCTGCTTACAGTACTCGGCGTGGACCGCGGCGGCGCAGGGATGCAGCCTGGCGAGCCGACGCCGTGGGGCAGCGGCCTCACCGTCAGCGTCGTGGCGGCAGCGATCATCATGATCGCGTTGCTCAGCGTGTCCCAACGGCTGGAGCCGTACGGTACCGGCTTCGTCGTCCTGGCGAACCTGCTGGTGGCCGGGGCGCTGGCGCCGTCGATCTGGTTGAGCCGGGCGACCCCAATCTGGCGGTGGGTGGCCTACGGTGCCGCGGTAGGCATCATCGTCACCTGGATTGCCCTGCTGCTGTCCCTGCTAGGTTAGCGGTCGCCCCTACGCTGATCTTGGGTGTGCCTCACCCTCGCTGACGGAAGTCAACTTCGGGGGGAGCGGACCCCGAGGAGCACGTCCTCCCAGGAGGGGACGATTGCGCGGGAGGTGCGGGACGGATTGGCCGGGCGGTGTGACCCTCCGTCGTCTGGCGTCGCGTCGTCTGGCACCGCGTCGTCTGGCACCGCGCGTAGCGGCGCGGCTGGTTGCGGATCGATCAGGTCGGTGGCGTGGTCGTCGATCGCGGTGACGGTGCCGCCGTGCGCGCCGGGGTGAAACGCCCACCGCGCCTGGTTGTCCGACCGACCGGCCCGCCAGCGCAGCGCCACCACCCACGTGCCGTCTTCGCCGCGCCACGAGTCCCAGGTCGCTGAGTTCCAGGTCGCTGAGTTCCAGGTCTCCGAGCCGGCGTCGTGACCCCGCTGGCGGAAAGCCTCGGTGACGATCTTCTCCAGGGTGCGCACATCGGGCCCGTCGGCGTGCACCGGGTGGGCGCGCCGGGCCAGCGCAGCCATGTGGGATCGCTCCAGCAGTACCGCGTGGGCGAAAGACTCGATCCGCTCGCTGGGCGCACCAGCGGCGGCAGCCACCTCCTCGACGGACGCTCCGGCTCTGATCCGAGCTTGAATCTCCCGGGGGCGCATCTGGCTCTCCAGTTTGGTCTCGATCGCCTCGAGGCACGGGAGATCACCCCGCAGCGCCGCCCGCAGGGTGTCATCCGCCGGCAGGATGAACCGTTCCCGCTGCTCGCCGGGCCGCTGGGTAGCCGTCTCCAGGATCACCGCCTGGCCGTCGACCCCCAGACCGGCCACTCGCAGCGCGCGCATCCCCGGACCTCCGCATCGGTGCCCCCACCGTAGGCCGGTGGGGGCACCACCGGGAGGAGGCGCGCCGCCAGTCAATTACGCCGCTAGTCAATTACGCCGCTAGTCAATTACTCAGTCGTTCCACCACCCAGTCGATGCATGCGGTGAGCGCCGAGACGTCATCCGGATCAACGGCCGGGAACATCCCAACTCTTAGCTGGTTGCGGCCGAGCTTGCGGTAGGGCTCAACATCCACGATGCCATTGGCCCGCAGTACGGCGGCCAGCGCAGCGGCGTCGACGCGCTCGGTGAAATCCACGGTGCCGACCACCAGCGAGCGCTTAGCGGTGTCGGTGACGAAGGGCGTCGCGTACGGCGAGGACTCGGCCCAGGAGTACAGCCGCGAGGAGGAGTCGGTGGTGCGTGCCACACACCACGGCAGCCCGCCGCCGGCCAGCATCCACTCAATCTGGTCCACCAGCAGCAGCAGGGTTGCCACCGCCGGGGTGTTGTAGGTCTGATCGGAGCGGCTGTTGTCCAGCGCGGTGCTCAGCGAGAGGAATTCCGGCACCCACCGGGATGATGAGCTGATCTCAGCGATCCGCTCCAGCGCGGCCGGGCTGAGCAAGGCGATCCACAGCCCACCGTCGGAGGCGAAGGACTTCTGCGGCGCGAAGTAGTAGACATCGGCCTCGCTGACCTGCACCGGCAGGCCACCGGCGCCGCTGGTCGCGTCGATGGCCACCAGCGCCCCCTGCGAACGCGCCGGCCGGCATACCGGAACCATCACCCCGGTCGAGGTTTCGTTGTGCGCCCAGCCGATGAGGTCGCAGGAGGGATCGGCGACCGGCTGCGGTGCGTCCCCCGGCGGGGCGCAGACCAGCACCGGGTCGGCCAGGAAGGGGGCGCGCGTGGTCACGGCGGCGAACTTCGCGGAGAACTCGCCATAGCTCAGGTGCAGCGAGCGGTCCCGGACCAGGCCCAGCGCGGCGGCATCCCAGAACGCGGTGGTGCCCCCGTTGCCGAGCACCACCTCATAGCCCTCAGGCAGAGAGAACAGCTCGCGCAATCCGGCGCGGATCCGCCCGATGAGCGACTTCACCGGCTTGCGCCGGTGCGAGGTGCCCATTACCGAGGCACCGGTGGCCGCCAGGGCGGCCAGCTGCTCGGGACGGATCTTCGATGGCCCGCACCCGAACCGCCCGTCGGCGGGTTTCAGGTCAGCGGGGATGGTCAGCTGCGCGGTGAGTGTCATACCCCCGACCTTACGGCGCCTTAGCGGGACCACGGGACCACGGAGCCCCGGTGATCCGCTCGTAGGCCTCGACGTACCGCCGCCGCGTTTCCGCCACAATTGCCGGCGGAACGACCGGGCCGGGTGGCTCGCGGTCCCATCCCGTGCGCACTGCCCAGTCCCGGAGGAACTGCTTGTCCAAGGAATGCTGCTGCTGGCCGGGCCGCCAACTCTCGGCGAGCCAGAAACGTGACGAATCCGAGGTGATCGCTTCGTCTCCGAGCGTCAGTTGCCCGGCGGAGTCCCAGCCGAACTCGAATTTCGTGTCCGCGATGATGATGCCATTTTCCAGCGCATGCTCCGCGGCTCTCGCGTACAGTTCCAGGGTCAGGCTACGCAGCCGTTCGGCGGTATCGGCTCCGGTGCCGCGGGCCATCTCGTCGAAGGTCATGAACTCATCGTGCCCGGTGTCGGAGAACTTAGTGGTCGGCGTGAAGATCGGTTCGGGTAACCGGCTGCCCAGGACCAGCCCGGCGGGTAGCGCCACTCCCGAGACGCTGCCGGAGCGCTGGTACTCGCGTAGCCCCAGACCGGCCAGGTAGCCGCGAGCGATGCACTCCACCGGGATCATCCGCAACGGGGTGCAGCGCAGCGCCCTGTTCTGGAGTTCCGGCGGCACGTCGATAGCGGAGATCAGATGATGGGGCGCCACATTCCTGAGGTGGTGAAACCACCATGCCGACAGTTGCGTGAGCAGTGCACCCTTGTCCGGAATGGGCGTCGGGAGGACCACGTCGAACACTGAGATCCGGTCCGAGGCGACGAGCAGCAGGTCACCGTCGAGCGAATACAGATCCCGCACCTTGCCCGCGCATACGTGTTCCACCTAGCCACCGTACGGCAGGACAGCACCCAGAGCCGGGGGCGTCCATCCCGGAAGCAGCGCGCGGTTCGGGGGAGGGGCACCTGCCGGTACCGGGGCCTGTGCGAGAAGCGGAGCGCACGACCCACCGGCAAAGGCGACCACCGTGCGCTGGGGTAGGCCATTCCTCCCGGCCCTGGGGCCATCGGCTCATTCCGTGCCCGTATTCCCGACCTCAGTCCACCCGGGACAGTCGTGATCGTTTCAGGTGCACGGGTGGAGTCAGCGTCAGGCCGCAGAGGAGTGGAACAAGCGCTGGCCCAATGAGCCGAAGACGTTCAAGGCGTTCTCGTATTGGGAGACGTGGCCGAGTACCACGGGGCATGCCCCCTCGTTCGATATCTGCAGCAAGCTGGCCGAGATGTACGAATGCGCGGTCAGTGACTTGCTGGTGGACTTGCCTGATTTCCGGCCTCGTGATGCGCTGAACCGGGCACAGCCCGCAGCACGGGCGATACCTCAACCCATCCCTCCACCCGTGGCCAAGCTGGTCGTGCCCAGTGATATCGCGGTATGGGCGACTGCGGCCGGCCTCCAGCTACCGGACACGCTGATCGCCCTGCTCCTGCAGTACCTGGGCTCACTGGTGCTCCCTGACCGCGCAGCGGGCATCACGACCCGTGACCACGATGAGGCGTACCATCGGCTCGTTCAGTTTCTCCGCAGTTGGGCGCACACCATGGACCGTCGGCCACGCTGCTGCTCCTGAGCTGGGCGGCGAGCGTCGCGTCGGTGCTGCCGGTCACTGTCGGTGATGAGCATGAGCGCATTGCGTCGGTGCTCGGCGGGTCACACCGGGTCGACGCGCCGATCATCGAGCACATTGAGGCGGTGCTGGGGCACTGCCGGCAGCAGGATTATGCGCTGGGTCCACAGGCGGTCCTGGCTACCGTGCTGGCCCAGTGGGACTTGGCCCGGGCGCTGGAGCCCGATTGTCCGGCCGTGCTGCGGCCCCGGCTGCTCTCGGCGCTGAGCGAGGCCTCGCGTCAGGCTGGGTGGCTGTCGTTTGACCTGAAGCGGTTCGACCACGCCGGGTACTACTACGAGGATGCCCGCGCGCTGGCGCACCAAGCGGAGAACCCCGGGCTGGGCGCGTTCGTGTTATGCGAGATGAGCCACCTGGCGACCTGGCAGGGCACGCCGCGCACCGGCATCGACCATGCTCTTGCGGCCGGGCAGTGGGCCGGTCGCACTGATGACCTGCGGTTGCGTGCCTACACCGCCGATGTGGCCGCGCGGGCCTACGCCGCCGACGGGCAAAAAGACGCCTGCCTGACCGCCCTCGACACGGCCCACACCGCACTGACCAGGGTCGATGACCACACCCCGAGCTATAGCACGTATGACGAAGCGATACACATCTCGATTCGCGGCGGGTGCCATCTCAAGCTCGGTGAGACTGACCGTGCTCTTTCCTATGCCCAGCAGTCCCTCAAAGTCCTGGACCAGTCGCAATTCCGACGCGACGCAGCGATGACTATCGTCGATCTCAGTGAGGCGTATACGCAGTGTCATGAGATCGACGAAGCGGCGCGGCTACTCGGTGATGCCGGAGACATCACAGTGGGCAACAGCTCCGCCCGGCTGACCGAGCGGTTGATTCAGGCCCGCGCTGGCCTGCGGCCCTGGCACCAAACCGCCGCCGTCCGCACCCTCGACGACCGTTTAGGGGCCCTTGCTCCTCGTTGATGCGGGGGTGACCGTTAAAGATCTTGTTGTCTGCTCTGAGGAACGCCGGAAATTGTCAGGGGTGGGGGCGATGATGAGGACGTGCTCGATACCCGGCTGGACCCCAGGCAGACGATGGTCGCCTGCCTGGATCAGTGGCGCGCGGGGATCGTCGGGTGTGATGACACGGGGTTGCCCGATCAGA